>JAPLQT010000047.1 GCA_026399515.1 Pseudomonadota bacterium | reverse complement strand
GTTGTAGCCATACAGTTCTCCGTCGACACAGACCACCGCCTGGGAACTGACCGAACCGACATCGATGCCGGCGGTGACGATCCCTGCGTCGCGCCAGTTCTTCGATTCGTCTATCCAGCAGCTCTCCTCCCAGCGCCAGTATTCTTTCTTCTCTCCTGCTGCCATGATGATTTCCTTTCAGTTTGGTCGTTGGACGCTGCGCTCAGGCCTTGCCGTCGGCTGCGATCAGGGCGGCGCCCAGGGCGCTGATATATTCAGGCATATCCGGCAGGTTGATGTGATCGATGCCCAGCGAGGTTTTTAGCGACTTGACGAAGCCCGGGTTATTCACCATGCCGCCGATCAGGATCACGTCGCCCTCGATGCCGACGCGTCGCACCATGGCGCAGACGCGGCTGGCCACGGCATCCAGCACCGATTTGGCGATGTCTTCCTTGGGTGTCGCGGAATGGATCAGCGACACCACTTCGGATTCGGCGAACACAGTGCATTGCGCGTTCATCGGAATGGTCCTCTCGGAACGCAGGCTGGCCTCGCCGAATTCCTTCAGGTTCATCTGTAGCGCGCGGGCCATCGACTCGGCAAAGGCACCGGCGCCGGCGGCGCATTTTTCGTTGCCGGCGAAATCCACGACCTTGCCCTCGGCATTGGCCTTGACGCCGCGTCCTTCCTCGGCGCCGACGTCGACCACCGTCTGCGCCGTCGGACACATGAACACCGCGCCGCGCGCACCTGCGGACACCTCGGTGACATCGCCGGTGGCAAATTTCACCTGCTTGCGTCCGGCGCCCGTCGACACCACATAGCTCACCTGATCGCGGGTGATGCCGGCTTCCTTCATGCCGTCCTCAAAAGCCTTCTCGGCGGCCACATCCATGTCGAGTTCATCCGGGAACATGATGTGCTTGCCCTTGACGCCCCATTTCAGTTGCGGCGCGCCTGCCACGGCGAGTTCCTCCAGGAACACCACCTTGACGGTGCGGGAACCCATGTCTATGCCTGCGGTTATCATTTGGCTATATCTCCTTAGCGTGAAATACAGTTACGAAGTGCCCCTTAACCCACGAGCGCAGCGAGCAATTTGTAGCCCCCGCCTGGGCGGGGGTTGGGGGTGGGGCGTAATTCCTGTTTTTGAACGATTTCATGGCATGGGGGTGCTCTGACGACGATGCGAGTTAGGTGATTCAGGCGTGGGTGAATTCACGCTTGAGATTGAGGGTTTCCATGAAGGAATCGACCCGGTTCTGGGTACGACCGATATCGAACTCGCGCTCGTCCCCCATATTGCCTTCGAAGGTCATCACCGGTATCCCCGCGGCCGCCAGGCCCAGGCGATTTTCCATGATGCCGATCGAGAGTCCTTCGCAACCGCGATTCAAGTGCAACATCACGCCGTCGACTCCCCACTCCTTGACGATGGTCTTCATCATCTCGGTCTTCAGACGAGGATCGTAGAAGTGCTGCCACTGCGGCTTGGAGAGATTCCAGTCGCAATACAGCTTCATCGCCTGCTCGCGGCTGGTGATCTCTATGCCCTTCTGCATCGGCGTGGTGCGCGGCCCCCAAGTGCCGTCCGGCTTGGTTTCCCAGATGCCTTCGAGACCGAAGGTATACAGCGAGCCGATGGAAACGGCGCCGAACTCTTCGAGATAGCGGAATACCTTGAGAAAGGCCCAGGGCGGCTGGGTGTCCGACATGACGCGGCAGCGTTCGTTGGGAACCGCGGCGATGCCACGGGCGACGCGGTCCTTGACTTCATCCAGGCACTCTTCATAAAAGTCGGCGCACCATTTCGACGACTTGGAGAGCGTCGCCAGCACATACAGCGAGTACATGGTCTTCTCGTCGAGCGGCGCCGGTTTGGCCTTGTTGAGCACGCAGATCTCGGCCCACAGCGAGGTGGAGCGCATCTCGTTCTTGACCGCCTGGATAAACAACTCGTCGTCGTATTTGCGGCCGGTCACCTGCTCCATCCATTCGATAGATTCCAAGCCCTGATTGGTCACATACATCAGGCGTTCGTCGGTCAGATCCCGATAAGGACCGACGGACACGTCGATGAACTTGACCGGCGTGTTTTCCAGTTTGGAGGCATGTTGGTACCACTTCGAATGGGAGCAGCAGATCTGTGTCTGGAAATTGAAGTCGGGCTTGGGGAAGGGCCCGCCGAACAAATACTTGTTCAGATAGATCGAGCCCCAGTAAGTCCGCATATAGGCGCACAGGTCGCGGGCAAACCCCGCTGATTCGGCGGCATTCTGGCATTCGGCATTCAACTTCTTGTCATGCGCCACGGCGGCGGCGTACGGCTCGCCGGTGAGTGAATGGACGTCGGTGCCAAGGCCGGCGGGAATCGCGTCGAGCGCCCAGGCGGAGCCCGACCACCTGATTCCACCCCGCTCCTTGGCGCTGGCGTAATCCATGTAGTATTTTTCACGCAGCTCCTTGGCCTTTTTCCAGCACTTGAGTTGCTCGGTTTTATAGAGTGCCATCAGAACAACTCCTCTTCGCTCATGGTTTCCAGGAAAGCCTCGATACGGATGCGGAACGGGCCAATGGGGTTGGTGATGTCGAACTCCAGGAACAGCGTCGGGATGCCGTTGCTCTCCAGGTGCTTCTTGAGATCGGGATAATCGCCTTCATGCGGATCGCAGAATTTCTGCTGCAAAAAGACGGCGGCGCGGGCGTTGTAGTCCTTGGCCAGCTTGAGCACATGGTCGAAGCGGGTGTGCGCCGGGTAATCCTTGGTCGGGCAGGCCGGGCGCTCGCAGTAACGGTCGGCGATGGTGGCGATGGGGTCGTCCTGGATGCGCGCCTCGTTCCAGAAGTAACGGGTGCCCGAGCATTGGTCGTCGATGACGATGGTGGAACCGACCGACTCGACCATGGCCATGAAGGACACATCGTCGTTCTCGGAGCCGATGGTCATGAAGCGCACGCCTTCCTTGCGGGTCTTGGGGAGCTTCGGCAGCTCGGCGAGGACGCGTTTCAATTCGCGGTTGTGTTCTTCCTTGTCGACAAACTGGGCGGTGATGGAGGCATATAGGGCGTCGGTGCCGGTCACGCGCGGGTCGATTTCCTTGCGGTATTCATAGAGTTCGCGCAGCAGGCGGCGGTTTTCATTCACCAGTGCCGTGGCGCGCTTCAGGTCGGCGTCGGTCAGCTGCTTGCCGATCACCCCTTCCATGAACGTGCGGAAAGTCTTCACCTCGGCGTAGTGCTGGGCCTTGGCAAAGCGCGACTGGACTTCGTTGGGCATCGGCAGGTAATAGTCCCATTTCACCGTCGGCACGTGGATGCGCCAGGAATTGAAGGTCTGCCGATACTGGATACATGATTGCGTCAGGGTCACGCCGTCGCAGTAGTCATAACGGCCCAGCAAGCCCTGCGCCAGGGTGTCGCGGCAGAACGGGCAGAACATGCCGAAAATATGCGGTTCAGTGACGTTCTGGGGTTCGTGGGCGCCGAGCACCCGTACCGGCAACATGCCGGCGGCGATCAGGATCTCCTCCGGCGTATAGGTACACATCGTTGCCACCACCTGTCCGCCGGTGCGTTGCTTCCAGGCTCGCGCATAGGCGTGGCGATCTTCGTACCAAGTCTTGAACTGGTCAAATAATCCACTCATTACCGATCTCCTTTTTTGGCTAAAGCGACCGGAGGGTCACTTCCTGCCTTGTCGCAGCGTTCTATCTTAATTGGCGAGATGCATTATCTTGCCAACTCAATCGCTTTAATGCATGATATTGCATATACGACGATAATAGGAAACCTTGTATCGACAGAACTTGATCTAGATCAAATAAAACGGGATTAGTCAGCGATGACCAGATGATCATCGCTGACACATCACAACTATTTGATTTATTTAACTAGACAGGAGTCCGGGAGGGTGCCGGAACTGGCTGGATTGACGAAAAGCAGGGTCTTGCGGACGCCAGGACGTTCCTGTCCGCGGCGGAAGCTGGAAAATGATACGGGCGTTCAGGCCTGGGTGTTGATGATGCGCCCGGTGGTCTGGCCCTGCGTGTTGACGACCGGCCTGGGCGCTTCAACCTGCGCTGTTGCCGTCGTTGCAGCAGCCTGCCCGGCCTGGACCGCAGGCGCCTGATTTTTCGAACGATCGGATTGGATGGTCCGATCAGGTTGCGCCTTGGCGCTGACCGACAGCGCATCCGCGCTGGTGCTGGAGCTTACGGAATTGATCGCCATTTCCCTGTTCCTTTCCGAATCAATGGAAGTTCAACACATCGGCATTATGCAACATGTTATCAGTTATCATTTGCCGTCACTTAATGACATCAGGAGAAAACCATGATCCGATTCCTGTTCGCTACGACTTTCCTGTTATTTGCCGCTTCCCAAATCTCGTTTGCCGGCCCGCTCGAGGAGGCTCAGGCCCAGGCACATCGTAGCGCAATTGCCGCCGGCGACCTGGACGCGATCATGCACGACTATGCCGAGGACGCTTACATGGATTGGGTGGGCGGCCCGCTAGATGGACGCTATCAGGGCAAGAGTGCGATCCGCGCCGTCTGGCAGAAATTTATCGCCGCCAATGCGGGGCAGCCGCGGCCGGCCAAATTTGGAAAACTGGATGCTTATGCCAACCCCAAAGGGACTTCGGTCAGTTGGGCAGCGGAATATGCCGGAACCACACCGGTCAAGGCATGGCACATGGTGGTCTATCGCGAAGGCAGCCTGGCTTCGGAGATATGGCAGATTGCCCCTGCGCTTCAGGTCAAGCAGTGACCCTGAAATATTGCCTGGCAGCGCTGTTTGCAAGCTGCTTGAGCGCCCAGGCGAGCACCCTCGAAGTCCATGTCTCGACACCGGCCGGCAAGTCAGTGGAAGATGCGGCCGTGGTGCTCGAACCCGTCGCGGGCATTCCTCCGCCACGAGAAGCCCGCGCCAGCATTGCCCAGCAGGACAGGGACTTCGTTCCCTATGTCACCATCGTGCGTACCGGAACCGCGATCGATTTTCCCAACCGCGATCCGCTCAAGCACCATGTCTATTCGTTTTCAAGCGCCAAACGCTTCGAGATCAAACTCTACGCCGGCAAGCCGGCACAGCCGGTAATCTTCGACAAGCCGGGTGAAGTGGCGTTGGGTTGCAATATCCATGACTGGATGGAGGCTTACGTCCTGGTCGTGAATACGCCTTATTTCGCCAAGACCTCCCTCCAGGGTCGCGCGCTGCTTGCCGACGTGCCCCCTGGACGGTATCGGCTGCGCTTCTGGCACCCGCGCCAGAAAGCCGAACCACCGGCGCACGAAATCGAGATAGGCGGCCGGCCGGCGAAGCTGGAGCAGGTGATGGATGTCGCGGCGCGCGTCTTCAAGCCCAGGCAGCCCACCGACGCCGAACTATACTGAGATCAACCGACCCATTGGCCACTTAACCACTCGCCCCAAGGCAGAGGAATGATTTTCCGCTCACTGCAGTACCGCATCGCCATCGTGTTTGTCGGGCTGCTGATACTGGTGATGGCGTTGATGCTGGCCATGGTCACCCGCAGCAACGAGCGCATCGTCGCCGCCGAGATGACGCGCGAGATATCCGCCGGCGCCTTGGTGTTCAAGCGAGTGATCGAACAAAACCGGCGCCAGTTGGAGACCGCGGCCACCGTCTTGTCGGCCGATTTTGCCTTTCGTGACGCCATCGCCACCCAGGATCAACCGACGATACGGTCGGTCCTGCGCAATCACGGCGCCCGGATCGGCGCCAAGGTGATGATGGTGATCAACCCGGCGGGCGAGTTGATCGCCGATACCCAGCGTGGCGACGCCGCAAGCAGCTCATATCCTGTTCCCGATCTTCTGGCGGTTGCGGAAACCCAGGGCATGAGTACCGACTTCAAGCAAATGCGCGACGGTCAGCTTTACCAGATGGTCCTGGTGCCGATCCTGGCGCCCCGACTCATCGCCTGGGTAGCCATGGGATTTCCCGTGGATGACCGTTGGGCGGTCGACCTGTCGCAGATGACCGGCCTGACCATCAGCGTGGTGCGGCATGACGACAAGAGTACCGCCCTGCTGGCCTCCTCACTGGACGGCGCCCGGCGCCTGGCGCTACCGGCCGAATTGCAGACGCTGGCCCAGGACACACCCAAGTTGCTGTCGTTCGGCGACGAGCATTTCCAGACCCTGCTGCTGCCCCTCGGGAAGAGCGCTTCGGTGGTGCTGCAACGCTCGCTGGAACAGGCCGAGGCACCTTATCGTTCGATGCAGAACGCCTTGTATTCCATCGTCATGGGAGCGATCGCGATGTTCGTGCTGGGCAGCATCCTGTTCTCGCGACGCATCGCCGGACCGGTCAACCAGCTCGCCGCCGTGGCCAAGCGCATCCAGGAAGGCGACTATGCCCATCCCGTGCCAACCCTGCCGCCCGACGAAATCGGCCAGTTGGCGGTCAGCCTCGATCGCATGCGCCAGGGAATCGCCGAGCGGGAACAAAAGATTCTCAAGCTCGCCTACGAGGACACTCTCACCGGCCTGGCCAACCGTGTGCGTTTTCTGGAGACTTTCGACCGCCATCCCAAAGGGACGCCGGCCGCTATCGCCGTACTCGATCTCGATCGCTTCGCCATGATCAATGATGCGCTCGGCCATCCGATCGGCGACAGGCTGCTGGGCATCGTCGGCGAGCGTCTGGCAAACATCGTTGCTCCCCCCGGCCTGGTCGCACGCTTGTGGGGCGATGAATTCGCCTTTCTGCTGATGGGCGCCGACGAAGCCGTGGCGACACGCTTCGCAGAGTTGCTGCATGCCACATTGCGAGCCCCGTTTGCGCTCGACGGCCAGCGTCTCGATGTCGGCGGCAGCCTGGGCATCGCACTGTGTCCACAGGATGGGCAGGATGCCAATACCCTTTTGCGACGGGCGGAGTTGGCCATGTACCTCGCCAAGCGCAAACAGATCGGTTTCGTCCTGGCCTCAGGGATCGGTGGCGACCCGCCCCATGAGCATTTGTCGCTGATCGGTGAAATGCGCGAGGCGCTGGATCGCCTGGAATTCGTGGTTCACTACCAGCCAAAACTGGATCCGAGCACCGGCAGGATCAAGACCGCCGAAGCGCTGCTGCGCTGGCAGCATCCCGCCAAGGGGCTGCTGCCGCCACTGAGCTTCATCCCCTTCGCGGAACAGACGGGGTTCATTAGGGAAATCACGCCGTGGCTGCTCGGGCATGTCATCGCCCAGACCGCGCGCTGGCGCGCGGAGGGACTGATCATCGTGCCGTCCATCAACATCTCCGCGCGCGACCTGCTGAATCCGGAACTCGTCGAACAAGTACGAAAACTCACCGCCGCGCATGAATTGCCGCCCGACGGCATCTGCCTGGAAATCACCGAGAGCGCCCTGATGGAAGATCCGGCATTGGCCCTCGAACACTTGAACCAACTGGCCGCCTACGGCACGCGAATTTCCATCGACGACTATGGCTCCGGTCAAGCTTCCCTGGCTTACCTCAAGACCCTGCCGGTACACGAGCTGAAAATCGATCAAACCTTTATCCGCTCGGTCATCGACTCCCCCAAGGACGCCGCCATCGTCAACTCCACGATCTTGCTGGGTCACGCGCTGGGTCTTAAAGTTGTCGCGGAAGGTGCCGAAACGTCGGCCGATCTTGAATGGCTGCGCAATTCCGGCTGCGACGAGGTTCAGGGTTATGGCATCGCCCGGCCCATGCCGGCCGCCGAACTGCCGGGCTGGATCGCCGCGTTTGCCTGGAAGCTCCATCAGTGACCGCGTATCTGCCGCCGGTGATTGAACGCGCACCATCCTTCAATCGTCCATCGCACAACCGGCGCTAAAGGGCTATCATGAATTTCGCCCTGCGGCCTGGGCGGGAAAACGTGATGCAGGCCGCGTACCGATCAATCGCTCAAGCACCTACGCATTTTTGAGGAGAAAAGCATGGCCAAGAAAGACAAGGAAGATGGCATTTACAAAATAGTCGAAATCGTCGGCACCAGCAAAGTCTCGTGGGAAGATGCGGCCACCAAGGCTGTGGAAACCGCCAGCAAGACCCTGCGCGATCTGCGCGTCGCCGAAATCGTCAAGCTGGACATGAAAGTAGTCGACGGCAAAGTGGCGGCCTATCGTGCCCGCGTTTCGCTGTCGTTCAAGTACGTCAGTTAATAACGACCTGAGGAGGGACGGACCCTCCTCATTTCCGCTGCATGAATAGCCTGCTCAACCGGCCTTCAACCAGATCACCGGTTTGCCGCCGCTACCGGAAACCGCCAGCGCCGGCGGCGGCGCGTCCGGATTGGCCAGCGCCGCGCTGCGGATAGCGCGGATCGCCCGCGTGAGTTTGTCCAAACCCTTGATGGCCGCGGACTCGTTTTCGAGCAAGGTCTCGAAGACCTCTTCGAAAGCCTTGCGCCCTCGCCGCTGGGTATCTCCGTAACCGCGCAGCAAGGCCGCGCACTGAATGATTTCGGACACCAGTTCGCGGTCGAGCGAAGCCAGACCGAAACGCTTGATGGCGCCCAGCCAGCGTTCTATCGCCAACTGTTCCATCTTGAAACGGGCGGCCTGGCGCCGCCACGGCTTGAACAGCACCAGCAAGCGCAATGCGAGAAAACCGGAAATCGATGTCGAACGCAGGCGCAAGCCGAAGTCAGTAGCGCGGCCGTGCAAACGCCGTCGCGCCACCCAAGCTCGCAGATGCGCCGCCAGGCTCTCCGGCAGGATGTCGGCGAGTTCCTCGGCGCCCGGCTTCAGGTAGTCGACCACCACCAGCGGCTGGCCGGGCTTTGCGCCCGCCTCGGCACGCAGCCGGCGGAACCGGCTGGCACGCGTCTTCAATTCCGCCACACGAATGACGTCTTCATAAGCCATCCACAAGACCATCAGACGCGCCGCTTCGCGGGCCAGCGGAAAATCCGATTCCGCGCCGCCGATCTCGCGCTCCACGGCGACCAGGGGGTGCACCCGATCCAGATACTGGTCGGCATAGGCGACATCCTGATACTCAGTGAGGCGGCGCACCGCCTCGTTGAGCAAGTCATGCAAAGCCGCGGGAAAATCCTTCATCACCCGTTCGACTGGCGGCGCAGTTGGGATAGTCGGCTTGGCGACGGGGGGCGCAACCATGGTAAGTTCCCCGGACGCATGCGAAAAACCGAGAGCAAAACCTCGCAGGCTGGCTTCGGCACCCTTGCCCGCTCCGCGGATCGCCGCCTCGCAGGCTTCCCGCGACAACGGCAGGGCGCCGGAGCCGGACATGGCACCGAACAGCACGGCGTTGATAACCGTGCCGGCTTCCTGCGCCAGCCGCGCCATGTCGAACAGGATCGCCCGCCGCGCGAGTTGCGGCGCGGCCGAAATGATTTTCTCCGACGCGTAACGGCCGTCGCTGGGCACCACTTTTTCCGAGGTGGCGAAGATGCGGTGCGAGGAAGCGACCAGCGTGGTGCGGTCGGCGGTAACGAAGGCGTTCTGCATGGCGCGCCCCGCCTCGACCAGTTCCGAAGCGGCCATCAGGTCGATGGCGCCGGGGCTGGGCAACAACGCCATGACCGGCTGTTTGACCATGGGAGTCGCGGGACGCTGAGGGTACAGCTCAAGGTAATAAGTCGTTGCACCAGTGCGTTGCGAGACGCCGGGAATCGAGGTGCTCTGCACCGGAAAGCCCTCGTGCAAGGCGGCATCGATGATCCAGTCGGCCAGCACGCCACCGCCCTCGCCGCCCAATGCGGCGACCAGGATCGTGAAAGGACGCGCCAGCGCCGCGGGTTCCATGGCTGCGCTCATGCCTGCCCCCTTCCATCGCCTGACAAACGACCTATGGTCCATTGGCGCAGGCCCTGCATGAAGCGGTCTGTCCAGCCGGGGTTCTGGATCACTTCCGTGCGATAAAACGACGGACACAGCGCCGCCGCCTGCGCCACTTCGCCACACAGGCCGCAGCCGACGCAGCCGTTATTCACCGTGGTGACCGGCTCGGTGCGCAGCGGATCGGGATTGTCCTTGAGCGTCAGCGATGGGCAGCCGGACAGGCGGATGCAGGAGCGGTCGCCGGTGCACACATCCTCGTCGACGCCGAAACGCGTGCGCACCACGCGCCCGCCGTCCGCCAGCCGAGCGGCATTGACGGGACGCAGGCGGCGCTGCCGCTCCAGCATGCACTCGCCGTCGGCGATGATCACTTTGAGTCCCGTCTCGGGCGTCGTCATGGCGCGCCTCAACACTTCCGCGACATTGCCGACGGCATAATTGTCGACACGTTCGAGCCACTTCACACCCATCCCCCGCAGCGTACCCTCGATGCTGATGGAAACGCCTTGCTGGGCCGTCAATCCGGGCGTCGAGGGAATGTTCTGGGTACCGGTGGCGGAGGTGTAACCGTTCTCCATGATGATCAGCACGCGGTCGTCGTTGCGGAAAATGGCATTGGTCACACCGCTCGAAAGCCCGTTATGCCAGAAGCCGCCATCGCCCATCACCGTCACCACGCGCTGCCCCATGCTGGCCGAAACGCCCGAACTGGCCGCCAGCGACAGGCCGAAACCCAACACGGTATTGCCGAGATTGAACGGCGGCAGCGTCGAGAAGGTGTGGCAGCCGATATCCGAGCTGATGTGGATGCCACCGACTTCCTTGTCCACCAGTTTTAGGGCCGAGAATACCGGCCGCTCCGGACAACCAATGCAAAAGCCCGGCGGGCGCAGCGGCACTCTTTCGCCGAGCAGTTCCGCCGCGCGCTGCTTGGCCTGGGTGATGCCGTCCAGCACCTGTGCCACGCCTGCCTGGTCGACGCCGTCGGGCAGCATCAGTTGCAGGAAACGCCCCACCCCGCCGAGCACCACTTCGCCGGTATATTCCCCCGCCAGCGGCAGGATATCCTTGCCGATGACATGCGGATCGTTGATATCGGCCCGTCGCAGGATGGAGTTGATCGCCTCCTCAAGGTGCGCCGGCTGGCCTTCCTCGACCACCAGCACGGCACGTTTGCCGCTGCAAAAATGTGCCACTTCGTCCGGCAGCAGCGGGTAGGTGACGTTCAGCACGTAAAGCGGAATCTTCGAGGCGCCAAAGGCATCCGCCAATCCGAACTGCTGGAGTGCCCGGATCAGCGTGTTGTACAGCCCCCCCTGCAAGATGATGCCTATATCGTGCAATTCGCCGGTGAAGAACTCATTCAGCTTCTGTTCGCGGATGAATTTCAGCGCGGCTGGCATGCGCACCTCGACCTTGTGTTTCTCCTGCGCATAGTTGGACGGCGGCATCGGAATCCGTTCAACGTCGAAGATCGGCTTGGCAATCCGGTTCAGCTTCGAAAACTTCGGCTTGAGATTATCCCGGCACACAAAGCTGCCATGGACGTGACAGGCCCGGATGCGCAGTTCCAGCATCACCGGCGTGTTACTGGCCTCGGACAGCTCGAAGCCCTTCCCGACCATGTTCACGATGCTGGGGAGGTTGGGACGCGGATCGAGCAGCCACATCTGCGACTTCATGGCAAATGAATGGCTGCGCTCCTGGATGATGGAGGCGCCCTCGCCGTAATCCTCGCCGATGATGATCAACGCCCCGCCCGTAACACCGACAGATGCCAGGTTGGACAGCGCATCCGAGGCCACGTTGGTGCCGACCACCGATTTCCAGGTGACCGCGCCACGCAACGGGTAGTTGATCGAGGCGCCCAGCATCGCCGCGGCGCCGGCCTCGTTGCCGGCGGCCTCGAAATGCACGCCCAACTCATCGAGGACTTCATGCGCGTCCGCCAGCACGTCCATCAGGTGCGACACCGGCGCGCCCTGATAGCCGCCCACGTATGCCACACCGGATTGCAGCAGCGCCTTGGTCACGGCGAGGATGCCTTCGCCGGTGAAGGTCTGGCCCTCGGCGAGACGCAACTGATCGACTTCCGCCTTGAATGATCTTTCCATGACAGCACCATTGGGTGGCTGCTCGACGAGCCGCCATTGATTATGTAATTATTATTTTAGGAAGAGGAATTAGAAATCTCAAATATCCTTCGAAGCTCGGATTATGCCAGATCGACGCGCCGAACCGCGGCGCAAAAACCGGGCACAATACAGCCCATGAAATCGCCCGTGCCTGTAGATTTTTCCGCCGTGCTGGCACGCAACCGCCTGGCGCTGGCCCGTGCCATCAGCCTGATCGAGAACGGCCGTGACGGCGCCGAGGAACTCCACGCCCGCCTTTTGCCGCATTGCGGCCATGCCCATATTGTGGGTATTACCGGGGCGCCCGGCGCCGGCAAGTCGACCCTGATCAACGCACTGCTGGTGGAACTTCTGCGCCGCGGCCATCGTATCGCGGTGGTGGCGGTCGACCCGTCGAGTCCGATCAGCGGCGGCGCCATACTCGGCGACCGGGTGCGCATGGTCGATCACGGCAGCAGCGACGACGTCTTCATCCGTTCCGTGTCTTCCCGCGGTCATCTCGGCGGCCTGTCGCGGACCACCGGCAAGCTCATCGACGTGTTCGATGCCGCCGGTTTCGACATCGTCATCGTCGAGACGGTCGGCACCGGCCAGTCGGAAGTCGAGATCAGCCGCTACGCCGACACCCGCATCGTCGTCTGCCCGCCAGGACTGGGCGACGAGGTGCAGTCCATCAAGGCGGGCATTCTCGAAATCGCCGATATCCTGGTAGTCAATAAGGGCGACCTGCCGCAGGCACAACGCGTCCAACTCGACCTGCAAGCGCTACAGGAACTACGTCATCCGGCCACATCGGGCTGGCGGGTGCCGGTGTTGTGCACGGTGGCCAGCAGCGGTAAAGGCGTTATTGAGCTGATCGCCAGCTTCGAGGAGCACGCCCGCATCGCCGGCATCGGCCAGAGACTCAAGACCATTGAAAGACAGGCACCACCTTCAAACGTCGATTTCGGCGAGTTTGCCTGTGACCTGGCGCTCGGCGTGACCCTCGGCCACTCCCTGGAAGCGGGTGGCCGAAAATTCAAGAAGGGCCGGGTGCTGGATGCGGTGGACATCGGCGTCCTGCAACAGGCGGGGATCAAGACCGTCAGCGGCGCGCGGCTAGAAGATAGCGACGCGACAGAAGACGCGGCGGCGGCTGAAGTCGCGGCGCTGCTGGCAGGCCTCAACTGCGAAACACGCAAGCCCTATACCGGTCGCTGCAACCTGCACGCCAGGGAGCGCGGTCTCTTCCAGATCGATGCCGCAGCCATAGCCAGGCTCAACCGCATCGACGAAGCCATCACCGTCGGCACCCTGCCACCATGGACGCTGGTGCGCAAAGGACAAGTCATCGCCACGGTAAAGATCGTTCCCCTGGGCGTCAATCGCCGCGTCCTGGACGAAGCTCGCGCGGCCGTCGCCGCCCGGCCCTTGTCCGTGGCGGAACTCGTCCCGCATCGCGCGGCCCTGATCCTGAGCGAGCTGCCGGGCATCAAGGAAAGCGCCTTCGCCGCCACCATTGCGGTGACACGGCAACGCTTGGACGCGCTCGGCAGCAGGCTCGCCCTGGAGTTGCGCTGCCCGCATCGCCAGGACAGCCTGGAAGACTCGATACGCCAGGCACTGGCGGCCGGTTGCGACCTGATCCTGATCAGCGGCGCGACCGTCACCAAAGATAGACGCGATGTGGCGCCGGCAGCCATAGTTGCGGCAGGCGGCAGAATAGTGCGCTTCGGCATGCCGGTGGAGCCAGGCAATATGCTGTTGCTGGCTTATATCGATGCCGTCCCGGTGATCGTACTGCCCGGTTGCGCTCGCTCGCGGCGCCTCAACGGCCTCGACTGGGTGCTGCATCGCCTGTTGGCCAAGCTGCCATTGGGCGCAGACGACATCGCGGCGATGGGCGTCGGAGGACTGATCCGCAGCGCGCCCGAAGACGGGAGTGAAGCTGAACCGGAAACTCCAGCACCGATCTCGTCGCAGGAACCGGCAGGCCCGCGCATCGCAGCCCTGGTGCTGGCCGCCGGCCGTTCGAGCCGCATGGGCGGCAGCAATAAAATGCTCGCCCGCGTCGACGGCATACCGCTGGCGCTGCGCGCCAGGAATGCCGCTCTCGCCTCGCGCGCTGTGTCCGTGACCGTCGTCACCGGTTTCGAAGCGGAAGCTGTCGAGACCTTGGTCGCCGGCCCGCACGTGAGCATCGTGCGCAATCCAGATTTCGCGCAAGGAATGGCTGGATCGCTGCGCCGGGGCATCGCCTCCCTGCCGACCGATATCGACGGCGTGGTCGTGCTGCTCGCCGACATGCCGCGCATCGACGCATCGCACATCGACGCGCTGATCGATACCTACGTGTCCGGCAGCAGCATCGTCGTACCGATGCACAGCGGCCAACGCGGCAATCCCATTCTCTGGCCGCGTCGCTACTTCGAGGAGATGCAAGGCGTAGAAGGAGACAAGGGCGCCCGAGAACTGCTGCGGCGCTATGCCGATGAAATCATCACTGTGGAAATATCGGACGACGCCATATTCACCGATGTCGACGCTCCGGAAGATCTGCGCTGACAAGCTGCGCAGAACCGCGTGGTACAAGCGTTCACGGTGATTTCAAACCGGCAGCGCCGTCTCGTATTTCACTTCGCGCAAGACCACGCTGGTTCGCACATTGGCGACTCCAGGCAAAGTGAATAGCACCTGGTTGAGAAAGACATCGAAGGCCTTGATGTCCGGCACGATGACTTTCAGCAGATAGTCGGCCTCGCCGGTGGCGCTGAAGCACTCGACGACTTCCGGGCGTTCGCCGATGGCGCGCTCGAACTCCTGGATAGCGCCTTGCACATGCCGCTGCAGATTGACATGCACCAGGCAGCAGACGTGCAGGCCGAGTTTCTCCCGATCGAGCAGCACCGTATAGCGCCTGATCAGGCCGCTCTCCTCCATCTCCTTGACGCGCCGCCAGCACGGCGTTCCCGACAGGCCCACGCGGCTGGACAGTTCCTGCACCGAACGTCGCGAATCCAGTTGGAGTTCGCGGAGGATTTTCTTCGAGTAGTTATCGAGGTCATTCATTTCGGCAATATCCAATTTTGAGAACAAACGTTCCTATCAATCGCTTTAAACGCAAACAAAAGGTAACACTTTCTCCTCGCGGGTGTCTAGAGTAGTGTTCGAACTCAGCGACGCCACAAGGCGCTGTCTAAAGCGCCTGCCTCGGAGGAGACCATGAATAACACCGCGACGAAGGCACCATTCCGCGATAGCTACCGCCTCGAATACGCGCTCCTGGCCGACAGCGGCCAGGTATTCCTGACGGGCACCCAGGCGCTGGTGCGCCTCCCCTTGATGCAGCGCCAACTCGATATTCAAGCCGGGCTGGACACCGCCGGTTTCATCAGCGGTTATCGCGGCTCGCCGCTGGGCGGCTACGACCAAGCTCTGTGGCGCGCGAAAGCACATCTGGAGTCCGCCAATATCCGCTTCCTTCCCGCCATCAACGAGGAATCCGGGGCCACAGCCGTGCTGGGCAGCCAGCAGGTGGAAAGCGATCCCTTGCGCACCGTCGCCGGCGTCTTCGGGCTCTGGTACGGCAAGGGACCGGGCGTCGACCGCGCGGGCGACGCCCTGCGCCACGGCAATGCCTTCGGCTCCTCGCCCACCGGCGGGGTGTTGGTGGTGGCCGGCGACGATCACGGCTGCGTCTCCTCCTCGATGCCGCACCAGAGCGATTTCGTCATGCAGGCCTGGGGCATGCCGGTGGTCAATCCGGCCAATATCGCCGAGATGCTGGAGTTCGGCCTCTATGGCTGGGCACTGTCGCGCTATTCCGGCGCCTGGGTCGGCTTCAAGGCGATTTCGGAGACTGTGGAAAGCAGCATGACAGTGGATCTGGATGCCGTGCGCTCCCGCATCGGCGATTTCGGCGCCCTGAAGAGCTTTGCCGCGCCGGCGGGCGGATTGCATTTTCGCCCCAACGATGTGCCCAGTCCCGGCATCGAATTGCGCCTGGCGGCAAAGCTGGACGCAGTGCGGCAGTTTGCCAGGGCCAATTCCATCGACAAGCACATCTGCACCAGTGCACACGCCGACATCGGTATCGTGACCTGCGGCAAAGCGCATTTCGACTTGATCGAAGCCTTCCGACGCCTAGGATTGACGCTGTCCGACCTCGCAGCTCATGGCGTGCGCATCTACAAAGTCGGCCTGAGTTTCCCGCTGGAGACGAGTCGGATCGATGAATTTTGCGTTGGCCTCAAGGAAGTTCTGGTGGTCGAAGAGAAAAGCCCGGTGGTGGAACAGCAGATGCGGACGCTGCTCTACAACCGCCCCGATGGCCAGCGTCCGATCATCCTCGGCAAGAGCGACGCAACCGGACTGGCACTGCTCTCGGCCACCGGCGAATTGCGTCCCTCGCGGGTCATGCCGGTGGTGTCCGATTGGCTGGCCAGGCATAAACCGCAACTCGACCGACGTGAACTGGTGGTCGATTTCACCGCGCCCGCCGTATTGTCGAATGCGGCGGACGCGGTCAAGCGGAGGCCCTATTTTTGCTCGGGTTGCCCGCACAATACATCCACCCGGGTGCCCGAAGGATCGCTGGCTGCGCCGGGCATCGGCTGTCATTACATGGCGTCGTGGATGGAGCGCGATACCGCCGGCGCCATCCAGATGGGCGGAGAAGGCGTGGACTGGGTGTCGCATGGCATGTTCACGCGTCGCCGCCACATGTTCCAGAATCTCGGCGACGGCACCTACTTCCACTCCGGCATCCTCGCCATCCGCCAGGCCATCGCCGCCAAGGCCAACATTACCTATAAGATCCTCTACAACGACGCGGTGGCGATGACCGGCGGGCAGCCGCCCGACGGTTCGATCTCGGTGGCGCAGATGGCGCGCCAGGTGGAGGCCGAAGGCGCCAGACGGGTGGTGGTCGTCAGCGATGCGCCGGAGAAATTTCACGGGCAGGAAGGCGACTTCCCGAAAGGGACAAGCTTCCACCATCGCTCGCAGTTGGACGGCATCCAGCGCGAGTTACGGGAAATACCGGGAGTGACGGTACTGATCTACGAACAGGTGTGCGCGGCCGAGAAGCGACGCCGGCGCAAGCAAGGCAAATTGCCCGCGGCGGAATGTCGTATCTTCATCAATGCCGAGGTTTGCGAAGGCTGCGGCGACTGCGGGTCGAAGTCGAACTGCCTGTCGATATTGCCGAAGGAAACGCCGCTGGGACGCAAGCGGGTCATCGATCAATGGTCGTGCAACCAGGACTATTCCTGCGTCGACGGCTTCTGCCCCAGCTTCGTCTCGGTGATCGGCGGCAAGCCGCGACGTGCCGCAAACGCGAATCTTAAACAACTATTCGACGCGGCATCGCGTTTGCCCATTCCCGAAACAAGCTTGGCCGATGCGTTGTCCGACGCGCCCTGCGACATCCTGGTGACCGGGGTGGGCGGCACCGGCGTGGTGACGGTCAGTGCCCTCGTAGCCATGGCGGCACATCTCGACGGGCACAGTTCGTCGGTGCTCGACTTCATGGGCTTTGCGCAGAAGGGCGGCGCCGTCCTGTCCTTCGTGCGCCTCGCCGCGCGTCCCGAACTGCTGAATCAGACGCGCATCGATACCCAGCAGGCGGACCTGCTGCTGGCCTGCGACATGGTCGTCGGGGCCAGCGAAGCCGCATTGCAGAGCGTGCGTCGCGGTCGCACCAGGCTCGTCGTGAATAGCTACGAAATTCCGACGGATGTCTTCGTGCGCAATCCCGATGCGGCACTCCATGCTGGGGAACTGCTCGACAAAATGCGCTACGCGGCAGGCGCCGAACAGATGCTGGTCAGCGATGCCACGACGCTCGCCACGCGCGCGTTGGGCGATGCCGTGGGTGCTAACATCCTGCTCACCGGACTGGCCTGGCAACAAGGCCTGATCCCGATATCGCTGGCGGCGATGATGCGGGCGATCGAGTTGAACGGGGTTGCAGTAGATATGAACCGGCTGGCTTTCCACCTCGGCCGGCTGGCGGCCGCAGATCCCGTCGCCTTGTCGCGTTTCATGAACGACGATGCCGCGCGGCCGGAGGACGAAGATATCGCCTCGGTGTTGGAACGCCATACCGCCCGACTCACCGTCTACCAGGACGCGGGCTATGCCGACCAATACCGGGAGCTTGTCGGGCGCGTGATGCGCGCCGAGCAGGTCATGAAAGACCACAATGAGACACTTCCGCTGACTGCCACCGTGGCGAGGAACTACGCAAAGTTGCTCGCTTATAAAGACGAATACGAGGTTGCGCGCTTATACACGGATGGCACATTCACGCGGGCGCTGGCGCAGGCGTTCGAAGGCAAATACCGCCTGCAATTTCATTTCGCACCGCCGATTCTTGGAGACCTTGATGCGAGCGGCATGCCGCGCAAACGCACTTTCGGACAGTGGATGCTGCCGCTGTTGAAGCTGCTGGCCCGAGGCCGGCGCCTGCGCGGCACCTGGCTCGACGTCTTCGGCTATAGCCGCGAACGCCACATGGAACGCCAGTATGCGGCCGACTATGCCCGGACGATAGCGTCGATACTTCCCACGCTGGACGCAAACAAGCTCCCGTTGCTGCTGGAACTCGCCGCGCTGCCCGAACAGGTTCGCGGCTACGGCCACGTCAAGGCCGCCTGCCTGAAAAAAGCCAGGCGGCGTGAAATGGATCTGCTGGAAATCTTGGGGGTGCACCGAGCACGGTGATTTGAAGGTTTCGATGTGTTCTTCCGACATCGCGACCCCCCCTGTTTCTTGCTTTGCTTCCCCCCATTTCGTCCCTTGCTGGACAGGGCAATGCTGTTCACCATATCCCCTCGGAATAATGGCGGCCAAAAAATGCCGCGAGGGGAAAACAATGCAAGCCAAGTATCGGGTCGCTGTCGATGTCGGCGGCACTTTTATGGATTTCGTGTTGATGGACGAACAGACCGGCGAGATCCGGATCGAGAAGGTCGCCTCGATCTCGGACCAGTTGCCGAGTCAGTTCATGAAAGGACTGACAGCCTTCGGCGTCGGCATCGACGCGATAGCGCGGATTTTTCACGGCATGACCGTGGGTGTGAACGCCCTGATCCAGGAGCGCGGCGCCAAGGTCGGACTGATCACCACCAAGGGTTTTCGCGACGTGCTGGAAATGGGCAGGGGTGGCCGCAAGCCGGTGTATGACTTCGTGCAGAAGGGGCCGCCGCCGCTGGTCGAACGCTATCTGCGGCGCGAAGTCACGGAACGCATGAGTTTCAAGGGCGAGGTGCTGGAGCCGATAGACCTCAATGAGGTCGACCGCGAAGTCGATTATCTGCTGTCGAAAGGCGTCGAGGCTCTGGCGATTACCTTTCTCCACGCCTACGCCCATCCGTCGCACGAAATCGCGGCGCGGGACCGCATCCTGTCGCGTTATCCGTTGTTGCCGGTTTCGGTGTCGCATGAAATCGCCGCCGAATGGCGAGAATATGAACGCACCTCGACCACCGTGCTCAACGCTTTCATCCAGCCTATCGTCAGGGGTTATCTCGACAAGCTGCAACAGAAATTGACCAAGATCGGCTATCAGCAGCCGCTGGCCATCATGCAATCCAACGGCGGTGTCGCCGACGCCCGGACCGCTGGCATCAAGCCGATACGCACCCTGATGTCCGGCCCGGCCGGCGGCGTGATCGGCGCGAAATTCCTGTGCAGCCTGCTCGGTTACAAGAATGTCATCTGCACCGACGTCGGCGGCACCAGCTATGACGTCGCGATTATCGAGGACGGCAAGATCCTGGAACGCAGCCAGACCGAAATCGCCAGGCGGCCCGTTCTGGGATCGCTGATCGATGTCATTTCCATCGGCGCGGGTGGTGGCTCCATCGCCTGGCTCGATCACCGCAACGGGCTGCAAGTCGGCCCGCAAAGTGCCGGTGCGTCTCCCGGTCCGGTGTGTTTCGGCCGCGGCGGCACGGAACCGACGACGACCGACGCACACCTGGTGCTGGGGCGTCTCGACCCGGAATATTTCCTGGGCGGCCGGATGAAACTCGATCTTGCCGGCGCGAAGAAGGCAATCGAAGACAGGATCGCCAAACCGCTGGGCATCTCGGTCGAAACCGCGGCGCATGGCATCGTCGCCATCGCCGAAACCAATATGGCCAACGCGATCCGCACCAAGACGGTGGCGCGCGGTCTCGATCCACGGGAATTCGTAACTCTCGCTTATGGCGGTGGCGGCGGGCTGTTCGCATGTGCGGTCGCCGATGAACTGGAAGTGCCGAGGGTCATCGTGCCGATGGCGCCGGCCAATTTTTCCGCCTGGGGCATCTTGTCCAGTGATTATGTCGAAGACGAGGTTCGCACCAAGGTGCTGCCTTTCGACAGCCAGCATATCGGCGAAACCTTGCCCATTTTGAATGAACTGTCCGAGCGTGCCGTCAAGGCCGTGGCCGGCTATGGCTTCGCGCGCGAAGACATCGTCCTGCTGCGCCGGCTCGACCTGCGCTTCGAAAATCAGGAATACACCATTACCGTCGATCTCGCACCCGATTGGCAAAACGCCGAAGCGATCCTGGCCGGCGCGCGCGAACAGTTCGTGCAGTCGCATCTCCGTCTTTATGGACATGGCGATCCGAGCGCCAATCTGGAACAAGTATCGATACGTTGCCGGGCCATAGGCCGCGTCCGGGCACCGGACATCGCGAAGATTTCTGCGCCCGTCAAGGCGGCGGTGCCGAAAAGCCGACTGGTATATTTCCATAACGCCGGCGGCGCGCTTGACACCCGGATCTTCGAGCGGGAGACCCTGGCGCCGGGCCAGAAACTTCTAGGCCCGGCCATCGTCGATGAATGGACGATGACGACCGTCGTGCCCCCGGGCTGGAGTTGCCGGTGCGACGATTACGGCAATTTGATCCTTGAACCCTCTGGCCGATAGGAGAGCGAGCATGGCGAACATCGACGTCGTATTGACCGAAATCATCCGCAACCGACTGGTTGCCGCCACCGAGGAAATGGCCAAGACCCTGATCCTCACGGCCTACAATCCCTTGCTGTATGAAGTCCAGGACTTCTCCATCACCATCATGTCGGCCGAAGGCGACATGTGGGCCGAAACACCGGGCGTCATCGTCTTCAGCCAGGCCTTCCCCGATGCCGTCAAGGCCGGCATCCGGCGCTGGGAAGGCCGCTTCGAAGAGGGCGATGTCATGATCGTCAACGATCCCTTCGAAACCGGAACGCATATCTCCGACACCAATATCTATATGCCGGCCTATTACGACGGCAGGCTGATCGCTTTTTGCGGCATTGCCGCCCATTGGGCGGATATCGGCGGCAAGAGTCCCGGCGGCTGGTGCCCGGACACCACCGATATGTATCAGGAAGGCATGTGCTTCCGGCACCAGAAAATAGTCGCCGCAGGCAAGAAGAACGATGCACTGTGGGATTTCATCAGCGACAATGTTCGCGTGCCCATTATCGTCAAGGGCGATCTGGAAGCGCAGATCGCCGCATGCCGGCAAGGCGTGGCGCGTCTCCAGGCGCTGTGCGGCAAATATGGGCCGGAGGTGGTGCGCTCGGCCATGGATTATGTCATCCAGGAAACCGACAAGGCCATGCGCAGGGAAGTGGCGAAGTTGCCCGAGGGTGAATACGCCGCGTCCATCCGCCTGGACAGCGATGGCGTCAATCCTGACGGCGAATTCCTGGTGTGCCTGAATGTCGATGTGCAAAAGGATAGGATCAAATTTTCGCTCAACGGCTCCAGTCCGACCGCGCAAGGCCCGATCAATCTGCCGGCGCCGTGCACGCGAGGCATCCTGGCCTCGTCGATCAAGGGACTGCTGATGCCTTTTGATCCGTGTAATGCCGGCCATACACTATGCCTGGAGTTTGAACTGCCGCCGGCATCCATCATCAATCCGCTGCGGCCCGCGCCCACCGATTCCTACGGTTATATCGTCGAATGCCTGATGGAACTGATGTTCCGCTGTTTTGCCAACATCGTCCCGGAACACTGCCCGGCGGGTGGCTATCAATTGACCGGCGGCTTCATCACCCGGACGCAGCCGGAGTTCGGCAAGCCCTTCATCATGACCGACCCGGTGCATGGCGGCAATGGCGCGACGCATGACGGCGACGGCCCGACCAATCAGTTGATCGGCAATGGCGATCTGCCCAACAATCCGGTCGAAGTGACTGAAACACGCCATCCGGTGCGGGTCGACCGGGTCGAGTTCGCGCCCGAAATGGGCGGCGCCGGCAAGTTCAACGGCGGCAAGGGCGTGCGCAAGGACTATCGGTTCCTGGAAGACGGGTGTTACTCCGCACTGGTCATCGAAAACACCGTCGATGTCACCGCCAAGGGCGTCAATGGCGGGGGCAACGGCCGGTCGGGTTATTTCGTGTTCAACCCCGGCACACCTGATGAGCAAGTGTATACCAAGCGCATCGCCAGCATCGGACCCTTCCCGAAAGGCACGGTGTTTCGTTCGACTACCGGCGGCGGCGGCGGTTGGGGTTCGCCTTTGGAACGCGACCCGCAAATGGTGTTGGCGGATATCTGCAACGGATTCACCGATCAGGCGACCGCCAGGGCGGTTTGCCATGTCGCGGTGGTAGAGGAAAAAGGCGAATGGATCGTCGACCAGGCGCAGACACGGAAGCTGCGTGCCGCATGATTACGTTGTTCCGCAATGCGAGGATCTTCGACGGCCACAATGAAGAAATTCTGGATGGCTTCGACGTCGTGGTCGAAGATGGCCTTATTCGGGAGGTGGCCGAGAACTGCGGCAGCCTGGCCGATGCGACGGTGATCGATTGCAAAGGCAGGTATTTGATGCCCGGCCTGATCGATTGCCATTTCCACGCCTATTCACCCAGCATGAACGTTGCCGTGATCGAGCATATGCCCCTGTCCTTGCTCGCGGCGCATGCGGTCAAGGTGCTGGAGGGAACATTGATGCGCGGCTTTACCACGGTGAGGGATGCGGCCGGCGGCGACATGGGCCTGTGGATGGCGATAGAACAGGGTCTGATCAAGGGCCCGCGCTTCTTCTTCCCCGGCAAGGCGATATCGCAAACCGGCGGCCATGGCGATATCCGCCCCGCCACCGAGCGTGAGATGTGCGGTTGCGCCGCTTACCGCGGATCGATGACGCTGGTCGCCGACGGCGCCGACGCGATGCGCGCCGCGGTGCGCGAGGAACTGCGCAAGGGCGCGCACCAGATCAAGATCTTCGTCTCCGGCGGCGCCTTGTCGCCCACCGACCCGATGTGGATGCCCCAGTTCACCGAGGATGAAATCCGCGCCGCCGTTTATGAAGCCTCGACCCGGCGGACCTATGTCATGGCGCACAGCCATACCGACGATTCATCCCGGCGTTGTTCCGAATATGGCGTGCGAACGATCGAACATGGCACGCTGATTTGCAAGGATGAAACGGCGCGCATACTCGCCAAGAACGGCACTTACGTGGTTCCCACGCTGTCGGTCAGCGATGTCCTGAGACGGCATGTGGACAAACTGAATCTGCCCGCCGCCATTGTCGACAAGATCAACAGCATCGACAACCAGTCGTTGCGCGCGATCGAGGTATGCAGCCGCGCGGGAGTCAAATTGGGCTTTGGCACCGATCTGCTGGATCATGCTTTCCACCCATTCCAGGGCGGGGAATTCGAACTGCGCGGCCAGGTCAGCAAGCCGATCGACGTCCTGCGCTCGGCGACCTCGATCAACGCCGAGATCCTGCAAATGTCCGGCCAACTGGGCTGCATCAAGGAAGGGGCATTGGCCGACATCCTGGTACTGGAAGGCGATCCGTTCGCCGATCTGAGCCTGTTTCGCGAGCCGCTGAAGAATATTCCCGTGGTCATGAAAAACGGCGTGATGGTGCGCAATGATCTGCGATGATGGCAGGAGGAGACTATCTTGACTAAGGCCTGGATAATGAAAAAACCTTTCGATCTTTCCTATGCGATCACTCTGGTCGCGATATTCTCGACCGGTATCGCTTCGGCGGGCCTGCTGCTCTTCAAGCCCCTGATCGTCGGAGCGCTGATCGACGATTATCATTTCACCCCGGCCCAGTCCGGCTTCGTCGCCGGCATAGAAATGGCCGGCATCGGTTTTTCCTCCTTCATCGTCGCGGCATTCGGCGGCGCCTGGAACCGCCGCTGGGTCATCCTTATCGGTGCCACGCTGGGAATCCTGGGGTCGCTGGGTCCCATGCTCTCCGAGGCTTACATGCCCATCCTGCTTTGCCGCTTGATGGCGGGTGTCGGCTGCGGCCTGATCGCGGCTGTCGTGCTTGCGGTGATCGGCACGACGCGCGATCCCGACCGGACCTTCGGACTGTATTACATGTTCTCCTATGCCAGCGCGGCGCTGCTGATGCCTTTGGCGGTGTGGACGATGATCCGCTACCATATCGTCGGCGGCTATCTGTTGATCACCCTGCTGCTGTGCATCGTCTTCGTCACGGCGCACCGGATACCGGCGACCTATACCGGTCTGCGCGAGGACGGCAGCAAGCATACGCTGCCGCCATTTCCCTGGGCATCGGGCGTGTTGAGCCTGGGGCTGTCGCTGATATTCTGGATCGGCTTCGGTGGTATCTGGGCCTTCGTCGAGCGTCTGGGCGTCACTGCCGGCCTCGAGCACGCGGACATCGGCGGCGTGCTGAGCCTATCTCAAGTCGCCGCATTTGGCGGCGCCATGACCGCGTCCCTGCTGCATCTCCGGTTCGGCCGCACGCCGCTGCTGGCGGCATCCATCGGGTTCGCCATCCTGGCCGTCGTCATGGTCGGCTGGGCGTCCAGCATCAGCGTCTTCACCATCGGCGTGCTGATCTTCGGTTTCATCTGGCCGCTGTTTCTTGCCTATCTGGGTGGAACCATGGCCTTGCTCGATCCCGCCGGCCGCATCATCGCCATGAGCGTGGCCAGCCAGACCGTCGGCATGGCGATCGGACCGGCGGTTGCCGGCGTGCTGGCGGGAATGTTCGGCTATGTGGCGATCGCGATAATGGCGATAGTCTGTTTT
The DNA here is from genome assembly GCA_026399515.1 of Pseudomonadota bacterium. Taxonomy (GTDB): domain Bacteria; phylum Pseudomonadota; class Gammaproteobacteria; order Burkholderiales; family Rhodocyclaceae; genus JACRAR01. The sequence continues at coordinate 36,122 of JAPLQT010000047.1, read as the reverse complement.
GCCCTGACCCTGGCCCTGGTCCCGCCGTTGATGCTCAAGATTCGCCCAAACGATGACTAAAGACCTGGTCGCAACGGAGTTTGACGAAGAGAAATTCCATGTCGCACGTTGAAGATAAATTGGCGGCGCTCGGATTGATTTTGCCTGAGCCTATCCAGATGCCTCCCGGATTCGCGGCCCCGTTTCAGTTCGTCCGCGTGGTCGCCACGCGGGCCTATATCTCCGGCCACTGCCCGCTGAATACCGATGGCACCGTCGCGGCGCCGTTGGGAAAACTTGGGCGGGAACTCAGCATCGAGCAAGGCTACACGGCAGCCCGACTGACGGGACTCGCGATGCTGTCCAGCCTTAAACGCGCCCTTGGCGACCTCGATGCCGTGGTCGCCTGGGCGCGCGTCTTCGGGATGGTCAACTCCGCCCCGGGGTTCGACAAACAACCGATGGTAATCAACGGGTTTTCAGAGCTCATTCTCGAACTCTACGGTCCGCGGATAGGCGCCCACGCCAGGAGCGCAGTCGGGATGGCGGAACTTCCATTCAATATTCCCGTGGAGATCGAGGCCGAAGTCGAGATTTCCGCATAGGCCATCTGGGGTCAGCCCTCAGGTAAGACGGCCGAATAACTCGGCCCCCCCGATTTTCGTTCCCATCCCCCCCGCCAGTTGCATTGCCAGGCTTGTCCGCGGAATCCAGAATGCATCAACCGCACACTTGGCTGAATTCAATGTTCAAGGTCTCGTCCCGCGGCAAGCAAATCCTCCACCTATATTCGCATCTTCCATTGATAAACCCATGAGCAAAATCAGGTTGGGCATAGATGTCGGCGGCACCAATACCGACGGTGTTCTGATGTCGGGAAACAAGGTTCTGGCATCGAAGAAGAGTTTCACCACGGCCGACATCGGCGGTGGCGTCATCAGTGCGGTGACGGGACTGCTGGAAAGCTCGCGCATTCAGCCATCGGATATCGGCAGCGTCATGATCGGCACCACGCAATTCGTGAATGCCTTCCTGCAGCGCAAGCATTTGTCCGAGGTTGCGGTGATACGCATCAGCCTTCCCAAATCGGATGGCGTCCCGCCGATGGTCGCCTGGCCGGACGACTTGCGCTCCATCATAGGCTCGAACATCTACATGGTCCGCGGCGGATCCTTCTTTCATGGCGTCGAATATGCGCCACTGGACGTCGATGAACTGGACAAGGTCGCCCGGGATATCCGGCAGAAAGGCCTGACCTCGGTGGTGATCACCTCGAACTTCGCGCCCGTGCGGCCCGACATCGAGGAACGTGCGGCCGTCATCGTCCGCAAATATCTGCCGGATGTCGATATCACGCTGTCCTATCAAGTCGGCGGCCTGGGTCTTGTGGACCGCGAAAATGCGGCGATCATCAACGGGGCCCTGGCGCAGTTGTCGCGCAAAGTCGTGACTTCCCTGGTGGCGGCATTCGAGAATGTCAGAATCAAGGCACCGATCTACATCAGCCAGAACGACGGGACGCTGATCACCACCGGCCACGCGCAACGCTTTCCGATCTTCACCTGCTCAGCCGGTCCCACCAACAGCATACGCGGCGCCGCATTCCTGACTGGGTTGCAGGAGGCAGTCGTCGCCGATATCGGCGGGACCACCACCGACATCGGTTTCCTGCTGCGCGGATTTCCCCGTGAAACTGCGACGGCCAATTACATCGGCGGGGTCAGAACCAACTTCAGGATGCCCGACGTGCTGTCGATAGCCTTGGGCGGGGGAACCATCGTACGCGAGACTCCGAAAGGAATCACGCTAGGCCCGGACTCGGTGGGCTATCAACTGCAGGACAAAGGCATGGTGTTCGGCGGCGATGTCCTGACCACGACCGACATCGCGGTGCGGGCCGGGCAAGCGCTGCTGGGTGATCCCGCCAGGGTGTCGGGAATTCCGGACGCTTTGGTGAATGGCGTATTGAATGCTCTCCACAAGAAGATCGAAGACGCCATCGACCAGATGAAAACCAACAGCCGGCCCGTGCCGGTGGTCCTGGTCGGCGGCGGCAGCATCCTGGTATCGCGGCCTCTACAGGGCGCCTCACGGGTTTACCAGCCCGAACACGCCGAAGTCGCCAATGCCATCGGTGCGGCGATCGCCCTGGTCAGCGGCCGCGTCGACCGTCTGTTCGACGTCGGCACGCTCGGCCGCGAAGGTGCCCTGGCGCAGGCCAAGGACGAAGCCGTCAAAGCGGCAATCGGCGCCGGTGCCAGCCCGGAGAGCGTCGAGATCGTCGATGTGATCGAGTTACCCATGACCCACATGAAGACCGGGACGGTGCAGATAAAAGTGCGCGCCGTCGGCAATCTTGCGGTCGCATAAACCACTACAGCCGAAAAGCGAATACCTATGTTCACCATCGATAGCGTCCAGAAGATTCAGGACATGGCCAGAGGCGCGGTTTTCCTTGGCGCCGGCGGAGGCGGCGATCCCTACGTCGGGGAGTTGTTCCTACGTCAACAATTGACCGAAGGCCGCCACGCGAAAATCATCGACGCGACGGAACTGGCGGATGACGCCTTTGTCGTCGTGATGGCCGGAATGGGAGCGCCGAATGTCCTGGTCGAACATCTGGTCAGCAAGGTCGCCTTGATGCGTCTTTTCGAACACGCCGAAAAATATTACGGCCGCAAGGTCGATGCCTTGATCAGCGGAGAAATCGGCGGCGCCAACTCGGTGTTCCCCGTCGCGCTGGGTGCTCAGATGGGCGTGCCTGTCATCGATGGCGATGGCATGGGGCGGGCTTTCCCGCGCATCGAAATGACCACTTTCAGCATTTTCGGCGTCAAGGCCACCCCGGCTTTCGTCATGGATGAGTCCGGCAATTTCGTCTCCTTCGACATCATCAACGACCACTTGGCGGAGGATGTCATGCGATCGGTATGCGCCGCGCTGGGGTCGATGGTGTATGGCATTTTTTTCCAGATGACCGGAGCACAGGCAAAGAAGGTCGCGGTACTCGGTACCATCAGCCAATCGATGGAAATCGGCCGCACCATACGCGAGGCGCGTGACCACTGCGACGACCCGTTCGAGGGCTTGCTAAAGTATCTCAATGATCCCGGAACCGGACGTTACGCCCGGGTGCTGTACGACGGCAAGATCGTCGATGTCACCCACGAAATCCGCGATGGCTGGCATTGGGGAAAAGCGACGATCGGAAACTCGACCGGCGAGGACGATCGATTCGTCATCGAGATTCAGAACGAGTATATCGTCGCCCGGAGAAATGGCCGGACTGTTGCCGTGGTACCCGATCTGATCATCGTACTGGATGCCGAAACCGCCGAACCGCTGACGGCCGAAATGCTCATCTATGGCCAGCGGGTCCGCGTCATCGGTTATAGCGCCGCCGACAAGCTGCGCCTGCCGGAAAGCCTTGCGGTCTGCGGCCCGAGGATGTTCGGCCTGAATGAGGATTTCGTTCCCGTCGAGCAGTTGGTCTAAGGAGCGCAAGGCCTGGGGAGTTCGCCCGCCCTTCCGGTGCGGAAGGCGCACATATCGGTCGGTCGAACTCCCCAGGCCTTGTCTTGACCTTGGTTGTTGCTGTTGGCAAAAACCGACCCCCGCCGACACAGGCGCTGGCACGGGGTCTCGATTCGGCGATATGTGCGCTCCCCAGCACCGGGAGACGGAGCGAGACCCCGTGCCAACGCCAGTACGACCACTCATTCCGGTTCTTGTTTGAATTTCCGGCGTTGGACTATTCGACCAATACTTTCAAACGCACCCTGCCACAAGACCGGATAAGCTGAATCCATCAATCCTGTCGTATGTCGTACACTACGGCCCGGGAATGTTCCCAAGGAAGCGGTCGATCCGCCGGGAAATATATAGCATCATCACTCTACCGGCTCCAGAATATGAAATTGTCATCTCAGTCCGTTTGGAGCAATCCCCAACTGCAAATCCACTTCTGCGTCGTGATGTGGGGATTTACCGCGATCCTGGGAAAACTGATCACGCTCGCCGCTTTGCCGCTGGTATTCTGGCGTGTCCTCATCGTCAGCCTGTGTCTCTTGTGTTGGTTGCCGCTGTGGCGGCAGCTCTTGAATTTATCCCGCCGCGATTGGATGCATAGCCTGGTGGCGGGTATTCTGATCACCCTGCACTGGCTGTGTTTTTACGGTTCGATCAAGCTCGCCAATGCCTCCGTAGCGGCCACCTGCATTGCCTTGGCGCCGGTTTTCCTGTCGATCATCGAGCCCCTGCTGTCGCGTCAGCCATTCGTCGCCAAGGAGTTGCTGGTGGCGCTGATATCGATTCCGGGCGTGATGCTGGTGGTCGGCGGTATCCCGTCGGCCATGCTGGGGGGATTTGCGCTGGGCACGCTGTCATCCCTGCTGGTGGCGATCTTCAGCATACTCAACAAGCGGCTGGCGATGCGGGTTCCCGCGCTGAGCCTGACGGCAATAGAAATGAGCGCGGGCGCTCTGTTGCTCGGCGTGTTGATCCCCGTCTGGCCGCTGTTGGGCGCCACCTTCGACTGGCCGGGACAAGCCGACCTGCAATGGCTGCTGGTCCTGGCACTGGCCTGTACGCTGCTGCCGTTCGTGGTGGCGATCGTGGCATTGCGAAAACTGAGCGCGTTCAGCGCCCAGTTGGCGGTGAATCTCGAACCGGTTTATGCCATTATCCTGGCCTGGTTATTCCTCGGCGAGGGTGAGCAACTGCGCCTGCCGTTCTATGCCGGCGTGGCCGTCATCCTTGCCGCTGTACTGGTGCATGTGCGCTTTCACACCGTCAAACCGGTCTGAGCAACCCAACCTACGGCATCAGAGCCCGGCGCCGCGCTTCGGCCACCGCATCCTCGCGCTTGCCGACGCCGAGTTTTGTGAATATCGCCTTCAGGTGCTGCTTGACGGTTTCCGGCGACAGCATCAGGGTTTTCGCGATCATTTTTGTCGTCTTTTCCTTCGCCAGTTCGCAAAGGACATCCAGTTCGCGCGGCGTGAAGGCGCTTGAAGCGCTGGAGCGAATCCGGAAGGTCGATTCCCAGGTCTTGACCACATGTCTTGCCCATTCGCTCGCCGGCCCGAGGTTCTTCTCTCCCAAGGTCCGAATCTGCACCATGAGTTCTGCGCCGAAGCCCAGGAAGATCTGCACTAGGCCGAATTTCTCGGCAAAGATCAAGGCGCGTTGCAGATCCTGGCCGGACTCTTCGTCACGCCCAAGAAGTTGCAGTGAAAGTGCGCGCATCACCAAGGCGGCGGTACCGGTAAGCTGATATCCCGTCGTTGCGGAAAGAATCCAGAGCATATCCGCAATATTCAAGGCAGCCGCATACTCGCGGTCGTGTACGCGCATGAAAAAACTGGCTCGCGCGAGCGCCTCCACTTCGATCCAGGGCAGTGAAAACGGATCTTTCGCCGTTTGCCAGAGGTCGTCCAGCTTGATCGCGTCGGCCAGTTTCACCGCCTTGTCATGATCGCCATAAGTGATTTCAATCTCGATTTGCGTGGCGGTGGAAACAACGCCCAAATGCGGAAGATTTTCCTCGAAAGCGTAATGACGGGTGGTACTCAACATCTCAATGGCGCGCGCGGGGTTCCCCATCGCCAATTCGCAAATCGCCGGGTCCACCATGCCGCCCACCTGGATTTCGATCATGTTGAAAGACTCGGCGGGCATGATCGAGGCAAATTGCGTCAACGCCTGCTCGACCTTGCCACGCTGGAAGTGGACCTTGCCGATCAGGACGGTGATGATTTGTCCCAGAAACTGAGGCTGGTAGTTGGGGAAATCCTCATCTTGAAGCAATGACTCTTGAATGATCTTCTCAACCTTGTCGAGATCGCCATAGGCATAGGCGGTGCGTGCGTGATACATCCATAACCAGGGCCGGGTTTGAAAATCGTACTTGTTGTAAATGCGTTCGATTTCCGCGGTGCGACGCTCGCAACGGTCGACCGGGCCGTAGCGCTGTAGCAGCGTGATCTCCACGGCGAGACACATGATCAGGGCACGGTCGTCATCGGCAAACTTGTGCCTCGCCAACTGTTTGGCATTCGCCAGCACGGACCAGGGAGAGAATTGCAGGGTCTCTTCGCTCTCGACCACCAGCATGAAGGTGCGGGCGAGTTCGAGATCGATCTGCGCCGGGTCGTCCAGATTGGCATCGGCCTCGGCAATTCGGCGTTCGATGCGCTTGAATTCGTCCCCGGTGATGAGTCCGAGCGCAACTTGGCAGCCGTATTGCAGTATTTGCAGGCGCGGGTGGCGAAGTATGGTCGCCGCCGGCAGTTGTTGCAGCAAGGCGCGCACGCGCAATCCACCTTCGCTCACCAGCAGGAGGATGGCGCCGGCCGCTTCGATCATGCGCGCCGCTTCATCCAGGTGGCCGCCCGCCACCGCGTGCTCAACCGCTTCATAGATACGTTGCCGCTCGGCCAGGTGTTGCGCGGCCCGCAAGTGCAGCACCGCCCGCTTGCCGGGAGTGGCGACTTCCATCGAATCGATCAGATAATCGCGCAGCAGCGGATGCAGTCTCGCGCTCCAGTTCGATTCGTCCACGACGACGATGGGTTTGAGGGCGGTCAATTCACGAATGAAGGCGAGGCTGTCGTCGCGCTGCCGGACGGCGTTGGCCGAAGCCACGTCCAGCGTTTCCAGGATCGCCACTTCGCTGAGAAACGCGATGGTCTCGGCTTTCAGGGTGGAAAACACCTCCTCGGCCAGGTAGTCGAATATCTGCCGGCGCGGCATCTTGGCTCGCGAGTCGACCATCCAGTCCTCCTGTATGCCACCCGCCGCGCGCAAGCGCGCCAACTGGAGGGCAAAGGGCCAGCCGTCGGCATACGCGGCGACCTGATGAACGGCTTTTTCCGGCATGCAATCCTGCAACAGTGAGCGCGTCTCGTCGTCGCTGAAGCGCAGGAAATCGGCATCGACCAGGCGGATCAACCCCGCCAGCTGCATCTGCGTCAGGGGAAGGTTCGGCAGCTCCCGGCTGGCCAGCACGACGCTCACGTTGGCCGGCGCCGCCGAGGCGATCGCGTCGATCACATCGTCGACCTGCGCGGTTGACGCCGTTTCGTATTCGTCGATGAAGATAACCAATGGCTCGGTGATGCTGGCGATATGGGCGGCTACATGGGACACCATCGCCCCGCCCTTCTTCTTGGGCGACAATTTGCTGCTCGCCAGCGCCGACAGCAGGCTCTCTGAAAAGATCTCCGGATCCCGATCCCTTGCATCGCAGTTCAGCCATGCGATCTTCGCTCCGCTGCTTTCGGTATGCCGCGCCAGTTGCGCCAGCACCGTGGTCTTGCCGAATCCCGCGGGGGCAGTGACGATAGTCAGGCGGGCCTTGCTGGGCGGGGCGGAAAGCACCTTGGAGATCAAGCGTTCACGCCAGACCGCGTCATCGATATGTACGATGGGCTGGTACTTGCGCTCCTGGGATTGCCTGTAATTGCTCTTGAAAGCCATATTCAACTGGAAAAATGCCGGTTAAGCGAATTGCAAAAATAGTTCTCGGAAGGAGTAAACATCAAAATGATACGCTGAACTTGGGTGCCGTCAGCATCAAGCTTGGGGCGGCATTGGATTTATTGCTTTGCGAGTGCTGCCGCAAAACCGGCGCGGCATTCGCTCCCACGTCCCCCCGATTTCGGCCCCATCCCCCCCGCCGGATTAATTGCAAAGGCGAAGCACTACCGACAGAATATCCATAATCCACGTCGATTTTCTGAAAACACCATGACGATGCTTAACAAAAAATTCCGCCAGGGCCTTGGTGTCATTTTGACCCTCGCGCTTGCCTTACATTCCGGACTATCCATCAGCGCGAGCCCAACGGAGAGCCAGGATAAGCCGAATATTCTGTTCATCCTGGCGGATGATCTGGGCTATGGCGATTTGGGTGTCTATGGTCAAACAGACTATCAGACCCCGCACCTGGATCAACTGGCGCAACAAGGCCTGCGCCTCACCCAGGCCTATGCCAACTCTGCCGTCTGTTCCGCGACGCGTTTCAGCTTGATCACCGGACGGTATCAATATCGCCTACGCGGTGGTTTGGAGGAGCCGATTCCTGGTACCAAAGGCAACATCGGTCTGCCGCCCAGCCACCCGACGCTGCCCTCCCTGCTGAAGAAGGCGGGGTATCGCACCGCCTTGATAGGCAAATGGCATCTGGGATTCTTGCCGCTGTATGGTCCGCTCAAGAGCGGCTATGACCAATTTCTAGGCAACTATGCCGGCTACATCGACTACTTCAACCATGGCCTCGGTCCCGATGAGCCCGATGGCCTGTACGAAAATGAAGCGCCGGTGCGTAAAGGCGGTTACTACACGGACCTGCTCGCCGACCGTGCGTCGGAATACCTCAACAAGCTCGATGGCGGCAAACCATTTTTCCTGTCGCTGCACTTCACCGCCCCGCACTGGCCTTGGGAGGGGCCGGACGACGAAGCCGAATCACGCCGCATCAACGATTCGCATGGCGTCAGCAATCTCTTTCACGCGGATGGAGGCAGCCCTGATATCTACGCCAAGATGGTGCGCTCACTCGACGCAGCCGTCGGGCGTGTCCTGAAAACCTTGGAAGAGCGAGGCCTGGCGGACAACACCATCGTCGTTTTTACCAGCGACAATGGCGGCGAACGCTATTCAAGAAACTGGCCCTTCACCGGCCAAAAGCTCGAACTGCTGGAGGGCGGGATACGAATTCCGGCACTGGTGCGCTGGCCGGCCAAGATCAAACCTGCCCAAACCAACTCGCAGGTAATGATGTCCATGGATTGGCTGCCGACCCTGCTTGCCGCCGCGGGTACGACACCGGATCCCGCCTATCCATCGGATGGCGAAAATCTGCTTCCGGTGATCTTCGGCAACAACGCTCCCGTTCCGCGTACGCTCTTCTGGCGCTACAAGGCGCATAACCAGCGCGCAGTGCGGTCCGCGGATTGGAAATACCTGAAAATCAACGACAACGAATTCTTGTTCAATGTGGTCACAGACCAGCGCGAACGCGCCAATCTGGCGCAACGCTATCCCCAAATACTCACCCGGATGAAGCAGCAATGGGAGACCTGGAACACCACCATGCTGAAAAGCACCAAGGAAGTCTATTCCCAGGACATCGACGCCAAGGTCCAGGCCGATCACTATCACGCGGCCATCCCGGACTAGCGCCGCGGCGAGTCGGCTTCCTGACCAATCCCCCCCCGATTTCAGGCGCAATCTCCCCCGTCGGTTCAATTGCCAATGCAAGTCTGTACCTAGAGAATGGACTCACAAGCGGCGCCTACAACACACTACAACGGGAGATGAATAATGAGCAAGAGACTTAAAGCTAGGAAGCTACGTTCGCGCAGTCGTAGCCTGATTGGGGTCGCCGCCGCCAGCTTGACGGCATTCCCATTTGGCGCGGCCCTGGCACAAGAAGGCGCCGTGCCGATGGAAGTGATCATCGTGACCGCGCAGAAACGTTCAGAGAAACTGCAAGAGGTGCCGGTGGCGGTCAAGGCATTCTCCACCAAGCAGATCGAGGACGCCGGCATCAAGAACACCCAAGACTTCGTGAATCTGACGCCGAACATGTCAATCGACAACGCTCAGGATTATGCCAACACCTATGTAGTGCTGCGCGGCCTGTCCTCGTTCAACAACGCGGATATTCCCGTGGCCGTGGTCGTGGATGGCGTGCCCCTGAACGACCAGAAACAATTGAAGATGAGCCTGGTGGACATCGAGCGCATCGAAGTGCTCAAGGGTCCGCAAGGCGCTCTTTATGGACGGAACGCCATCGGCGGCGCCATCGTCATCGACAGCAAACAACCCAAGAACAAGCTGGAGGGTTTTGTCAAAGCGGATATCGCCAGTTTCAATTCGAAGGAGCTTGCCGGCGGTGTAAGCGGCGCAATCGTGCCGGACAAAGTCATGTTCCGCATCGTTGGCCAGACCAAGAGCGCGGATTCCACCGGAATTGCCAAGAATAGCTTTTCCGGCAAGCCGGATGACTTCATCGATCACGACAATTCGGTCAGGGCGAAGCTGACGGTGGTTGCCAGTGACGATGTCACGCTGGACTTTCGCCTCACGACGCAAGACTACCTGGCGGCGGCGAACTGGGACAGCATTCTGCGCGACGGCAATCCGAACAAGATCGTCGCTCCGGAGGCCAATCTGCGCGGCGAAGCCGCGGGCAAAACGAACGAATTTTCCTTCAAGGCGGAGGTAAACACCCAGATCGGTACGATCACCGCAATTACCGGCTACCTGGATCTCAAGACCCTCTACCGTGGCGATCTGGACTTTTCAAACCCGGCCAATCCGCTCGGCGGCATTTTCGGACCGCCGCTAAACAATACTGTCTTTCCTCCGGTTGGTATCTTCGGGACCCAACTTGGCCAAGGCCAAGACCGTCGGGTGAAGATGTTCAGCCAGGAACTGCGGATCACTTCTCGCGCGAATCAGCCGCTACGCTGGATTGCCGGAGGCTATTATTCCGACTCCACGCGAGACATGACGCAGCACGTATTCAAGGATGTGACGAGTAGCCTGGACCAGTGGAGCGGCAATGGCCTGTTCCTGCAAAAATCGGACAATCAGTACAAGAGCAAGGCTACCGCCGTCTTCGGCCAGATCGATTACGACTTGAACGCCCAGACGACGCTTTCCGGAGCGCTACGCTATGACAGCGACGATCGTTCGAGATCCGACTTGGCCACCGGCCAGATGGTGTCGAAAAAATTCGACGATTGGCAGCCCAAGATCACGCTGACCAGACACCTGGATGCGGATTCGATAGCCTACGCCACTTACAGCACGGGCTTCCGTTCGGGCGGATTCAACGGCACCACTTCGGCGGTACCGGCGTTCACCGCCGAGACTCTGCGGAACTATGAGATCGGCTACAAGAGCACTTTTCTTAACAAGCGCATGACCTTCAACATTGCAGCCTTCGACTCGACGTCGACCAACTTCCAGTATTTCCACGTCTCCAACTTTGGCCAGATCATCGACAACCTAGACAAGGTCAATCTCAGGGGCATGGACCTCGACCTTCGCTTTGCCCCGATTCGTGGCCTGGAATTCGACGCCGGGCTTGGCGTCACGGAAAGCACGATCAAGGCGAATGCGGCCAATCCCAGTCTGGTTGGCAATCACTCGCCGAAGAACTCGCCCTGGAAGCTCAACCTCGGGGCGCAGTACACAACACCCATCGGCAACGGCATGCTGGGCTTCGGCCGCTTCGAAGTGGAGCAGCGCAGCAAGAAATACTGGCATCCCGACAACTTGCTGGTATCCGACGGATTCGCCCTCTACGGGATGCGCCTGGGAGTCCGCCAGGAAAAAGACAAGTGGTCGGTCAATCTGTACGGTCGCAACCTCACCAACAAACAATACTACGCCGACGTCAATGGCAAGACCTTTTCGGGATGGCCCGCGCCGGTCGGTTCCATCGGCGCGCTTGCGCCCGGCAGGGTGGTTGGTGTAGACGCGACTTTCAAGTTCTGACATTACGGGGCCGCCCTGGCCCCGGCTCACCTCGGCAAGCCGTGTCACCCGACATGGCTTGCCGACATGGTTAACGGACCACAATCACCGGTGGAGAATCAGTGGCAATAGGCACCGCCGGGCAACTCGCGCTGACGTCGTCGCAGGCGATTACCGCCATCCGGGATGGCAAGCTTTCGGCCGAGACCTATGTGACGACCTTGATCGCGCGCGCCGAAGCCTTGCAGGATCTGAACGCCTTGATCGTGCTCGACAAGGCCGGCGCCCTGGCTGCCGCGCGCCACGTCGATACGCTGCGCCAGAGCGGCGCGGCGCTGCCCGCATTGGCGGGCTTGCCCATCGTCGTCAAGGACAACATCAATACCCGTGACCTACCCACCAGCGGCGGCACCCCGGCCTTGCGCCACGTTCAACCGACAGCCAACGCGCCCTCGCTGCAAAAGCTTATCGACGCCGGCGCGATCGTGCTGGGCAAGGCCAACATGCATGAGCTGGCCTTCGGCATGACCAACACCAACCTGTCGTCCTTCGCCGGCGCGGTGAAGAACCCTTACGACATGACGCGCATTCCCGGTGGCTCCTCGGGCGGCACTGCGGCGGCCATAGCGGCGCGCATCGTTCCCGCCGGCCTGGGCACCGACACCGGCGGATCGTCACGCGTTCCCGCCGCGCTGTGCGGCATCGTCGGGCTGCGTCCCTCGGTGGGCAACGGCGGCTCTCAGCGGCGCTATACCGATACCAACGCGGTCGTGCCGATCTGCCATACACGCGACACCATCGGCCCGATGGGACGCACGGTCGCCGACGTGGCCTTGCTCGATGCGGTGATCGGCGGACGCGCCATGCCAGCCGCCATCGGCCTCAAGGGCCTGCGCATCGGCATTCCCGCGTCGTTCTGGGCGGGGCTGGATACCCAGCTCTCGGCGGTGATGGATGCGGCCAGAACCAAACTGGCCGCTGCCGGCGTGGTGTTCGTAGACGTGGACCTGGTGGGCCTCGCGGCGCTGCACGACAAGGTGTCGTCGCCGATCGTCGCCCACGAACTGACCGTCGACATTCCGGCGTATCTGGCCGCCACCGGCGTGACCGGCATCAGCGTCGCCGACATCGCGGCCCAGATAGCCAGCCCGGACGTGAAGAGCATCTTCGACGCCATCCTGGGCGGCAGCTTCGGCGCCGCCTATGCGGATGCCATGAATATCTTCCGGCCCCGCTTGCAGGCCTTGTATGCGGCCTACTTCGCCGCCAACGCGCTGGACGCGATGATGTTCCCCACCACCATCCTGCCGGCCACCACCATCGACGCTGTCAATGGATCATCCACCGTCTCGATCAACGGCGGGGCGCCGGTGAATACCTTCGAGGCCTATATCCGCAACACCAACCCGGACAGCAGCGCCGGCATCCCCGGCCTGTCCATCCCCGCCGGCATGACGGCGAGCGGTCTGCCGGTGGGCCTGGAACTCGACGGACCGCTCGGCAGCGACGACAAGCTGCTGGGGATAGGAATGTCCATCGAGGCAGTGCTGGGGACATTGAGAGCGCCCGTGCTTTAACACCGGTGGCTTGCGTCCCTTTGAAAACGCCCGCCGCCTGCGGGCGTTTTTGTTAGTATTGCCACACTTTGGCCCATCGCTCCCCACCGCTTGCGGTGACTTATCCCCCTCTCGCCGCTACAGCATGACCGACCCATCTTCCCCAAAAGCAAGCGCATCCTGGATGTGGGTGGGGAAACTCGCCCCGCCTCAAATGCAGATCGACGTCGTGAGGCGAGACGCCTTGCTGGCTCGTTTGCAGAGTCAGCGCCAAATTTCGCTGGCCTTGATCATCTCCCCGCCCGGTTTCGGCAAGACGATACTTCTAAGTCAATGGCGGCTGGCACTGCAACAGCAATTGGTCCCGACGCCGGTTGCATGGCTGTCGCTCGACGAAGCCGATAGCGATGCGAATCGTTTCCTGGCCTACATCCTGTTGGCGCTCGAAGGCGCGGGTGTCGAGTTGGCGGGCCTGACGCAATATGCCCACGAACAACTGCTCGATGCCAATCCGGAGCGCACGCTTGCGGAACTGCTGCGGGCCTTGGACAAGTGCGGCAAGCGCGTTACGCTGATGCTCGACGACTACCATTGCGCGGCCAGTCCCGCCGTCGATGAGATTTTCCTGACCTTGCTGGAACGCGGTAGCGCCTGGCTGCAATTCGTCGTGGCCAGTCGCACCAAGCCGCGCTGGTCGCTCGCCTCGCTGAAAGCCCGCGGCCTGTTGCATCAAGTCGATGCGAGCGACCTGGTGTTGTCCTTGTCCGAGGCATCGCACATTCTGGGCAGTTCGCTGGATCGCTCGGCGCTGACCATCGTTCATTCCAGGACCGAAGGCTGGGCGGTCGCCGTGCAACTCGCCCGGCTGTGGTTTTCACGGGGCAAAGGGTCATCCAACGATCTCCTGGCTTTTTCCGGCCGGGTAGCGGATGTCGCCGAGTATCTGGCTGAGCAGATCTTGGAGAATATGCCGCAGGAGTGCCGGGAATTCCTGATCGAAACTTCCCTGCTGGAACGATTCAACGCCGAGTTGGCGGATGCGGTCCGCGGTCGCAATGACAGCGGCGAGTTGCTCGAGCGGCTTTCCCACTTCGACGCGCTGCTGGTGCCGCTCGACCCGGACCGGACTTGGTTCCGCTATCACCTGATGCTCTCCGAATTCCTCAGTCCCCGCCTGGATCGCAAACGTGCATGCGAAATCCACCGCTCGGCGGCATCCTGGTTGGGCCGGGAAACCGATTGGGTATCTGCCGTGGCGCATGCCTTGAGCGCGCAAGATACCGATCTCGCCGTTCAACTCGTCCATCAGGCGGGTGGCTGGGAACTGGTACTGACCAAGGGAATCCAGTACACCAGGAGCCTGCTTCAGCAATTCGACGAAGTGACCAAACGCACCGAGCCGGAGTTGCTGTTGATGCAGGCCTACTTGCACGCCAAGCTGGGCAATGAAGCCCTGGCCATGGAACTCTTTCGACTGGCGGAAGTGGCGGTGAAGGGCATTCCCCGCCTGCTGCGCGACATGAAAATCATCGACGCGCTGGTTCACGTCTATTTCGACCATTTCGAGGATTTCGATAAATGGCCGAAAACCGGCGCCGCCGCCAACGACAGCATGCCGGACGATCCGCTGGGGCAGGCCACCTTGCTCTGCGCCGGGGCGATCACGTCGCTCGCCTGGGGCCGCATCGGCGAAGCCGGACAGGCAGCAAAGGACGCCCTGGTCAGGTTCCGTCTGAGCGGCAATACCTTGGGCGAGAACTACGGCTTGATGCACCTGTCCCAAGCCCTGAGCATCTCGGGGCAAATCGCGGCGGGGCGACAGTGCGCGGACGAAGGCATCGCCCTGGCCGAGACGAATTTCGGCACCGATAGTTCCTTGAAGGCGCTGGTCGGCTGCTTCAAGGCGCAACATCTGTATTGGCAGGGTCTGTGGCTTGAAGCGCTGCCCTGGCTGAAAAATGGCAAGGAGACGCTCGAACGCGTAGACGGCTGGTTTGAACTGTTCGCGGCGACCGCCGAGGTGTCATGGCGCATCGCCTTGCGCCACGAGGGATTGTCCAGCGCCTTGGCGATCCTGGAAGATGCCGCGGAACTGGCGCGGCGAAGGAATCTTCAGCGCCTGTCGAACCTCGTTCTCGCCTGGCGGGTCGATCTTCTGGCGCAATGCGGCTTGCTGACCGAAGCGCAACAGGAAGCAAATGCAGCCTCGCTGGAGGCGAAAATGCACGACCATCCCGGCGAGATCGTGGCAATCGGGCTCAACTGGCGCTTTCTCGAGGCCGCGTCCCTGGCGCTGGCGCGGATGCAGATGGCGGCCGGAATGCCGCAGGCCGCGCAATCGCGGTTGAAGCAAATGTCCCGCTTGTTCAAGGCTGCCGGATTGATACTGCCGGCTTGGCGCATCGGGCTGTTTGCAATGCTGGCCAAGCACCGCGCCCGTGACGGAAATATCCCGGTCCAGGAAATTCAAGACTCGCTGGCGCCGATTTTTCAGCATGGCCTGACCGGCCTGCTATTGGAAGCAGGTCCGCCCATGCTGCGGGTATTGCAGCAGTTGGAAGGCACGCTGCCGCCTCAGGCAGTCGCCGTAATGACCCAACTCCGGGGTTGGCGTACCCATCCGCCACGGCAACGGACCCTGTTCAGCGCCAAAGAAAGCGAGGTCCTTAACCTGCTGATCGCCGGGCAGCAGAGCAAGACCATCGCCAGGGCCTTGGGCATATCCGAGAATACGGTGAAATTCCATCTCAAGAACATCTTTCAGAAGCTCGGCGTGGATAATCGCGCCGCCGCCATTGGCGCTGCGTTGCGCCAAGGATACTCGGGGCAGCCAGAAGAAGCTTAGAGCCTATTTCAGTAGGGAGAGTGGTATGCGTTGCAGCCAAATGCGGATGATCGCGCGAAGCGGGCCGCCGGCAAGGGTAACCCCTTGCCAAGGGCCGCGGCAAAGCGAGCGCCGCATTTGGCTGCAACCCGAAGGGCCGGACGAATTGGGCGCGCTGCGGCGTTGCGGCTCCTCCCGAGGCATTTAGCATCGCTTCGTCGCCGCGCCTTGCATCGCATTCCAATTCGTCTCGGCGCATGCCGCTCTCCCTACTGAAATAGGCTCTAAGCCACCAACCTACCCAATCGGGTAGGCCGTCTGTCGATTCTCTCCCGGACCTACTCCACGCGCGCCTTGTTGATGGCCGGACGCCTTCCATAGAATCGGAGCCGCTATCAATGGTCCAGGTGATTTTCCGGTGTTCTCTCCTGGATTCCTAAACACCAACTACAAACAGGGGGCAGCACACATGCAAAAACATACTTTTCCGGGCCGTCCATCCCTACTGGTGGCGGCCATTACATTGGCATTCCCGGTCTTTGCGAGCGCTCAAACCGCGGCCACCGCACCCGGCGATGCCGGTCGCGTCCAAACTCAAACTGAAACCAAAGACGCGCCACAGGTTCTGGAAACCATCGTCGTCCGGGCGCGCGGCCGCGATGAAACCCAGCAGAGCGTGCCGATGTCGGTCAAGGCGTTTTCCGCCAAGGCGATCGAAGATGCGGGCATCAAGAATCCCGGCGATTTCGTCGCCCTCACACCCAACCTTTCCCTCGCCGAGTCGCAATCCGTCGGGACATCGTTCATGACCATACGCGGCCTATCGCAGGTGCGCAACGGCGAAGCGCCGATGGCGGTGGTGGTGGACGGGGTGATCCAGTCCGACGCCAAACAATTTACCCAGGAACTGTTCGACATTCAAAGCATCGAAGTGCTGCGCGGTCCGCAGGGAGCGCTTTACGGTAGGAACGCCTCGGGAGGCGCGATCCTGATCACCACCAAGCAACCGAGCAACAAGACCGGCGGCTTCGGTCAATTCAGCCTCGGCAGCGGTGGAGAAAAAGCCTTGCAGGGCGCGGTCAGCGGAGCGCTGGTCGAAGATCGTGTGCTGTTTCGGGTAGCGGGGAACGTCACCGATCGCGACGGTTACTTCGACAACCTGGCGCAAGGCAAAAAGGCCGATCCTTATCAGAACCAGACGCTGCGGGGGCTTCTGAAATGGAAGGCCAGCGATGCCTTGACCCTGGACCTGCGCGCCAGCACGGTCAGGGACAAGGCCGGCGCCAACAACTTCCAGTATCAACCGACACACCTGTTGGCCGATTGCACGGCGGATCTGGCCAATGCCTTCGACTTCAGCCGACTCAACGCCGATCATGTGACGCGCACCTTCTGCGCCAACAATACCGGCCGCAACACCCGCGACATGGACGAGGTCACCGTCAAGGCCGACTACGAACTGAACTTCGCCACGCTGACCGGTATCCTTTCGCATAACCATATCAATGAATACGTGGCGGCCGACCAGTTTCCCTACTCGGCCACGCGCAATCTCTATGGCCCCGGGCTGGATGGGACGCAAACCCAGTTCGTCGACGTCAAGAGCGACTCCTACGAGTTGCGCCTGACTTCACCCAGCGCCAAAGGCGTGCGCTGGATGGCGGGAATCTACGGACTCAAGACTGATCGCTTCATTTCAACCACCACCGGCTCGGACCTGGGCAAGGGCATCACCGACCTCAGTCATGACCCGGCGTTCGCCAGCCTAACCAACCCGACGCTCACCTGGATGGCCGATAACAACCACAATCGCGCCTGGGCGGCCTTTGGCAATGTCGACTATGACCTTACCTCGAAAGTCGAGATATCCGGCGCGCTTCGCTATGACAGCGACGAGCGCAAGCAGACCGTCGATTCGCGGCAGACCGCCGGCGTGCCAGCCGGATGTACCGCCGCCAACCAGGCTGCCTGTACCAAGACAGAAACGTTCAGCGCCATGCAGCCGAAGATTTCCTTGCGCTACAAGGCGGATGACAGTTCGCTGGCCTATGTTTCCTGGGGCAAGGGTTTCCGTTCAGGGCAGTTCAATCAGAGCGGGGTGGGTGCCGCCGCGGCTGTGGCGACGCCACCTGTCGCCGGGGTCCGGGACCAGATCGGGGCGGAAATCACCAAGTCGCTGGAGGCGGGCTACAAGACCGAACTGGCTGGCGGGAAGCTCCGTCTCAGCGCGGCGGGATTCAAGTCTGAGGTCACCAATGCCCCCTACTTCGTGTTTATCGGCGCGGTCGGCGCCCAAGTGCTGGTTGCCATCGACAAGGTCGACTTGATCGGCGGTGAACTTGAAGCGGTGGCGAATTTGGCCCCCGGCTGGGACGCCTATGCCGGCCTGGGCATCACCGACAGCGAGATCAAGAGCTATAAGGTCAACCCGGCCCTGGTCGGCAAGCGTGCGCCCTATGTGCCGGACAGGACCGCCAATATTGGATCCCAATACCGCTTCCCGGTAGGCTCTGGCCTCCGCCTGGTGCTGCGCGGCGATATCGTCAGCAAAGGTAAACAATACTGGGATCCCGAAAACAGTACCGCCCGGTCCGCCGTGACGCTGTTGAACCTGCGCGCCATGCTGGAAGACGCGAAAGGCAAGTGGACGGCCGCGCTGACCGTCAACAACGCCACCGACAAGGCCTACAACGCCGAGTGGGTAGGCGGCGGTTTCGCGGCTCCGGCATTGCCACGCATCGCTCGCCTGGATCTGCGCTACAACTTCTAATTCAAATCATGTCACTGCATATTTCAACCGACGTTGGCGGCACGTTTACCGATTTGGTGCTCTACGATTATGACCCCAAGACCTTGCGCGGCGAGTTGCGCGAACTGAAGGTCGATACCACGCCACCCAATTTCGAGCGAGGTGTGCTCGATGCCATCGCGCGCTGCGGCGCCGACCTGTCGCAGGTCGCGCTGCTCGCGCATGGCACGACCGTGGTCATCAACGCCCTGACGGAACGGCGCGGTGCGCGCACGGCGCTCGTCACCACCCGGGGTTTCCGCGATGTCCTGGAGATCGGGCGCGGCAACCGCCCCGATCTGTTCAACCTGAATTTCACCAAGCCCGTGCCATTCGTGGAGCGCTATCTGCGCGCCGAAGTGACCGAGCGTATGACGCATCTCGGCAAGTTGCAGACGCCCGTGGTAATGAGCGAGTTGGATGAGATCGCCGAGAATTTCCGCAAGGAGGGCGTCGAAGCGATTGCCGTGTGCTGCCTGCACGCCTATCGCAACCCGGAAAACGAGAAGACCATTGCGGACACGCTGCGCCGCCTGTTGCCGGGAGTTCCCGTCGTCGCCTCTCACGAAATCAGCCGGGAGTGGCGCGAATACGAGCGCAGCAACACCACCGTGGTCTCTGCCTTTGTCTCACCGGTGGTGCGGAAATATGTCGGTGCGCTACGGGCCGCGCTGGATCAGCAGGAATTCTCCGGCAACTTGTACCTGATGCAATCCAACGGCGGCATGACCAGCAGCGAGGGGGCGATTGCCAACCCGGTGTCGATGGTCGAATCGGGGCCGGCGAGCGGCATGATCGCCGCCCAGGCCTTGGGCCAGCTCATCGGCGAAGCCAATCTCATCGCGCTCGACGTCGGCGGCACCACCGCGAAGTGCACCTTGATCCACAACGGCCACCTGTCGGTGACGACCGAATACCATATCGAGCGCACCGCCAAGCATCCGGGTTATCCGATCCAGACCGCCGTCATAGAACTGGTGGAGATCGGCCAGGGCGGCGGCTCCATCGCCAGCGTCGATGCCGGTGGGCGCCTGCAAGTCGGCCCGCAAAGCGCCGGGGCCAGCCCGGGCCCAGTGGCATACGGCCGAGGCGGCACGCGTCCCACCACGACCGACGCCAACCTGCTGCTCGGGCGTATCGATGCGGCGCATTTTCTCGGCGGGCAGGTAACGCCGGACTTGAAAAGCGTGCGCGAATCGTTCGCCCGCCTGGGCGAACCGCTGGGCCTGGGCGAGATCGAGGCCGCGCAGGGTGTGCTGCGGCTGGCCAACGCCAACATGGTCAATGCGCTCAAGCTGGTGTCCACCAACAAAGGTTACGACCCGCGCGACTTCACCTTGATGGCCTTTGGCGGCGGCGGCGCCTTGCACGCCCTCGAACTGGCGGAGGAATTGCATATTCCGCGCGTCATCATTCCCACCCACGCAGCGGTGTTCTCCGCCTGGGGCATGTTGCTTACCGACATCCGGCGCGACTACACCATGACCGACTTGCGCGCCCTCGCGCCCGGCGTGGAGGCGGCGCTGCGCTGCACCTATGCGGCTATGGAAGAGCAGGCGCGCAACGACTTCGCCAGCCAGGCGATGAACCAGGCGGAATTGCGCTTCGCCCATTACGCCGACTTGCGCTATCTGGGGCAGGAGCACACGGTCAAAGTCCCGGTGGATTTGTCGGCACTCGATTCCGGGCAAGGGATTTCAACCATCATCGACCGGTTCCATGCCGACCACGAGACCCGCTACACCTACCGTCTCCCCGATGCCGGCGTCGAAGTGGTCAACTTTCATCTCGTCGCCAGCGTGCATATCGTCAAACCAAAGCCTCAGCTAAGGCAGGCGGGCGTTGGCCGCATCGAAGACGCCTACCTCGGGACACGCGGCGTCTTCTTCGAACATGACGGCAGCCTGGATGTCGCCATTTACGATAACAATAAGCTCGAGCCCGGCATGAACGTGATCGGGCCGGCGATCATCCAGGACGCTTCGTCATCGGTGGTGTTGCCGCCACGCCATAAATTGAGCGTCGATTCCTACGGCAACCTGATTATCGATCTGCAATCCGCGCCACCACCGGAGGTCGCATGAACCCAGTTCATTCCAAGAGCGCACAGGCCGCGCACGGATACGATCCGGTCACCCTGCAAGTCATCAAGGACTCGCTGACCGCGATCGGCCAGGAGATGTTCCAGGTGATGATCCGCACCAGCATGAGCCCGATCATCTACGAGACCACCGACTTTGCGGTAGGGCTCACCGATGCTCATGGCGAACTGGTCGCCCAGGGCAACGGCGTCGCCGGATTTCTCGCCACCCTGGACACTGCCGTGCAAAGCACGCTGCAACACCATCCGGCCGACACCCTGAAGTCGGGCGATGTCATCATCACCAACACGCCGTATGAAGGCGGCGGCACGCACTTGTCCGACGTGGTCATCATCGTGCCCATCCTGGTTGGCAACGAACTGGTCGGCTTCTCGGTTAACAAATCGCACTGGACCGAAATCGGCGGCAAGGACGCCGGCAGCGTCACCACCACCGCCACGGAGATATTCCAGGAAGGGCTGCACCTGCGCTTCGTGAAATTGTATGAAGAAGGCCGTTTGAACCGGAGCCTGGTGGATGTCATCGCCGCCAACGTGCGCATGCCGGACCAGACCATCGGCGACATGCATGCCGGAGTCGCGGCCGCACGCACCGGGGAAAGACGCGTGCAACAATTGTTCGAGCGTTACGGCATGGAGACCGTCTCGTTCGCCATGGCCGACCTGATGGATTACGGCGAACGCCTGACGCGGGCGCAACTGCGCGCGCTGCCCGTCGGCACCTATGAGGCCGAGGATGTGATCGAGGAAGACGGCGCCGGCAATGGTCCCTTTAAACTCAAGGTGAAGGTCACGCTGCGCGACGGCAACATGCTGGCGGATTTCACCGGCACCGACCCACAGGCGCACGGGCCCATCAATTCCAGCCGCACGGCACTCGGCACCGCGGTGCGCTGCGCGCTGAAGGCCATTACCGATCCCGACCTTCCCGCCAACGGCGGCTGCTTCCGGCCCATAGAAATCATCTGTCCGGACGGCACTCTGGTCTCGGCGCAGAGCCCGGCGCCCGTCTCGATCTACTACGAGTCGCTGGTGGCGGTCATCGAGCTGGTCTGGAAAGCGTTGGCGCCCGCCATGCTTGAACGCCTGCCGGCCGGCCACTATCGCTCGGTGGGCGGCACTTTCCTGGCCGGCACCCACCCCGACAGCCGGCAGTTCTTCGTGCTCGGCGAACCGCTGCTCGGCGGCTGGGGGGCAACGCACCAGCGGGATGGGCTGAACGGCATGTTTTGCTGCGCCAACGGGGAAACCTACAACATTCCCGTGGAACTGGCGGAAAGCCGCTACGGCGTGCAGATCGAGCAATATGCCTTCCATCAGGAAGCGGGCGGCGCCGGCCAGTATCGCGGCGGGCGCGGCGTGGTGCTGGATTACCGCGTGACCTCCGATGAGGCTTTTCTCACCGTCACCTATAGCCGGACCAGCACCCATCCGTGGGGACTGAACGGCGGCGGCGAAGGCAGCAGCAACCGCGCCGAGATCCATCGCCAGGGCGGCGCGCTCGAGGTGCGGACCATGGCGACCGGCGTGCCGGTGCAGCAAGGCGACTTGATCCGCATCTTTACCGGCCACGGCGGCGGTTATGGCGACCCTAGGGCGCGCGGCCGGGATGCCATCCAGCGCGACCTTCGCGACGGCTACATCACGCCAGAGCAGGCGCGAGAGGATTATGGCTTTGCGCAGTGACTACGCCGGCGGGTAACCGCCATTAAAGGAGCCACATGCCAATGCAATCCACCCCTAACGTGACCTGGCTGGGCCTGGCGACCATCTGGTTCGGCGGCATGATCAGCGTGCCGTCGCTGCTGATCGGCAGCACCCTGATCGCCGGCTTGCCGTTCTGGGACATGCTGGCGGCGGGGTTCGTCGGATTCTCCGTCGTCGTCGCCTACATGGCGCTGGAAAGCGTCGCCGCCGTCGACCAGTGCCTGGATACCGTCGCGCTGGCGACCAGTTCATTCGGCATCAACGGCGCCAAGATCGTGGTCGGCCTGGCCATCGGGATTTCCCTGCTCGGCTGGTTCGGCATCCAAAGCGGCATTGCCGGCGGCGCGTTCGCGAAAATCTCGAATCTCTCTTTCGGCTGGCAGGTGTCGCCGTCACTCGCCGCGCTGGGACTGGGTCTGTTCATGATGCTGATCGCGGTCTTCGGCATCAACTACCTCAAGTACCTGAACTACATCGCCGTCCCGTGCAAGATCGCCCTAGTGGTGTACGCCATGATCGTGGCGTTCCAGGCCAGGAGTTTCGACGTGATTACCCAGTACCAGCCCGCCCCGGAAGCGCGCCTCGACATGCTGACCGCCATCGGCCTGTCGATCGGTTTCTTCTCGGTGGGCGGGGTCATCTCGCCCGACTACGCGCGGCATGCCACCACCCGAACTGCCGCGGTGCTCGGTTCGGTGCTCGGCCTGCTGCCGGTGGCCATGGGTCTGGCGGCCTGCGGAGCGATGCTGGCCATCATCCAGCGGACTTATGACATCGTCGAGATCTACGCCAAGTTCGGCATGCCGATCCTGGCCCTGTCAGTGCTGATCATCGCCACCTGGACCACCAACGTCATGAACGCCTACTCCTCCGGCCTGGCGATCAATCAGCTACTGCATTGGCCGGACAGCCGCAGGAAGGTGGCGACGCTGCTGGCGGGGATTTCCGGCTCGGTGCTGGCGGCCGCGGGTATACTCGACAATTTCATGGGATTCCTGATGCTGTTGACGGTGACTATTCCGCCGATTGCCGGCGTGCTCGTAAGCGACTACTGGATCGCACGCAGCTACACCCGCGTTCAGCGTCTGGCATTCAATTTTCGCGGCCTGCTGGCATGGAGTTGCGGCGTGGCGGTGATGATCGCGTTCACCCATCCGCTGAAGAACGTCCTGGGTATCGTCGTCGCGGCGTTGGTCTACTGGGCCGCGGTCGCCGCCGGTCGCGCCGGCGCGCGTGCCCGCGCTTCGGCCGATGTTTCCTGAAACCACCTATCGCCAACGCCGACAGCAGCTCCTGCGGCAGTTGGCGGATTCCGGTGAGGGCACAGGCAGTGCCGGCCTGATCTTAATCCTGGGCCAGGATGACGAGCCGTATACGTTTGCGGCGAACCTCTACCCATTTCGCCAGGACTCCAGTTTCCTGTACTACTTTGGCCTGTCATACCCAGGCCTGGCGGGCTTGCTCGATCTGGCCAGTGGCGATGTGGCGCTGATCGCCAATCCACAAGACGAGGCCGACACGTTGTGGTTTACCCGGCCCAGTCCCGAGGCCATGGCCCAGCGCTGCGGCATCGATCGGGTAATCAATGAGCGGATGTTAGGCGACATGCTGCTGGAAGCACGGCGGAAGGGGCGCGAAATTCACTACCTGCCGCCTTATCGGGCGGCACAAAAACAGCGCCTGGCCGATTTTCTCGGTATCTGCCACGGCGAACTCCGGCCCAGCGGCAGTCTGATACGCGCGGTGGTGGCGCAACGCGAGGTCAAGAGTGCGGAGGAGTTGGCCGAGATCGACGCGGCGCTGGCGATCACCGAACGTATGCATGGCATCGTCCGGCAGGCGGCAACCAGTGGCGTGAAGGAAGCGGCCTTGGTCCATGCCATGAGCGCCGAGCTTGCGCGCTCCGGAGCACGCATGGCGTATGCACCCATCTGCACGCGCGACGGACATATCCTGCACCAGATGACCCACGACAACAGCTTGCGCAGCGGCGATTTCCTGCTGGTCGATGCCGGCGCGGAAGTCGACAGCGGCTACGCCAGCGACATCACGCGGACCCATTGCGTCGACGAGGCGTGGACCGATGAACGGCGCCTGATTTACGCGACGGTCAAGCGCGCCCAGGAAGTCTGTGTCCAAGAGGCCTGCCCCGGTATGGCCATGGCCAAACTGCATAGGTTGGCGGCGCGCGTCATCGTCGAGGGACTGGTACCCTTGAAACTGTTTCACGGCTCGGTGGATGCGGTGGTCGAGACCGGCGCCTACGCGCTGGTATTCCCGCACGGACTGGGGCATCTGCTGGGCCTGGATGTCCATGACATGGAATCGCTGGGAGAGGACGCGGTGGGTTATGACGCTGAACACCACCGCGATTCCCGCTTCGGCCCCGCACACTTGCGGTTGGGAAAACGTCTGCGCCAGGGCATGGTGATCACTATCGAACCTGGAATCTACTTCATTCCCGCCTTATGGCAACGCTGGCAGGCAGACGATGTATATCGCGACATGATCGACGCGGAAGCCGGTGTCCGCGTCATGGCGATGGCCGGCGTACGCATCGAGGATAACTTCGTGATCGAGCCAACTGGCGCGCGGCGGCTTGGGCCTGCCATCCCATCGTGACGACTGCCGGCATGAATACCACCGACACACTGCATTCCCACTCTATCCTGCGGCAGGCGATCACCGCTGCCTATCGCTGCGATGAAGCCGGCGCCATGCAGGCCTTGGCCGGGCAACTGCATATCCCGGCATCCAGCCTGGCCAAGATCAACCAGCGCGCCCGGGATCTGGTGACTTCGGTCCGCCGGAACCGTAGCCAGGCCAGCGGCGTCGACAACCTGATGCAGGAGTTCTCGCTCTCCAGCCAGGAAGGCGTCGCACTGATGTGCCTGGCCGAAGCCTTGCTGCGCATCCCCGACAACGACACCGTCGACCGCCTGATCCGCGACAAGATCGGCCGGGGCGACTGGCGGTCGCACCTGGGTCAAAGCGGCTCGCTGTTCGTCAATGCGGCGGCCTGGGGACTCCTGGTCACCCGCCAACTGGTATCGACCAGCAGCGAACAGAATTTGAGCAGCGCCCTCAGCCGGCTCATCGCCCGAGGTGGCGAACCGCTGGTGCGCAAAGGCCTCGACCTGGCGATGCGCCTGCTCGGTCAACAATTCGTCACCGGCCAGACCATCGCCGAGGCGCTCAAACGCAGCCGCGAGAAAGAGGCCCAGGGCTATCGCTATTCCTACGACATGCTTGGCGAAGCGGCGCTGACCAACGCCGATGCCGAGCGCTACCTGGCCTCCTACACGGAAGCGATTCACGCCATCGGTCGAGTCGCCGAGCGTCGCGGCGTATATGCCGGCCCCGGCATCTCCGTCAAGCTGTCGGCCCTGCACCCGCGCTACGCGCGCGCCCAGCGCGAGCGCGTGCTGCGGGAGCTGCTGCCGCGCATCAAGCAACTGTGCCTGCTGGCCCGGCAATACGACATCGGCCTGAATATCGACGCGGAAGAAGCCGAGCGCCTGGATCTCTCGCTCGATCTGCTGGAAGCGCTGGCGCTCGACCCCGATCTCGGCGCATGGGACGGCATCGGTTTCGTGGTGCAGGCCTACCAGAAGCGCTGCCCGTACGTGATCGACTATCTCGTCGACCTGGCGCAACGCAGCGGCCATCGCCTGATGCTACGGCTGGTCAAGGGCGCCTACTGGGACAGCGAAATCAAGCGTGCACAGGTGGACGGCCTGGAAGGCTATCCGGTGTATACCCGCAAGCGCCACAGCGACGTGGCCTACCTGGCCTGCGCCCAGAAACTGCTGGCGGCGGGTGCCGCCGTTTATCCGCAGTTCGCCACCCACAACGCCCTCAGCCTGTGCACCGTGTATCAACTGGCGCTCGACATGGGCGTGGACGACTACGAATTCCAGTGTCTGCACGGCATGGGCGAGACGCTCTACGATCAGGTGGTCGGCGCGGAGAATCTCGACAAGCCTTGCCGCATCTATGCCCCCGTTGGCAGCCATGAATCGCTGCTGCCCTATCTGGTCCGCCGCCTGCTGGAAAACGGCGCCAACAGTTCCTTCGTCAATCGCATCGTGGACGAAGCCGTGAGCATAGACGAACTGATTGCCGATCCGCTCCAGCAGGTCCGCGAGGACGGCGGACAGCCGCATCCCGCCATCCCCTTGCCGCAGGATCTCTATGGCGGCGCGCGGCGTAACTCGCTTGGTCTCGACCTGTCGAACGAAAGCCACCTGGCGAGCCTGGAAAAACAACAGGCGCTGCTTGCCCAGCATGAATGGGAGGCCAGGCCGTTATTCGTGGGTGCCGGCACATCCGGCAGCCCTGCGCAGCAAGTGAGCAATCCTGCCGACCGCAATGACCGGGTCGGCCGCGTCGTCGAGGCAACACTGGCGGACATAGAGGTGGCGCTGGCGGCGGCACGAGGCTATGCGGCGCAATGGGCCGCGACACCGGTCGCCGAGCGCGCCGCACTGCTCGAACGCACCGCCGATCTGCTGGAGTCGGAACGAGACACCCTCATCAGCCTGTGCGTGCGCGAAGCCGGCAAGACCTGGGGCAACGCTGTGGCCGAGGTGCGCGAGGCGGTGGACTTCTGCCGCTACTATGCGCAGCAGATGCGCCGCCATGGCGATGCGGCGCGACGGGCGCCGGCGGGGCCGGTGGTGTGCATCAGCCCGTGGAACTTCCCCTTGGCCATTTTTACCGGACAGGTAGCCGCGGCGCTGGTCGCCGGCTATCCCGTGATAGCCAAGCCGGCCGAACAAACGCCGCTGATCGCCGCCTTCGCGGTCAGGCTCATGCACCGGGCCGGCGTTCCTCTGGCGGCGCTGCAATTGCTGCCGGGGCGCGGCGAAGTGATCGGCGCGGTATTGGTGGCGGACCCGCGAGTGCGTGGCGTGCTGTTCACCGGTTCGGCGGAAGTGGCGCAGGCGATCAACCGCGCCGTCGCCGGCCGCAAGGCGATCCTGATCGCCGAGACCGGCGGGCAGAATGCCATGATCGTCGATTCCTCGGCCTTGCCCGAGCAGGTGGTACAGGATGTCCTGAGCTCCGCCTTCGACAGTGCCGGCCAGCGTTGCTCGGCGCTGCGCGTGCTGTGCGTCCAGGACGACATCGCCGACAAGCTGCTGGGCATGCTCCAGGGCGCCATGAAGGAACTGCGCATCGGCGACCCTGGGCAGCTTGCAACCGACATCGGGCCGGTGATCGATACCGAGGCGAAGTCGGGATTGCTTGCCCACATCGAACGCATGCGCGCACTCGGCAAGAAGATTACCCAATTGCCGCTACCGCCCGAATGCGACGGCGGAACCTTTGTTCCGCCTACCTTGATCGAGATCGACGCGCTCAACGAACTGCAAGGCGAAGTGTTCGGGCCGGTTCTGCACTACCTGCGCTTCCGGCGCGAGAATTTCGACGCCCTGATCGACGCCATCAACGCCACCGGCTACGGCCTGACCCTCGGGCTGCACAGCCGCATCGACGAAACCATCGCCCACGTCGTCGCGCGCGCCCATGTCGGCAACATCTATATCAACCGCAATATGGTCGGTGCGGTCGTGGGAGTCCAGCCGTTCGGCGGCGAAGGCAAGTCGGGCACCGGCCCGAAAGCCGGTGGCCCGCTCTATCTGCACCGTTTGCTCGGCTCGGATCAGGTGGCACCGACGGCGCTGGGGCTTGCGCCCGCCGTGCCTGCGACCGGTCGCCTCGACGCGCTCGGCGAATTGGCCGCGTGGGCGCAAGCATCCGATCAGCCTGAGTTGGCCGAGCGGTGTGCAAACTTTCGAGAGCTAACGCTTCTCGACCAACGCTTTGCCCTGACGGGACCGACCGGGGAAACCAACACCCTGGCTTTTGCGCCGCGCGGCACCGCGCTGTGCCTGGCGGACACCGAGCGCCAGCTATTGATCCAGATTGCAGCGGTATTGGCGACCGGCAACGACATCCTGCTGGAAGATGCGCCGCTTGCCGTCGCCCTGCATGCACGCCTGCCAATGTCGGTGCGTCGGCGCATCCGCATGACCCATGACTGGCACAGCGAAGCCGTTTCGTTTGTACTCATCGCCGGCGATCGGAACGCGTCCGTCAGTCTGTGCGAACAGTCTCCACCGCCTGCTCGCCGAGCATGTGGTGAGCGTCAATACCACGGCCGCCGGCGGCAACGCGACGTTGATGACATTGGACTCCTGAGAGGATATCTTCGCCATGATCCCTCCTCCCCTACTGCTGGACGACGCCACCATACGCCGGCTGCTGTCGCTCGACGCTCTACTCCCGGCAATCGAAACCGCGCTGATCTATCTCTCGGCCGGGAGGGTGACTCAACCGATGCGCACGGTGATGGAGTTGCCCACTCTCGGCAGCCTGCTCTTTGTCAAACCGGCGCTGGTCATCGGTTCTCTGGCGGTCAAGCTGATCACCCAGGTTCCGGACAACGCAGCGCGCGGACTGCCGACCATGATCGCCACACTGGTGCTGCTCGATCCGGCCACCGGCAGCCCGCTGGCGGTGATGGATGCCACCTGGCTGACCGCCTTGCGCACCGCCGCCGTCTCCGCCGTGGCCACCCGGGCGCTGCGCGACCGGCAGCCCAAACGGCTGGCCCTGCTCGGCTCCGGCGCCCTGGCGCGCACTCACGCGCTGGCGCTGCGCGCCGTCGTGTCCATCAGCGATATCCGCGTGTGGAGCCGCAACCCCGCCAATGCCCAACGCTGCGCCGAAGAGATAGCCGGCATCGCCAGTCCCGATGCGGAAACCGCGGTGCGCGATGCCGACATCGTGGTGACCGTCACCAACGCCAGCACGCCGGTGCTGATGGGTCGCTGGCTCAAGCCCGGCGCATTGGTGCATGCGGTCGGCGCCCCGCGTCCGGGATGGCGCGAACTGGACGACGCCGCCATGGCGAACTACCTCATCGTCGACCACCGCCGTGCCGCCGAAACCGAGTCCGGTGACGTGATTCTCTCCGGCGCCCGCGTGCAATGCGAAATCGGCGAGGTGCTGGCGGGCAAGGTCGCGGTCCCGGCCGGGATCACGGTCGTTTTCAAGGCGCTCGGCCAGGCCGTCGAAGACGCCGTCGCCGCACGATTGGTATATGACGCATACACCAACCAGCCAAAATCATGAACGTATTGCAGCTCCAATATCCCGGGCCGCAAGACGGTCACCTGAAACAACTACTGGAAATAAAAGAAGGGGCAGTCCATTTCCGCATGGGCACGGTCTTCCTGCCCAAGGGAGCGAGGCTCCCGGCAGACGGAATGAAAGCCAACCCCGAGCACGAAATATCCATGGTCACGGAAGGTCGCATCAAGGCAATCACCCAAGATGGCGAACGCATCGTCGGCAAAGGCGAGGTCGTGCAGTTCGCTCCCGGCGAAATGCAGGCCGGTGAGGTTTTGGAGGACTGCAAGATAGTATGGGTCTTGCTGGGAAAATGAGTTATGCGATTCGTTGGTCGAGAACGCAAACGAACCCTGAATATACCCATGCCGAGCTGCGGCTCGCAGCTCGCAAATTAGGCTGTCAGTCTCCCGTCTTGACCGCCGACGGTGCGTCCTTAACGTATTTGTCGAACCAGCGGACCATTTCGTAAATGAGCTGCTCATTCGACTCCATCGCCGTATACCAGTGCGGTTCGTGCGGGAGCATGACCAGCCTCGCGGTACCGCCGTTACCTCGGATCGCCTCATAGAGTTTGCTGGCCTGCAGCGGTGTGGTGCAGGGATTCGCGTCATCGGCGCCGTGGACGATGAGGATGGGCGTCTTTAGTTTATCGGCGAAGAAGAATGGCGAGACCTTTTGATAAACATCCGCCGCCTCCCAAACCGATCTGCGCTCGTTCTGAAATCCGAACGGCGTGAGCGTCTTGTTGTAGGAGCCGCTGGTTGCCACACCGGCCCGGAACAAATCGGAATGGGCCAGCAGATTGGCGGTCATCAGCGCGCCGTGGCTATGCCCGGTGACGCCGATCCGTTTCGGGTCGGCAACGCCAAGACGCACTGCCTCATCGACCGCCGCCTTCGCATCGGCAACCAGCTGTTCGAGGTAGGTATCGTAGGCTTTCTTCGGATCGCCGACGATGGGGAACGCGGCGTTGTCGATGATGGCGTAGCCTGCGAGCAGGAGCAGCCTGTATTGCCTCAGGCGTGTGAAGGTCGCCTGGGAACCTACCACCTGGCCGGCCTTCGATGCATCGGCATAGTCGAGAGGATAGGCGTACAGGATCGTGGGAACGCGAGTGCCTTCCTTGTAGCCGGGCGGGGTATACAGCGTGAACGACAAGTCCAGCCCGTCGTCGCGCTTGTACTTGACCAGCCGCTTCTTGATCGCGCGCACCGCGGGCGTCGGGTCGGGAATATGGGTAATCGCGGCTCTGGTCGAAGCAAAAGCGGCTTCCCCCTCCGCCGCCTCCAGGCTTCCCCCCAGCGTTCTCAGGAAAGCGTTCGGCGGATCGATCACCGTTTGGCGCCAAGTGACGAAGCTGCGTGTGTCGGCGCCGTTGAAGGAAAGGAATTGCTCGTAGGCATCCTTGTCGCTGCGAAACAGGCGCTGTGATTTTTGTGTCTTGAGATCGAGACGATCGAGGAAAGGCCGATCGCCGTCCGGGGATGAGCCGTTTCCCGAGAGGTAGATCGAATCACCGTCCATACGAACCACCCGATATCCGTTCAACAGCCGCCGATACACCGGACCGCCGGGGTTCGCATATTTTTCCTCGGTCGAACGATCCCAAAGCAGGCTCGGTTTCTGTTGCTGGTCATCGACGTTGACAATGAATGTCCGCATCCAGTGCCGGTTATGGTCATACTCGTACATCAGCGCGATGTTCCGTTGCTCGCTCCATGCGATGCCCTGGTAACGCTGCTCGGTCCGGGCTATCTCGATAGCCGTCGAATTGAAGGGCGCCTTCAGCATGAGCACTTTGTCGCGAGCGGCAACCTTGACCTTCCAGTCACCGCCATCCAGAGCCTCCGCCCATACCAGCGTCGCGGGCTCGGTGGCGCGCCAGGAAAATTGGCGGGGCCCGACCGGTACGCCATGTATGGGGACGCGATCCGCCAACGGAAGCGCGGCGATGCGGTGGGCGACTATTTTCGCGCGGTTCGAGGCATCCCACACGTCGATATCCTGAGGAAATCGCTCATAGGTCGTGACGTACGAATAGGGCTTGTGGATTGCGGTGACGAGCAGATGCCGGCCATCGGGCGCCGGTTCGACCGACTCGTAATTGCCCGGTTTTCCGACTCGCGTGATCGTTGAGGTGGCTGCATCGACGAACGCCACTTGCGAAGCGGCGTAGTAGTCGAACAGATCCTCGTCGTGCTTGTTGTTCAGGGTGTCTCGATTTTCATAGGTGCTGCTTTGCCCTTTTTCGCTACCGGATTCCTGGATGCTCGGACCGCTCGGTACCAGCGGCTCGGGCGGCGGCGCACGCATGTGGTCGGGAACCAATTTGACCAGGAGCGTTTTCTGATCGGGCATCCATTGCAACTCACCTTTGAACATCGGGTTCAAACGAACACCGGGTACGTGATGCACTTTGCCGGTGCTCGCGTCGCCGACCCACAGTTGGACCGACACCGATGCGATATTTGCGAACGCGAATCGCTTGCCGTCGGCGGACCACACGGGACTATCCGGGCATGCGCCCGGAGGCAGACTGACCGGGATTCGCGCCCCATCGGCAATCCGAACCAACTCGAAGCCTCTTACACAAGGCTTGATTCCATAACCGCCGGGGGTGTCATGCTTGCTGTGATTCCTGGGCTCGATGCGCGCTCCCGCCAGTCGCAGGAATGGCGTCGCCACTCGGGAAATCGGCGGATAGTCCTGCCACGAGACAAGCAGAATCGCATTCTGCGTTGGGCTCACATTGGCCGTTGGCGGCGAGAGTGCATGCATAACCTCCAGAATATTTTTCGGCGGCTGGTCATATCCTGATGCAGACTGGGTCGGTGACGTTGCGGAGATCGCAACCGGCGGAGGCAAGTTCGCCGGTGCCGCAACGCTGCCGGAAACAGCGACGAGTGCCGCTATAAGGGAATAGCTCATGGTGGAATGGCGTCGCACAAGTTTTCTCCATCTAGATATTCGAGAATTGCAATCCCGGCGACAGCAAGGCGCCGATCCGGAAGTATGCCTCATCAGGCTCCCTTACCGTAGCCGCTTTCAGCGACCTGTCACTGACGAGTCGTCGTTGCGCCTTGCGGCGTTGGCGACAGATGCGTGGCAAGAAACGATTCAACACGGTGAAAGTAGGCTATGCGGCTCTCGGCCAGCATCATTCCATGGCCTTCCCCGAGCAATACAAACCATTCGTAGGGCTTCTTCGCCGCATCCAAGGCGTTTCGCATCTTTTCGCCGTGCACCATGGGTACGCGGTAGTCATCTGTCGCATACGCCAGAAAAAGGGGAGCCGCGATCTTCGCTGCCTGCTCGACGGGCGACGTCAATGCGAATTGAGCGGCATCGACCACCGGATCCCCGATTTGATTCTTCATCCCGAAGTCCGCCCACAGGGAATCCGCTGTGTCGGACCAACTGACACTGAAGAGCAGACCGATGTCGCTAACCCCCGCAAAGCTCACCCCGCATTTATAGAGTCCAGGGTCCTTGGCCAGTCCCATCATCGCCGCGTAGCCGCCGTAGCTGGCGCCCATGATGCAAATCCGGGAGGGATCCGCGTGCCCCTGCTCGATCATCGCCCGAACGCCGTCGCTCAGGTCGTCCTGCATGGCCAGTCCCCAGGCCTTCCAGCCGGCTCTGAAGTGTTGACTGCCGAAGCCGACCGAGCCGCGGAACTGTGGCTGCAGGACTGCGTAGCCCCGCCCTGCCAGAAACTGTACGGCCGGGTTGAAGGCCCAATGGTCGCGCGCCGCGGGGCCGCCATGAACCAGGAC
Organism: Pseudomonadota bacterium; assembly: GCA_026399515.1. Classification (GTDB taxonomy): domain Bacteria; phylum Pseudomonadota; class Gammaproteobacteria; order Burkholderiales; family Rhodocyclaceae; genus JACRAR01. The sequence goes on along the minus strand of JAPLQT010000047.1, from coordinate 2,755 downwards.
AATCAGCGGCGGCTTGTGCCCTGTCGGGACGAGCGGCAGCGTCAGATAGGCGGGGATCGTTCGCTTGTCCCTCGCCGCATAGGTCAGGAATTGCGTCTTGGCGAAGCGCTTCGGATCGAGGTCCGGGTATGTCGCGAACAATTCGACCAAACTGCCCTTGCCCAGGTCGTAAAGGTAGTAGCGCCCGGCATCACGTTCGGTGTAGGAGAATACCAGCACCCGCGAGGCGACGTCGCCGCTGAGGCGATTGACGCGGTCAGGCAGCGCCGCGTCGACCGTTGCCTGCGCCTTGGCCCATGCCGCGTCAAACCACCAGGTTTGCTGCTTGTCGGCTTCGATGGTGACCCCCAACAGTTCCCCGTTCTTCGGCGCGAGGTGCAGACCGCCGATTATGTCGACGTCCGGGTGCTCGACGGCCAATTCGCCGATCCGACGATGCGCGAGATCGTAGGAATAAATCGCGGCCTTGTCCCGATCGATCCTGGCCGATACCCATAGACTCTTGCCGTCGACGGAAAAGCCCAGCGGCGTCCAACGCTCGATCGCCTGCACACTCGCAAATGCCGCGATCTGCTGCCAGTCCGCACCCGACTCCGCGCGGTACCAGTTCAGTACACGACCACCGCTATCCACAGACTGAAGCGCTCTCAGTGTTCCGTTGGAATCCGCGAGCGCACTGACGATATCTCCGGTAATACCCATCACCTCCGACGTCATGCGACCGGTGCGCGTGTCCTGTCGCATGACGTCGGCGCTCTTCTTCCCCGATGTGGCCCTGAATATCAGGATGTCGTCGGTGTTCCTTATCTGATGCAGGTATCTGGCGCTGTACACTACTCGGACAAGAGCGGCGGATTTGGCCTGTTTTCGCACCGGAGGCATAAGCTCGCGCATGGCGGAGCCGTCCGCATCCACGGCAAACAAGCCGGCGCCCTGTTGTTCGCCCAGCGCCGCGTTACGATCCTGGAGGTTGAACACCAGTCGCCGGTCATTGATCCATGCAAACCAGGCGACGTCGGCGTCGCTAAAACCGGCCACCGACTTCATCTGCCGGCTGTCCAGATCCATGACGACGAGATGCATGCGGCCGGAGATCTCGGCTATCGCCGCCAATTGCCTGGTGTCGGGGGAGAGCCTCGTTTCGCCGTATTTGGGATTCTTGAACAGCACTTCGGTCGCGTACGGCTGAATTTCGACTGCGTGTGCCGCGCCCAAAGCCGAGCAGAGTGCCACCAAGACGACCCACGGCTTCCAGGCGCTTGTACCGGTGTTTTCGCGTGGGTTCTTCAATGCGTAGACGTGATGGGTCATAGCAGGTGTCCGGGTATCGATCTTGCGCGGAAGTAGGTTCGCCAGTCCTGATGCCAGCCGGCTCTATCGGGCAGCGTCCGGTTAACTACCGGGTTGGACGTCGTGGGCAGTTGCATGAGGCTCAGTGTTGCGCAGGCAAAGAGTAACTAAGGGTATAGAAGTGTTTGCCGTCCGAAATGTCGATTGCCAGAGTGCCGGAAAGGCCAGAAAGCCCGCCGGTGCCGGAATCAGGAATGACGACGACAGTTAGAGTGGGACTGCCCCGGTTCATGATTCCGCTGTGTTGGAGTGCAAATGTTCCGATCCGGCCGTCGATTGTCCCCGAGACTCGCTCAATTGCCACATAGCCGGCGGAGCCCTTTACGGCGCTCATTGCGCTCAGCATCTCGCCTCGACTCGTTCCGACCAAATCCCCCGAAAACACCTTGTCGATCGACATACGCCCTATGTCGGAACCAGATGCGATGTCCGAGAGGGCCTGGGGCTTAAGTGATACGGTGAAGGTACCCTTTGCGACTGAATTCACGTGATTGGCTCCTGACGGCGATTGTGATGGGGAGGTTTGGGCCATGGCAACTGTTACCAGGCAAAGAAGAACGACAAGCAGCAACCGAAAACGTGCAGGCATGATGGTCATAGTCATCGCAATGCGAGTGAGATTGAGTCGGAGAGCCAAGGCGCCCGAGGTTCAAGGCCACCGGCGCTGCGCGGCTTCATCGCGCGGCGTCCGTGTGGATGGATGGGTTCGGCCGCTGCATCCGGTCAAACTACGCTGCTTGCAAAAGAAACTCTACTTTAACGGCCTCGAACGGAAAGACGATGCGACCATCCTCGGTACGGTTAAGCACCCCAGCATTGAGTAGTGCCGTTACATCGCCATGTACAGCCTTGACATCGCGCCCAACACGGCGGGCAGCTTCGCGGATTGATACCGGCCCAGCACCGCAAAGTTTTTTAAGCAACTCCCACCGTTTTTCGGTCAGCACTCTCCAAAGTAATTCGGGGGTAGCGAAGCTGATACGTGCAGATTTTTGGGGCTTGGCAGTTTTCCAAGCATTTACGAAGTCCGCCATTGAATCGGCGGGGGTTCTTACATCAAGGGTTATGGTTCTCACTGTTCCACCTCGCAATATCATGCTGAAAGTCGACAATTAGTTGATCAGGCGTCGAGAAAGCATATCTATATTCTTTCCCGCCGAAGTGGCGATGGTCCCCTTTCCCAACCTCGTTGTCATAGCCCAGGACACATACACCGCGTACCACATACGCAAGCTTGTATTTGAATCTGTGCGACGATCCCACCGTCGGTTTTGGCAGTCGCCATAACGCCAACTCGGCAAAAGCCCACTCGGAGTAGGCAACGCGCGTTTGAATTAGCTCAACTGCTTTCATGTTGTAGATAATGCCAACAATCTAGCGCGTTGTCAATCACTCCAACGCGGCA
>JAPLQT010000064.1 GCA_026399515.1 Pseudomonadota bacterium | reverse complement strand
TGGCGCCGCGCACCCATATGGATTTGTGCGAGCGCTCTTCGACGCCGCGCGCCTGGGAGTTGTAGGCGATGCTGTGTTCGATGTCGGTGCCGAGCTTGCCTTTGACGAAGCCGACCACTTCATCTTCCATCGAGACGTTCTTGAAGCCGCTGCCGTTATCGACATACCAGATCAGCGGGATGCCGCCGGTCTCGACGGCGTTGCGCAGGGCGTCCATGACCGCCCAGGTGCTTTCTGCCAGGCCCGCCGACCAGCCGACGCAGCGGCGCGTGGGCACTGACAGGACGGTGGTAATCTCCGGCCGGAAAGCCTTGCCGTGCCTGGGATGCGCGACTTCGGCGTCGAAGGTGTGGCCATCGGCGGTGTAGATGGCGTCCGGCGTCATCATTGATGCGTCGCGGCGCTTGAAGGGGAGCAGATTCTTGATCTCTCGCGAAAGCATGCGGCCGCGCTGGCGCTCGACGTTGCCGAGTTTGTTGATGAAGCGGTTGGCGGCGTGGTAGCTGGGGGCAATGATGCCCAGCGGCAGCGCGGCCGGGAGATCTTCCAGACAGGAGGCCAGGCTGGGCTTTTGCGGGCGGCCGTAGAGCTTCATCAGGGCCGGTGCCCAGAGGGGTACGTGCATGTCTTGCTGGATGATCTTCGGCGCCAGGTCCGGCGCCTTGAGCCAGCGCTTGAGGGTGCGGATCGACGGGTAGCCATCGCCCGCTCTGCCCCGTGGATCGCGGGCCAGGCGCAGCATGGCGTCGATGGATGGCTCAAGCTTGCCACTCTTGGCGGTTGTCAGTAGTGTGGTCATCGCCGCTTCCTGGCTGCATCCGCTGTTGGCTTGCAGGCGGCGGATCTCGGACAGGACGCTGCTGCGGGCGTCGCGGCCGGCGCGTTGGTTGTCGGTGAGCTGCGATGATGGAATAAAAACGCCCGTCGGACGCTCTGGGCGCTCTGTGGCGGGCAAAGCCCCAGCAACGACCACCGGGACGGAGGAGACAATTGATTGTTTGAGTCGGAAAGTTATGACTTCATCGCGCACTGGTGGTGGCAGAGTGGCAACAGGAAATAGGCGCTTTTTTCCGCCGCGCCCGGACTGTTCTCGATAGAGCCAGGACTCTTTAAGGGAGCGCTTCTGTATCGCCTGCCGCGATACTTTCAGCGCTGCTGCAATATCTAAGAAATCCGCGTCAGGCGAATTACTAGTTAAGTGGCCGCTCATGAAACCACCTTGACCGGCGGCAGGTTGATCTTTATTCCACCACTCGGCGCGGCCTTTATGGCGGCGACAAGAACGGTGGCTATATCCGTGTTTTTTTGCGCCCACTCATAAAGAAAGTTAGCATCACTACGGAGTTGCAGACTGATTCTGTGCAGCCCTGATTTACTAATGCGATAGCCGCGTCCGCGCAACTCATCGGCCAGCGCATCGTAGTCGCTGTAACCATTCACCCTCAACCGCTCAGAGATTTCATTCTGCACGGCCAAGGGCAGCTTCTTGAATCGAAATACCTGACTCACTCGCTTTCTCCCATCACGGCTTTGAGTTGTTTAATCCTCTTACCTGCGTCGTCACGTACCCGCTCCAGCCTGCCCAATTCGGCGTTAAGGGCTTCGCGGCCAACGAGAAACCGTCCGCCACGAACATCTGCAAGCCACGCCGTGAGAAGGTGCGTCTCTGCGGCTGTCTCGAATGCGGGTTGATATTCCAACGGGAAGCGCCAGCCTTCCCGACTTGGTGCCGTCCAGGCGTGTAGCTGGTGTTCGGTGATCGTGGTACCTGTGAGTTCCGACATGCGCGCGGCGATCTGGCTGGAGTTGAGCGGGCTGGCCTTAATGGCGTCGGAGAGAAGTCGCCTAACAGCCAGGGTGAAGTCCTGCGCGCCAGGAAGGCTTGACGCCGGCGCTGGTACTTCAAACATGTCTCCAGTCAAAGCATCGATCCCGCGCTTCATGTCTAGGTCGCCACTCTCACGTTGCCATTGACGGCGCGCGCCGGCCGCGTTAATTTACGTAGGTCGGTACGAGAACCATCAGGGTTGTAACGAGACGGCCAGATGTCGCTGGCCGGAATACCGATGGCTTCGGCGATACGCCGCTCTGAGGGTAGGTTGCGTTCGCGTAGGGCCTTGATCACGGCTGGCGGAGAAATGTTGTATCGCTCAGCCAGCTTCCGCAGCGTCAGTCCGCGTTTATGTAGGGCCGCCACGACGTCGGCGGGGTGCCAGTCCTGATGACTGGCTTTTTTAGGGTGGCGTGTCGTTTCCATAGGCACGAATTAGGCACGTTAAAACGTGCCTTGTCAACACGTATTTTTGTGGTTGACATTGGTTGCCTCATTAGCGCTTTCTAATATTTATAATGAAATCACTCAAACCAGCTTGTACGAAGGTTTTCGAAGAAGTCACAACGAGCCGAGGTGGTTGTGACTTGCGGTTGTGGCTTTCATGATGAAAGATACAACCGAAAAACCAACGTTCATTGGCGGCAGGATGAGGCTTGCCAGGGAAGCTCTTGGCTTATCACAACAAGAACTCGCGAGCTCAGTCGGAGGGTCAAAGAGAGGAATTCAAGACAACGAAGCACGTAATCGCGTGCCTGGTGGTGAGGTTATTTTTGGGCTCGTACTTCTAGGCATCAATGCCAACTGGCTGCTAACCGGTAAAGGCCCGATGCTGCTTAAGGATCTATCTCCAACACCAACTCCCGCGCGCATCAACGCTGCCGCACTGGGCGTAATGTTTGAAGCTGCCCATATGGCCCATCCTAACGCCTCGATTTCACGCAAGGCCGCTCTGGCAGCGGAGTTCTATGCCTTGAGTGTTGAGGACGGAACCGTCACTTCAGACGGCATCCATCCACCTGCGCAAGACAAAGCGGCATAACAGATGCATAATCCCTTGTCATGGAGGGGAAAAGGAAGGGCGATGATCGTCTGCGCTGGTTATTGGTGGCCGCGTTCGCCTGGAATCGCCACAGACATCCGGGACACGAAGATGACCCGCATTGGCCAGAGATGGCCAGCGTCGAGGCGCTCGGCGGCCAGCTTCAGGAGCACCGACGCAAGGCGGCCAACGACCTAAACGCGGCCGTACTCATCTATTTGCTACTTTTATTGTGGTTTAGTGCCAAATCAAGCGCAAAAAGATCAATCGGCGCGCGATATTGTGCAAATTATACGTTCCTAGCTTTCTTCTGGCAGACGTCCGGCATCCCGCTATCCGACTACAACCCGGATGCTTTTGGCTCTTCCCGGTCCTGTGCCAAAACGATCACCTCCCCACATTTTGGGGCAAAATGGGCCGTCCTGAGATCGGTACGGGGAATCCGGCCGTGAGTATAACGGTCAAGGAAAAATAGAATCTCTGCACATCTAGTCCGGCCAAAGCACCATTTATGAAGACCCCAAAGAGAATCCAGACGCTCATTGCCGAGGGCTTGGTAGACGAAGTCATACGCCAGTTGATGAGCGGCAAGGAAGCAACCGTGTATATGGTCCGCTGCGGCGACGAGCTTCGCTGCGCCAAGGTTTACAAGGACATCAAACAGCGCAGTTTCCGCAACAATGCGTCCTACCAGGAAGGCCGCAAGGTCAAGAACAGTCGGCAAGCGCGCGCCATGGAGAAAGGAACCCGCTACGGGCGCCAGATGCAGGAAGAGGCTTGGCAGAATGCCGAAGTGGATGCCCTGTACCGTCTGGCGGCGGCCGGGGTAAGCGTACCGCAGCCCTATGTTTGCTACGAAGGCGTGCTGTTGATGGAACTGGTCACCGATGCCGATGGCAATCCGGCACCGCGTCTCAATGATCTCGAACTGTCGGCTGAACAATCGCTGGCTCTTCATGCCGCGTTGCTCAAACAAGTCATTCGCATGCTGTGTGCCGGCATCATTCACGGTGACCTGTCCGAATACAATATCCTGGTCGGCAGCGACGGCCCGGTCATCATAGACTTGCCGCAGGCCATCAATGCAGCGGGCAATAGCAACGCTGCCACCATGCTGGAGCGAGACGTAGCCAACCTGACAAACTACTTCAGCCGTTTCGCACCCCAGTTGGCTGCCCGCGAATACGGCAAGGAAATCTGGCGACTCTACCTGGCAGGCCAGTTGAACCCGGAGTCTGAACTGACGGGTCGCATCGAAGTCGACCATCGCATTGCTGATGTGGCTGCTGTTCTCGAAGAAGTAAACCTGGCGCTGAGGGAAGAGGAGCGCCGCAAGTTGTATCAGGCCGGTTGATCGACGTCCAGAAACAGTGACCGGCCACCTTACCCGCGACACGGAAGTCAGCGCCACCACCCGCAACTGGCTGGAGCGCGCGGTAGTCGGCCTGAATCTCTGTCCCTTTGCCAAGGCAGTTCATGTCAAAGGCCAGATTCGTTATGTCGTCAGCCAGGCGCAGACCGAGGACGCCTTGCTCGATGATCTCGAGCGCGAGCTTAAACTCCTGGCCGAGGCGGCGCCCGAAGACGTCGACACCACCTTGCTCATCATGCCCGATGTTCTGAACGAGTTTGACTGTTTCGTCCTTTTCCTCGATCTGGTCGAAGTCGTTTTGAGATCCTACGGTCTCACTGGCATTCTGCAAGTGGCAAGCTTTCATCCCGACTACGTGTTTGCGGATGCCGAACCGGACGACCTTGCCAACTACACCAATCGTGCGCCCTATCCAATTTTGCACTTGCTTCGTGAAGCCAGCCTGGCCAAGGCTACGGCCGCCTTACCGGATGCGAAAGATATTTACGAGCGGAATATCGAAACCCTCCACAAGCTAGGACTTGAGGGTTGGCGGAAGCTTGATGTGGATGCGCCGGAGAAGAAACCAGCCTTGAAAGTGGCGGAGTTGTCCTAGAGCACGTTATTGCCATGCCTTTGAAACTGCATGGCACACTACCGACTTTACGCACCAAGTTCAGTTGAGATCAAAGTAAATGCCATCGAAGAACAGCCCGCCAGCGCCAAATCGCAAGAAGGCACCCAAACCAAATCCGATTCAGCCGACAATCAACAACGCTCCGCGAGTGCAACGACCCATTGGCAGTTCCTTGCGGCACAAACCAACGAAACGATGACAGCGAATATGGAACAATCGGCTTACCCAACACAGTCCGGCATTCCAGGCAGATGTGACAGCGCGATCACCGGACATCGCGTCGAACTGCAACTGCTCACGACGCTAAAATGCAATTTGAAGTGCAGCTATTGCTCACTCGGCGTCGGAGACGTTCTTGGCTCCCAGCAGCATGTGGGCTACGAACTCGACCAACTGGAGCGATTCGTTTCCACGCATTTGGCCGGCAAGGAAATCTACGCGACATTCTATGGCGGGGAACCGACGCTCAACCTCGAATTCATGACTGCGGTCATGCGGCTTTTCCCGCTGTTTCGATTCCAGTTGCAGACCAACGGCACGCTCCTCGACAACGTGCCCGACGAGATCCTTGGGCGACTGTCGAACATTCTCGTGTCCGTGGATGGTGGAGAGAAGATTACCGATCGCTACCGCGGCAGGGGAATCTACAGACAAGTGCTGAGGAACCTGGGTCATGTGAGGCATCTTACCGGTGGGACCGTTACCGCCCGGGTAACATGGAGCGATCCCGATACAAGCTTCGCCGACATCGACGAGTTGACGCGGACCTTTGATTACGTCTATTTCCAGTTCGTTGCGGACGAGAAATATGGGAAAGACGCGTTGCAAAAACGTCGAGCCGTCTTGTCGGAACTGATCGCCCGGTTTTTCGCTAACAACGATGCCATCTACCCTGTGATCCCGCTGATGGGCATCGTGCGCAACAAGATTCTTCCCAACCGTGCGCAAGAGCTGTATGCGGGCATGACCCAGTGCCGCGCCTCCACCCACCTGGTCAATGTCATGCCGGACGGAAAGATCTTTCCCTGCCCGGACATGATGTACCTTCCGGCAATGCAGCAAGGCGATGTGACCGGCAACTGGTTGCGTCCAAGTCCATTGCAAGCGCACACCGACATGCCATGCGGCGACTGCGAAGCGTTACCATGGTGCCGAGGCAACTGCATGAAGAACCTTTACCTTGCTTACGTCACGAAAGACGAACGCTATCGTCGAAATGTCGTCGAACCGATTTGCGCCTTGATCAGGTTCATCGGCGAGGTGATCGACAGTTACGCTCCCGGCGACTGGTACGCCAAGCTCTCACCGCCGCTGCGCCGGGAATTGACGGATTGCGAAGTCTATGAATACGTGGAAGTGATGCCTTAGCGTCTAAGGCGAACCCCAAAGACTCACCGGATTGATTCTGATCATGATGTTCTCGCGAGGAATTACCGACATGATCTTGAACTCCTCGTTAGACGTATCGCGGCGGATAGGCTTCGCCTCGGGGGTTCCCCGGGAGTTGGTCAGGCTGAGCACGATGGGGGTATGCGCGTTGCTGGAGCGCTTGTAGACGATCCCGGTTTCACCGGTGGCGAGTTTCACGAATGAACCAGGTGGATAGATTCCAACCTCCTTGATCAACACCGCGATGAATGGATTGGCTGTGGTCATGCCGGGATCGGTGAACAATACCCGCGACGCCTGGGCGCCATTCATCTGCTTGCGGGTCGTGCGCGGACTCACTTTGGCGCTGAATACATCCGCGGTTCTCAGCAGTGTTGCTTCATCTCCGATTTCCTTGATGCCATTTGGGTATCCGTTGCCGAGCGGCGTCTCGTGGTGATCATGAACCGCCTGGAGCCACATCGAATCACCGACACCGGCCTTGTCAAGGATGTCAGCGCTGGTTTTCGGGTGCATTTTGATATCCAGTCGCTGCTCCGGCGTTAACGGCTCCGCCTGTTCTGAGAGTTTCTGTTGAGAATCGACCATCGATATGTTCATGGTCAAGGCCGCGCAAACGACACTTCTGCGGCGTTCCTCGCCCCATTCAAGACGCATTGCCACCATGTCGCACAAGAGTGCCGCATGCAGGCAATGGACCAGCGAATAACGCCCTTGATCGGGGAGCAATATCATTGCGGCGAGGGCGGCATCCTTGCTGCGGTCGGTCAGCATCTGCACCAGGCGGGAGAGAAAGACGACCTGGTCGGGAATGTCGCCCTCATCGTCACATAGGCGGAGCAAATGACCCAATTTCCCGACAATTTCATCCCACAGCCAGAACGGATCGTATTTATGCCCTGACAACAAGTTTTCCTGGGCTTTGGCTGCGGCTGCGGCTACATCGACATACAGCCCGCGTTGTAGGAGGGTGTTGAGCTGTTTCTCATTGTTGATCACATGCCCCTGGCGCAAGAGTAGTTTTCCGTCTTCGCCAAAGACATCATATTCCAGAGGGACCCCGCATTCGGCCAGTCCTTTCCCCAACTTTTGCATGGACATTGCGTCACCCCTTCCTGTTGAAGGAAATAATCTATGCCTGCATACCTTTCGTATACGAAATGGATTCTAGCCTAAAGTCGAAGACCCCTTCAAGAATTCGCGGTGCGCGTAGGACCGAAACCTTGACTCACGGCAGAACGACCGTGGCAACGGAATAGATATGCCTTGGGGAGATAACAGCAAGAAAGCGTGGGGTGGCCGACGGGACTCGAACCCGCGACAACTGGAATCACAATCCAGGACTCTACCAACTGAGCTACGGCCACCACTGGTGCTACTAATATCGCAAAATCGTTTTCCCGCTCTGCAACTCCCAAAGAACCCAAAGAAACAGACCTCTTGGCATGCCCGACAGGAATCGAACCTGTAACCCCCAGCTTAGAAGGCTGGTGCTCTATCCAGTTGAGCTACGGGCACCCTATCGGTCACGGTAATGGTCGGGGCGAGAGGATTCGAACCTCCGACATCTTGCTCCCAAAGCAAGCGCGCTACCGGGCTGCGCTACGCCCCGAGAACCGCGAATTCTACGCACACCGTCGTTCCAGGTCAAATCTGTTCAAAGTAAAAAGAGCAGGATTTTTTAGCTTGCGGCCGGGGCTCATTTCGTTTATAAAGCTCCCTTTTCCGCAGACACACTGTATCCCAATGGCCGATGAATTCCAGCATAAGCAAGTCTCACCCTACTTGCCGAAAAAGGGGGAGGAATATATGAATACCAAGCAAAACGCGCATTTCCGCAAGATTCTCCAGACCCTCAAGGATGAGTTGCTGGGAGACGTCGAACGTACCGTACATACCATGCAGGACGAGGCGACGGTATTCGCCGATCCGAATGACCGCGCCAGCCAGGAGTCCGCTATCGCCCTCGAACTTCGCAACCGTGACCGCGAGCGTAAACTCATCAAGAAAATCGACGAGGCCTTGGAGCGGATTGAAAACGGCGAATACGGCTACTGCGACAGTTGCGGCGTCGAGATCGGCCTGAAGCGCCTCGAAGCGCGCCCGACGGCGACGCTTTGCATAGACTGCAAGACGCTGGAAGAACTCCGCGAGAAACAGGTGGCCAAGTAACCGCTGAATTCGCCCGCCGGCATAGCCACCGGCGAAACTCGATACCGACTGATTTAGCCCCGGAATAAAAAAAGGACGCGATCGCGTCCTTTTTTATTTGAACAGCCTGTCCTTACTGTTGCGGTTGTTCCGGCGCTGGCGCCGGTGCAGGTGCAGGTGCGGCGGCCTTCATCGACAAACGCACCCGGCCCTTGTCGTCGGTCTCGATGACTTTGACTTTCACCACCTGGCCCTCCTTGAGGTAATCGGAGACTGCATTGACTCTCTCGTTGGCGATCTGCGAGATATGCAGCAACCCATCCTTGCCCGGCAACAGGCTGACGATGGCGCCAAAGTCCAACAGGCGCAGGACGGTGCCTTCGTAGATACGGCCGACTTCGACTTCCGCCGTAATATCCTCGATGCGCTTCTTGGCGGCCTGGGCCGCATCGGCGCTGACTGAAGCGATGGTGATGGTGCCGTCGTCCTCGATATCGATGACGGCGCCGGTTTCTTCGGTCAGTGCACGAATCACCGCACCGCCCTTACCGATCACGTCGCGGATTTTTTCCGGGTTGATTTTCATGGTGATCATGCGCGGCGCGAAGGTGGACACTTCCTCGCGATGACCGGACATCGAGGTTTTCATCAGGCCGAGGATATGCAAGCGTGCCTCCTTGGCCTGGGCCAGCGCGACCTTCATGATTTCCTTGGTGATGCCTTGGATTTTGATGTCCATCTGCAAGGCGGTAATGCCATTGTCGGTGCCGGCTACCTTGAAATCCATGTCGCCGAGATGATCTTCGTCGCCCAGAATGTCCGTCAGCACGGCGAAGCGATTGCCGTCCTTGATCAGGCCCATGGCGATGCCGGCAACATGCGCCTTGAGCGGCACGCCGGCGTCCATCAGGGCAAGCGAACCGCCGCACACCGAGGCCATCGAACTGGAACCGTTCGATTCGGTGATTTCCGAAACCACTCGCATGCTGTAGCCAAAGTCCTCCGGGCTGGGCAGGACGGCGATCAACGCACGCTTGGCCAGGCGCCCGTGGCCGATCTCGCGGCGCTTGGGCGTACCCACACGGCCGGTCTCTCCGGTGGCATACGGGGGCATGTTGTAGTGAAGCATGAAGCGTTCGCGGTACTCGCCTTGCAGCATATCCATGATCTGTTCGTCGCGGCCGGTGCCCAGGGTTGCGACCACCAGCGCCTGGGTTTCGCCGCGGGTGAACAACACCGAGCCATGAGTGCGCGGCAGCACGCCATTGCGTATGGCGATCGGGCGGACAGTACGCGTATCGCGGCCGTCGATGCGCGGTTCGCCATTCAGGATCTGGTTACGGACAATTTTCGCTTCCAGATCGAACAGGTGGTTCTTGACGGTGTTGGCATCCGCGGCTGATTCCCCTTCAGCCAGGGCAGCCACGACCTTGTTGGTGATTTCGCGGGTCTTCAGCGTGCGCGCCTGCTTCTGGGTAATGCGATAGGCCTCGCGCAGATCGGCTTCGGCGAGTTGCACCACCTTGGCGATCAGCGCTTCATCCTTCGGCTCCGCCTGCCAGTTCCACTCGGGCTTGCCGGCGACTTCGACCAGTTCATTGATGGCGGTGATCGCGGCCTGCATCTGATCGTGGCCGAAAACAACGGCGCCGAGCATGGTTTCCTCGGACAGTTGCTGAGCTTCCGACTCGACCATCAGCACGGCCGTGGCGGTGCCGGCGACGACCAGGTTGAGCTGGCTTTCCTTGAGTTGGGAAAGCGTCGGGCACAACACGTATTGACCGTCGATGTAACCGACTCGCGCCGCGCCTATGGGGCCGTTGAACGGCAGGCCGGAGATCGCCAAAGCCGCGGAAGCGCCGATCAGGGCGGGAATGTCCGGGTCGACTTCGGGATTGCTGGACATCACGGTGACGACGATCTGGACCTCGTTGGTGAAACCTTCGGGGAACAACGGACGGATCGGACGATCGATCAATCGCGACGTCAGTGTCTCCTTCTCCGAGGGACGTCCCTCGCGCTTGAAGAAGCCACCGGGAATGCGGCCGGCTGCATAGACTTTTTCGATGTAATCGACGGTCAGCGGAAAGAAGTCCTGGCCGGGCTTGGGCAGCGATTGGGCAACAACGGTTGCCAGGACGACGGTGTCGTCCATCGAGACCAATACCGCGCCGCCTGCCTGGCGTGCGATTTCGCCGGTTTCGAGGGTGACGGTATGGGCGCCGTAGGGGAATGTTTTCTTGGTGGGCGTTAGGTTAAGCAAGGGTTATCCTTTCATCAGATCTGCACGGGATGGCGGCGACGATCGAAGATCGAGATCCGCGTTCCCAAAAACGACAAAGCCGGCGCCGCCATCATCTGGCCAGCGCCGGCGTGTTCAATCATGCCTGCCGGGAGTGTAGCGCGTGGTGTATAGCTGCAAACACCTCACACTCCTCATGTCGCGCACTGGCGTCAGGCTTATTTACGCAAGCCGAGACGTCCGATCAGCGCGCGGTAGCCGTCGGCATTCTTACGCTTCAGGTAATCGAGCAGCTTGCGGCGCTGGTTAACCATCATCAGCAGGCCGCGGCGCGAATGGTGATCCTTGACATTGGTCTTGAAATGGCCGGTGAGGCCGTTGATGCGGGCGGTCAACAGCGCGATTTGCACTTCCGGCGAACCGGTGTCGCCTTGAGCACGCTGGTAGTCGCCAACAATCTTTGCTTTTTCAACAGTGGAAATTGCCATCTGGTTTCTCTTTGGGTTTCTTGGAAAACGCGAAATTATAGCCGGAGATCGGTCGACAACTCAAGTATTTGCGGTAGTATTTTCACTTGTCGTGTCTATCAGCCGCCGCGGCTTCAGCCAACCGTCGTCACCTAGTTCGCAAAGACCGAGGAAAGCCGATCCTGCATAAGCGCGCCAGCGTCCGGCGGAGCCGCTCCAGCGTATCGCCTGGCCATGGACGAGGCGAGCGGCATCGCTTGCGGCGAGTTCGGCGCACAGCAATGCATCCCGCTGTTCCAGGCTCATGGCTTCCAGATCAGCCAGCGTCACCGCCTGCTCCAGGCGCAAATCGCCGATGCGGGTGCGGCGCAAGGCAGCCAGATGCGCACCGCAGCCCAGCGCCTCGCCGATATCCTCGGCGAGCGTACGGACATACGTCCCTTTGCTGCAATCGACCGTGAAGGACAGGGTTTCGCCGCTGAATTCGTGCAGGTCGATGGCGTGGATGAACACGCGGCGCGGCGTTCGTTCGAGTTCAATGCCCTGGCGGGCATACTCATAGAGCGGCTTGCCGTCGCGTTTCAAAGCTGAATGCATCGGCGGAATCTGCATGATCTCGCCGACAAACTCATGCAGGACTGAATCGAGCTGCTGGCGGGAGACTTGAACCGGCCGGACGACGAGCTGCTTGCCCTCGGCATCGGCGGTATCAGTGGTGACGCCGAGGCGCAGCGTCGCGACATAGGTTTTATCGGCATCGAGCAGTTCGCCGGCGAACTTGGACGCTTCGCCGAAACATAAAGGCAGCAAGCCTGTGGCCAGCGGGTCCAGCGTACCGGTGTGTCCTGCCTTGGCGGCGTTGTAGAGACGTCGGGCGGATTGCAGGGCGGCATTGGAAGTCAGGCCGAGCGGCTTGTCGAGCAGCAACACGCCGTCCAGGGAGCGCCTGGGCGCCCGACGCGGGGCATTCACGCCGGTCGGATCATTTCTGAGGCTCGCCGCCGGAGTGCACTGCCTCATCGATCAAATGGGAAAGGTAGGTTCCTCTCTCCACTGAAGCGTCATAGACAAAATGCAGTTCCGGAAGATGATGGATGCTGATGCGCTTACCGAGCTCACGGCGCAGGAAGCTGCTGGCGCGAAGGAGACCCTGGGCGATCTCCGGCAAATGCTCAGCGCCCGCCAACGAGGTGTAAAACACCTTGGCATGCGTGTAGTCGGCAGTGATCTCGACATCCGTCAAGGTCACCAGGCTGACGCGCGGATCCTTGAGTTCCAGCTGGATCAGTTCGGCAAGTTCACGCCGAATCTGTTCCGCTACCCGGCTGGCACGTGAGAAATCCTTGGGCATGGATCAAAGCGTACGCGCGATTTCCTGTATCTCGAAGACCTCAAGCTGGTCGCCTTCATTGAGGTCATTGAAATTCCTCAGCGACAGGCCGCACTCGAAGCCGTTCTTGACTTCCTTGACATCATCCTTGAAGCGCTTCAGCGAATCCAGTTCGCCGCTATGTATAACCTGGCTATTGCGCAATACCCGCACCTGTGCAGCCCGCTTGACCACGCCATCGAGCACCATACAGCCCACCACGGTGCCGATCTTGGAAATCTTGAAGACCTGGCGCACTTCGACCAGGCCGATCACCTGCTCGCGTTTCTCCGGAGCCAGCATGCCCGACATGGCCGCCTTGATCTCGTCCACGGCGTCATAGATGATGTTGTAATAACGAATATCGACGCCGAGGCTTTCGGCCAATTTCCGCGCTTGCGCATCGGCACGCGCGTTGAAGCCGATGATGACGCCCTTCGAAGCCGCCGCCAGGTTGACGTCGGACTCGCTGATGCCGCCGACCGCGGCGTGTATCACATTGACCTTGACTTCGTTGGTGGACAGCTTGTTCAGCGCATGCACCAGGGCCTCCTGCGAACCCTGCACGTCGGCCTTGACGATCAGCGCCAGTTGGCTCGCCTCGCTCTGCCCCATGTTCTCGAACATGTTTTCCAGCTTGATCGCCTGCTGCTTGGCCAGTTTGACATCGCGGAACTTGCCCTGGCGGAACAGGGCGATTTCGCGCGCCCGGCGTTCATCGGCGAGCACCATGGCCTCGACGCCGGCTCCCGGCACGTCGGTCAGGCCCTGAATCTCAACGGGGATCGACGGTCCTGCTTCTTCAACCGCCTTGCCGTTTTCATCCAGCATGGCGCGCACGCGGCCATAAACGGCGCCGATCAACAACGCGTCGCCGCGCCGCAACGTACCCGATTGAACCAGTATCGTCGCAACAGGCCCTTTGCCTTTGTCGATGCGCGCTTCGATGACCAACCCCTTGGCGGGCGCATCCTTCGCCGCCTTGAGTTCGAGAATTTCAGCCTGGAGCAACACGCGTTCGAGCAGTTCGTCGATACCGGCACCGCTCTTCGCGGAAACCGAAACGAAGGGAGTATCCCCACCATATTCCTCGGGTATCACTCCTTCGGCGACCAGCTCCTGCCTGACGCGCTCCGGGTTGGCATCCGGTTTGTCTATCTTGTTCACTGCCACCACCAGAGGCACGTTGGCAGCCTTGGCATGGGCAATCGCTTCCTTGGTCTGCGGCATTACGCCATCGTCGGCGGCAACCACCAGGATCACGATGTCGGTGGCTTTTGCGCCGCGCGCGCGCATCGCGGTAAAGGCTTCGTGTCCAGGCGTATCCAGGAAAGTGATCATTCCCCGCGGGGTTTCGACGTGATAGGCGCCGATATGCTGGGTAATCCCGCCCGCTTCTCCGTGAGCGACGCGCGCCTTGCGGATGTAATCGAGCAGGGAAGTCTTGCCGTGGTCGACGTGGCCCATCACCGTCACCACCGGTGCGCGCGGCGTCAATTCATGCTCTTTGCCGGCGGCATGCTCTTCCTCAAGGAAGGCATCGGGATCGTCGAGCTTGGCGGCAAAAGGTTTGTGCCCCATCTCTTCGACGATGATCATGGCGGTTTCCTGATCCAGCACCTGATTGATGGTGACCATCGAGCCCAGCTTCATCAAGGTCTTGATGACCTCGGTCGCCTTGACCGACATCTTGTGGGCCAGATCCGCCACCGAGATCGTTTCAGGTACATGCACGTCACGGATGACCAGTTCGACGGGTTGCTGAACGGATTGCACTTCTTCCGCATGGCCGCCTTGACGTCCATGGCGGCCCCTGGAACCGCCCGGGCCGCCGCGCCAGCCGCTGGGGCCGGTGTCGCCGCGCGTCTTGATGCCACGCTTCTTGGCGGCTTCTTCCTTCCAGGTGCTGCTGGCCGGTTTCTTGACGGCTTTCTTGTCCTCGGGCTTGACCGTGGGTTTATGCAAGGTGCCGGAAACCCCGGCGGCGGGGGCTGTCGCATCCTTCTTGGCGACGACCGGAGGAGTCTCCGCCGGCTTGCGTGGCGGCTGCTGAGCGACCAGGCGCTGTTCGGCGCCCGCGCGTTCGCGCTCCTGTTTCTGCTTGAACTCGGCTGCTTGACGCGCCATCAATTCAGCCTGTCGCTGTGCCTCCTTCAGCCGCAGTTCGGCCTGTTCGGCGCCGATCACATGCCGGACGACTCGCGCGGAAGGCGCTGCCGACGGGGCTTTAGGTTCGGGAGTCGGCGGCACAATTTCAGCCCGCGAAATCGGTTCTGGCGCGGGTTCCGGCACGGGCTCAGGCTCCGGCGGCGCAACATGCACGATTTCCGGCGCAGGCTCAGGCGTGGCGATAGGCTCGACTACAGGTGCCGCCACCGGCTCGACCACGGGAGCCTCAAGCGCGGTCTCCGCCGCGTCGCGCCGGACCAGTACCCGCTTCTTGCGAACTTCGACCTGGATCGTGCGTGCCTTGCCGCTGGCATCAGCCGCCTTGATTTCAGAGGTCTTCTTGCGAGTGAGAGTGATCTTGGCTTTCGGCTCGACCTCGCCATGCGACTTGCGCAGATATTCAAGCAGCTTGGCCTTGTCCTGTTCGGTCAGGGTATCGTTGGCCGCCTGCTTGCTGACGCCAGCCTTGTGCAACTGCTCAAGGAGTGCGGTTGCGGGCATTTTCAGCTCGCTCGCGAATTGTGCAACATTCATCTGTGCCATGGCCGGTCCCCTGCGATTATTCAGCTGCGAACCAATGCGCACGCGCCGTGGTAATCAGGCTCTTGGCACGCTCTTCGTCTATGCCGGTGAGCTCCACCAGTTCATCCGCCGCCAGATCCGCCAGGTCGTCGCGCTTGCGGACGTTCCCGCGCGCCAGCTTGGCCGCCAGCGACTTGTCCATGCCATCGAGTTCCAGCAGGTCATCGTCGACATTTTCGAGCTGCTCTTCATCGACGA
Source organism: Pseudomonadota bacterium (assembly GCA_026399515.1). Taxonomy (GTDB): domain Bacteria; phylum Pseudomonadota; class Gammaproteobacteria; order Burkholderiales; family Rhodocyclaceae; genus JACRAR01. The sequence continues at coordinate 7,645 of JAPLQT010000064.1, read as the reverse complement.
TCGCTTCCGTCAGCAGCACGTTGCGGGCACGATCGCGCAACTCGTTGATGGTCGCTTCGTCAAAAGCCGCGATCTCCAGCATCTCGGTCAGCGGAACGTAGGCGACTTCCTCCAACGTGGAGAAACCTTCCTCGATCAGGATGTCGGCGACCTCCTGGTCGACGTCGAGTCTTTCCATGAACAACTGCCGGATCACGCCTTGTTCCTGCTCCGACTTCTGCTGCGACTCCTCGACGGTCATCAGGTTGATGGTCCAGCCGGTCAGCTCCGAAGCCAGCCGCACGTTCTGGCCGCCGCGACCGATGGCGATGGCCAGGTTGTCTTCGTTGACCACCACATCCATCGCATGTTTTTCCTCGTCGACCATCACGCTCGACACCTCGGCCGGCGCCAGGGCGCCGATCACGAATTGCGCCGGATCGGCCGACCACAGAATGATGTCGACGCGCTCGCCGGCCAGTTCGTTGGTCACCGCCGTCACCCGTGAGCCACGCATGCCGACGCAGGTGCCGATCGGATCGACGCGCGGATCGTTGGACTTGACGGCGATCTTGGCGCGGATTCCGGGATCGCGCGCGGCGGATTTAATTTCGAGCAGCCCGTCCTCGATCTCCGGGACTTCCAGCTCAAACAGCTTCATGATGAATTCCGGCGCGGTGCGCGACAGGATCAGTTGCGGGCCGCGCGCCGTGCGGTCGATCTTCATCAGCCAGGCCCGGACACGGTCCCCGGGACGCAGGTTCTCCCTCGGGATCATCTGGTCGCGCGGCAAGGATGCCTCGATGCGGCCGGCTTCGATGATGGCATTGCCGCGCTCCATGCGCTTGACGGTGCCGGTGACGAGGTGTTCCTTGCGTTCCAGGAAATCATTGAGGATCTGCTCGCGTTCGGCATCGCGGATCTTTTGCAGGATCACCTGCTTCGCGGCCTGCGCGCCTATGCGTCCGAAATCGACCGGCTCCAGGGATTCCTCGATGTAATCGTCGACGGAGATGTCGGGAATCTGTGCGCGGGCATCGGACAGGCCGATCTGCTGCTCGGGATTTTCGACCAGGTCGTCCTCGACCACCAGCCAGCGCCGAAAAGCCTCGAACTCACCGCTCTCGCGGTCGATTTCGACGCGGACGTCGGCCTCCTCGTTGGTCTTTTTCTTGGTGGCGGAGGCAAGCGCCAGTTCGAGGGCGGCGAATACGATGTCCTTTTGCACGTTCTTCTCGCGTGACAAGGCGTCCACCAGCAGCAATAATTCTCGACTCATCCTGCTATCTCCCGCAATTTCTTTCTAGTTCATCAAAACTTCGGCACCAGGCGCGCTTTTTCGATCTGCTCCAGCGGCAATTGATAGGCCGCTTCGGTGCCCTGCAAGTTCACAATTCCGTCCTTCACGCCGCTCAACAGCCCCGTGAAGTTACGTTGGCCATTGATCGGCAAGCGCATCCGCATCTGCGCCTGTTGTCCGGCAAAACGCTCAAAATCAGCCGCTTTCTTGAGCGGTCGATCCAGTCCCGGCGAGGAAACCTCCAGCCGGTCGTAATCGACGTTCTCAACGGTGAACAGACGCGACAAGTGGTTGCTGACCTTGCTGCAATCATCGATATTCACGCCCTGCGGGCCATCGATGAAAATTCGCAGCAAGCGCGCACGCGGACTCGTCTCGAAATCCACGAGTTCATAGCCCAACCCGGTGACCGCCTGCTCTATCAATTCCGCCAGTTGCATACAACACGCTGCTTTAGCCGACTCCGCCACTACAAATAAAAAATGGGCGAAACGCCCATCCTCTTGTGTTCTCCCGCTACGCAAAACCCTCCTGCGCGACGGAAAACTGGAAAATGTCAGGCGTACCGGATCGGAATAACCTCAACCATCGGTACGCCGCAAAACAGACGGATTATATAAGAGGCACCCGCGCTAAGCAACTCATTCCTCGGTTTTTTTAGAGTTCAAGGGAGTTTCTGCAAGGGTTTTCACGGACGGCGTCCGTTTCAGCAAGGCGGCGACTTCGTTCGGTTCCAGCTCCAGTACCATGCCACGCTTCAAACGCGGCGGCATCAACACCGGACCATAGCGCACCCGCATCAAGCGGCTGACCGTCACGCCGAAGGCTTCGAACATGCGTCGCACTTCCCGGTTGCGTCCTTCGGAAATAGTGACCCGGTACCAGCGGTTGGTTCCTTCCCCACCGCCGTCGACCAGCCGGCCGAAATGCGCCAGGCCGTCTTCCAGTTCCACGCCTTCGGTGAGACTGTGCTTGTTGTCCAGGGTCAGTTCGCCCACCACCCGCACCGCGTACTCGCGCTCGATCTCGCTGCGCGGGTGCATCAGCCGGTCCGCCAGGGAGCCGTCGTTGGTGAACAGCAACAAGCCGCAGGAGTTGAAGTCCAGGCGGCCGACGGCAATCCAGCGGCCACCGCGCATTTTCGGCAATTTGTCGAAGACGCTGGGCCGTCCCTGTGGATCGTCACGCGAGACGATTTCGCCTTCCGGCTTGTGGTAGAGCAGCACGCGCTGGCGGCGCTCGTCGGCAAAACGCAGATGCACCAGTTTGCCATTGACCCGGACCTTGTCCGTAGGTCCGATACGCTGACCTATATGCGCCGGCTCGGCATTGACGCTAACCCGGCCGGCGGTGATCCATTCTTCCAGTTCGCGACGTGAGCCGTAGCCCGCATCGGCGAGCGCCTTGTGCAGCTTGACCGATGCATCGACCACGGGCAGCTCGCGCTTGCCCCGCGATCCGCCAGTAGTGGGACGTCGTGCGACGTTTCACCGGTCCGGTCGGCGGTCGGAACGGCGTGTTGCGCTGACCGGGACGCTTACGGGGGGCTGGCATCGGCGATCTCCATGACCTGCGTCACGTCCGTCAGCGGCGGCAATTCCGCCAGACTGCGCAGTCCGAGATCATCCAGAAACTTTCGCGTCGTCGCATACAGCGCCGGGCGCCCTGGCGCATCGCGATGGCCGACCGCATCGATCCAGTCGCGGGCCTCCAGGGTCTTGAGAATATTGGGCGAAACCGCAACGCCACGGATTTCTTCAATATCGCCGCGCGTTACCGGTTGGCGATAGGCGATGATGGCGAGGGTCTCCATCACCGCGCGCGAATATTTCGGCGCTTTCTCGTTCTTCAAGCGGTCGAGATACGGCTGGAATTCGGGACGGGTCTGGAAACGCCAGCCGCTGGCCAGTTGCGCCAGTTCGACACCGCGCTGCGACCAGTCGCCGCGCAGATCGGACAGCAGGCTGCGGAGCGTATCGTCGTCGAAATCATCATCGAACAGGCGCTTCAACTCGGCCAGGGGGAGCGGTTCCGAGGCGGCCAATAGGGCGGCCTCCAGCACGCGCTTGTAATCGTCAGGAGTGTAGAGAGTTGGCATCGGCTAATTTCGCATAAATGGGAGCGAGTGCCTCGCTCTGGGTAATCTCGATCAGGCTTTCCCGCACCAGTTCGAGCATGGCGAGGAAGCTGACCACCAGGCTGGGCATCCCGCCCTCGATCTCGAACAGCCGGTCGAAAGAGACGAAGGCCCCGCCCTGCAAGCGCCTGAGCATCAGGCTCATGTGTTCGCGCACGGACAGTTCCTCGCGCTTGATCTTGTGATGCTGCATCATATGCGCCTGTTTCATCAGGCCCAGCCAGGCTGTTTGCAGGTCGTGCAGGCTGACGGTGGGCTGACGCTGGGCCACCTTGTCGGCGATCCATACCGTCACCCATTCGTAATCGCGCTCGGCCTGCGGCATGGCGTCGAGCTTGGCGGCGGCCGCCTTCATCTGCTCATATTCGAGCAGGCGCCTCACCAGTTCGGCGCGCGGGTCTTCCGGTTCGCCGGTTTCCTGCTTGGGTTGCCGCGGCAACAGCATGCGCGACTTGATCTCGATGAGCATCGCCGCCATCAGCAGGTATTCGGCGGCAAGTTCCAGATTGCGCTTGCGCATCGCTTCGACATATACCAGATACTGGCGCGTCAACGGCGCCATTGGGATGTCCAGAACGCTGATATTGGCCTTGCGGATCAGGTAGAGCAGCAGGTCCAGCGGTCCCTCGAAGGATTCCAGGATAATTTCCAGCGCATCCGGCGGTATGTAAAGATCCCGCGGCATTTCGAGCATAGGCTCGCCGTAGATCTTGGGAAAATGGGCGAGGCTTGCGGCGACAAGCGCCTCCGGCGGCATCTCGCCGGTTTGAGGCTCCACAACCCCTGAGATCTCGGTGCTCATGAGTAATCCAGGCCCATCGCCTCGCGCACATCGCGCATGGTTTCCTGCGCCAATTTTCGCGCCTTCTCGCAACCGTCGGCGATGATATTGCGCACCAGTTGCGGATCGTCGAGATACACCTGGGCGCGTTCGTGCATAGGCTCCTGTTCCTTCAGCACCGCCTCGATCAGCGGCTGCTTGCATTCGATGCAACCGATGCCGGCGCTCTTGCAGCCGGTCTGGGTCCACTGTTTGACAGCATCGTTCGAATAGATCAGGTGGAACTGCCACACCGGGCATTTCGCCGGATCGCCGGCATCGCTGCGCCGCACGCGTTGTGGATCGGTCTGCATGGTACGGAGTTTCTTGGTGACGCTGTCGGCGTCTTCCCGCAAGGCGATCGTGTTGCCATAGGATTTCGACATTTTCTGGCCGTCGAGCCCGGGCATGCGCGCCGATTCGGTCAACAAGGCACCGGGTTCGACCAGGATCATCTTGCCGCCGCCTTCGAGATATCCAAACAAGCGTTCGCGATCGCCATGCGACAGGCTCTGCGCTTCATGCAGCAAGGCATGGGCCTGTTCCAGCGCGGCTTCCTCGCCCTTCTCCTGGAAGCGGGTGCGCAATTCCACATAGAGCTTGGCGCGCTTGCTGCCGAGCTTCTTGATCGCCGCCTTGGCCTTCTCCTCGAACCCAGCCTCTTTCCCGTAGAGATGATTGAAGCGCCGGGCAATCTCGCGGGTGAACTCGATGTGCGGTACCTGGTCTTCGCCCACCGGCACTTTGTCTGCGCGGTAGATCAGGATGTCGGCCGCCTGTAGCAGCGGATAGCCGAGAAAACCGTAGGTGGTGAGATCCTTGTGGTTGAGCTTCTCCTGCTGTTCCTTGTAGGTCGGAACGCGTTCCAGCCATCCCTGCGGCGTCATCATCGACAGCAGCAGATGCAGTTCGGCATGTTCCGGCACGCGCGACTGGATGAACAGCGTGGCCTGCGAGGGATCGACGCCGGCAGCGAGCCAGTCGATGACCATCTCCCAGGTATTCACCACGATGCCGCCGGGTTCGTCGTATTCGGTGGTCAGCGCATGCCAATCGGCAACGAAAAACAAACATGGGTACTCGTGCTGGAGCTTGATCCAGTTCTTCAGCACACCATGATAATGGCCGAGGTGGAGACGCCCGGTGGGGCGCATGCCGGAGAGGACTTTTTCAGCGTACATATTTTATTGAAAACCGAAAATCAGCAGGATCAGGTGGATGAATCCGAAAATCAAGGGTCCGAGTATGTCGCCCAGTATTCCAGTGAATAGCAGCGCCAGCAATATCACGAAGCCATAAGGTTCAAGTTGGGCGAATTTCCACGCCCAGCGATGCGGCAGCAGGCTGACCGCTATGCGGCCTCCATCCAGCGGCGGAATCGGCAGCAGGTTGAGCAGCATCAGGGCGGCGTTGATTTCAATCCCGGCCTTGCCCATTTCCGCCATTGGCACCGCAAACAGGCTTTCGGGCATCAGCGTCGCCAGCTTGAGCAGGCACGCCCAACCCAGGGTCATGACCATATTCGCGCCCGGACCGGCGGCGGCCACCCACAACATATCCCGTTTGGGATTGCGCAAGCGACCGAAGTCGACCGGAACCGGCTTGGCCCAGCCGAAAAGTATGCCGCCACCGGCCAGCAGACTGCTGGTCGCCAGGATCAGTGCCGGCACAAGTATGGTGCCGACAGGATCGATGTGGCGCAAGGGATTGAGGCTGACTCTGCCGAGTTGCCAGGCAGTCGGATCGCCAAAATACCTGGCGACATAGCCGTGCGCGGCTTCGTGCAGGGTAATCGCAAAGATCACCGGCAAGGCCCAAATCGCCAGTGTCTGAATGAGATTTTCCATGGGGGAGGCGAATTCTACCAGAGTACCGGCTAGCTGAAGCCGAACGGCGCCAGCGGACCACGCCCGGCACGAATCAACTCAGGCACGCCGCTGCTGAGGTTGATGATCGTGGTCATCTCGCTCCCGCACGGTCCGGCGTCGATCACCAGGTCGAGGCGCTTTTCCAGCAACTCGCGTATTTCATGGGCATCGGCGAGCGGTGCGGGGGCGCCGGGCAGGATCAGGGTGGAGGTCAGCATGGGTTCATCGAGTTCGGCCAAGAGCGCCTGCACCAGCACATGATCGGGAATGCGCAGCCCTATCGTCTTGCGTTTCGGATGCAGCACCCGCCGTGGCAATTCCCGGGTACCTTCGAGGATGAAGGTGTAGCTGCCCGGCGTTGCGGCCTTGAGCAGGCGGAACTGCGCGTTGTCGACGCGGGCATAAGTGGCGATCTCGGAGAGGTCCCGGCACACCAGGGTGAACAGGTGGCGCTCATCCACGCCGCGTATGCCGCGGATGCGGTCCAGCAAACCTGCGTCGCCGAGATGACCGGCCAAAGCGTAGGCGGAGTCGGTCGGCAGAGCCGCCAGGCCGCCGTCACGGATGATCTCGGCCGCCTGCTTGATCAGTCGCGGCTGAGGATGCTCTGGATGGAGAGTGAAAAGCTGGGCCATTTATCCGCGGAATTTTTGCCAAACAGGTGTCAGGTCAGCGGGCAATTGCGGGAGCTTGCCCAGGTCGATGCGGCTCTCGCCGGGGCCATGAAAATCCGAGGCACGCGAAGCCAGGAAGCCGAACTCACGCGCGTAACGGGCAAACTCGCTGACTTCCTCGTCGCTGTGGGAACCGGAAAGTACCTCGATCCCCTGCCCGCCCAGATCACGAAATTGCACCAGCAGGCGGCGCAACTCTTTATTGCTGAGCCGGTAGCGGCCCGGATGCGCCACCACCGCCAGCCCCCCGGCACCGTGTATCCAGCTCAGCGCCTGTGACAATGTCGCCCACGAATGGGCGACATAACCGGGCTTGCCCTTGGCCAGCCAGTGGTCGAAAACCGTCTTGACATCCTTGGCATGGCCCGCCTCGACGATGTAGCGGGCGAAGTGCGAACGGCTCACCAGGGCCGGATTGCCGACATAGCGCAATGCCCCCTGGTGGGCGCCGTGGATACCGACCTTGTCCAGCTCGGCGCCCATCTGTACCGCACGTTGGTCGCGTCCGCTGCGCACCTGCGCCAGGCCGGCGATCAAAGCGGGATGGCGGGGATCGATGTCCAACGCCACGATATGCACGGTGGTATCGTCGCCCCAGGAGACCGAAATCTCGACACCATTGATAAATCTCAGGCCGAGTTCGGCTGCGACCGATCGAGCTTCGTCCAACCCGCCGATCTCGTCGTGATCCGTCAGGGCCAGCAGGTCCACGCCGTTGCCATGGGCCCGGCGCACCACCTCGCCCGGCGCCAGCAATCCATCCGAAATGGTTGAATGGCAATGCAGGTCGGCATTGGTCACGCTGTCCAAGTTGGCACTACCCTCACACCGGATGCGGGCACCAGTCATGCCATGAAATCCTCGACC
>JAPLQT010000073.1 GCA_026399515.1 Pseudomonadota bacterium | reverse complement strand
TGCATAGCTTGCCGCTGGCTCAGCGCATACCAATGCTGGGCCGGCGTGCAATTCCACTCTCAAACTCTGCATAGTTTCGTTCTCTGCATAGATGGCGTAATGCAGAGCTCTGCATTACGCCATAGACCCGACATTCTGGGCGGATCCCGATGGGTCCGATTCAGTTCGAATACCGGTCATTGAGCAAGCATCTGGTTTGGATCATGACTACCTGTAATTGTTGGCAAGCGATGTCCCCGCTAGGGCACTGCGAAAGCCGTATTTTTTTGCCAGCGCCAGGCAGGTCTTCATTGGCTTCATGCCGGCGGTGCAGGTGGGGTGGGCCAGGGATGCTGCCGCAGCGCAGACGCCGCAGCGCAGGCATCTTGCAGTGCTCCAGCCTTCGTGCAAGCCGTAAAGCATTCCCGCGCAAAAGGCGTCGCCGGCACCGGCCGAGCCGGCAATGTAGGACTCCGGCAAAGCCAGGGACGCCTGCCAGGTTTCCCGACCATCGGTGTCAAGGGCGTAGGCCCCTTCGGGGAAATGAACTACCACGAGTTCGCCCACTCCCAGGTTCATCAGCGCGCCGGCCGCCGTCCGCAAAGCCTCGCGATCGAGCCGTCCGTCGCGGTCTCTTACCCGGGCACCGGTGGTTCGGCCGGCTTCGAATTCGTTGACTATGCAATAGTCGGTGTGTCTTAGCGCCGGTTTCACGATTCGCGGAAAGCGGTCGCTGTCTTCGCTGACGACATCCAGGGAAGTCTTCAGCCCGGCCTGCTGCGCCGCGGCCAGCAGCGCTGCCGCCTGCGTGCCATGGACGACATGCGGGCTGTCGAGGGCGTCGAGCAGCAGCAGGTAGCCCAGGTGAAAGATGCGAGCAGTCGACTTGGCGAAATTCAGGTCGCGGCCGTCCCACAGCGCATTGACGCCGCGGCAGTGAAAGAAGGTGCGCCGGCCGCCCTTGCTTTCAGTCATGACGTCGGTATAGGAGGTGGCAGCCGCGGAGTTGCACTTGAGCCAGCGGGTGTCGATGCCATGGGCGCGACAGTCGGCCATGATCGCATCGCCGAGAACGTCACGACCGACGTAGCCGGCGCCGGCCAAGGGGAACCCGGCGCCCATTTTTGCCAGGTCGAGCAGAACGTTGTATGGTGCGCCGCCAGTGCCCCGGGATTGGCCGGAGATATTGGCGAGGGCCTCCGGTTGGGGCCAGACGTCGATCATCTTCACCTGGTCGATGATCCAGTTGCCGCCGGCAAGTATGCCGGTGCGCGGCGTCGATGCGGAGTTCCCGGCCACACTCACTGACCGGCGATTGCGGAGATTTCGATCAGCATCGTCCCGCCCAGAGGTGCGGGAACCGTGGTTCTCGCCGGCGGTGCAACTTCCTTGAAGTAGCCGGCGTAAATCGCATTCATTTTCGGGAAGTCAGCGAAGTCCTTCAAGTAGACGGTCGTGGACAGGACGTTGGCCATGCTCATTCCGTTGGCGGCGAGGATCGCCTGGATGTTGTTCATCACCAGTCTGGTCTGGCTTTCGATGTCGCCTGCAACCCACTCGTTGGTCTTCGGATCCATTGGGACCTGCCCCGCGAGAAACAACAGTCCGCCGTAGCGAATGGCCTGCGAATACGGGCCCTTGGCGGCCGGCGCATCGGTCGTCGTGACCGCCTGGCGCAAGGGTTCCGCAGCCGTGGCGGCAGTGCTCACAGGCACTGCGGCGAGGTTCAGTTTGAAAAACAGGTTGCGAAATTTCATGTATTAGCCCTTGAACGCGGCCAGCCCGGCTCCTGGCCGCTCAATCCAGTGAAGACCGGATCGGAAAAAGTGGCCTCGCCGGCATAACAGGCCGCCATGTCAGCGCCATCGTGCCTGGCAAGCGAAGTGTAAAAACGGGTGATCAGTTCGGCGTTGGGATGCATAGCGGCCCCATGGTTTGAGATTGAACTCGGTCATTTGCGTTGACGAATTCAGAACGTACGACGCGCAGTTTAGCGCGAGAGGTGGCCCGTCAGCAGATTTCGTACCTTCTAGATTCTGTAGCTCGCAGAATGAATTCAACGAACAGCCCGCTTCCTTCGTTGCGCGGTGGTGACATTGCCTGTTGGTGCGTACTTGAGCTGATTCAGTGGCAATCGAGTGGTGCGCTTGATCTCCTGTAATACGACATTCGACTTGACGCTGCTAACACCGGGCAAGCGCAGCAGCTTGTGCATCATGAATTCGGAGAGGGATGCCAGGTCCGGGACCAGCACCCGAAGCATATAGTCCGCTTCACCTGTGACCGCGTAGCACTCCAGCACTTCGTCCAATTTCCGTACACCTTCATCGAACGCATCTGACTGATTCATGCCATGACGTTCAAGGGATACATTAGTAAAGACAGTCACGCGCAGACCCAAGGCAAGTGGATTCAGCAGCGCGACATAACTGTCTACCAGTCCGATTTCCTCCAGGTGCTGGATGCGTCGGCTTACCTGCGACGGCGATAAATGAACACGCTCGGACAACGCGTTATTGGAAGTGCGTGCATTGCGTTGCAACTGGTCAAGAATTTGAAGGTCGAACTTATCCAGGACGATTTCTTGCATGGTTAACTCCATAATTGCCATTTACGTGCATCAATTGGCCACACCGAGGCGCAATACGCACAGTTTATGTCAAAAAAACCGCTTATGCTTACACGATCAAATCAAGGGTAGCGGGCCGTTGCAATGATGATTGATACATCTTCAGACCGATCCGGCAGAGCGGTGTACGTGGGTCTTGACATGGGCTCGTCACGGAGCAAGGTGGTGGTCATTGACGACGCCGGACAAATGCTCGGCCATGCCGTCAAGAAATCCGGAACAGACTTTTCAAAAACGGCGAAGGCATGCCTTGATAGCGCCCTGGAAATGGCCGGCGCCGAGTTCCGCGACATTGTCCATGCAGTCGCGACCGGATATGGCCGCAGCAACGTCGCCTTCGTCACCGAGGAGAACAAGACTGAAATCGGCTGCCTGGCCAGGGGCGGGCATCACTATTTTCCCGAAGCCATCACCATCATTGATATCGGTGGCCAGGACAACAAAATCATCAAGGTTGACGCCGCCGGGCATCGTCTCAACTTCAAGATGAACCGCAAATGTGCAGCCGGAACGGGCGCCTTTCTCGAGGAGATGTCGGCTCGCCTCGACGTTTCGCTTGAGGAAATGAACTTCCTGGCGCGCGAGGCCCGGGAAATGATCAAGCTCGGCAGCTATTGCACCGTCTTTTCGGCAACCGAGGTGCTGGAAAGCATCCGCAACGGCAAGAACGTAAACGACATCGTCAAAGGGATCTTCTACTCAATGATCCGGCGGGTTTTGGAGATGGATTCTCTCACCGACCGTGTCGTTGTGACCGGCGGAGTCGTTGCGCACAACGGCTATCTGGTTGAAATGGTCAGCGAAATGATTGGACGTTCGGTATTGCTGGCAGAGCATCCGCAAATGGTGGGCGCTGTCGGCGCCGCGCTCTATGCCCGTGATGGGAAAAACTCTGCCGGCGCCACGACATCGAAAGTACCAAGCACAGGAGATTGAAAATGGAAGCAGGGAAAGGCATCAGGCGAAAAAAAATCCAGGCGACAGACTTGATGAACAAGGTCATGTCCGACTACTTCTACAATCTGAATGAGGCAGCGACCAGCGGAAAGCAAAAGGTGGCCTGGTGTACCAGCGTCGGACCAGCAGAGCTGCTTCGTGCCATGGGCTTTGCCGTGCATTTTCCGGAGAACCATGCCGCCATGCTCGGTGCCACACGCATGTCCACGGACCTGATCCCTGAAGCAAATTCCGTCGGCTATTCACCAGAGATCTGTTCCTACCTGACCGCGGATATTGGCGCGTGGATGAAGAAAATTACGCCTTTGTCCAAGGCGTATCCCGGCATCGAGTCCGTTCCCAAGCCGGATGTTCTGGTCTACAACACCAACCAGTGCCGCGATGTTCAGGACTGGTTTTCGTGGTACTCCAAAGAGCTGGGCGTTCCCGCAATCGGCATTTCCTCCCCGAAGAACGTTGTCGAAGTGACGGAAGGACACATCGACGATGTCGCGCGCCAGATCGAGGCATTGATTCCCACACTTGAATCAATCGCCGGCAACAAGCTGGACATGCACAGGCTCCGCGAAACGGTCGCACTCTCGCGCGAATGCAGCGAGCTTTGGAAAAAAGTTCTCGAAACAGCGACCGCCAGCCCCGCGCCACTCACGTTCTTCGATGGCACCATCCATATGGGTCCCGCCGTGTGTTTGCGCGGTACCCGGGAAGCGATTGATTACTACAATGTGCTGCTTGCCGAGCTGGAGGGGCGGGTTGAGGAAGGTGTCGCTGCTGTCGATGACGAACGTCTCCGCATCTACTGGGAAGGGATGCCGGTGTGGGGACGCTTACGTCAGAACTCGGATCTGTTTGCCGGACTTCATACCAGTGTGCTGGCATCCACCTATTGCAGCAGTTGGATATTCCCGTCCTTCGACGCCAACGATCCGATTCGCAGCATGGCCAAGGCCTACCTGGAACTCTTCATCGTCCGTTCCGACGCATACAAGGAAAAATATATCAAGGGAATGCTGGAGAAGTATCGAATCGACGGGATCATCTACCACGATGCCAAGACCTGTCCCTACAATTCCAACAGCCGCTATGGCCTGCCGCAGCGTGTCGAAACCGAGACCGGCATCCCCTGCCTAATACTCTCGGGCGACCTGAACGACCTGCGCTGCGTGTCTGACGAGCAGACCAAGACCAACATCGAAGCCTTCGTCGAACAGCTCCAGGAAAGCAAATAGGATGCTCGACGCCCTATTCAAACCAAAGTCGGTGGCTGTGATCGGCGCATCGAACAAGGAGTTTTCCATCGGCAATTCGGTCATCACGAACCTGCTGACCTACGGTTACACGGGCGAGATCTATCCGATCAACCCAACGTCACCCGAGATTCGCGGCCTCAAGGCCTACAGGAATCTGGACGAGGTTCCCGGCCTGGTCGATCTTGCGCACATCATCCTGCCTAGCAAGTTCGTGCCGCAAGCCATGATCGAATGCGGCGAGAAGGGGGTCAAGGCGGTCATCATCAATTCCGCCGGCTTTAAGGAGACGGGTCAAGAAGGCGCAAAGCTGCAACAGGAATTCATGGCCAGTGCCAGGAAATACGGCGTGCGTGTATTCGGACCCAATTGCCAGGGGATTATCAACACCGACCCGCTGTTGAAAGCGTACTGCAACTTTACCAATATGTTTCCCAAACCAGGCAGCGTCTCCGTGGTTGCGCTGAGCGGTGGCGTCGGTGCATTGATCATGCAAGGCCTGGTCGACCTCGGCGTCGGTGTGCGCATCTATGCCTCCAACGGCAATGCCTGCGATGTCTCGATCTCCGAGATTATTCGTTACCTAGGCAATGATCTGGAGACCAACGCGATCATTGTCTATACGGAAGGCTTTGCCGATCCGGGCGACTTTTTGCGGGTTGCACTTGAGGTGGCGGCCAGGAAACCGATTCTTGCGATGAAGGCCGGTCGCACCGAACAGGGCGCCAAGGCGGCGTCTTCCCATACCGGATCCCTGGCCGGCGTGGATATCGCTACTGAATTGATCTTTGAAAAGGCCGGCATCCTCTCCTTCACCGACGAAGGTGATCTGATCCGAGCCGCGATGGCCTTTGCCAGCCAGCCGATCCCCAAGGGCCAGCGCGTCGGCATCATCACCAATACCGGGGGGCCAGCCGTCATTGCCACGGACGTTCTCGTCGCCGCGGGGCTCGACGTTCCCATGCTGTCGGTGCAGTCCGTCAGCAAATTGAGGGCATCTCTGCTACCCCAGGCAGCCGTCGAAAATCCAATTGATGTGGTAGCCACCGCAGGCCCCGCTCACTTCCGCGCCGCGTTGGACATCCTCAATGAAGACGACGGAATCGATTCGATCTTCATGAACTTCGTCACGCCTTCCTTCAGCGACACCCAGGCCATTGCCCGCGAGATCGTCGAAGTCAGCCAGTCGGGGAAGAAGCCCATAGTCTGCAACTTCATGACTGACATCGTGCAGGAACGTTTTCAGACGACCCAGCGTATTCTTCTCGACGGCGGTGTACCTTGTTACGCCTACCCCAGCGATGCGGCCCGGGCTCTTGCAGCACTCGCCCGTTATGGACGAATCCAGCAGCGTCCCGGCGATGCGGCGACAATCTTTGCAGATGTAGATGCTGCCAAGGCGAAGGCCATTATTGCCGCGGCCCAACAGGCCGGGCGCAGCATCCTCTCGGCGCGGGAGGTGTACGGCGTCTTTGCTGCCTACGGCATTGCTGTGGCGCCATGGCAGGTCGCCGATGACATTAATCAGGCGGTGGCGGCCGCCGAGCAGTTGGGCTATCCCCTGGTGGTCAAAGTCGACTCTGAGGCGATCGACCACAAGAGCGATCGGGGCGGCGTGGCGGTCAACCTCAAGGACGCAGCCTCCGTGCGCAGCATGGTCGCTGACATGCAGGCACGTCTCGGTCACTACGGCAAGCTCAGGTTCGTCCTGCAGAAGTATCTGCCCGGAGGCCAGGAACTGATCATCGGTGCCAGCGTATCGCCGGATCTGGGCCACCTGATGATGTTCGGTCTGGGCGGCATCTATGTCGAAGTCCTCAAGGATGTAACCTTCAAACTGGCTCCGGTGACGCACAGCGAGGCCGAAGCCATGCTTGCATCGATCAAGAGCGCTGCCATTCTCGACGGCCTGCGCGGCAAGCCGGCAGTGGACAAGCAGGCTTTGATCAACACCATTCAGCGCCTGTCGATGCTGCTAGGCGACCTACCCATGATTCAAGAATTGGACCTCAACCCGATAATGGCCTTCGACCAGGGCGCCGTCGTGGTGGATGGTCGGATCCGCATTTAGAGAGGTGCGGCGATGACCTACGTCGAGGCAATCAATATCCAGGAACCGCGGTCACGGCGCGATGTCGTTCCGCTGAAGATCTGCATCGTCGGCGCTGGTGCTGTCGGGGGCTTTTTGGGGAGTCGGCTCAGCAGTTGCGGTCACCAGATTAGTGCCATCGATGTGGGCAAGACACTGGACGCCTTGCGCACCTATGGCTGGCGCTTGCAGACCGCGAGCGGTATGGAATGCCATCCGGTGAAGGCGGTGGCCGATGCGACGGAACTTGGCCCGCAGGATGTGGTGATCATCGCCGTCAAGGGCCATGCGATCCCTGCCGTCGCGGCCGGCATTGCGCCACTGCTCGGACCGGAAACCATCGTCATGACCGCCATCAACGGGATTCCCTGGTGGTTCTTCGATGGCCTGGAAGGACCGTTGGCCGGGGCGACCCTGGCCAGCGTCGATCGCGGCGGCAACCTGCGAGTCAAGATTCCGAGCAGCCGTGTCATCGGTTGTGTGGTGTTTGCCACTTGCAGCGTGACCGAACCTGGCGTCACGTTGCATGGCTCAGGAAGCGGACTGATTTTGGGTGAAGCCCGGGGCGGCGATTCACCGCGACTTGCCGCGTTGGTGAAGGTCTTCAGGCAGGCGGGTTTCGATGCCACCGGCTCCGATTGCATCCAGCATGACATATGGTACAAGCTGTGGGGCAACATGACCCATAACCCGGTATCGGCTTTGACCGGTGCCACCTGTGACAAGATCGTCATGGACCCGCAATTGAGCGATCTCTGCATCGCCGTAATGGGCGAGGCAGCGGCGGTCGGCAAAAAAATCGGCTGCCCGATTCGCCACAGTGCGGAAGAACGCAATGCCGCGACCCTCAAGCTTGGGGTTTTCAAGACCTCAATGTTGCAGGACGTGGAAGCTGGCAGACCACTGGAAATCGATGGCCTGCTTACCGTGGTGAATGAAATCGCCGGGCGAGTCGGCGTGCCGGTACCCTACACGGCTGCGCTGCTCGGCCTGGTGAAAATGTTTGCACAGGTGCGTGGATTGGCGGTCTGAGAGCCGTTGAATATGCCGCCCCATGCCACAGATAAAATAAAGCAAGTCCGTGGCAGTCGGCCTGGTCATGGGCCGTCAGGAAGTACCCCAATTTGACCCACCCATAGCAGATGAGAAAGGATTAAGCAGATGGCAGACTTGTTAGATAACCCGATGGGCCTGGATGGTTTTGAATTCATCGAGTTTGCTTCACCGGTTTCCAATGCGCTCGAGCCAGTATTCGAAATTCTCGGGTTCACGCGCGTCGCCAAACATCGATCCAAGGATGTCACGTTGTACCGCCAGGGCGACATCAACCTTGTCATCAATAATGAACCCAAGAGCCAAGCTGCCTACTTTGCGGCAGAGCACGGGCCTTCGGCCTGCGGCATGGCGTTCCGTGTGCGCGACGCACACCAGGCATACGACCGCGCGCTGGCACTTGGTGCACAGCCGATTGAAGTGCCCACTGGCCCGATGGAGTTGCGCCTTCCGGCCATCAAAGGAATCGGCGGCGCGCCGCTCTATCTGATCGACCGCTACGAGGACGGCAAGTCGATCTACGATATCGATTTCAAGTTTGTCGAAGGCGTCGACCGGCACCCGCGCGGTTGTGGCTTGACGACGATCGACCACCTCACCCACAACGTCTACCGCGGCCGCATGAGCTACTGGGCCGGCTTCTATGAGCGCATCTTCAATTTCAGGGAGATTCGCTACTTCGACATCAAGGGGGAGTACACCGGATTGCAATCCAAGGCCATGTCAGCGCCGGATGGCAAGATACGCATTCCGCTGAACGAGGAATCGTCGAAGGGAGCGGGGCAGATCGAGGAATTCCTGATGAAATACAACGGCGAGGGAATCCAGCATATCGCTTTTGCCTGTGACGATCTTCTTGCCGCCTGGGACTCCCTGAAAGCCAGAGGCCTGGCATTCATGACACCTCCACCCGCCACTTACTATGAGATGCTCGACGAGCGCCTGCCTGGCAATAATGAACCGATCGATCAATTGCAGCCGCGCGGAATCTTACTCGATGGCTCGACCACCAAGGGCGACCCGCGGTTGTTGTTGCAGATCTTCTCCGAGGCCATGGTTGGCCCGGTGTTCTTCGAATTCATCCAGCGCAAGCGCGACGATGGTTTCGGCGAAGGCAACTTCAAGGCGCTCTTCGAGTCGATGGAGCGCGATCAACTGCGTCGCGGCGTTCTCGCGCCGGCGACAGCGTAAGATGGTCAATACCGAGAAGGGAATCGGCATGCCAATCCGAAAGATTCATCACGTCGCCTACCGCTGCGTCGACGCCAAGCAGACCGTTGAGTGGTACGGCAAGCATTTGGGTATGAAGTTTGTCCTGGCCATCGCCGAGAACGAAGTGCCCTCGACCAAGACCCCCGATCCCTATATGCACGTGTTCCTGGATGCCGGTGGCGGCAATATCCTGGCCTTTTTCGAATTGCCGACCCAGGCGCCGATGGGACGCGACCCGAATACTCCGGACTGGGTCCAGCACCTGGCGCTGGAAGTCGATTCGGTCGAAACCTTGCTCGCCGCCAAGGCCCGCCTCGAAGCCGCCGGCATCGAGGTCGTCGGACCCACTGATCACACCCTGTTCCAGTCGATCTACTTTTTCGACCCGAATGGGCACCGTCTCGAACTCGCTGCCAATACCGCCACGGATGAGATGTACCGCCTGCTCGACGAGGTGAAGTGGCCGATGCTGGAGGAGTGGGCGGCGACCCGCCAGGCACCGGCGCATGCGCGCTGGATGCACGACGGCAGCATGCCGCCCTCAGCCAAGGCCAAATCCACTTGAAGCTGGCCACGCTCAAGGAGGGCGGTCGCGACGGTACGCTGGTGGTCGTCAGCAAAGACCTTGCACTTTGCCAGGCGGTCCCCGGTATCGCGCCGACGCTCCAGGCGGCACTGGATCATTGGGAGGAGATGCTTCCGCAACTCCAGGCCGCGTCGCTGTCACTCAACAACGGCGCGGCACGCCATGCCCGCCCGTTCGATCCGCGGGCCTGCCACTCGCCGCTGCCGCGCGCCTACCAATGGGCCGACGGGTCGGCCTACGTGAATCACATCGAACTGGTCCGGCGCGCCCGTGGCGACAGCATGCCGCCGGAACTCTGGACCGACCCGTTGATGTATCAGGGCGGCTCGGACAGCTTCGCCGGGCCGTGCGATCCGATCACGGGTCTGAGGGAAGAATGGGGCATCGACCTCGAAGGTGAAGTCGCGGTCATCACCGGCGATGTGCCGCTGGGCTCCGGCGTCGAACAAGCGGCGCAGGCGATCCGTCTGGTGATGTTGGTGAACGATGTGAGTCTGCGCAATCTGATCCCGAACGAACTTGCCAAGGGCTTCGGTTTCTTCCAGTCGAAGCCCGCCTCGGCTTTCTCGCCGGTGTCCGTGTCCCCGGATGAACTGGGGGACGACTGGCGGGACGGCAAGATGCACCGGCCACTCACCATACATCTCAACGGCGCGTTGTTCGGCCAGCCGGATGCTGGCACCGACATGCTCTTCAGCTTCCCGCAGTTGATCGCCCATGCGGCGAAGACCCGCGATCTCCAAGCCGGCAGCATCATCGGTTCGGGTACCGTGTCGAACAAGCAGGGTGGGCTACACGGTTCGTCCATTGGCAACGGCGGCGTCGGTTACGCCTGTCTGGCGGAAGTCCGCATGTATGAGACGATCGAGCACGGAAAGCCGCAGACGCCTTACCTCAAGCCAGGCGATCGGGTGAGGATAGAAATGTTCGACCAACGGGGTCGGAGCCTGTTTGGGGCGATCGACCAGCAGGTGATGCATGCTTAAGCTGTATACCTACTTTCGCAGTTCAGCGTCCTTTCGCGTGCGCATTGCGCTCAATCTCAAGGGCCTGGCCTACGAGGCGATTCCAGTTCATTTGCTGCGCGACGGTGGCGAGCAACATGCGCCCGACTACCGCCACAAGAGTCCGCTCGGCACGGTACCGGTGCTCGAGACCGACAACGCCATCATCATTCAATCCCTGGCGATCATCGAATATCTGGAAGAAACTCATCCGGTGCCAGCGCTACTGCCGGTCGACTCACTGGCCCGAGCGCGGGTACGCGCTATCGCCCAAACCATCTCTTGCGAGATTCATCCGCTCAACAATCTGCGCGTGCTGGCTTACTTGAAGCACACACTCGCCGCTGACGAAGCGGTGCGGAATGTCTGGTATCGCCACTGGGTCAACCTCGGTCTTGCCGGCGTCGAAACCCAGCTGCACCAGTCATCCGAGACCGGAGTGTACTGTCATGGCGATGCACCGACCCTGGCGGATTGCTGCCTGGTGCCGCAGGTCTTCAATGCGCGCCGCTTCGACTGCTCGCTGGAGGCGATGCCGACCATTCGCCGTATAGTTGCCCAATGTGAAACGCTCGACGCAGTTCAGCGCGCCGCCCCAGCGAATCAGCCGGATCAGGAGTGAGCTTCGAGTCGACAATTTGACCACCCATGTTCAGTCAGCTATTGCCATAACACGTCAAATCGGACATATCTATTTTGCGCAGTTGACGGAGTGGATTTGAGGAGACCATGAATCTTGTCGAGTACTGCAATTACGACGCGTTAGGTCTGGCAGCGTTGGTGCGCGACGGGCAGGTCACTCCGCGCGAGTTAGCCGATCTGGCAGCCGCTGCAACGGCGAAGGTTAATCCTCGCTTGAACGCCGTGATCGGCGAGACCATCGACCTGCTCGCCGGCAAACCGCCCGCCGCTGGTCCCTTCACGGGCGTACCGTTCCTGCTCAAGGATATCGCGCTGCAGGCCGTCGAATTGCCATGCGAGCTGGGTTCGCGCATGGCGGCCGGGATCCGGCCGGGAATCGACACCTGGCTGATGGGCTTGTTCCGGGCGTCCGGTCTGATGCCGTTCGGCCGCACCAACGTTCCCGAGTTCGGCTTCAACATCTCCACCGAGTCGCTGCTCCACGGCATTTGCCACAACCCCTGGAATCTCGACATGTCGCCGGGAGGTTCATCGGGCGGTTCGGCGGCGGCGGTGGCGGCCGGGATCGTTCCGATGGCCCACGCCAACGACGGCGGCGGCTCCATCCGCATACCCGCCGCCTGTTGCGGCCTGGTTGGTTTGAAGCCGTCGCGCGGACGGGTCTCCTTTTCGCCCAACGCCGGCGAGGGCAACTTTGGTTTCGTCCAGGAACTGGTGGTCTCGCGTAGCATCCGGGATACCGCGGCGGCGCTCGATGTCGCCGCCGTGCCAGCGCCCGGCGACCCGTTCGTCATCGCCCGACCCGCGCTGAGCTTCGCCGCCGCTGCGGCGACGGCGCCGAAGTCCCTGCGCATCGCCTGGTCGTCGGAGGGCATGAACGGCGAACCTGCCGAGCCTGAAGTGGAAGCCGCCCTGGCGCGGACCGTGCAATTGCTCGCCGATCTCGGCCATGCGCTGGTCAATAAGCGGCCCGATATTCCCTTCGAAATGTTCACAGAAACCGCCGCCATCATCTGGCCCAGTTCCATCGCCTGGCTGGTCGATGCCCTGTGCCGTGCGACCGGTCGCAGCCGCTCCGCCGAGACACTCGAAGCGATCACCCTCAAGGCCTATGAGCGCGGCAAGCAGAACGACAGCGGCCGCGTGGTCCATGCCATGTTCCTGCTCAACCAGATGAGTCGCAAAGTCGGCCAATTCCTGGCCGATACCGATATCTATTTGACGCCGACCTTGCCAAGCGCGGGATTTCCCCTGGGCTACTACGCCATGAACGATGCGACCATCGCGCTCGATGACTGGGTCCTCAAGCTGTTCGGCGGCGCGGCCCGCTATACCGGCTTGTGGAATGCCACCGGCCGGCCGGCGATCTCCCTGCCGCTGTTCCAGAGTGCTGGCGGCATGCCGATCGGCATGCAACTCGTCGCCGATGCCGGTCGTGAAGATCTGCTGTTGAGCCTCGGCGGGCAACTCGAACAGGCCTTGCCATGGAGTTCGAGGCGTCCCCGCGTGCATGCGGCGAACTGAGGATCTGAAGATGCAAGACTTCGACCCGATCAAACCCGCCCTGCGTCCGCGCATCGGCCTCTACTCCAGCGGACTGCGCGCCTACTGGGAGCAGTTTCCGGGTCTGCGGGACAGGTTGATCGGCTACGGCAAGGCCATCGAACAGCGTCTCGCAGCGTGGGGTGAGGTTTCCAACTTCGGCCTGGTCGACGATGAGCGCAGCGGCCGCGCCGCCGGCGAATGGTTCCAGTCGCGCAATGTCGACATCGTCTTCAGCCATTCCGCGACCTATTGCACCAGCGCCTGCATGCTGCCGGTGCACCAGATCTGCAATGCCTCCGTGGTGATCCTCAACTTGCAGCCGACCGCGCGCCTCAACTATGCGCAATCGACCACCGGCGAATGGCTGGCGCATTGCGGCGCCTGTCCGGTGCCGGAGTTGTGCAATGCGTTCAATCGCGCCGGCATCGCCTACCACGTTGTCAACGGCCTGCTCGGCCTCGACACCACGCCGGCCATTTCGCTCACCGACGAAGTCACCCGCGACCGCCCCGAGGCGCAGGCAGCGTGGGCCGAGATCGAAGCCTGGGCGCGCGCCGCCGGCGTGCGCCGCACCTTGCGCCACGCCCGTTTCGGTTTCCTCGGCAACACCTATGGCGGGATGCTCGACCTGTACAGCGATTTCACCATGATCCAGGCGCAGACCGGCCTGCATGTCGAGATGCTGGAAATGGGCGACCTCACCCGCCTGCTGAAGGAAGTGAGCGCACGCGACATCGCCGCCAAGCGCGAGGAAGTCGAAGCGCTGTTCCGGATCAGCAACGACTCCGCCGCCGACCCCATCGCCCGCGAGCCCAGCGAGGAGCAATTGACCTGGGCCTGCAGCGTAGCCGCCGCGCAGGAAAAGCTGGTGCGTGCCTTCGACCTCGATGCGTTGGCCTACTACTATCACGGCGCACCCGGCGACGCCGACGAGAAACTGCAGGCCGGTTTCATCGTCGGCCATTCGTTGCTCACCGCCCGCGGCATTCCCTGCGCCGGCGAAGGCGACCTGAAAACCGCTGTGGCAATGAAGATCTGCGACACGCTCGGAGTCAGCGGCAGTTTCTCGGAAATCGTCGTGGTCGACTACCTCGACGAAACCATCCTGCTCGGCCACGACGGTCCCTTCCATATCGCCATCGCCGACGGCAAGCCAATCCTGCGCGGCATGGGCCTGTATCACGGCAAGCAAGGCAGCGGCGTCTCCGTGGAAGCCAAAGTCCGCGCCGGGCCGATCACCACGCTCAACCTGACCCAGACCGGCGACGGAAAACTGAAGCTGATCAGCGCCGAAGGCCAAGCGACCGATGGCCCGACCATGTGCATCGGCAACACCCAGACTCAGGTGAAATTCCGCGACCACCCCGACGTGCATCTGTCACGCTGGTTCGCCGAGGCCCCCACCCATCACTGCGCCATGGCAGTGGGCCACCGGGCGGCGCAATTCGAGAAGGTGGCGGCGCTGCTCAACATCCGCCACGTCACACTGTAATAGCGCTTACCCCAGGTCGATCCGTATTACCGTGTCGTAAGGGTCGAGCCACTCCGGTGGCAGCTGGATGCGCAGTGGCGAGATGTGCGGCGGATTGCGCATCGCATCGCGGGGATGCGCCCGATCGACCGAGAAGGCCAGGGCGGCACCCGAGGCGAGCAGGCGCACATCCCGTACCGGCCGGTCGAGGGCCAGCACGCGCACGGCGTCGCCGGCCGGGCGGCCGAGGACATGCAGGTAGATCGAGTCACCCTTGCCGGTGCTCGGGTAGTGGCACATTCCCGGCGGCAGGCCCGCTCCGGCAGCGTAGATTGCCTCGCCATTGCGGGTCAGCCACTCACCCATGACCCGCAGGCGCGATGCGGCCTCGGGCACGATTACCCCGTCCGCCGTGGCGCCGATGCCGAGCACCAGATTGCCGCCGCGGGCCACCACTTCCGCCAGCGTGCCGACCAGCTCCGCGACGGGCTTGAAGGCCAGGTCGCCGGGGCAATGCGCCCAGCTTTCATTGACCGTCATGCAGGTTTCCCATGCGCCGGCCGGCGGCACCGGCGGAATGAACTGCTCCGGTGTCGCGTAGTCGCCGATACCCGGTTCCCCCAGGCGGTCGTTGATGACGGCATCCGGCTGCAACTCGCGGACCATCGCCACCAGTTTGCGGCTGTCCCACTCGTCGGCAGTGTGCTCCCACTGTCCGTCGAACCAGAACAGATCAATGTTGCCGAAGAGCGTGCACAACTCGCGCACCTGTCCGTGCATGAAGTCGATGTAGCTCTGCCAGCGCGCCGGCGCGGCGGCGATGCTCTCGGGTACGCCCGGCGGCAACGCCGAGGCGGGGCGCGAGCGGCGCGGCAGGGGGTTGATGACCTCTGCCGGGTAATCAGGGTGATGCCAGTCAGGCAGTGAAAAATACAAACCGACCTTGAGCCCGGCCGCGCGGAAGGCCCCCACGAAAGGCGTCACCAGGTCGCGTCCGGCCGCGCGGCGCGGCGCCGAATAGTCGGACAGGCGGGTATCCCACAGCGCAAAGCCGTCATGGTGCTTGGTGGTCAGGATCACGTACTTGAAGCCGCATTCCACCGCCAGAGCCGCCCAGAGCTTCGGATCATAGTCATTCGGGCAGAAGCGGTCGGCGAGCGACTCGTAGTCGCAATAGGAGATCGCGCCCCATTGCAGCGGCCACGCGGCCTCCCAGCCGGTCAGCGCATAACTGCCGAAGTGGATCATCAGCCCGTAGCGGGCATCACGGAACCAGGGTTGAGGATTCATCGTAGTCCTTCCGGGATCAGAGAGCGGGTCGTGTCACGCCTTCGGGGTGATCAGGTCATGGAGGTGCAGCGTGTCCATGTATTCCTTGACCTCGACGAACTTGCCGTCTTCCAACCGGATCAGAAAATGATACTTGTTGTGGTAGGTCTTGCTGTTTCTGTGGTGTCCTAGTGATTCGACCTCGGCGGCGACATAGTCGCCTTCAGCCAACAGGCGCTTGATCTCGAAGCGGATGCCCGCGGGAAAGCCGTTGCGACTGGTGCCGACGATCTGTAGGTACTGTGCCTTGGTCTTGATGCCGGAAAACGGAAGCGTCCCCGGCACCCACCAAGTCGCGGAATCGTCCATCGCGGCGAACGCAGCGTCGATATCGCCCCGGCTGAATGCATCGAAGAATTGCGTAACGATCTGCTTGTTGCCTTCCGTGCTCATGGTTAGCCTCCGTGAAACATTCTTTGGGTCTTCTCGGATTGGTGTGGGTAAAAATGGTCATTGATCGGTCTGGATGTCTTGCTGGATACGGGTTTCCGTAGTTTGACTTGGCTGCGGAAACTGGCATGATTTGGCGATGGCTACTTCACGCAAGCACAAGCGTCTTCTCGACGCATACCGGTTCGCCGGTTTCCGTCCGCAGGAATCGGTGCGCGGTGTCTTCGGTGACTCGAAGGCGCGCGTCATCGTTCTCGTGCGCCGCCCAAAAAAACTGTCTGCAAGGAATGCGGTCGCGTGCATACGAGTTGGTACGACCGCACAACTCGACGAGCACGAGACATGTCCAGCGGCGACACGCGGATCTACCTGGAGTTCGAGGTCCGACGGCTGGCCTGCCCGTGCAATGGTCAGGTGAGGCGCGAACATCTCGATTTTCTCGCCGACAACCCGCTCTACACCAAGCGGTTTGCCTGGTTTGTCGGTCGGCGTTGTCGCACGAGCACCCTCAAGGATGTCGCCGAGGAACTCAACCTGCACTGGGGCGCCGTCAAGGAACTCGACAAGCAATACATGCAAGCGCAACTGGAGCGCGCGGGAACCCCGGGGCCGAAGGCTATCAGCATCGACGAGATTTCGATTCGCAAGGGGCACACCTACCGCATCGTGGTGAGCGACCTGATTCGGCACCGTCCGATCTGGTTTGGCGGCGAGGATCGCTCGGAAGCCAGCATGAACCAGTTCTACGACTGGCTGGGCGAGAAGAAGACGCGCGGCATTCGTCTGGCGGTCATGGATATGTGGAAGCCGTTCCGCAATGCCACCATAAAACGAGCGCCCCAGGCTGCCATCCTGTACGACAAGTTTCACGTCATGAAGCATCTGAACGATGCGCTCGACAAGGTGCGCAAGGCCGAGTACGCCCGGCTGTCTGGCAAGGAGCGGCGTTACATCAAGGGTCAGAAGTATGTCCTGCTGAGCAACCACGAGAACCTGACTCTCGACGGCAGGAAGTCCTTGAAAGCTCTGTTGGCCGCCAACAAACGGCTCCATACCGCCTACGTCCTGAAGGAGTCCTTCGGTCAATTGTGGAGCTACCAGCGCGAAGGATGGGCGCGGCGCTTCTTCGACAACTGGAAAGCCAGCCTCAAGTGGCAACGTCTCACGCCTTACGAGAAGTTTGCGGAAATGATCGAACGTCATTGGGATGGGATCGCCGCCTACTGCAATCCAGAAAACAAGGTCTCGCTCGGCTTCGTCGAGGGACTCAACAACAAGATTCGCGTCATCCAGAGACGCGCATACGGGCTACGCGACGAGGAGTACCTGCGACTCAAAGTCCTGACCTGCATGCTGCCGAAAATCTGAATGTCATGCATTTTTACCCACACTAATCCGAGAAGACCCCATTCTTTAAGCGACCCTCAGGGCGTGATCAGGACCTTGCAATGATCATGAGGTTTCTGCAGGGTCTCGAACATCGCGGGCAATTCGTCGAGCCCCACACAGCGGGATACCATTTGCGCGGTGCTGATGCGTCCGGCTGCCAACATCTTCAGTGCGAAGGAGAAGTCGTCGGGTTCATAGCCCATCACGAAGCTCATACGCAGCCGTTTCCTCGCTGCCGCGAACACGGTGAACTGCTCAGCTTGCATGCCGGCGCCGACCAATACCAGGTTGACATTCGTCGGGGCCATCTCGATCAGCTTGTGGATGATCGGAGCGCCGACACACTCGAAGATCACGTCGGGCGGGTGGCCGGCGTGCTGCTCGAATTCGGCCACCGGGTTGACGTAGCGGGCGGCGTCGATGACCAGATCGACGTCCATCTGACCGGCGCGTTCGATGCGCGCCGTGCGTAGCTCGCTGACCGCGACGACGCTGGCGCCGATGAAGCGCGCCCACTTGGCGACGGATAGCCCGATGATGCCGGCGCCGACGATCAAAATCCGCGCACCCAAGGGCACGCCGGCTGTCCTGCAGGCGCCCAGACCGACCGCCAATGGTTCGATGATCGCCGCATCCTGTTCGTCGAGGCTTGCAGGAACCTTCAGGGCCAGGGTCGCGAGGCAGGTGGCATACTCGGCGTAGGCGCCAGGCAGCTCCAAGTTGAAGCCTTGGACCACTAGGCTGCTGCATTCGAACAGGCGCCCGGCGTGACACTTGGCACAGGCACCACAAGGCTTGAGCGGCAGGGCAGTCAGCCGGTCTCACCGACTTGCCATCCACTGACTCCTGGGCCGACCTCGGTGACCTCACCGGTGTATTCGTGCCCCAGGATGACCCCCGGCGTAATGATCCCGGCCTCTGCCGCGTGCAGGTCCGAGGCACAAATCCCGCAGGCCATCACCTTGAAGGCCAGTTCGCCTGGCCGCGCAGCGGGTCTGGCGGTTTCCACGATCTTCAAGGGTTGGCCGGCACCCTGGAATATGGCAGCTTTCATCTTGGCTTGCTCCAACGAGGCAATTCTTGACTAGATCAGACGCTGAATTTGACGGTTTATAAAATCTATAAAATCATCATATTAAGTCAATGCTACGGGTACCATACCACACTTTTGTGATCGATATTGATCGATTTAGGGCGTTACTGTTGATTTTTGTTTGAAACGGTGGTAACTTTCAATTCGTAGCCCCCTGATCGCCTTCAAGGCTCGGGTGAGGCGACGCAGACCGAAACTAAAATCGATTGTAGATATTGAGGAGAGCACTGTGAGAAACGCGTTTCGTGTGACCGTACTTTCCGCCTGCATAGGCGCAATGTTTTCGTCGGTGCCGGCAGTGGCCCAGACGGCACAGCCGACCGCAAGCGATGACGCCTCCACAGACCGAATCGTTGTTACCGCGCAAAAGCGCAAGGAAAAGCTCCAGGACGTGCCAATCTCCATGACCGCACTGAATCAGGAAGCTCTTGACTCGCTGAATATCACCAGCGTCGCCAACTTGCAGTCAGCCATTCCGAACATTCTCATCAACAATGCACTGGGTCAAACCAATCTGCTGGCATTTATCCGCGGGATTGGCACCGCCAACCCGGTGTTCAGCCAGGATCCTGCAGTTGGAATCTATGTGGACGATGTGTACTTGGCGCGGGCGATTGGCGCGAACAGTGATTTCTTCGACATGGAGCGCGTCGAGGTTCTCCGCGGTCCGCAAGGAACTCTCTACGGCAGCAATTCGCCTGCCGGGGCGATCAAAATTATTACCCGGAAGCCCGATCTAACATCCGGGTTGGACGCGACTGCCACGGTCACTGCCGGAAATTACAATGAGCGCGGCGTCATGTTTGCCACCAACCTGCCAATCGTCAAGGATACGATGGCCGCGCGGCTCGCCGTTCAAACCGCCAGCCACGATGGCTGGCAGACCAACCTGGCCAATGGCAACCAGGCAGGCACTTTGGATTCTGCCAGCGTGCGACTCCATGTATTGACCAAGTTAAACGACAAGTGGGATCTCTTGGTTACTGGCGACGATTCACGGGCGAAGGTACTTCCAACAGGCGGGGTAAATTTTGCCGCCCCAGGTGGAGTCGACCTGTTCACCACCCCCGGCTTCAACAAGCGTGACTTCTACTCTGAAATGCCGGACCCACACGACAACACCAGCCACCGCGCCCTGACGGCCAACCTTCATGGCCAAATCGCTGGTGCCGATTTCCGCTCCATCAGCGCCTACCGTACTCTGGAAGAGAACCTGAACGCCGATGGCGACGGCACCATCTCCGCCAAATTCGACAATACTCAGATACTTCACAACAAACAGTGGACTCAGGAGTTCAATCTCAGTGGCGAACAGGGCCAGTTCAACTGGCTGGTCGGCGCCCTGTTCATGCGCGAGCAAACCAACTTCTTCTGGGACGTCCGCATTCTGCGGGTCGTTGCGCCACCGCTCGGGCTTGGTCCGAATTACGAAATCTTTGACCAGACCAAGAATAGCTGGGGCTTGTTCACCCAGGATTCCTGGAAGGTCAATGACCGGTTGACCTTGACCGGGGGGCTGCGCTGGACTCAGGAGACCAAGGATTTCCATGTGGTCGGCTATGCCCCGACCGAGGTCGTCTATAACAGGATACCGAACGGAACACCGATTCCAGGTTTTGATATCGCGAGACAGAAGACCTGGAGCGCACCACAGTGGCGTCTCGCCTCCGACTACCGACTGACCGGCGACGCGATGGTCTTCGCCAGCGCCGCGCGTGGATTCAGAAGCGGTGGCTACAATGGAGGAGCCAGAGCCATCGCCGAGGCCACTGCTCCCCCGTTCAACCCGGAGTTTGTAACCACCTACGAACTCGGCGCGAAGACGGAGTGGTTCAACCGCCGTCTGCGTGTTAATGCCACCTACTTCCAGAACCATTACAAGGACCAGCAGGTTGCATTCCTCGCCGGCGCAGGCGCCGGCGCCGCGTTTGGCACCAGCACCATCGACGCCAACATGCGCGGATGGGAATTCGAAACCTCACTCACGCCCACCAAGGAGCTCAGGGTGTTTGCAAACTTCAGTACGATGACCGGGGATACCAACTCACGCACAATTGCCTTTGTTCCCAACGCCAAGTATCAGGGTACGGTCGGCTTCAACAACTTGCAGCCGCTGGGCAATGGTCTCTCCTGGTTCCTGGGCGGAAACTACTTCAAGACCGCTGCCTATGACATTTCCACCGCGCTCGACCCGTTGCGGCGGGTCGCGGCGCACGGGAGCCTGGGGGGACGGGTCGGCGTACAAAGCGACAACGGCCGCTGGAAAGCTGAATTGATCGGCAGCAATTTGAACAACGACTATTGGTCGGCCTTCTCATTCAATATTCCTGGTCTATTTCAGAGCCGCAGTCCGAACGCTCCGAGGCTGATCAGTTTGAAGCTCACGATGAACTATTAGTGCCTGCCGTTGATTCTAGGGTGCTAGTGCCCGCCTCTAATTCCGGGGTACCAGGCTTGAGAGCGGGGACGCGTTTGCGTTCCCGCAATCTTCAATGAATCCAGGCGATACCATATGCTGAAGCGAGTGCGTGCAGCAACCGGGGTACCCCCGAGACAGGCCTATTACAGCCTGTTTCTCTTGTGGCTGGTTTATATTTTCGCCAACATCGACCGCTTCGCCATCGGCATCGCCCTTCAGGAAATCAAGAAAGACCTGCTTCTGACCGATACGCAACTGGGGATGATATCGGGCTTGTTCTTCATCGTTCCCTACATCGTTTTCGGCTTTCCGATCTCGCGCTGGCTCGACCGTGGCGTTCGCCGAAATATCCTCGCCTGGTCCGTGGGGCTCTGGTCGCTGATGGCATCTGCGACGGGAGCGGCGGTCGGCTTCTTCCAACTGGCAATTGCTCGCGCGGGCCTCGGCGCAGCGGAAGCGGCCTGCATTCCAGCGGCAGTTTCGCTGATCGGCGACTTGTTCCACCGCAGTTGGCGCTCCCAGGCGATCGGCCTGTTCAATTCAGGTCTGGCAATCTCCGGGTTCGTCGGGACGCCGATCCTAGGCATGCTTACCGACCATTACGGCTGGCGGGTTGCTCTGATCTCCTTCGGTGCCGTCGGCTTGCTTGTCGCCCTCCTGATTGCCCTGACCCTGCGCGAGCCGCCGCGCGCCGCAATCGCTGAACAGGCGCATACCGGAGAACCGGCTGCGGAAAGAAAGTCGGTGCTGGAGTCGCTGCGCTTCATGTTCGCGATTCCCACGTTTCGCTACCTCGTGCTGGGGCATGGCATCTATGGCATCGGCATATTTTCCTGGGTGTCCTGGTACGGCGTCAGCTTGATTCGTACCTACGGCATGACCTATACCGAAATCGGCTTCTTCATCGGAACCGGCCTCGGCATGGTCATGCTTCTCTCAGGGGTCGGCAGCGGATTTCTTTGCCCTCTGGTAGCCCGCCGCACCGGCAACGATCGCTGGATGGTGTTATTGCCGGCTATCGCTTGTTTGGCCTCTGTGCCCGCCCTGGCTGTGACCGGTTTCGCGGTTCCTCAGTGGCTCGCCATGGCTTCAGGTGCGGTGGTTCTGGCCATGACTGCGATGCGAACGGCGCCCCTCATTGCGGTTACCATGGATCTCCTGCCATCGTCGATGCACAGCCTGGCGACGATGGTTTTCGTCACACTAACCAGCCACCTTGGCGCGGCTATCGGGCCGATCCTGGTCGGCATTGCCAGCGACTCGGTCAAAGGGAGCATGGACGACGCCGCGGCGTTGCGCTACGGATTGCTGGTGACCGGACCGGTATTCGGCTTGATCGGTGGACTGATCGCCTTACTGCCGGCGTTCTACCTTCGCCGAAACGGATTAGCGCAGGAGCCGATTGTCGCACCCTTAGCCACCATGGTTCCTACCCCTTCAGTACCCACCAATAACTCTTAGAGGTAAGTCCCCGGGTATGCCGTGGGGACTCACCAAGGCTAAACTTTTGCTGCAACGGCATAGGAGGTGATGGCGGTGAGCTGGGAAATCCACGAAAAAGCGGAGGACAAGAATGGCGTGAAAGAGTGGTCCTTGTTTATCCTGATGAAGGGCGAACAACAGTCAAACAGCACGCCCAGACCGTTTAAGTAAGGCTACTGGTTCTTTGGTAGCGACGGTGGCGACTCCGCAGGGCATAGGTTATATGAAGAGGGATTGAAGGAAGCCGGGACGGAAGTTGAACGGCTGAATCGACGATTAGGTGAGTCGCCGCGTTAGTCGCGAAAACCGACAAGTTAACCGGAATAATGAAGAAGAAGACGAGTGATACAACTATATGACGATCGGCTTGGGGTAAGCCGGCAAGGGCGGCTCACGGTTTCATGGGCGCCGTTGAGGAGCTCACAAAATCAAGTCACCGGTTGTACCGGTGGTTTCTGACTGGCAAACCATGCAACTCATACCTTCCAGCGACAATATCCAGATCGCAGCAGAGAGTATCGGCACCGGACCGGCCCTGATTTTTGCCCATGGCTTGACCAGTCACCGCCGCATCTCTCGCCTGCAGCTGGAATCGCTGGCCAGCCGCTATCGTCTCATGCTGTTTGACCAACGCGGCCACGGGGAGTCGAGCGCTGTGACTGATCCGGCGCTCTATACGGCGGAACGGATGGCCGATGACCTGCGAGCGGTGCTCGATGCCGCGGATGTCGATAGGGCCGTCATCGGCGGAGAATCGATGGGCGCCGCCACCGCCTTGACCTTCGCACTCAAATATCCGGACCGTGTGCAAACCCTATTGCTGACCGCACCGGCTTTCGGCGAAACCGTAAACTCGGAGCATAACCGTTTAGTGGAAATGGGCGAGAACCTGAGCCACCTCGGCATGACGAAGTTTCTTGCCCGCTCCGCCGAAGTCCAGCGTAGCCAGTTCAACTGGTCTGCCGACTTGATCGAACTTGTCGCCGGCATGCAGCGAGCCCACGATCCGCTGAGCCTGGCGACGGCCTTAAAGACTGTTGCCGACTGGCTGCCTTTCCCGGATCTTTCCGTAGTTGCGAAGTTGACCTGTCCGGTCTGCATCCTGGCCTGGGAGCAGGATCCCTTGCACCCGATTGCGCTGGCACGGCGTATGGTGGACACGTTTCCGAATGCCCGATTGAAAACCATGGCCCCGCTACCGGCACTGTTCCTCGACCTGCCGCAAGTCGGCCGGTTGTATGGAGAGTTCCTGGAGGCGGAATGAGCGGGGATTTTCGGCGGCGCGCAGAGTTCATCTGGCGGCCGCGCGGCCTGGGCAAGGTAACGTTTTCACCTCCAACGCCACGTTCGCTGGAAGAGGCGAATCGCCACATCTATTTTCGTAGGACCTTCGAGATCACCGAGATACCTCCTTCCGTCCCAGTCTGGGCAACCGCTGACGGACGTTACCGGATCTTCGTCAATGGAGTGGCATTAGGCCGCGGACCGGCGCGCAGCAGCGCGGCTTATCGGTTTGTCGATCGCTATGATCTGGCACCGTATCTGCGACCGGGGCGCAATGCGATCGCCATCCTTGCCCACTCGTATGGACGCAACACCGCGTGGTACGAGTTGCCCGGCTGGGATCATGGGCGGGCTTTCGGTTGTGGCGGACTCTTCCTGCAGGGCGAAGTAGCTACGCCCGGACACAACTTGCGCCTCGACACTGGTGAAGAATGGCGTTGCCTGAACGCGGAGGCGTGGCAGCGCGATGTGCCGTCCAACAGTCTCGGCTGGTCGGAGGTTTTCGACGCAAGGCAGCTACCGGACGGATGGACCGAGGCGGACTTCGACGATTCGGTCTGGGAAATTGCGGAGATTCTTCGTGTCGCAGGCCGTCACTATAGCGGCGACGTCGTTCCCTTCCAATACCTATTGGATCGTGATATTCCGGCGCAGCGAGAGGGTCCGCGGGCGCTCGGCCGCCCGATCAGTTGCCACGAAGTGGAAACAGTGACTCAGGGCAACGATGTGGCTGCGCGCATGCTGGCCGAAACGTCGCGACCGCTAAGCGCTTGCCGTGCGAACACCGCACTGGATACTTTCGACATCGCGCCGGGCCGCGGAATTTCTGTTGTCTATGACTTCGGCGAGGTGGTCGCCGGCTACATCGGTTTCGAAGTCGAAGGACCGGCGGGCGCTGAGGTTGATTTCTATCCTGGCGAGCAACTGCTGCCGGACGGACGGGTGCGCATCTTCGATGGCATTCCGGGTTTCGATCCGCCTGTGGCGCATCGCTATGTCATGCGTGCGGGGCGGCAATCCTGGGAGCGCTTTGAATGGAACGGCTTGCGCTACTTGCAATTGACCTTCCGCGATGCCGCGGAGCCCTTGCATGTGCGGGCGGTGACAGTCATTCGGACGGGCTATCCGGTGGAAGAACGCGGGGCGTTCGAGTGTTCCGATCCTGTCCTGAACCGCCTCTGGGAGGTGGGCGCCCGCACGCTGAGGCTGTGCATGCATGATGCCTACATCGATTGCCCGTCGCGGGAACAGCGGCAATACATGGATGTCTATGTTCAAGCGCGCTTTAACTACGCGGCCTTCGGCGATACCCGTCTTGCCGCCCGCCTGCTTCGCCAGATGAGCGACTCGCAGCGGCCGGAGGGCCTGACTATGCTGGCTGCGCCCGGAGATTTTGGCGTCGCGTGTTTCACCAACATCCCGGACTTCTGCCTGCTCTGGATCATGATGATCGGCGACTACCTGATGTATGCCGACGATCCGGAGATCGTCGACGACATCTACCATTCGGTGGCCAAGGCCTTGCGCTGGTTCGAACACTATCTCGATGACGAAGACTTGCTCACGGAAGTGCCGCACTGGGTGTTCGTTGATTGGGCCGAGACCGACAGGAAGGGTCAGGTCACCACGCTCAACGCGCAATTCGTGGCGGCACTCCGCGTCGCGTCGAGGTTGGCAAACATCGTCGGCCACGCGCGGGCGGCTACCAAACATGATGCAATGGCCAAGCGTGTCAGTGCGGCAATCAATGGACTGCTCTGGGATGAAGATCGCGGGGTCTATGTCGATTCGCGCTACCGCGGCCGGCCGAGCCGCAGAATCAGCCAGCAGTCCAATGCCATAGTCATCGCGCTGGATATCGCGCTGGAAAATCGCTGGGACCGAATTTGGCCCGCAATACTGGATCCCCAACGCCTGGTATTGACCCATGCCCTGGACCACGAAGGCAACAGGACGCCCTTCGATGAGGAGACCCAGGTCGTGCTGGCACAAGCTTTCCATTCCCATTTTCTGCATGCGGCATTGCGCAGGTCAGGCAACATCGACCAAATAGTGAACAACCTTCGCACGCGCTGGGGGGAAATGCTGGTAGATGGGGAAAGCACCTTCCGCGAGACCTGGCAACTTGATCCAGTCACGAGCAAATGCCACGCCTGGTCGGCGACGCCGACATTCGACCTGTCCACCGATATCCTGGGCGTAACGCCCATCGCCGAAGGCTTCCGGCGGCTGCGCATCGTGCCACACATCGCAGGACTCCAATGGGCCCGCGGACGTTATCCGACGCCGCATGGGGAAGTGCTGGTTCACTGGCAACGGCGGGAAGACGATGTCTGGCTGCAAGTGAACCTGCCGGCAGGGTGCGAAGCCGAGGTTCAATGTCCGATAACCTCCAGCGTAACCTCGGTCGGAGCCGGCGAGCACGTATTCCTCAATGGGATCAGGACGGCAATGCCAGGAGGTAAGATCGATGACAGCCATTTCAGCCCATAGAGCAATTGCGCGCCGACGAGTCGCGTTGGTGCTGTTCGTCGCGGTTGCAAGCTGCCGCGGAGGCGCCGATCAGAAGCAGGCTGCGATACCGGTGGCGGTCGCGCCATCCGTTGCCCTGATGGCCGCACAGGTGGCAGTTCCGGCGCGGCCGGCGCCGAATCCGCTCAAGAACGCGTACTTCGGTGAGCAGCACGTCCATACATCGTATTCGTTGGACGCTTACCTCTGGGGCACACGACTGAAGCCTACAGACGCGTATCGGTTCGCCAAGGGTCAGCCGGTTGAAGTCAATGGACAGACCTACCGCATTAGCAAGCCTCTCGACTGGGCGGCTGTGACCGACCATGCCGAATACCTGGGCGAAATGTTCTCGACCGGTAACCCGGGCGCCCCGGGCTACGAC
This sequence comes from Pseudomonadota bacterium, assembly GCA_026399515.1. Classification (GTDB taxonomy): domain Bacteria; phylum Pseudomonadota; class Gammaproteobacteria; order Burkholderiales; family Rhodocyclaceae; genus JACRAR01. The sequence continues at coordinate 13,986 of JAPLQT010000073.1, read as the reverse complement.
AACCCGGCGCTCGTGGACCTGCGCGGTCACACCAAGCGTGAGGAGAGGGTGAGGTGGGTGGAGAAATATCTCGTCGAGAGTACTCGCGGGCTGACACCGCAACACCTGTCGTTCTACGCAGGGCCTGAAACCACACGAAGTGCCTGGAAGGTCACCATCGACGCCGCTCAGGAGCAAAACGATCCGGGTCGCTTCACCACGCTCATCGCCTACGAGTGGAGCGCTGCGCCGGGCGGCGCCAACCTGCACCGCAACGTGTTCTTTCGGGACGCCAACGTGCCCGACACGCCGATGAGCTACATCGACATCAACCGTGAAGACGGTCTGTGGGACTGGATGACCGGCCTCGAGGCTAAAGGCATGAGGGTGCTGGCCATTCCACACAACTCGAATGGCAGCAAGACGATGATGTTTGCCGCCGTGGACGGCTACGGAAAGGCGATTGATGCGGCGTATGCGCGCAAGCGTGCGCACTTCGAGAAGCTGATCGAGATCATGCAGGTCAAGGGAAACTCTGAGGTTCACCGCAATATCTGGGGCGGCGACGAGTTCGCGGACTTCGAGAACGCCGACTCGATTGCCAGGTTCAGCGGCCTGCCGCTCGATAGACGGAACTTCGTTCGCGCGGCAGTCATTCAGGGCCTGGTCTATGAGCGGACGCTGGGTGTCAACCCCTACAAGCTTGGTTTTGTCGGTGGCACCGACGGCCACAACGGCCTGGCCGGTGACGCGGAAGAGTATGACTGGAACGGCGCGCACGGTACGACCGACGGTACGGTGCCGGGCCGCCGCGAGGGCGGGATTCAGGGCTGGGCGGAAGCCAAAGATCTCAACCCGGGAGCGCTCACAGGCGTATGGGCCGAGGAGAATACGCGCGAGGCGATCTGGGACGCCATGAATCGCAGGGAGACCTTCGCTACCAGCGGCACGCGCATCAAGCTGCGTTTCTTCGGCGGCGGCCTGAGCGCGAACCCGAAGGATCCGGTCGCGATGGTGCGGCAGGGCTATGCCAAGGGCATACCAATGGGATCGGATCTACCCACAAACAGCGCCGCGCCGACCTTTGCCGTGCAGGCGACGAAAGATCCGGATGGGGCGAACCTCGATCGCATCCAGATCATCAAGGGCTGGGCGGACAAGGACGGCAAGCCGCACGAGAAGATAATCGACGTGGTCTGGTCGGGTGACCGCAAGCCGGGCGCGAACGGCAAATTGCCGCCGGTCGGCAACACGGTCGACCTGAAGATGGCCAGGTACCGCAACACGATCGGCAGCGCGGCATTGATCGGCAGTTGGACGGACAGGGAGTTCGACCCGCAGCAGCACGCCCTCTACTACGCGCGCGCGCTGGAGATTCCGACGCCGCGTTGGAGCACTTATGATGCGGTGAAGGCCGGCTTGCCTTTGCTCGAAGGCGTTCCGGCCGCTGTGCAGGAACGCGCCTGGAGTTCGCCGATATGGTACTCACCGAAATGACGAATGCGTCTGAACCGGGCCGCTGGCTGCGTGAGCCGATCCTGCACTTTGCGCTGATCGGCGTGATCCTGTTTGCGGTTTATGACCGGTTCGGCCCGACCAACAAGGCTGGCGAGCGCATCGTCGTTAGCCAGGCTGTGGCTGACGACATCGCGCGTCAGCACCAGGCGCGCTGGAACCGGCCGGCCAGCGAGCAGGAGTTGTCAAGCCTCATGGAAGAGTATGTGCGTGACGAGATCCTGTATCGCGAAGGACAGGCTCTCGGTCTCGACCGCGATGACCCGGTGATCAAACGGCGTGTACGCCAGAAGCTCGAGATCATTTCCGAGGAACAGACGGCGCGCGGCATACCGACCGATGCCGAGCTGTCCGCCTATATGACGCAGAATACACGCCGGTTAATGTTTCCGGCGACGGTAAGCTTCGAGCAGGTCTACTTCGACGGTTCGAAGTCGGTGGCCGAGCTTGAACGCGCCGTCGCGGCCGCCAGGACGGCGCTTGCACGCGGTGTCGACCCAGCCCGGCTGGGACAACCGACGATGGCGGCATTGTCGCGGGCGCAAACGCGGAGATGCGCACCAGATGCGCGCCCATACCCGACGCAATCGGGCCCGATTGCGTCGGGTATGGGCGCGCATCTGGTGCGCATCTCCGCGTTTGCGCCCGCGACAATGCCGCCATTGGATGCCGTGCGCCAGCAGGTGGCACGCGAGTGGGAGAACGAGCGCCGGAACCGATCTCGCAGCGAGAGTTATGAAAATCTGCGCCGCAGCTACGAGGTGGTGATTGAAACGAAGCTAGCGCAGGCAAGGGCGTCGCAGCCATGAGTCGTTGCTTCGTGGTTGCGTTTTTCCTTCTTGGCGCGGCGCTGCCCGCCGTTGCGGACGAGTTTCGCCCTGCCTATTTGCAACTGACACAGGTCGACGTCACCACCTACGACGTGCAGTGGAAGGTACCGGCGCTGGATGAACAGACGCCGCTGAAGTTGCGCCCGCAGTTTCCACCCGAGACAGAAATGCTTGCACCGGTGCACAGCAGCTTCGCCGGGGGCACGGCGGTGCAGCGCTGGCGGATCCGGGTCGCCGGCGGGCTGGCCGGGAAGACGGTGCAGTTTCCCGACTTGTCGCTGAATCGCATCGACGTGCTGGTGCGGTTGGCGCGCAGCGACGGCACGGCGCAAGTCGGTCGCGTGCTGCCACTCGACCCTCGCGTGGCCTTCACCTCGAGCCCGGGTGCGCTGGAGGTAATGCAGACCTACACCGTGCTGGGCATCGAACATATCCTGAGCGGCTTCGACCATCTGTTGTTCGTGCTGGCGCTTGTGCTCCTGGTGGACGGTGCGCGCCGGCTCATCGCGACCGTTACCGCATTCACGCTTGCGCACAGCCTCACCTTGGCCGCTGCGGCGCTCGGCTTCGTGCATGTGCCCGGCCCGCCGGTTGAAGCTGCGATCGCGTTGAGCATCGTCTTCGTTGCAGGCGAGATCGTACACGGGCGACAGGGACGGCCCGGGCTGACGCAGCGCTACCCATGGGCAGTGGCGTTCACCTTCGGGCTGTTGCACGGGCTGGGCTTTGCCAGTGCGCTGGCGGAAGTAGGCTTGCCGCCGCTGTCGATACCGGTGGCGCTGCTGTTCTTCAACGTCGGGGTTGAAATTGGCCAGTTGATGTTTGTTGGAGCCGTACTCTTGGTCATCGCCGCGTGGCGCCGGGCGTTGCGCCGCCATTCGGGACCGCAAGCGGACTGGCTGTGGAGGATCCCGCCATATGCGATAGGTGGTCTGGCGAGCTATTGGGTCGTTGAGCGCGTTGCAGCGTTCTGATCGGCGCGAGCTGTTGTCCACGACGTCTAATGAGCGAATTGTGGTCTTTTTACAACACAATATGATCGATATTGATCGAAATGGCTCGTTACTGTTGCTTTTTTGTTTGTTACGGTGTTAGCTTTCGATTCGCTGTTCGCTAATGACCGTTAAGGCAAAGGTGAGGCGACGCAGACCCAAACCAATTAGCTTGTCGCTACCGAGGAGACCACCATGAGAAATGCGTTTCGTGTAACCGTACTTTCCGCCTGCATCGGGGCGATGTTTTCGTCAGCTCCGGCGGTGGCCCAGACGGCGCAGCCTGCCGCCAGCGATGCCTCGATTGCCGTGATCGTCGTGACCGCGCAAAAGCGCAAGGAAAAGCTTCAGGACGTTCCGGTGACTGTTACGGCCCTGAGCCAAGAGGCGTTGGACAGCCTGAACGTCACCAGTGTCAATACGTTGCAAAACGCGATTCCGAATTTCGTGATCTTGAACGTCGGTTCCATGAATACCTTTACCGCCTATATCCGTTCGATCGGCACGGCCAACGCCGTGTTCTCCCAGGATCCGGCGATCGGGATCTACGTGGACGATGTTTTCCTGACGCGTTCGCTAGGCGCAAACCGGGACTTCTTCGACGTCGAGCGGGTCGAAGTATTGCGTGGTCCTCAGGGCACCCTGTACGGTGCCAACTCACCCGCGGGGGCGATCAAGGTGGTCACCAACAAGCCGGATCTCGGCGCCGGATTCCAGGCGACCATCGCCGGGACGGTGGGTTCCTTCAAGGAACGCGACCTCAACGTGGCGTTGAATCTGCCGATCAGAAAAGATGAGATCGCGGCGCGCTTGGTGTTCACGTCGGCGAAGAACGACGGCTACCAAACCAGCCTGACGGAAGGCAGCAAGGCCGACGCCAACGACAGTCAGACCGTCCGCGGCCATCTCCTGGCCAAGCTCAACAAGGATTGGGACATTCTGCTGAGCGGAGATATCAATAGGGCGCGGACGATACCGGCGGGCGCCGTCAGTTACTGGAGCGCCGCCGGCGTCGATCTATTCACCACGCCCGGATTTGAAAAGCGCAACTTCTATTCCGACGTCAAGAATCGCTACGATAATGTGGATAACCAGGGGATCACCGCCAATCTGCATGGGACGCTGTGGGGCGCGGACTTTCGTTCGATCACCGCTTACCGCGACCTCGAGGAGGCTCTGAATCAGGACGTCGACGGAACACCCTTGAGCCGTTTCTATGCCCACCAGCGACTGAAGAACACTCAGTTCACCCAGGAATTCAATTTGAACGGCCAGCGCGGCGACATGAACTGGATGGTCGGCGCCTATTTCATGCGCGAGAAGAATGATTTCTTGTGGCACGTCAACTTCCTTCAGTACTTGCCGCTGTCGGTGCAAACCAGTGCCGGACTGCTACCGGGCTTCCAGTTGTTCGATCAGGTCAAGAATAGCGCGGCGATCTTTACCCAGGAGACCTGGAAGCTATCGGATCGCGCCACCCTGACCGGCGGTCTGCGCTGGACCCAGGAGTCCAAGGACTTTCACGTGGTGGGATACTCGCAGACGGCCTTCAGCGATACCGACACGCCGTCTGGGACGCCTATCCCTGGCTTCAACATCAAGCAGAAGAAGACTTGGACCGCTCCGCAGTGGCGCGTTGCCCTCGACTACAAACTCACCAACGATGCGCTGGGGTTCGTTTCGGCTACCCAAGGCTACCGGGGTGGCGGATACAACGGCGGTGCACGCACTATCGCCGAAGCGTCGGGATCGCCGTTCAACCCCGAATACGTGACCACCTACGAAATCGGGGCCAAGACCGAATGGCTGAACCGTACCGTGCGCGTCAACGTGACCTATTTCGACAACAGGTACAAGGACGAGCAGGTCGCCTATCTGAACACCGGCGGGTCCTTCGGCACCAGCACCATAGATGCAAAGATGAACGGCTGGGAAGTTGAAACATTGTGGAAGCCTCTCAAGAGCCTGACGCTGTTTGCCAACCTGGGCACACTTGATGGTTCCAGCAATTCCACGACGACACGACTGGCGCCAAATCCGAAACAGCAGTACACGGTGGGCTTCGATTTCGCCCAACCCGCCGGTGGTCTGGTCTGGTCGGCGGGCGGCAATTACTTCCATACGGCCCGGTCTGAAGGTGGGGGAACCTGGGATCCGCTGCGCGTGCTTCCGGAACATTCCAGCCTCGGCGCTCGCCTCGGCGTAGCGGGCGGCGGCGGTAAGTGGAAGCTTGAGCTGATTGGCAACAATCTGAAGGACGACTACTGGCCGATGTTCGGATTCAGCATCCCGTCTTTGCAAACACAGGTGCGCTACCCCAACGTTCCGCGCACCGTCAACCTGAAGCTGACCCTGAACTACTGATCTGCGCGCAAGGTATGATTTTGGCGGGGGCTGAGAAAGCCCCCTCGTTTGTTTCCACAGTTGGCTACCTGATTAGCGACAATGTTGAGCTGGTTCATTTTGTAATCCTGGCGGGGTAAGGAATGGACGCAGCTTGAGTGAAGGGGATGCGCGACGGGTAATAACAAGGTGCAGTTTCAGAAATGCCAATCGATGGCGGCATTCTTGGAGCGTTACGAGACGGAAGGAAATGCCAACCTAAAGTAACGGCGTTGGGGGGAGATGATAGCGGTGATTTGGGAAATATACGAGACTGCGGAGGACAAGGCGGGCGTGAAAGAGTGGGCCTTGTTCATACTGATGAAGGGGCACCAACCCTCGGACGGCACAGTCAGATCATTCAAGAATGGCTACTGGTTCTTTGGTAAAGACGGTGGCGACCCCGCAGGTGAAAGATTCTATCAGGAGGGATTGAAGGAAGCCAAAGTGGAAGTTGAACGACTGAATCGATTAGGGAAATCACCGAGTCGATAGCTGGCATCAAGAAGGGATCCGGAATCATAAAGAGGAACTCACCACGCTTTCGACCTCGCCCAATATGCCCATCGCTATCTTGCCGAGATCCAATATAGTTTCAATCGTCATCTCGATTTGTCGTCAATCATAAAGCGTCTGCTGGTCCTGTAGTGATCACACCACCTCGCCCAAGATGCTTCTTGAGGGCGCCTGACAATTGTGGTTAATCTTGATTGGTTCTTTGGTGGCGCGTCGCGCAAGGCGCCGGATAGGAAAACATGAAATGTTGGCTGGGCACCTGGGCCGCGAGTCCTGCGGCACCGGTGTATTTCGTTCCGCAGGAAATCATGGCAACGCCGACGCCGCTGGCGGGCACTTTGCGCCATCGGCTGCGCCTCAGTGCCGGCGGCACACGCCTTCAACTGCGCTTCTCCAACGAGACCGGCGATCAAGCGCTGCGTATCGGCAGCGCCACCATTGGCCTGCCTGACGGCAATGGTGGAATGACGGCGGATACGTTGCAGCGAGTGACTTTTGCTAGACAATCCGGAATCGTTATTCCGCCGGGTTCTCCGGTCCTCAGCGACCAGTTGGATCTCGCCGTGGCGCCGCTCGGGGAAGTCGTCGTCAGCGTGTTCTTTCCGGAGGAGTTCACTCCGGCCAGGAGTGAAGGCGTACATAAGGCGCAGCATGTTCCGGCGGCTGACTGCGTCATGGACTTGGTCCTGCCACCCGCGCTGAGGATCGCCGTGCGCCCGACAGTGACGGCGATCGCAGTTGAAGTTGAAACCGGGCGATCGCCCGGGGCCATTGTCTGTCTGGGCGACTCCCTCACCGACGGCGCCGGTGCCCAGTCGGCGGAATTCCGCAGTTGGACTGACATCCTGGCCCGTCGCCTGCGCGAGCGGGATGGCGCTAATGCCCAGGCAGTGGTCAATGCCGGAATCGGCGGCAATCAGTTGATCGGCGCGCTCATCGGGCCACCCGCGCTGGCGCGGCTGGACCGCGATGTCTTCGCCACGCCGGGCATCACCCACCTGGTGGTTTTCGAGGGCATCAACGACATCGGTGCCGGCGGACGGACCAATATCGAAGGGATCACCTGGCCGCTCGCAACGACGGCGGGCCTGATCGCCGGTTACCAGCAGATATTGGTTCGGGCACGAGCACGCGGTGTCAAAGTGATCGGATCAACGCTTCTGCCGTTCGCTGGTTCGCTGTTCTTCCTCGACGAAAAAGAAGTGGTCCGCCAGGAAGTGAACCACTGGATTCGCACTTCCGGGGTCTTCGAACAGGTGATCGATTTCGAGGCCGCCCTGCGCGATCCCAAGGATCCCAGCCGCCTGGCCGCCGAGTTCGACTCCGGCGACTGCATGCACCCCAACACGGCCGGCCAAAGAGCACTCGGCGCGGCGGTTAACCTGGGGCTATTCAAATGACGGAACCCGCCGCTGCCCAACAATCCCCGGCCATGTCCTCGCGGCATGCCTATTACGCCCTGTTCGTGCTCTGGATGGCGAACCTGCTCGGCAATATTGATCGCTTTGCCGTCGGCCTGATCCTGCAGCAGATCAAGGAGGACCTTCAGCTCACCGACACGCAAATCGGGATTCTGTCGGGTGCCGCCTTCGTCGTTGCCTATACGGTCTTCGGCTTCCCGATTGCGCGCTGGCTCGATCGGGGAAACCGCCGCAACATCCTCGCCTGGAGTGTCGGCGTTTGGTCGATGATGGCAGTGGCGTTCGGCAGCGCCACCAATTTCATCCAGATCGTACTCGCCCGGGCCGGGCTCGGCGCAGGCGAAGCGGCCTGCATCCCCGGTGCAATCTCTCTGATCGGGGACTATTTCAAGCGTGAGAAGCGCACTCAGGCGATCGGCGTCCTCCACTCTGCCCTGGCTGTTGCGGGCATCGTCGGTAACCCGCTGATGGGCGTCCTCACCGATCAATTCGGGTGGCGGGTGGCGGTGATCACCTTTGGCGTGATTGGCCTCTTCCTCGCCTTTGTGGTGAGGTGGACTATTACGGAACCTCCGCGCCTTTCGGTTCGTTCGGAGACGCTCGCCGACGGATCGGCGGCAGGCCGCGACACGATCCTGCGCGCGTTGCGCGTGATGTTCTCGAACAAGGCCTTCCTGTTTCTGCTGCTCGGCCATGCGACTTACGGCATCGGAATATATGCGTTTGTCAGCTGGTATCCGGTCACCCTGGTGCGCGCCTACGGACTCACCTACACCGAAATCGGCCTGTATATCGGGACGTGGATGGGTATCGGCATGCTGATAGCGACCCTGGCCAGCGGCTGGCTGTGCCCTGCCATCGCCCGGCGCATGGGCGACGACCGCTGGATGGCCATCCTGCCAGCGATCTTCTGCCTGCTCTCGGTTCCGGCCATGGCGGTCGTGTCCATGGATGTCTCGCAGCCGTTGGCGTTGATTGCCGGCGGCGTCGTGCTGTTCATGACCGTGGCGCGGACACCGGTCATGCTGTCGCTGGCACTCGACCTCGTACCGGCCTCGATGCACAGCCTCGGAACGCTGGTGGTTGTCATTGTCACCACCAGCATCGGCGCCGCCGTGGGTCCCATCCTCGTCGGCCTGATCAGTGACTCGGTGGTCGCCGAAGTCGGGCAGAGCGCGGCACTTCGGCATGGCCTGTTGTTGACCGCACCGGTGTTCGGGCTGCTCGGCGCGCTGCTCGCGTTTCTGCCGGCACGCTACATGGACCGAAAGATGGTCCAGTTGCCCGCATGAGCTTTGTCCGCCGCGCCGAATTCATCTGGCGGCCGCGCGGCCTTGGCCGCGAAAGTTTCTGGGCCGCGCCCCCGCGCCTGCCCGAGGAAACCAACCGATTCGTGATGTTCCGGCGCGGCTTCGACGTGGACTGGGCGCCCCAATCGGCGCCCGTGGTGGTCACCGCGGACGGGCGCTATCAGCTGTTTGTGAACGGCGTTCGCGTCGGCCGCGGTCCGGCGCGCAGCACCTCGTCGCAAGGCGTGCTCGACCCCTACGATCTGGCGCCCTGGCTGAAACCCGGCCGCAACGTGATCGCCGTCCTGGCCCATTCCTATGGCCGCAACACCGCCTGGTACGAAGTGCCCGGCTGGGATCCGGCGCGCGCCTTTGGTTGTGGGGGATTCTTCCTCCAGGGGGAAGTGATTGCCTCCGGCGGTACCGTGCTGCTCGACACCGGTGCGCAATGGTGCTGCCGCACCGCCGAGGCCTGGCGTAGGGACGTAGCTTCGAACAGCCTGGGTTTCTCGGAGTGGTATGACGCACGCCAGGCCGATGAAAGCTGGGCAGAGCCCGGACATGACGACGCGCACTGGGATCAGCCCGAGGCACTGCGGGTCGCCGGCCGCAACTACACCGGCGACGTGCTGCTTTTCCAGTTTCTCAGCCTGCGCGACATTCCCGCCCAGCACCACGGTCCAACGCTGCACGCCCGGCCGATCGCCTGCTTCGAGACCGCGCCTTCGCCCGAGTCCGCGGATCTGGCCGCCCGCATGAACGCGGAAGTGTTGTTGCCCATAATCCGATGCTCGCTCGGCGAAACCATGGGCCGCATCCTCACGAAGGGAGAGTATTGTGTTTCGGTGATCTACGATTTCGGCGAAGTGGTGACCGGCTACATCGGCTTCGAATTCGAGGGACCCGCAGGCGCCGTGGTGGATTTCTATCCGGGCGAGCAGTTGCTGCCGGACGGCCGGGTGCTGATCTACGACGGCATTCCCGGTTTTGAGGCATCCATCGCGCACCGTTACGTGCTGCGCGCCGGTGTACAGTCCTGGGAGCGCTTTGAATGGAACGGCCTGCGCTACCTACAGGTGACCTACCGCGAATGCCATGAACCGCTCCAGGTGCGCTCGGTGACGGTGCAGCAGACCCACTATCCGGTTGGGAACCGCGGCCGGTTCGAATGTTCCGATCCCGCCCTCAACCGCATCTGGGCGGCAGGTGCGCGAACCCTGCGGCTGTGCATGCACGACGCTTATGTGGATTGCCCGTCGCGCGAGCAGCGCCAGTGGATGGACGCCTATCTGGATGCCCGCATCAACTACGCGGCTTATGGAGACACTCGACTTGCAGCGCGGCTGATCCGTCAGGTGGCTGCGGCGCAACGCCCCGAAGGCTTCACCCCGATGGCCGCGCCCGGGGATTTTGCGGTGGCCGGATTCACCAACATTCCGGACTTTTGTCTCTACTGGATCCTGGCGATCGGTGACTACTTGCGCTTCGCCGATGACCCGGCGCTGACGGAAGAGGTCTATCCCAACGTAGCCCGCGCGCTGCAGTGGTTCGAGCGCTACGTCGATGCGGAGGGACTGCTGAATGAAGTGCCCCTGTGGGTCTTCGTCGAGTGGGCCGAAACCGACAAGAAGGGTCAGGTGACGGCCTTCAATGCGCTCTATGTCGCGGCGCTCAGGACTGCGGCGCGGCTGGCGCGGGCGGTCCGGCATGAACCGGCGGCCGAGAAATACCAGGCCCTCGCCGACCGCGTCGCCGCCGCCATCAATGAACTGCTCTGGGACGAAGGCCGTGGCGTCTATGCCGATGCTCGCCGCAATGGCCGGCTGAGCCGCCGGGTCAGCCAGCAGAGCAATGCCGCGGCGATCGCCTGGGAGATCGCGCCGAAGGAACGCTGGTCGCGCATGTTCGCCACCATCCTTGACGAGAAGCGCCTGGTGCTGACGCACGGCCTCGGTCGGGAAGGCCAGGTGACGCCCTTCGACGAGGAAAACCAGGTCATCATGGCCCAGCCCTTCTATTCCCATTTCCTGCACCGTGCGCTGCGCATGGATGGCCGTTTTGAGTTCCTGTTCGACAACATCCGAAGACGCTGGAGCGCCTTGCTGGCCGATGGTGAAAGCACTTTCCGTGAGACCTGGCAACTGGAGCCGATCACGAGCAAATGCCACGCCTGGTCGGCGACGCCGACCTTCGACTTGTCCACCGACCTGCTTGGCGTGTCGCCTATCGCGGACGGGTTCCGGCGCCTGCGCATCGCCCCGCAGACGGCGGGCCTCGAATGGGCCCGCGGCCGCTACCCGACGCCCCACGGCGAGGTTGTCGTGGAATGGCGTAAAGGCGCGGCCGGCATCAACCTGAAGATCGTGGTGCCGCCCGGCTGCGCTGCCGAAGTGCTTTGCCCCGGCGCGGCCGGGCCGGTCATGGTCGCGGCCGGCGCGCATGAATTCGTTACAGGAGTGAAACTGGCATGAATGCGATGTTCGATCTGACCGGCAAGGTCGCCGTGGTCACCGGCGGGAACGGCGGCATCGGCCTGGGTATGGCCCGTGGCCTGGCTCAGGCTGGCGCCCGGGTGGTCATCGCGGCACGCAATGCCGCCAAGTCGCAAGGGGCGGTGAATGAATTGCGGACGCTGGGATCCGACGCCTTGGCGCTTACGGTGGACGTTGCCGACGAGGTCTCGGTCACCGGCTTCTTCAGCGAAGTCGCCGCCCGTTGCGGCCGCCTCGACATCCTGGTCAACAACGCCGGCATCTTCCTCAAGAAGCCGCCCCAGGACACGCTGCTGGCCGAATGGCAGGCGGTGATGGAGATCAACTCGACCGGCGCCTTCCTGTGCGCGCGCGCCGCCTATCCGCATCTGTGCGCGGTCGGCGGCGGCAAAATCATCAACGTCGCTTCGCTGGTGTCGGTTTTCGGTGTGCCGCAGGCCGCTGCCTACAGTGCCAGCAAGGGCGCCGTGCTGCAACTGAGCCGCTCGCTGGCGACGGCCTGGGCGGCGGACGGTATCCAGGTCAATGCCGTGCTGCCGGGCTGGATCGACACGCCGCTGACCCATGCTGCGCGACTGAACGTGGAAGGACTCAACGACCGTGTGGTGGCCCGTACCCCGGCCGGTCGTTGGGGTGAGATCGATGATTTCGCCGGGGTTGCGGTGTTCCTCGCAAGCCGGGCATCCGATTTCATTACCGGCGCGGCGATCACCGTGGACGGTGGGTACTCGGTGCAGGTGTGAACCTGAATGCTCTTTCTAATATGTCGATGTCCGATCTGATACCGGAACCCTGATGAGTTACGTCCAACCCCATGACGCTGGTCGTCGCGCAACCGGCATAGCTTTTGTCGTAATTCTGCACATCCTGCTGGTCTATGGCCTGGCGAGGGGGCTGCACCGGGATCTTGCGGCGAACGTGTCGCAACTTCTCGAAACCAAGATCATCGAAGAAGCCAAGCCGCCGCCGGACAAGCCGCCACCGCCGCCACCGCCCAAACTCAACACCCCGCCACCGCCCTACATCCCGCCGCCCGAAGTGTCGGTGCAGATGCCGGTCGCCGCATCGCAATTCGCCATCACTGCGGTCACCCGCGACAAGCCGCCACCGCCACCCCCGCCGGCCGCCCCAGCCCCGCGTCGTATCACCCGCCAGGCGGCCATCGTCAACGCCAGCGCCTGCGAGAAACCGGCCTATCCACCGGCGTCGCTACGCTCCCAGGAGCAGGGCGTCGTCACCCTGGGCTTCCTGATCGACCTCGACGGCCGGGTGCTCGAAAGCAAGGTCGAGAAATCCTCCGGCTACCGACGCCTCGACGACGCCGCCAGCAAGGCCCTGGGACTCTGCAAATTCCAGCCCGCCCTGATCGACAACAAGCCGGAGAGGTCCTGGGCCCGCATTGAGTACGAATGGCGCATCGATGAATAGCTTTTTGCCACCAAAACCCCAGCAGTAAAGCGCACCACCCCTCATTTTTCAGGATGATCACACCATGAGCTTCAAATCGCAGATTCGTACATCGTTGGCAACCCTGCTGTTGACCCTGTCGCTGACCTCGCTGGACATGCTGCCCGGCACGGCCCTGGCGCAGGCACCGGCTGCCACCCCGGCGGCCCCGGCCGCCGCCGTAGCCAAGGCCTCCCCCGCCGCCGATCCCGAGACGGCGGCGAATCCCTACGGCATCGAAGCGTTGTGGAGACAAGGCGACGCCGTCTCCCGGGGCACCCTGATCATCCTCATTATCATGTCCATGGGTTCCTGGTACATCGGCATCATCAAGCTGATCGAACAGGGCAAACTCCTGGCCCAGGCCAAGGACGCCAGCGAGAACTTCTGGAAGACCAACTCCATCCAGGATGGCATCCGCACCCTGCATGAAGACAGCGCCTTCCGCTACATCGCCGAAGAAGGCGTCAAGGCCACAGAGAACCACGGCAGCGCGCTGCTCGAACAGATCGACCTCAACTCCTGGATCGGCATGGCCATCCAGCGCGCCATCGACACCATCGGCAACCGCTTGCAAGGCGGCCTGGCCTTCCTCGCCACGGTCGGCTCGACGGCGCCCTTCGTCGGCCTGTTCGGCACCGTGTGGGGCATCTACCACGCCCTGACGGCGATCGGTATCGCCGGCCAGGCGTCGATCGAGAAGGTCGCCGGCCCGGTCGGTGAGTCCCTGATCATGACCGCCATGGGCCTGGCCGTGGCCGTCCCGGCAGTGCTCGGTTACAACTGGCTGGTGCGCCGCAACAAGGTCGGCATGGAGAACGTCCGCCACTTCAGCAGCGAACTCCACATGGTCCTCTTGTCCAAGGGCAAGACCGCGGTCAAGGCCAAGTAGGACCTCCTCACAATGGATCGACGTGTGCGAACGAGGCAGATGGCCCCCAGTGCAAGGCACGAGCGACGCCGTTGGGTTGCTCCCAATCAGGAGCGAGCAACGCCGCAATGGGGGCCATCTGCCTCGTTCCCTCCGGGTTGCTGCCAAATGCGGCGTCCGCTTTGTCACTCGTCTCGTCAAGGGGGATGGCCATTGACTTCGACTCGCTTCGCGCGGCCATCCGCATTTGGCA
>JAPLQT010000001.1 GCA_026399515.1 Pseudomonadota bacterium | reverse complement strand
CGCGGCGAGACGCCCTCCAGGGCGAGATCGATGACGGTGTGGCCGTTGCGCTTGAGGACGATGACGGCGGCGATCGCGGTGTGCAGTCGATCGAGCCAGATATCGTTCACCGGGCGCGGCTGGCCGGCGTTCGGGCCGTGGGTGATGGTCGGCGCACGTTGCTGTATGGCGTTCATTTTCTGGCCTCCTGTGCAGGTTTGTGGGGGCAGGTCTGGCAGGCGAGCCAGTGGCGGGCGTCGCGGGCGCTGCTGGTGGGCGCGGGGCGCAGGGCGTATTCCTTGCAGGCTTTACCGGTGATGCGCTCGCCGAGGTGCGGGCAGGGAAACAGGTCGTAGGCGTCGAGGACGCGCTTGATGAAGGCGTCGAGGCTGCTCGGGTACTTTTCCCACAAGGCGAGGCTCACCATCGTCCGGGATACGTCGAGGCGGTCGGCGATGTCCTGATTGGTTTCGCCGGCTGCCTTGGCCTGGTCGAGCAGCGTGCGCCAGCGCGGAATTTCGATGGTGGCGGTCATGCTGTCGGCTCCTGGTCGAGGGGGACTTCGCGTTCAAGGTTCGGGTCGTAGAGCGTCTGATTGGCGCGCTTGGCGCGCCACACGGGCGCGTCCGGGCCGGTATCCTTGATCAGCAGCCAGCGCTTGCAACCGTTGGAGGTGAGGCTGAGTTTCGGTTCGCGCGTGGCCATGCAGCGAACGTAGCCGGCGCGTTCGAGAGCCCGGACATACTTACGGACATTGCTGACGGGATCGCGTTCATGGCCGTCGACGACGCGCATGACGATATCGTCCACCGTCAGCTTCTTGCTGAGACGCAAGGCGTTCCAGACGCGCTGGCGCAGGCCGCGATCGCGGATACGCTGGCCGGACTGCTGCGGGCCTTTGGGGCCGGAGCGCAGGCTGGCGCCTTCTTCGACGGCCTTGCGGCCGGCGTCGGTGAGCTTGTGGCAGCCCTTGGCCGTGCGGGTGATGAAGCCGTGCTTGCGCAGGTTCAACGCCGAGCGCTCGATCTGCACGGCGGTGAGGCCGGTGGCGGCGACCATGTGGGCTTCGGTGAAGCATTCGGTGGGCTTGGCCGCGCCGATGGCTTTGAGGAGGGTTTCGGTGGTCCAGGGCATGATCAGTGGAACTCCGGGCAGTACAACCGAAAGAGGGACTCTCCAATCGGAGTGTTCATGTCCGACTCTTCGATTCGGAGAGATACCTCCGCACCGTAGAGCATCTGACCGAGGCGCTCGACTGCCTGTCTTGGGCCGGACGGGCATGACGCGCTAACCCCCCAATTGGTCGAGGCTGTGTAGGTGCCCGCCGCGAACTTCACCTTGATGAGGTAGCCGCCGCTCATGACTGAACTTCCTTGACGAAGCGCGGCTTGATCCAGTCGGCGAAGGCGATCAGCGCATCGACCGCCGCGTTGCCGTTCTTGGCTTCCGGGACGCCGGGCACCAGGAGCGTCTTGCCGTCGTAGGCGTGTCTGGCGACCGCAGATATCTCCTGGCGCAGGAATTTTGCCGGTGCCTCGGCGATCTGGATCGCGCCGTCGGGCACCTTGCGGCCGAAGTCGATGCGGCCGGTTCTCCAGGCGTAGGCTTTCATGAGCGCCCCGCCGGTTTTACGAGTTGCGGGCGGCCGGCTTGCCAGTCATGCACCAGCTCCTGCCCGGCCATGTCGGCCAGGCTGACGGACTTGGCCTTGTTGCGCATCGCCTGGTGTTCGACTGCGGCGATCGCGTTGACTACGGCGGATAGCTGGCCTTTGCTCTGACGGTGGATCTCGCCCTGGAGGTCCGGGTCGATCTGCACGTCTGCCAACTCGCGGCAGATCAGCGCCGTGTCTTCGGGCGTTGCCGCCCTGAAT
>JAPLQT010000123.1 GCA_026399515.1 Pseudomonadota bacterium | reverse complement strand
GGGATACCAGGCCGGATTCCGCCAGGGGCAGGGCGATGATGATGACGTCCAGTTCGCCGGCCTTGACTTCGTCGACCAATCCTTCGGTGAAGCCTTCCTTGATGATCAGCGGCATGCGCGGCGCGCGCTCGCGCAGCAGCGGCACCAGATTCGGCAGCAGATAGGGCGCAATGGTGTAGATGACGCCGATGCGCAACGCACCGGACAAGGGATCCTTGCCCTGGGCGGCGACCTCGGCCACGCGGGCGGCTTCTGCCAAGACCCGCTCGGCCTGGGCGACGATCTGCGCGCCGATGGGCGTGACGCTGACTTCCGCGCCGCGCTCGAACAGCGTCACGCCGAGTTCGTCCTCGAGTTTCTTCACCGCCACCGACAACGTCGGCTGGGCCACGAAGCACTTTTCCGCGGCGCGGCCGAAATGGCGTTCGCGGGCCTAGCGCAGATCGGTGAGCGTCATGGTCGCTTAGCGTGAAACACGATTACGCAGCGCCCCGTAACCCACGAGCGCAGCGAACAATTTGTAGCCCCCGCCTGGGCGGGGGTTGGGGGTGGGGGCATGGCCCAAGGCCACTTCCTTCGGGGCGTAAATCCAGTCTTTGAACGATTTCATGGCACGGGGGTGGTCTGACGACGATGCGAGTTATGTCGATGCAATCGGTTGAAAAAGCACGTCGAGGTCGGCGGCGGTGATCAGGTGCTGTTGCGCGCCGACACCGGCGAGAAGATTATCGGAAAGACCTCGCTTGCGATCCTGCAACGCCAGAATCTTCTCTTCCACTGTTCCCTGAGTCAATAGCTTATAGACGAACACCGACTTGTCCTGGCCGATGCGATGCGTGCGCGCCGTTGCCTGTTCTTCCACCGCCGGATTCCACCACGGATCGTAATGGATCACGGTGTCGGCAGCGGTCAGGTTGAGCCCTGTTCCGCCCGCCTTGAGGCTGATCAGGAACAGCGGCACCTCGCCCGCCTGGAAGCGGCGGATCGGCGTGTCCCGGTCCTTGGTCTGCCCGGTCAGCTTCAGGTAGTCGATACCGCGGCGGGCAAGCTCCTCCTCGATCAGTGCGAGCATGCTGGTGAACTGCGAGAACAGCAACACGTGGCGGCCTTCCGCCAGCAATTCCGTCAGCATTTCCAGCAACAGATCGAGCTTAGCCGATTCATGCTGCCTGGCTGCGTGAGCGGGACCATGCAATTTCACCAAACGCGGATCGCAACAGGCTTGGCGGAGTTTAAGCAGGGCGTCGAGGATCATGATCTGGCTCTGCGCCACGCCTCTTGAGGCAAGCACCTGGCGCAGCTTCTTGTCGAAAGCCAGGCGCAGCGATTCATACAGGTCGCGCTGGCTGCCTGCCAGTTCCACCCAGCGGATGATCTCGGTCTTGGGCGGCAGTTCGGTGAGCACCTGCTCCTTGGTTCGGCGCAACAGGAAGGGCCGCACACGTTCCGCCAACTGTTGGCGGCGTTCGTTGTCGCCCTGTTTTTCGATGGGGGTGCGAAAGGTGGTGGCGAAGCGGCGCACATCGCCGAGCAAACCCGGTAACAGGAAATGATATTGCGCCCACAGTTCGCCCAGGTGATTTTCCAGTGGCGTGCCCGTCAGCGACAGGCGATGCCTTGCCTTGAGCTGTCGCGCCACGCGGTGCGACTGTGCCTTGGGATTCTTGACGAACTGCGCCTCGTCGAGAATCAGCAGGTGATATTCCTGCGCCAACAAGGCCTCCTGGTCGCGCACCAGCAGCGGGTAGGTAGTGAGGATGACATCCGCCGAGTCCATTTCGCGGAAGCGCGCGGCGCGCTCGGGTCCATGTAGCGTCAGCACCTTCAGCTCCGGCGCGAACTGGTGCGCCTCGCTGCGCCAATTGGTGATCAGGCTGGTCGGCAATACCACCAGGCTCGGGCGGTCGGCCCGCCCGCTGGTTTTTTCCAGATGCAGATGGGCAAGGGTCTGTACGGTCTTGCCCAGTCCCATGTCGTCGGCGAGGATGCCGGCCAGCCCGTAACTGCGCAGGAATTGCAGCCAGTTGAGTCCGATCTGCTGGTAGGGCCGCAGCGTGGCGTTGAAACCGGGCGCCGGCAGCGCCTCGGAAATCCCTGAAAAATCCCGCAAACGGCGGCCCATCTCGCGCAAGCGCTCTCCGCCCAACCAGTGGCCCGGAAAGCTTTCGAGCTCGACCAGGGCGCCGGCATTGAGCCTCGACAGGCGCGGCCGCTCGTGGTCACCGGTAAATTCCAGCAAAGGGCCGAGCCAGGCGCGCAAGCGCAGCACCGGAACGGGCAGGACGTGTCGTTCATCCAAGGCCAAGGGGATGCGTTCGTCGTCACCGAGCAGACGCAGCTCTTCCAATATTTTCGGTCTGGCCGCGATCAGCCGCGCCAGCGGATCCACCAGGCTGGTGCGATGGCCGTCGATCACCACCCCGAGATCAAGGTCGAACCAGTCGCCGTTTCCTTCGACTTCGTCTTCCAGAACCTCGACGAACCAGTCTTCGGCTTCGGCAAGATGGAAAGGAAAATCTTCGGCGATTTCGACGCGAATGCCCGCCGTCTCCAGCGCCGGCACGCTTTCATCGAGGAAGCTCATCCAGCTTTCGACATCCTGGCGAACCGGTAGCAAACAATCCGCCGCCGCGTCGATTCTCAGATAACTTGGGAATCGGCTGCCGTAGCTTTCCAGTCCTTGCTCCTGGAGCTGTTGCCAGACGCTGCGTTCGCTCACCACATCACGCAGAAGCATCACCGAGCGGCCGGCGCGCTGGCTGTGCAGCAGGGGAGGAGGCGTCTCCGAGCCTGAAACGCGCGGCAGGCCGGGATATTCGAACCACAGCGTCGCCACCGCAAGTTCGTCGGTCCTACTGAAAGCGGTATGCCGAAAGCTTCCCGCTTGCAGGCGCAGAACGGCGAGCGGCCTGCCGGCATGTTCCTCCGGAATTGCCGCCTCCGGCAAAGGCAGCGACAAACCGCGCGCCGCGCCGATTTCGCGCAAGCGGTCGCGCACCAGCAAGGCGTCGAGTTCATCCAGCGGAGGCGCGGAAAGCAGCTGAACCGCCATATCTTCAGGTAGACCCAGGCGCAATTCGCCGGCTAGGTGGCGGACTCTGTTCACATACCAAAGTGGCTGGGTCGGCAGCAAACTCATAGCTTCGTCGCTATCCAGCACCAGCCGCTGATGACCCCGATCGTCGCGATGCCATACCAGTCCCGCATTGACCATTTCACCTGCTCTCAGCGCCGGCTGCCCAACATCCTCAAGATGCAGGCGCCCTGTCCTCAATGTCATGCGCAACAGCTGTGCCCCTTCCTCGCCATGCAATTCCAGCGAGTCTTCAACGGAAAACATGATGGTCTTCTGAAACGCCAGGAACAGCCGCAGTATCGGCAAATCGGCCGGCTGGTAATAGGCCGGCACGTTGCCCCAGGTCAAGCGGTGAAAATCCGGGCGGACGGGTTCAGGTCGACTGTACCCACCGTGCCTCAGCACGCGCGCCTTGAATAGCTTGAGATGAAAATCGGGAAGCGACAACACATAGAGTATGCACTGGCCGCCGATGTCGGCCGGTTGGTCCGTCGTCTTGCCGAGCGTATGCAGCCACGCAAGCGCTTCCGGCGTAGGCTCCTGGCGTTCATGCCCGCCGCCGGCATGGGACTCGTGGATCGCGGTTCGCCAGGTTTGTAAGAGTGCGACGACATGCTTGCAGTTATGCCCGACCGGACAGCTGCAAGAACCGGAAACTTCCTTGACGACTCCATCCGCCAGCCTGAGCGTTACGTCTTGGCTGTATTCCGCCCGATAAGTGCCCCGACAGGCGCCGAGTACCTGCAATGTATCTGGGCCGGCAGTTATCCTGCCGACGCTGGCACTACCCCGGTCCGCATAGGCCAAACCGCGTTCAAGCGTGGTCCGATCGAAGAACTGATCGAGGGGAAACCGGATGCGGACCAATTCCTGCACTGTCTTGTCAAGTGGAGGTCTTCCCGTCGAAATCGTGGGTTTCATATGCGTGTGTTTTAAAGCACCAACTCCAAGAAAAGGCGGCAAGGCTGGGCTTGGCCCAGGTCAACCCGGAAGAGTATCAGAGTCTGGCCTGCTGCATGTTCTCAATTCTTGAAAATATTGACAGATGGCGTCGGTCATCACGCGGGCTGGCGCTTGCTTGACGCATATCAATATTCAAATGGCTTGTTGATCTAGGATGGGCAATCCACTAGTGTCTCAAGAAACGGGGAGTGCCATGGAAGACCGGCTGGTATTTGATTCCAGATATCGGGTAGGCGTTGAACAAGTTGACCTGGAACATCAAAAATTGTTTGAACTGGCGGGCCGTATCTACGACAGCATCTCGCTGGATGTCATTGTCCCGATGCACGAAATTCGGACGGCTATCAACGAACTCATCGATTGCACGAGGTCGCATTTCGCGCACGAAGAGTTGTTGATGGAAAATTCCGCCTACCCGCATCTGGAGGACCACCGGGCGCTCCATGCGGATTTGATTGCGAGGATCGAGGACTTCGAGATCCAGGCGGAAAAAGCCGAGCTATTGACTCCGGTCGATGTGTACGAGTTTCTCTGTAGCTGGTTGGGTGAGCACATTCTGACGAACGACAGGATGTTCGGCGAGTTCATATCGCACCGGGCCGCCGCGCTTCATTCTTGACCCGCCAGCTTCAGGCGGCCCAAACTCTGCGATGATTGCCTGGCGCCGCACGCGGCCAGGTGAGACGTGACCCAAGCTTGGCCGGTGTGAAATGCTTCATTTCAGACAGCCTTGATCCGGTGTACTCTGGCGGCTTGTTTGGCCACCTTCGGAGAACCGCCATCATTTCAAACCAGCATTGCGAGCTGTGCCAAGAGACGGGGAACGATATCCTGTGGGAGGACGGCGTGTGTCGTGTGATCCGTGTTGGCGGACCGGAGGGACTTGATTATCCCGGTTTCTGCCGGGTCATCTGGCGTGGGCATGTGCGCGAAATGAGCGATCTAGACCACACTGAACGACATCACCTGATGGCTGTGGTTTTCGCCACCGAGTCGGCATTGCGCCGACTTTACGCGCCTGAAAAGATCAACCTTGCCAGTCTCGGCAATCTTGTGCCCCATCTGCACTGGCATGTGATTCCGCGATTCCTCGACGACCCGCATTTCCCGTCGCCGATCTGGGCTGGGACGAGGCTACAAGAAAACCCGCCGGCGCCCAGGGCTATCGTCAGCAATCTGGCGCTGCATCAAGCGATCGCCGAAGCGTTACCTGAAATGCCCGGGGACGGTGCATGAGGTTTACCGAAATGGACTTTGGCCTGCCGCCCCTCTCTACGGAAAAATTACCGGATTTCACCGACGAAGACTCTTGCCGGGAATGGCTGGCCGGTTTGCCCCTGACGAATATAACGCTGGCACAGACGCGGCTGATGCGCCAGTTGAATCTTCTCAACCGTTATCCCTTGCGCGCTGACGAGCGCTTGAAGATACTCGAATTGCTGCGCGATCCCGTCGATTTTGTTCAAGACCAATGTTTGCAACGCTATGCCGGACGACCACTGCCCCTCAACACTGTCGAGCAAGCGGCGTTCGATTCCAGCCAGGCACTCTGGCAAGAACTGGTCACCGGATATCTGCATTGCCTGCAAGCCGCACCTGGCGGAGCGGCCGATGCGTCGCTTTCACCGCACCTGGTCGCATCGCTTGCGGCAACCCGGGCATTGAAGGCAATGTCGATAATTTATCTCGATACATGCCAGGCAAACTTCCTCACTGCCCCCACTTTTTGGCGCCAATTGCACATGATCTTCCATGCCGCCGAGGAACTGAAGATAAGCCAGTTGCCGGTTGAGGATGATGCTCGCCACAAGACGACCGCCGCATCCGTCTATATCGAGGTGCTGCTGCTGGCCGCGGCCATTCCGAGCGAGCTTGGCCTCAAACAGCTACGCCTGGTAGCGGATTGGGCGCGGCGCTGGTCGAGTAGAGTAACTGTCCTGAACAAACCCTCGGACGATCATAGAACCCCCTCACTTTGTGTTGATCTGAGCTCCGATCAAACAGCCGCATTCCAGCACCACCTCGCGCAAAGCGATGCGCTACGCTGGCTGGAGCTCTCCGGATTGCGCAAGAGCATCAAGAAAAGGCTGGTGCTATTGGCACAAGGGGAATCTCCCCAGGCGCTGAATCTCGGCAAGGGCTGCGAGCAACCCGCCTGCGAGGCTTTGCTGAAAAGGATTTATCAGTGCTGGTGCAAAGGGGGATTGAAGGACGACGCCGTCAAGGGTCGGCTTGCCCAGCGCGGCAAGCCGACCTGTCACCTGGCCAGCGGTTTTGACGCCATCCATTATGGCCTCACTGGCCAGGTAGGCTTGAAGCAGGATGGTTCGATCTATCTAAGAAATCGCCAACATGAGGAGATCGCTACCTTCGGCCGCATCACCACGCATTCCAACGAAGGGAGGAACGGCGAGTTGCCCGGCTTTGTGCTGGAGGAATGGCGGATTGTCGAACAGGATGCGACCGCTTTGCGTTTGGAACGCCCTTTGATTCCGCCCGGAAAACCCCTGGTCGGCGAACAACTCGTCGCTGTCCGGGTGCATGACGGCGAGGGCTTCATGCTCGGAAAGCTGGCCTGGGTTGCCATGAGCGCCAGCAGGGATGCGCTGATCGCCAGGATAAAACTGTTCCCGGGCAAGCCGGAGGGGATCAGCATCCATGGCTCGGGCTCCGGTTCCGGCAATGTCCAAGACAGCCGGGGCTTTTTTCTGCCGAACGTGGATCAACTTGGAGAAACAGCAAGCATGCTTATACCTTCGGGCTGGTTCACGGCTTCTCGTATTCTTTCCGTCGAGGTGCAAACCAAGGATATGCGCCAAGTCCGCCTCGATCGCCTGGTCGAGCGCGGCACGGATTTCGAACGAGTGACCTTCGAATGGTTATGACGCCACCCGTGGTGGCAAGCTCAGACTATCGCGCTCGGAACCGCCGAAATACGATAGCCGCTACCACGCACGGTCTGGATCAGCGAGTCATGCCCGCTGGTCTCGAGGGCGGCACGCAGGCGGCGGATATGCACGTCGACCGTCCGTTCTTCGACAAACACATGGTCACCCCATACCTGATCCAGCAGTTGGGTGCGGCTATGCACTCGTTCGGCATGCGTCATCAGAAAATGCAGCAGGCGAAATTCGGTCGGACCGAGAATGATCGGTCTGTCTCCGGCGCTGATGCGGTGGGTCGACGGATCGAGACTTAAACCGCCGATTTGGACCGGATCTTCGGTGGCCTGTGGCGCTCCGCGCCGGAGCACAGCCTTGATGCGGGCAATCAACTCACGGGGAGAAAACGGTTTGGTAACGTAATCGTCGGCCCCGGTTTCAAGGCCGAGTATCTTGTCGCGCTCGTCGCCCTTGGCCGTAAGCATGATAATCGGCACCCTGCGGGTTCGTTCTTCGTTTCGCAACAAACGCGCCAACTCGATGCCGCTCATTCCGGGCAACATCCAGTCGAGCAGAATCAGATCTGGCAAGGCCGAGTTTATCTGCTGCAAAGCGGATTCGGCGTCGCCGGCGGCCACGGCAACGTGACCGGCGCGCTTCAGGCTCGCCAGAATCAAGGCCTGGATGGCTGGCTCGTCTTCAACGATCAGGATGCTGGCGGCCATATCTTTAAATTTCCGGATTCGATTCATCTCAGTGTATTGCCGTGAGATGACAGTTTGATGACAAATACCCGGCGAGAAAAATCACCTGAAATCAGGTTCTGCGTTATGATAATCCGCTCTCGTTCATTCAGGCACTTCAAAATGGCAGGTCTAGACAAGCATACGCCCGCACCCACCGAGATTAAGCTCCACCAGAAATCGCGCTTGCTTGAAATCGCTTTCGCCGATAACAAAAACTTCAAGCTCAGCCACGAATTGCTGAGGGTCTTCAGTCCGTCGGCGGAAGTCCGTGGCCACGGACCGGGCCAGGAAGTATTGCAGACCGGCAAGCGTAATGTCGATATCCTGAATATCGAACCGGTCGGCAACTACGCGATCAAGCTGAGTTTTTCCGATGGTCACGACACCGGCCTTTATTCCTGGGATCTGCTATACAACCTGGGCGAACATCAGGATGAACTGTGGCAGGATTACCTGTCTCGCCTCGAAGCCGCCGGCGCCAGCCGCGATGTGGACAGCAGTACTTCAGCCCCAGGCAACAAGGGCGGCTCCTGCGGACACCATTGACAGTGTCCGACCGGCAAACACACTTCGGGTTCAGGCAGGTCGCGGAAGAGGATAAGGCGAGCCATGTCGCCGGCGTGTTCTCTTCGGTTGCGCAAAAATACGATGTCATGAATGACCTGATGTCGCTGGGCCTGCACCGTTTGTGGAAGCAATTCGCCATCCAGATTTCCGGCGTCAAATCGGGCGAACGCGTGCTCGATGTGGCGGGAGGCACCGCCGACCTGTCGCGAGCCTTCGCCAGGCGGGTAGGTGAGTTCTCCAAGACCGGCGGCCAGGTCTGGTTGACCGACATCAACGACGCGATGCTGAAGGTCGGTCGCGATCGCATGCTCGATGAAGGCATGCTGATGCCCGCCACGCAATGCGACGCGGAGAAGTTGCCTTTCCCCGATAATTATTTCGACTGTGTGACGGTTGCCTTCGGCCTGCGCAACATGACCCACAAAGAGCGGGCGCTGGCGGAAATGCGGCGCGTCCTGAAGCCCGGCGGTCGCCTGCTGGTGCTGGAGTTTTCCAAGGTCTGGCAACCCCTGGCGGCCGCATATGATGTATATTCATTCAAGTTGCTGCCCTGGCTGGGCAGCAAGGTCGCCGGCGACGAAGACAGCTACCGCTATCTCGCCGAATCGATCCGCATGCATCCGGACCAGGATGCCCTTAAAAAGATGTTGGAACAAGCCGGCCTCGAGCGGGTCGAATACTTCAATCTCACCGCTGGGGTGGTTGCCCTGCACCGCGGCTACAAACTCTAGTGCCCGCTCTTGGTTCTGGGGTATTGATGCCCGCAGTTGGTTCTAGTATGCCAGTGCCCGCACTTGATATATGAGCGGTAGTGCCCATATGTGGTTCCGGGGTACCAGCCCCATCCGATTCATCGCACCACCGCACCACCAGGAGGTTCACATGAAACGTAGTTTGATCTCGCTGCTTGCCCTCGTTCTGTCCATCGGTTTCACCCTGTCTTCCCCGGACGCCGAAGCCAAGCGTCTCGGCGGCGGGACTTCTTCCGGCATGAAACGCGACAGTAGCGTCATGAAGCGCGAAGCCGTGCCGAGTACACCCAGCGCGCCGAGCCCATCTGTCGTGCCCCGGCCGGCGGCACCGACTCCGGTCCCGGCTCCGGCGCCATCAGGCATGAGCCGTTTTCTCGGACCGCTGGCCGGCGTGGCCGCAGGCATCGGCATCGCCTCGTTGTTCTCGCACTTCGGCATGGGCGGCTTGGGTGGCATGGGCGAAGGTTTCTCATCGATCATCATGATGCTGCTGATCGGCGCGGCGGTGTTTTTCCTCGTCCGCATGGTAATGAATCGCAAGGCCGCGCAGACTCCATCCGGTGGCGCCGAGCCTCTTCAATACGCCGGCGCGAATGCCGCCCCGGCCCAACAAAGCAATTTTGAAACGCTTGCACCGGCGGGAACTTCGACCCCGGCCGCGAGCAATGTCAACATCCCGCCCGGTTTCGACGTCGATGGCTTCGTGCGCCAGGCCAAACTCAATTTCGTCCGCCTACAGGCCGCCAACGACGCCGGCAATATGGATGACATCCGCG
The DNA here is from genome assembly GCA_026399515.1 of Pseudomonadota bacterium. GTDB lineage: Bacteria > Pseudomonadota > Gammaproteobacteria > Burkholderiales > Rhodocyclaceae > JACRAR01. The sequence goes on along the minus strand of JAPLQT010000123.1, from coordinate 178,708 downwards.
CATTCACTACTCCCGAAATGTTCGCGGAGATCCAGCTTGAATATCAGGAGCGCGGCAAGGCCATACAGCAGACCGATGTGGTGCAGTTGAACGCCGGATTGCTCGATGTCAGCACTGAAGCCGGCCGGCAAATCGCCAGCGTGCGGTTTTACGGCAGCATCCGGGAAACCGCCGCCGCCGCACCGGAAGCCTTCGACGAAGTATGGCATCTTACCCGTCCGGCCGATGCCAGCAGCGGTTGGGTCATCGCGGGCATTCAACAACTCGACTAGCGGCCGGGAAATCCATGCTCGACCAAGCCGCCCTGGCCGCGCTGAATCATCTGCTGCTGGGCGCCTCTTGGGCGAGGGCGCGTTTGGCGCCGTTCGCCGGCCGCGCCGCCCGCTTGTCCCTGCCTCCTTTCCGGCTTGAGTTCCTGATTTCGTGTGACGGCTTGCTCACAGCATCCGAATCAGCGAGCGATAGCTGCGATGTCGAGATCTCGCTCCCCGTAAATACCCCGCTGCTGGCGATGCGGGGATACGAGGCCGTTGCCAAGGCCACGCGCATTTCGGGATCGGCTGAATTCGCGGATGCACTGGGATTCGTGCTGCGCAACCTGAGTTGGGATTTCGAGGAAGACCTGAGCGGAGCGGTCGGGGATATCGCCGCCCATCGCGTTGCCGGATTGATCAAGGCATTCGGCGCATGGCATCAACAGGCGACGCGCAAGCTTGCTGAAAATTTTGCCGAATATCTCAGCGAAGAACAGCCTGTTCTGGTCAATAAGAATGAACTGGGGGTGTTCTCCGAAGCCGTCAGTCAACTGGGTGACGATTTGGCGCAAATTGATTTGCGCATCCGGCGACTCGGCGCTTAAATCGCTGTAACGCCCAACTCAGCCCCATAAGGTTCGCTCGGGTACTGGAACGCCACCGGGCCATCAGGCTTGGCGTTGACGAACTGTTGCACGAACGGATTATCGGAGGAATACATCTCCGCCGCCGGTCCCTCCGCGACGACCTCCCCGTCGTGCACAAAATAGACGTAATCGACCACTTTCAGCGATTCCGACATGTCGTAGGTAACAATAATCGAAGTCACATTAAGGGCATCGTTCAGACGCCGAATCAGACTTGCAACGACGTTCAGCGATATCGGATCGAGTCCCGCGAACGGTTCGTCGTACATGATCAGCATGGGGTCCAGTGCAATCGCCCGTGCCAGCGCAACCCGCCGCGCCATGCCGCCGGAAAGCTCACCCGTCATCATTGCTGAAACACCGCGCAGCCCCACCGCGTGGAGCTTCATCGATACCAGGTCGTGTATCAGTTCTTCGGGCAGATCGGTCAGTTCGCGCATCGGGAAAGCGACGTTGTCGAAGACGCTCATGTCGCTATACAAGCCCCCCATCTGGAACATCATGCCCATGTCACGGCGCAACCGATACAGGCCGTCATCATCGAGTTCATGTACGACTTGTCCCGCGATTTTGACGCTGCCACGCCGCGGCTTCAGCTGGCCCCCGAGTAATCGCAACAAGCTTGTCTTGCCGCTGCCGCTGACGCCCAAAATGGCGACGACCTTACCCCGCTGTATCCGTAGATTGATGCCTTTCAGCACCAGCCGATCGCCATAGGCAAAATGCAGATCGGTGATCTCGACCAGGTATTCCGGCGTCGGTTGATTCATGGAGTGACCTCGCCCCCGCCTCCGAGCGCCTTGTAGAGTTGCGCCGCGCTCGATAGCAACACACGGCGCGTTTGCAGTACCAGTTGTCGCGCTGAGTATGACTCGCGCTGGGCATCGAGCACTTCCAGATAACTCGATATTCCCGCCAGATAACGCGCCTCCGTCAGCCGCAGCCGTTCGCCCTGGATCTTGTCCGACCGTTCCTGGGCGCGCAGTTGCTCGATCAGCGGTTCCTTTCCTGCGAGGAGATCGGCCACTTCACGGAAGGCCTGCTGGATTACTTTTTCGTACTCGGCTACAGCGATATGCTCGCGAGCCTCGGCGAGATCCACCCCGGCAGCAGCGCGGCCGGCGTCGAACAGGGGAAAACGCAAGACTGGCTGGAAACTCCAGGCGCCCTGACCGGCATCGAACAGGCCCGACAGGGCGCTGCTGGCGGTACCCAAACCGGCAGTCAGGGAAATCCGCGGCAGGAAAGCGGCACGCGCCGCACCGATATTGGCATTGGCTACGATTAGCCGTTGCTCGGCTGCCAGCACGTCGGGGCGTTGCAGCAGCACTGTCGAAGACACGCCTGCGGCAATGTCGGAAACAATGCCTTGATCCGAGAGGGAGCGTCCCGGGGGTAATCCGGATGGCTCACCGCCAACCAACAACACCAGCGCATTCGCCGCGGCGGTGCGCTGGCGTTCCAGGCCGGCCAGATCCGCTCGAGTCGCTTCGAGCGCGCCATCGGCTTGAAGATAGTCCAGGTCTCCGGCCAGGCCCACATCGCGGCGGCGGCTCACCAGCAAGCGGGTCTGCTCACGGGTTTTCACGGTTTCGCGCGCCAATGCCGTGCGTTCGTCCATCTCCAGCAGACTCAGGTAGGCATTGGCAACGTCGGCGATCAGTGCCAAGCGCAGGGCGTGCCGGGCTTCCTCGCTGGCAAGATAGCTCGCCAAGGCGGCTGCGTTGAGGCTTTTCACCCTGCCCCAGAAATCCAGTTCGAACGACAACAGCGACAGGCCTGCGTCGTAGCGATGGCTGACGCTGGTTCGCCCAGTAAGCGAAAGGTCTCCCGGTGTGCGTGCCGAGGTACCGCTGAAAGCCAAATCCACGTTGGGGAAACGGTCGGCGCGAACGATGCCGAATAGCGCCCGGGCTTCCTCTACGCGTCCGACAGCGATGCGCATGTCCCGGTTATTCTCGATGGCTGCGGCGATCAAGGACTGCAAACGCGGATCTGGAAAAAAGTCGCGCCATCCGATCGAGTTTGCCGGGCGACCGGCATCGGCAGGAGCCGCTTGCGACCACATTGCTGCCACGGGTGGCTCGGGTCTATGATACTCAGGCACCAGCGAACAGCCTGCCAGCATCGTTCCCAAAATCAGGATCAAAGGCTTATTGCCCCAGACCCAAGGGCGGGCATCAATCATGGCCGTTCTCCTGATGGCGGCGGGCATGCCCAGGAAATATTTTGCGTACCACGACAAAAAATACCGGCACCAGAAATATTGCCAGGAGAGTTGCCGCGAGCATGCCGCCGATGACCCCGGTGCCGATGGCGTGGCGGCTGTTGGCGCCCGCCCCGGTGGAAATGGCGAGCGGCAGCACCCCCAAAATGAAGGCAAATGAGGTCATCAGGATCGGACGGAAGCGCATGCGGCAGGCTTCCAGGGTCGCCTCGAAAAGACCCATGCCGCGCTCCTGTAAATCGCGGGCGAACTCGATAATCAGGATGGCGTTTTTGCTGGAAAGCCCGATGATAGCGATCAATCCGACTTTGAAATAAACGTCATTTGGTAATCCACGCAGGGTGACCGCCAGGGTCGAACCGAAAACCCCCAGAGGCACTACCAACATCACCGCAAATGGAATCGACCAGCTTTCATACAGCGCCGCCAATGCCAGGAAAGCCACCAGCATGGCCAGCGCAAACAGGAGCGGCGCCTGGCTGCCAGAGAGCTTTTCCTCGAACGAGGTACCTGACCATTCGAAGCCGAAGCCCGTGGGCAGGTCCTTGGCGACCATTTCCATGGCCTGCATCGCCTCGCCGGTGCTCCGGCCAGATGCCGGGCTGCCGGCTATCTTCACGGCAGGCAAGCCGTTGTAGCGATCGAGTTTGGGTGCGCCGATAGTCCAGTGTGCGGATACGATTTCGGCAAGCGGCACCATGCCACCCATCCGATTGCGCACCGGCAGGCGCAGGATCTCTTCCGGTGTCGTGCGGGAGTTTGCGTCCGCCTGCATCAGTACCCTCAGAATGCGGCCTTGCCGCTCAAAGTCATTGATGTAAGCGATGCCCAGGGTGGACTGCAGGGTTTCGTTCAGATCGGCGATGGATACACCGAGCGTCTCGGCCTTACGACGATCCACATCCAGCATCAGTTGCGGCGCAGCTTCCTGGCCTTCCGGGCGGACACCTACCAGCGTCGGATTTTGCATTGCCATGCCAAGTGCCGCGTTGCGCGCTTCGAGGAGCTTTTCGCGTCCGATGCCGGCCCGATCCTGGAGGCGGAAGTCGAAGCCGCCGGTCGACGCAAGCTCCGGAATCGGCGGCGGGTTGATGGCAAACATTATGGCTTGCTTGATCTGGAAGAACGCCATGTTTGCCCGCTGTACCACCGCAGTGGAAGAATGGTCGACGCCAGCGCGTTCATCCCATTCCTTCAACCGGACAAATGCCAGCGCTGCATTCTGCCCGCGACCAAAAAAAGAAAAACCAACGACACCGACAACCTTGCTTACTTCGGGCTGTTTGAGGTAATACTGCTCGACCTGAGCCAGAACTTCTATGGTGCGTTCCTGCGAAGCACCCGGCGGCAATTGGATCATGTGAATAAAATATCCTTGGTCTTCCTCCGGCAGGAAACTGCCGGGCAGGTGCAGGAACAGCCAGCCGGTCGCACCGATAATTGCTGCATAAATCAGCAGGTAGCGGCCAGGTTTCGGCAACATACGACCGACCCAGGCACGATAGCCTGCACGGGTTCGGTCAAAAAATCGATTGAAGGCACCGAAGAATCCTGTGCTGGGAAGCACTTCGGTACCAGGCTCGTGCTTGAGCAGCGTGGCGCATAGAGCCGGGGTCAGCGTCAGCGCCATGAGGATGGAAAAGCCCATGGCCAGCAACAAGGTCATCGCGAACTGGCGGTAGATGACGCCGACGGAACCCCCGAAGAACAGCATCGGCGCAAACACCGAGGACAACACCAGGGTAATGCCGACGATGGCGTTGAATATCTGATCCATCGCCTTGCGCGCCGCCTCCCGCGGCGCCAGGCCTTCCTCACTCATGATGCGTTCGACCGCCTCAACCACCACAATCGCATCGTCCACCACGATGCCGACCGCCAGCACCATGGCGAACAGCGTCAACACATTGATCGAGTAACCGAATACATACAACCCGGCCAGCGCACCGGTCAGCGCCACCGGCACGACGATGGCGGGGATCAGGGTGGCGCGGAAATTCTCCAGGAAAAGATAAATCACCAGGAAGACCAGCAGCATCGCTTCAGCCAGCGTCAACATCACTTCCTTGATGGAGATATCGACGAACCGCGATGTGTCATATGGAACATCCCAGGCAATCCCTTTCGGAAAATTGGGCGCCATTTCTTCAAGCGTGGCGCGCACGGCATTGACAACATCAAGGGCGTTACCATCGGGTGACACGCGAATTGCAATGTTGGCGCTCGGCTGACCATTCAGGCGTGAAGCAATATTGTAGTCTTGGGAACCAAGCTCCACCCTCGCGACGTCCTTTACCCGAAGGGCGGAACCGTCCGGCTGGGTTCGAATCAGGATATTGCCAAACTCCTCCGGTGTCGCCAGTCTGCTGCGTGTAACGATAACGGCATTCAGCTGCTGGCCTGCCGCAGCCGGCGTCTGGCCCAATTCTCCGGCCGCCAGTTCGACATTCTGGGCACGCACTGCCCGCGTGACATCGGCGGGCGAAAGATTGTAGGCATGGAGCTTTTCCGGTTGCAGCCACAAGCGCATTGAATACTCTGTCCCGAACATCAGGGCTTCGCCGACTCCCTTGACGCGCCGAAGAGGGTCCAGCACGGTCGCTGCGGCGAAACTACCGAGATCGACGGCCGAGAGACTCTTGTCTGGGGAGTACAGGGAAACGAACATCACGTAGTTGCGCGACGGCTTGGTGACAGGCACACCCACCCGCCGCACATCGTCGGGCAACCTCGCCTCAACGCGTTTGAAACGGTTCTGCGCCTCTACTGAAGCAATATCGATATTGGTGCCTGGCTGGAAGGTGAGGGTCACCGTGCCGGTCCCGAGCTCCGACGAGGATTCCATGTACAGCAGGCGCTCAATGCCGTTCATTTCCTGCTCGATCAGGGCGGTGACGGTACTTTCGACCACCTTGGCCGAAGCTCCGGGATAGACGATGTTGAAAGCAATGGAAGGCGGCGCTACCGCCGGATATTGGGAAATCGGGAGGATTCTGAGCGCCAAGACACCGGCGAGCAGAATCACCAGGGCGATGACCCAGGCAAAGATAGGGCGATCGATAAAAAATTTGGCGAACATGCTTACCCCTGTTTCTTGCTGCCCGCCGGCGACGACCCGGAGGGTACGGCGTTGGGATTCCAAGGCAGAGGCTTCACCATCATTCCTGGACGCACCTTCTGTAAGCCGTTGACCACCACTTGCTCGCCGCCTTTAAGTCCCTCGGCGATGATGAAGTCTCCGCCACTCATGCCGCTGGTGATCACCGTCCGGAGTGCAAGCTTGCTGTCCGTATCCACCACCATCACGAACTGGCCCTGAGTCCCTGACTGGACAGCACGTTGGGGAATGCGGATGACTTGGTCCGCGATCGCTTCGGGGAAACGGACACGCACGAAAGTACCGGGCAGCAGTTCGTGCCTGGGGTTGGGAAACAAGGCACGGAGGGAGACGCTGCCGGTAGCCGGATCGACAGCCAGATCCGAGAACAGGAGTTTTCCAGGCTGAGAATAGATGCTGCCGTCCTCAAGTATCAATTCCACCTGGGCGCGCTCGGCCTTTTTGAATTTACCCGCTTGAACAGCCTGTTTCATGCGCATCAGGTCCGCGCCGGGCTGGGTGAAGTTGGCATAGACGGGATCGATCTGCTCTATGGTGGCAAGTTGGGTTGCCTCGTTCCGCCCAGCCAATGCTCCCTCGGTGACCAAAGCGCGTCCGATGCGACCGGAAATTGGCGCCGGGACCGAAGTATTTTCCAGATCCAGAAATGCGCGCGTCAATGCGGCTTCGGCCTGTTTCACTTTCGCTTCAGCCAGTTCCACCTCCTGCCGGCTGACCGCCTTGATCTCCAGCAGAGGTAGGTAGCGGTCCAGCGTCAGGCGGGCAACTGCCAGATCCGCCTTCGCCGAATCGAAGCTCGCCTGATAGCTGCGCGGATCGATGCGGAATAGGGTGGCGCCCTCCTTCACATCGGTTCCCTCGATAAACAAACGCTTCTCGATTACCCCATCGACGCGAGCCCTTACTTGCGCTGTTCGCGTTGCCTGCAAACGACCTGGCAGGTCTTTAGTGATTGTGGCTCGACCCGAAACCACCGTCACCACCTCTACTTCCGGAGGTGGTGGTGTTCCGGCGGCAGCACCCTGTTGCTTCTGCGTATCGTTTCCGCAAGACGTCAGGAACAATGCCATCAGGAGTGCGCCAAGCATTTTAATGAAGGTTGGTGCCATCGTCTTCTCTCCGAAATACCCAGACTGAAAGGGCTTGGTCAGAAGCCCTCAAAAAACTGTCGATCATACGCGCAGTTTTACCTTTCGAGCATCCCAAGCAAAAGGGCAGCCGAAGCTGCCCTGTTTAACGACAGTCTCTTCCTCAGTGGGAACGCTTGCGCAATTTCTGGATAGCCGACAGTTGCGCGATCGCTTCCGCCAACTCCGCCTGGGCACGCGCGTAATCAAGCTCGGAACTACGGCTGGCCATTTCCTCTTCGGCCTTCTTTTTGGCATCGAGCGCCTTGGCTTCGTCCAGGTCCTTGCCTCGAATCGCAGTATCGGCGAGCACCGTCACCCTGTTCGGCTGAACTTCGAGCATGCCGCCGGCGACGAAGAACAACTCTTCGGCATCCTGATCGGGCAATTTGACGCGCACAGCCCCTGGCTTGATGCGCGTCATCAGCGGCATATGGCCCGGTAGAATGCCAAGTTCCCCGGCTTCGCCGGGCAATGCGACGAATTCAGCCAGCCCCGAGAAGATCAACTCCTCGGCACTGACGACATCGACATGTATGGTCATGGCCATGCTATTACCTCACTGTGCCAGATCGATGAGTTCTCTCCCGATCATGACGAATTACTGCAACGTCTTGGCTTTCTCGAAAGCTTCATCAATGGTGCCGACCATGTAGAAGGCTTGTTCGGGCAGTTGATCGCACTCGCCGTTGATGATCATCTTGAAGCCACGGATGGTTTCCTTCAGTGAAACGTATTTTCCTGGCGAGCCTGTGAATACTTCTGCAACGAAGAATGGCTGTGACAGGAAGCGCTGCACTTTACGCGCGCGATAGACCAACAGCTTATCCTCGGGAGCCAGTTCATCCATGCCGAGAATGGCGATGATGTCGCGCAACTCCTTGTAGCGCTGCAAGGTTTGTTGCACGCCACGGGCCGTATCATAGTGCTCCTGGCCGATCACGTTCGGGTCGATCTGGCGGGAAGTGGAATCGAGCGGATCGACGGCGGGGTAGATACCCAGCGATGCGATGTCGCGGGACAGCACGACGGTGGCATCGAGGTGGCCGAACGTCGTCGCCGGGCTGGGATCGGTCAAATCGTCCGCGGGTACATACACCGCCTGGATCGAGGTAATCGAGCCGACCTTGGTCGAAGTGATGCGTTCCTGTAGGCGGCCCATTTCTTCGGCCAGCGTCGGCTGATAGCCCACGGCGGACGGCATGCGTCCCAACAGGGCCGATACTTCCGTACCGGCGAGCGTGAAACGGTAGATATTATCGACGAAGAACAGCACATCGCGGCCTTCGTCGCGGAATGCCTCGGCCATGGTAAGACCGGTGAGCGCCACCCGCAGACGGTTGCCCGGCGGCTCGTTCATCTGTCCATAGACCAGAGACACCTTGTCGAGAACGCTGGAATCCTTCATCTCGTGGTAGAAGTCGTTGCCCTCGCGAGTACGCTCGCCAACCCCGGCAAACACCGAGTAGCCGCTGTGCTCGATGGCGATGTTGCGGATCAACTCCATCATGTTCACCGTCTTGCCGACGCCGGCGCCGCCGAACAAGCCGACCTTGCCACCCTTGGCGAATGGGCACATCAGGTCGATCACCTTGATGCCGGTCTCCAGCAATTCGTTGGTCGATGAAAGCTCGTCGAACTTCGGCGCTTTCTGGTGTATCGAGCGGCGTACGTCGGTGCCAATCGGGCCGGCCTCGTCTATCGGTCTGCCCAGAACGTCCATGATGCGTCCCAGGGTTGCGGTTCCGACCGGCACCGAAATCGGCTTGCCGGTGTTCTCAACCATCACGCCACGCCGCAAACCATCGGATGACCCCAACGCAATGGTGCGGACCACGCCGTCGCCCAGCTGCTGCTGAACTTCGAGCATCAGCTCCGAGCCTTCCATGGTGAGTGCGTCATACACTTTGGGCATCTGGTCGCGCTTGAATTGAACGTCCACTACCGCGCCGATGCACTGAACGATTTCACCTTGACTCATCGTCATTCCCCAAAAACAAATAATTCGTTAGATAACCGATCTTCGCTACCGCCTAAACAGCCGCTGCGCCGCCGACGATTTCGGCAATTTCCTTGGTAATCGCCGCCTGCCGGGTCTTGTTGTAGATCATTTGCAGGTCCTTGATGACCGTGGCGGCATTGTCCGATGCCGCCTTCATCGCCACCATGCGGGCAGACTGTTCCGAAGCCATGTTTTCGGCGACCGACTGGTACACCAGGGCCTCGACATAACGCACCAGCAACTCGTCAACCACGACTTTCGAATCGGGCTCGTAGAGATAATCCCAACTGTGCGCATGATCGTCGCGCAACTGCTCGCCGGACAAGGGCAGCAGTTGTTCAAGAACAGGCTCCTGTTTCATGGTGTTCACGAAACGGGTGTAGGCAATGTATACGACGTCAAGTTCTCCGGCGGAGAAAGCATCCAGCAGCACCTTGATCGGGCCGATCAATTTTTCCAAATGCGGGGTATCGCCAAGGCCGGTAACCTTGGAAGCTACACTGGCGCCCAGGCGCTGCATGAAGCCGAGACCTTTGTTTCCGACGCAGGTAACACGGGTCTTCTTTACGCCCGCCGCATCCCATTCCTTCATGCGGCCCAGCGCCAGCCGCAGGACATTGGTGTTGAGGCCGCCACACAGGCCTTTGTCGGTGGTAATGACGATCAGACCGGCGTTCTCCACCTGATCCTTGCGGGTCAGGAATGGGTGCTTGTACTCCGAGTTGGCGTGAGACAAATTCGCGGCGATGCGGCGTATCTTGTCTCCATAGGGACGGGCAGCCTTCATGCGTTCTTGCGCTTTGCGCATTTTCGAGGCCGCGACCATCTCCATGGCCTTGGTGATCTTGCGCGTGTTCTGAACGCTCAGGATCTTGGTGCGTATTTCCTTGCCGCTCGCCATGGTCAGCTCCGTTCGGCGGGCATCAGGCCCAGGTCTTCTTGAAGGATTCGACCGCCTGAACCAGGGTCTTCTCACCGTCAGCGTCGAGATCCTTGGTGCTTTCAATCTTTGCCAGAAGGTCGGCCTGGCTTTGCTTAAGGTAGCCCATCAATCCTGCTTCGAAAGACATGGCGCGCTTCAGGTCGATATCGTCGTAGTAGCCCTTGCTGACCGTAAACAAGGTGACCGCCATCTCCGAAACTTTCATCGGTGCATATTGCGCCTGTTTCATCAATTCGGTCACGATCCGGCCACGCTCGAGTTGCTTGCGCGTGGTCTCATCAAGATCGGAAGCGAACTGGGCGAAGGCGGCAAGTTCACGATACTGGGCCAGCGCCATACGTACGCCGCCACCGAGTTTCTTGATCACCTTGCATTGAGCTGCGCCGCCGACGCGCGACACCGAGATACCAGCGTTGATGGCGGGGCGGATACCGGCATTGAACAAGTCCGTCTCCAGGAATATCTGGCCGTCGGTAATCGAAATCACGTTGGTCGGAACGAAGGCGGTAACGTCGCCGGCCTGGGTCTCGATCACCGGCAGGGCGGTCAAGGATCCGGTCTTGCCTTTGACCTCGCCGTTGGTGAACTTCTCGACCCAAGCTTCCGAGACGCGGGCTGCGCGCTCAAGGAGGCGGCTGTGCAGATAGAACACGTCGCCGGGATAGGCTTCACGGCCTGGCGGACGGCGCAACAGCAACGATACCTGGCGATAGGCCCAGGCCTGCTTGGTCAGGTCGTCATAAATGATCAGGGCGTCCATGCCACGATCGCGGAAGTATTCGCCCATGGTGCAGCCCGAATACGGCGCGAGGAATTGCATCGCGGCGGATTCGGAAGCCGTGGCGGCAACGATGATGGTGTATTCCATCGCACCGGCTTCCGTCAGTTTGCGCACCACGTTGGCGATAGTCGAAGCCTTTTGTCCGATCGCCACATAGATACAGAAGACGTTCTCGCCCCTCTGATTGATGATGGTGTCGACCGCGACCGCGGTCTTGCCGGTTTGCCTGTCGCCGATGATCAACTCACGCTGGCCGCGGCCGATCGGAACCATCGAATCGATCGACTTCAATCCCGTCTGTAGCGGCTGAGAAACCGACTTGCGCCAGATCACGCCTGGGGCGACTTTTTCGATCTTGTCAGAGAGCTTGGCGGGAATCGGACCCTTGCCATCGATGGGCTCCCCCAGGGCATTGACGACGCGGCCCAGCAATTCCGGGCCGATCGGCACTTCGAGAATTCGACCCGTGCATTTTACGGTGTCGCCTTCGGAGATGTGCTCATATTCGCCCATGATGACCGCGCCGACCGAGTCGCGTTCCAGATTCAAGGCAAGACCGAAGGTATGGCCCGGGAATTCCAGCATTTCGCCCTGCATCACATCGGCCAGTCCATGCACCCGGCAAATACCGTCGGACACCGACACCACGGTACCTTCGGTGCGGGAGGTTGCAGCAAGATCCAGCTTCTGGATTCGGCTCTTGATCAGATCGCTGATTTCAGAAGGATTGAGGTTCATTTGAAATACTCCTAGTTCTGTAGGGCTACGCTCATTGCGGCGAGCTTGCCGCGGACCGAGGCATCGATCACCTGATCGCCGACCGCAATGCGGGCACCGCCGATCAGTTCCGGATCGACGTCGACAGTCGCCTGGATCTTGCACTTGAAGCGTTGTTCTAAATCGGCCACCAGCCGTATCAGGCTTGCATCATCAAGAGGGAAAGCGGAAGTTATCCGCGCATCCTTGATTCCCTCATGAGCGTTCTTCAGCTCCAGATACAGTTCGCGAATCTCGGACACGACACCCAGGCGTCGATTCTCCACCAGCAGGCGGGCGAAGCTTTTTTGATCCGCCGTAAGACTGCCATCCACCGCATCGAGGAACATTTGGGTGAGATCGCCGGCCGGCAGCCTTGGGTTGTCGATACAGGCGCGCATTTCCGGGTGTGCGGCCACCGCCGCCATCTGCTCCAGAACGTCTGACCATTCCGCCAGCGCATTGGCTGCCAAGGCCAGCTGATAGGTCGCTTCGGCATAAGGCCGCGCGAGCGTGACATTCTCAGCCATGGTTTCTCAGAGCTCCGACTTCAAGCTGGCGAGCAGCTCACTATGGACCTGAGCATTCACCTCACGGCGCAGGATTTTCTCGGCACCGGCGACGGCGAGAAGAGCCACCTGGTCGCGCAAGTTCTCCTTGGCACGCTGGGCGGCAACCGTCGCTTCGCCTTCGGCGGATACACGGGCCATACTGATAATCTTGGTCGCTTCGGTGCGCGCCTCTTCGATAATATGCGCTGCCTGGCGCTCGGCGCCGCCGATCATCTCGGTTGATTTCTCGCGGGCTTCGCGCAAGGTATCGGTCGAGCGGGCCTGAGCCAGTTCGAGATCCTTCTTGCTGCGTTCCGCCGCGGCGAGGCCTTCCTCGATCTTCTTCTGGCGTTCGGTTATGGCCGTCAGCATCGGCGGCCAGACGAATTTCACCGTAAACCAGATAAAAACCGCGAAAGCAATCGCCTGGGAGATCAGGGTCAAATTGATGTTCATGGCTACTCCCTAGCCGGTATCTGTTAAAAGACGCCGATCAATGCGCGGCTTGGACGACCGCCAGCAGCGGATTGCCGAATGCAAACAGCATGGCGAGGCCGACGCCGATAATGAAGGAGGCGTCGATCAGGCCGAGCAGCAGGAATACCTTGGCCTGCAGCGCATTCATAAGCTCAGGCTGGCGAGCGGCGGCTTCAAGGAAGCGCGAGCACATGATGCCCACGCCGATACAAGCGCCGGCGGCGCCCAAGCCAATGATGAGGCCGATGCCTACACCGGTGTAGGCTTGGATCATAGCCAGATATTGGAGTTTGTCCATTTGCGTTCCTTTCGAACTTGCAGGTGGTTAAAAGACGATAGAGACGATTGAAAAACGTTTAGTGACTTTCGTGAGCCATCGAGATATAGACGATGGTCAGCATCATGAAAATAAAGGCTTGCAAGGCTACGATCAGGATGTGGAAAATCGACCAGCCGACACCCAGAATGGCTCCGAAGATGACGCCAGTCACACCGGTTGCTGCCCACATGCCAAGCAGCATGAAAATGATTTCACCGGCGTACATGTTGCCGTACAACCGCAGGGCATGCGAAAGCGGCTTCGAAATATACTCAACCAGATTGAACATCAAGTTGAACACCCACAGGAGGGGATTTGATCCGAACGGAGAGCAAAACAATTCGTGTATCCAGCCGCCCAGACCCTTCACCTTGATGCTGAAAAAGATCATCAGGATCCAGACCGACAGAGCCAAGGCGAAAGTCGTATTGATGTCGGCGGTGGGAACTCCCCGCCAATAGGTTTGCCCCAACACTTCGTGGTAGAACACCGACATGATGTCGATGGGCAGAAAATCCATCGCATTCATCAATAAAACCCAGACGAATACTGTCAGCGCCATGGGGGCAACGAACGTGTGGCGCTCGCCGTGGAAAATTGCCTTGGCTTGATCGTCAACGAACTCGATGGCCAATTCGACAAATGCCTGTTTTTTGTTGGGCACACCGGAAGTCGCTCCACGCACGACCGACCAGATAAACCCGAATCCGATCACACCCAGCAAGATCGCTGTAAGCAGAGAATCCAGATTCAACGCCCAAAAATCGCCGTCCCCGACAGGCTTGGTCAGGAAGGTCAGATGGTGATTGATGTATGAGGTGGGAGTAAGGGCTTCAGTTGACATTTTGTTTGCCTGCTTCAATCTGCGCAGGGTTACGAAGGAAAATTGCCATCGAAAAGATAACTACCGCGACTATGAACGCTCCAATGAATCCCACCAAGACAACTTCTTTGTACGTTGCCAACACCAGCCAAAGCAGGACCACGATAACAAGTACTTTGGCGCCTTCGGCCTTCAGGATGCGTCCCAAGCCATCCCAAGCCATCCCAGGATTCTCGAACTGTGTTTTTTGCGGCGACGCAAGATAAGCAAAAACAATTCCGCCCGAGATTGCCACCGCACCCCCCAGGAGTGCGGAAATTGCCCCATGAAATCCTGCCAGCCAAGCACAAACCACAGCCAACAATGTTGTTGTAACAACTTGCCAGCCCAATACGACGCGCAGCGGTCTCCTAGAATCAACCATAACTTGCTGTAGTCAGATGACTTTCCATGCTGGTTCGGATTGATGAAGCGATAGCGCACTGCACAAAACTTTTGAATTGTAATCGTAGTGCTTTATTTGAGTCAATCATAAATTCGTCAAATGGGGGATCAATGTGTCTTCCCTCATCTATAAACATTCGCCGATTAACGGATTCTTTCGAGTATCCCCTCGAGTTGTTCGAGACTGCTGAATCTTATTGTCAGGCTTCCGACCCCACGCTTGTTGGCGACCACCTTGATCGGCGCACCGATCTTGTCGGCAAGTTCCTCTTCCAGCCGCAGCAGATCCCGGTCGGCCTCGCGAACTGCGGTTTTTACTTCCGGCGGATTCAACTCCCGTTGTACCAATTTTTCGGTCTCGCGGACCGAAAGGCCTTTATGCACGACCTGAACCGCCAACCGAGCCTGGTCGTGTTTCGCCAAGGAAAGCAAAGCACGGGCGTGACCCATATCGAGTTCCCCCGAGAACAGGCATTCTTGCACCGGCTTTGCCAGGTGCAGCAGACGCAACAGGTTGCTTGCCGCCGGACGCGAGCGGCCGACCGCATCCGCCGCCTCCTGGTGAGTCATGGAAAACTCGTCGATCAAGCGTTGGATACCGGCGGCTTCTTCGAGTGGATTGAGATTTTCCCGCTGAATATTCTCTATCAACGACATTGCCAGAGCTGCTTCGTCCGGGATATCCCGCACCAAAGCGGGGACCTGGTTCATTCCAGCCAGTTGCGCCGCCCGCCAGCGCCGTTCGCCGGCAATGATCTCGTACTTTCCGTCGCCCAGAGGACGGACCAAGATCGGTTGCATGACACCCTGAAGCTTGATCGATGCGGCCAGTTCATTGAGAGAATCCTGGTCCATCCGTGTTCGCGGTTGATATTTTCCCGGTTGCAAAGCCGTAACGTGCAACGTATCTTGGCGTGTCGACTCCGGGCCGGTATTGGCATCCAACAATGCGCCAAGGCCGCGGCCGAGTCCCTTTTGTTTAACCTGTTTGGGGGGGTTCATTTTGTCCCTTTAAATCGTTTTGACGCGTTCAATCATCTCGCTCGCAAAAGCTTGATAAGCCTGCGCACCTTTAGCCATCTTGTCGAACAGGACTCCTGGAATACCGTAACTGGGTGCTTCGGCCAGGCGAATATTCCGGGGTACGATGGTTTTGAAGACTTTATCCCCGAAGTGTTGTTCCAGCTCCGCCGACACCTGATGGCCGAGTGTCGCGCGGGTATCGAACATCACTCTCAACAAGCCGATAATCTTCAGATCGCGGTTGAGGTTTGCGTGCACTTTCTTGATGGTGTTGACTAGGTCCGAGAGGCCTTCCAGCGCGTAGTACTCGCATTGCATGGGGATCACGACCCCATGAGCTGCGCAAAGTCCATTGAGTGTCAGCAAGGATAGCGACGGCGGGCAATCGATCAGGACGAAATCATAGTCGGCGTCATGCGGAGCGAGCGCTTCCTTCAGCCGCATTTCACGCCGCTCCAGCTCCACCATCTCCACTTCTGCCCCAGCCAAGTCCCGATTCGCCGGAAGCAAATCGAACTTGCCGGTCGGAGAAGTCGTCCGCGCCTCGACCAAGCTGGCGAGACCCAGCAACACCTGATACACCGATTTTTCCAATCCGCGCTTATCCACACCTGAACCCATGGTGGCGTTTCCCTGCGGATCGAGATCCACCAGCAAGGTACGCTGGCCGCTCGCGGCAAGAGCCGCGGCAAGATTGACTGTCGTGGTGGTCTTGCCGACCCCGCCTTTTTGATTGGCTATGGCGAAAATATGCATTTTAAGTACCTGTTACGTCTTTTCGATGACGATGAGATCCCGTTGCGCATTCAGTGTCGGCACTACGAGTGGAATGCTTCTTGACATGAACCATCCCGACGGCAGCTGCTCGATTTCCTCCTGCGGATGGACACCCTTCATGGCCAACAGGCGGCCGGCCGGCGCCAACAAGTGGGCTGCCAGTTGAATGAAATCTGCAAGACTGGAAAAGGCCCGTGAGATCACCACGTCAAAAAGAACCTCTGGCTTGAACTCTTCCACTCGACCGCAGTGAATGCTTACATTGGCAAGTTTGAGTTCAATCTTTGCCTGCTGCAAGAAGCTCGCTTTCTTGTGACTGGCCTCGATCAGTTCAACCTTGAGCTGCGGACGGGCAATCGCTAGAGGTATGCCGGGCAAACCCCCGCCACTTCCTACATCTGCCAGCGATCGTATCGCTGTTGAGTTCGTGTCGAGGTAGGGTAGCACGGCCAACGAGTCGAGTAAGTGCTGGCTCACCATCGAGCTTTCATCACGCACCGCGGTCAAATTGTAGACACGATTCCATTTGGCCAGGAGATTCAGATAGGTGCCGAGCTTCTCCTCCAAATCCGTCGACGAGTCTACGCCCAACTGGTGCAACCCCCCATGGATTTGTTCGGACACCGTTTGATTCATGCGCGCCGTTTCTCATAAAGCGAATGGCGTTTCAAATGCACCAAAAGCAGGGAAATCGCGGCCGGGGTCACACCCTGAATACGCGATGCTTGGCCGATCGTTTCAGGTTGATACTGGCTGAGTTTCTGCCTCACTTCGATCGATAGCCCATGGACAGCCCCATAGTCGAAACCAGTCGGCAGACGCAAGGTCTCTTGGGTTTCGCTTTTGGCCACATCCTCCTGTTGACGCTCGATATAGCCTTGGTATTTTGCTTGAATTTCTATCTGTTCAATGACTTGAGAGTCTATATTGACTGGACCTTGGTCGAATTGTCGATCGGGAACCAAGGTTTGCAATGCTGCATAGCTCACCTGCGGCCGCCTCAATAAATCCAGCAAACGGTATTCGCGTTCCAGAGGCTGGCCGAAAACGCGAAGAGCGTCATTACTATCAACGATCTTTGGGTTGATCCAGGTTGTTTTCAACCTCTCGGTCTCGGCATCGATGGCATCCCGTTTGCGGTTGAAGGCTTCCCAACGAATATCATCGACCAGCCCCAGTTCACGTCCAATTTCGGTCAAACGTAAGTCGGCATTGTCCTCACGCAAACTCAAACGATATTCGGCCCGGCTGGTAAACATCCGATACGGCTCCGAAACCCCTTGGGTAACCAAGTCATCCACCAATACCCCAAGGTAAGCCTGGTCGCGTCGCGGACACCAGGATGCCCTGCCCTGAACCTGCAATGCCGCATTGATGCCCGCCAGCAAACCCTGCGCCGCCGCTTCCTCATATCCAGTCGTACCATTGATTTGGCCGGCGAAAAATAGGCCGGAAATGGCCTTCGTCTCGAGCGAGGATTTCAGATTGCGCGGGTCGAAATAATCGTACTCGATTGCGTAGCCAGGTCTCAGAATGTGCGCAGCTTCCAACCCGCGCATGCTGCGCACGAGTGCCAGTTGTACGTCGAAGGGCAGGCTGGTGGAGATACCCTGGGGATAGATCTCATGAGTATCCAAACCTTCCGGCTCAAGGAATATCTGATGACTGTCCTTGCCGGCGAAACGATGAATCTTGTCCTCGATCGAGGGACAGTAGCGCGGACCAATCCCCTCGATTACCCCGGTGAACATCGGAGAACGGTCGAGTCCTTTACGGATAATTTCATGGGTTTGAACGTTGGTATGTGCAATCCAGCAAGGGACTTGGCGCGGATGTTGTTCGCGTCTGCCGAGAAACGAAAACACCGGTGCAGGGTCATCGCCAGGCTGAATCTTCAACAACGAATAATCAACGCTACGGCCGTCCAAACGTGGGGGCGTCCCTGTTTTCAAGCGTCCGACCGGCAATTTTAGTTCGCGCAAGCGTTGCGCCAACGAAATCGATGGCGGATCGCCGGCACGACCGGCCTGGTAGCTGGTCAGTCCGACATGGATCAATCCGCCAAGAAAGGTACCCGCTGTCAACACCACTGTCGCCGACTCAAACCGAACACCAAGCTGAGTTACAACCCCACTCACTCGGTCGCCCTCAAGCGTCAAATCATCAACCGCTTGCTGGAACAAAGTCAGGTTGGGCTGGTTTTCGAGCCGGCGGCGGATAGCTGCCTTGTAGAGAATGCGGTCGGCCTGGGCACGGGTTGCACGAACTGCCGGACCCTTGCTTGAATTGAGAATACGGAATTGGATGCCGGCCTCGTCCGTAGCGGCGGCCATTGCACCACCCAGGGCATCGACTTCCTTGACCAAATGACCTTTGCCTATGCCTCCAATCGACGGATTGCAAGACATCTGGCCGAGTGTTTCGATGTTGTGCGTCAGCAAGAGCGTCTTTGCCCCGGCACGAGCAGCGGCAAGCGCCGCCTCGGTACCGGCGTGGCCGCCGCCAATAACGATCACATCAAAACGGGTGGGGAAAAGCATCTAGGCCGGTTTCACGTGAAACAATTATCAGTTTTTCCCGCCGAGACCCAGGTAACTCTCGATTACCTTCTGATTGTCGGCTAATTCCGCCGCCGGTCCTTCGAGAGCAATCTCGCCGGTTTCCAGCACGTAAGCGTAATCCGCCACTTGCAATGCGGCGCGGGCATTCTGTTCAACCAGCAGTATGGAAACGCCGCTTTTCTTCAAATCGGCAATGATTCTGAATATTTCACGCACGATCAATGGCGCAAGACCAAGGCTAGGCTCATCCAGCAACAGCAGTTTGGGCTTGGCCATCAAAGCGCGACCGACCGCCAACATCTGCCTCTCGCCGCCCGACAAGGTAGCGGCCTGCTGGTCGTGACGCTCCTTCAGGCGAGGGAAGATTTGATAAACCTGTTCCATGGTCTCCTGCTGGTCGCGGTGACCCAGACGATGCCGCATGAAAGCACCGAGCAATAAATTGTCCTCTACGCTCATCTCACCGAACAACTCGCGTTTCTCCGGCACCAGATTCATGCCCCGAGCCACCATTCTTTCAACTTCGATATCCGCCAGTTCCTCGCCGAAAAACTTCAATTTCCCGCTACTGCGCGGCAACAATCCCATGATAGCGCCAAGCATGGTCGTCTTGCCCGCTCCATTTGGTCCGATCACCGTAACAATCTGGCCCGGTTCAACTCTAATATTGGCTTGATGCAGTGCTTCGACCTTACCGTATGAAACGCAAAGATTATCGACCTCAAGTACCGCGGAGTTTCCGCCAGGTAACGGTACGCTGTTCATGCCACTCCCCCGAGGTAAGCTTCCAATACGGCGGGGTTCTGCCGAACATCCTCCGGTAAGCCTTCGGCGATCTTTTCCCCAAACTCCATCACCACAACACGATCCGCCAACCCCATGACAAACTCAACATCATGTTCGACCAGCAGGATACCCATTCCCTCCGCACGCAATCGCCTCAGCAGTTCAGCGAGTGCCTGCTTTTCCAGGTAGCGCAGGCCGGCAGCCGGTTCATCCAGCAACAATAGGCATGGGTCGGCAGCCAGCGCCCGCGCTATCTCCAGAATGCGCTGTTGACCCAAAGCCAGGCTGCCGGCTTGGTCGAACATGTGCTCCTTGAGGCCGACGCGCTCGATCTGTCGAGCGGCCTCGGCCATCAATCGCCGCTCCTCGGCACGCTCCAGATGCAGCAACGCGGCGACCACTCCCTTACTACCCCGCAGATGAGCACCGATGGCGACATTTTCCAACACGCTCATATTGGGCAGCAAACGTACATGCTGGAAAGTCCGGCTCA
The DNA here is from genome assembly GCA_026399515.1 of Pseudomonadota bacterium. Lineage (GTDB taxonomy): Bacteria > Pseudomonadota > Gammaproteobacteria > Burkholderiales > Rhodocyclaceae > JACRAR01. The sequence continues at coordinate 158,599 of JAPLQT010000123.1, read as the reverse complement.
TTCCCCGTCGGGCGATTTCACGCGAATTCAGCTTCTCCACGCGCTCGCCCAGAAAGAGAATTTCACCCGAAGTAGCCGGAGCGACGCCTGAAATACAGTTGAACATGGTGCTCTTTCCAGCACCATTGGGTCCAATCAATGCAAGCACCTCTCCAGTCTGCACCCACAAGTTCATATTATTACTGGCCACCAAGCCGCCAAATTTCTTTACGACATCTTTGACTTCCAGCAACCGTGTGCCTGGTTGCGGTAACGGTTTCTTCGGCATCGGTTCAGCCTGCGGCACCGCCGCAACTTGAGCGTTCCCATCGTTGCTCGCAACCAGCCGGACCAATATCGGCCAGAGACCGTCGCGGGCACGTTGCAACATCAAAACCATCATCAAGCCAAACACTATCATTTCGAAATTTCCGCTACTGCCGAACAGCTTCGGCAGCAAATCCTGGAGCCATTGTTTGAGTATGGTAATGACGCCGGCACCAAGTAGCGCACCCCAGACGTGGGCAGCGCCTCCAAGCACGGCCATAAACAGGTATTCGATTCCTATGTGCAAACCAAACGGTGTCGGGTTGACGAAGCGCTGCAAATGGGCATAAAGCCAGCCGGATAGACAGGCAAACAACGCGGCGATGAGGAAGATAACGGTTTTGGAACGGGCCGTATCGACACCCATGGCCTCGGCCATCAGACTGCCTCCCTTGAGTGCGCTGATAGCTCGACCTTCGCGCGAATCGAGCAGATTCTGGGTCAACCAGACCGCCAACATCAACAATGCCCAGATCAGGTAGTAGAATTCGCGGCCGAATTTCACCTCCAGTCCGAATACCGATAATGATGGTATCCCGGTGATCCCCGTGTGTCCCCCGAGCTGTTCGATATTGCCAAACAGAAAATAAAGACTGATGCCCCAGGCAATCGTCCCCAAGGGCAGGTAATGGCCGGAAAGATGCAGTGTCAACGCCCCTAGAACAAGCGCTACAACGGCAGTAAGCGCTAACCCCACCAACAACGCCAGCCAAGGTGAAGCACCAAAAATCGCCAGCCAGCTCGGCAAGTCGCTGGCCGTGGTCAGATAAGCAGTGGTATAGGCGCCCAGACCGACAAATGCAGCCTGGCCGAACGAAGTCAGTCCCCCAACACCGGTGAGCAATACCAGACCAAGCGCTACTATCGCGTACAGGCCGATATAGTTGAGCAGAGTGACATAGAATTCCGGGAGAAATACTGGGCCCAGGGCGAGTAGACCAAGAAAACCGGCAAGTATGACGGTCTGTCGTCTCATCATTCTTCCTCCTCGACATGATGAGTTGTCAAAGAGCGCCAGACCAGCACCGGAATGATCAGGGTGAAAACGATCACTTCCTTGAAAGCGCTGGCCCAGAATGAAGAATATGACTCGAGCAGGCCTACCAGTATCGCGCCGGCTGCCGCAATCGGGTAACTTGCCAAACCGCCGACTATGGCACCCACAAATCCTTTCAAACCGATCAAGAAGCCGGTGTCATAATAAATAGTGGTGATCGGTGCTATCAGAATGCCGGAAAAGGCGCCAATCAGAGCTGCCAGGAGAAACGACAGCTTGCCCGCCATGACCGTCGATATACCCATCAAGCGCGCCCCGACACGATTGATTGCGGTGGCCCGCAAGGCCTTGCCATACAAGGTACGATCGAAAAAAAAGTATAGCGCGACGATCAGAAGAACGCTTGAAACCAGCACCCACAACGTCTGGCCGGTTACATGGATGCTGCCGAGTTCGAACGAAGCATCGCTGAAAGCCGGCGTACGCGAGCCTTCCGCCCCGAAAAACAGCAAACCCAGACCGACCAGAGTCAAATGTACCGCCACCGAAACTATCAGCAAAACCAACACCGAGGCCTCAGCCAGAGGCTGGTAGGCAAGGCGATAAATCATCGGTCCCAGCGGAACCACCAACGCCAACGACAACAATATCTGCGCCAGCATCGGAAGCCCGGCCGGTTTGGCAAAAAATACTACAGCGGCGACAACCAACGGATAGCCGAGATTCCACAGCAATATTCTCGGCATACGCCTTAGAGCACCGGCATGCAAGGCCAGGGCACCGTCGATCAAGGCAATGGCAATGCCTGCACCGAGCAACAACCACAAGGTGCCTGGCGTCTTGCCTGCCTGAAGACTGGCCAGGGTCAAAGCACCGAAGGCGACAAACTCGCCTTGTGGAATGTAAATAACGCGGGTCACCGCAAATATGAGCACCAACGCCAACGCCAACAACGCGTATATGGCTCCGTTGGTAATTCCATCCTGTCCTAACAACAGCGCGATTTGCAAATCCATGCCACGAGCCTTCAAAAAACAAAGGCGCCCTGAAATATCGAGGCGCCTTTGGGAATCGATCAGTGTGTCAAGATATCAATCAGCAATAGATCAGCAATAGTTAACAGATATCACTGTTCAAGTTTCCACTTGCCGTCCTTAATCTGGACCATCACGCGTGCCCGCTGGTCGAAACCAAGATGATCCTGTGGCGTCATGTTGAAGACGCCATGGGCGCCGGCAAGTTCCTTGGTGGTTTCAAGAGCATCACGCAGCGCAGCGCGGAATTCCTTGCTGCCTGGATTCGCCTTCTTCAGTGCTATCGGAATGGCATTCGCCAGCAGCAGCCCCGCGTCCCATGCGTGTGCGCCGAAGGTGGAAACGCTGCCGGCACCGTAAGCCGCTTCGTACTTATGGACATAAGTCAAAGAGGACTTCTTCAATGGATTGCTGTCCGGCAGTTGATCCGCCACCAATACCGGCCCTGCCGGAAGTATCGTACCCTCTACACTCTTGCCACCGACACGCAGAAAATCATTATTGGCCACGCCGTGTGTTTGATAAATAAGGCCTTTATAACCCCTCTCCTTTAGCGTTGTTTGTGGCAGCGCCGCCGGCGTTCCCGAGCCGGCAATCAACACAGCCTCCGGGTTTGCGGACATAAGTTTAAGCACTTGTCCGGTCACCGAAGTATCGCTGCGGTTATACCGCTCGTTCGCCACGATCTTGATCCCGCGGGCTTCGGCTACCTTCGAAAACTCGTTCCACCAACCTTCCCCATAGGCGTCTGAGAACCCGATGTAAGCCACCGACTTGAGCCCTGCCTTGCTCATGTGCTCGATGATAGCCACTGCCATCTGGGCGTCGTTCTGCGGTGTCTTGAATACCCAGCGGCGTTTGGCGTCCATCGGGTCGATAATGCGCGCAGAAGCCGCCATCGAGATCATGGGTGTCTCCGCCTCGGCAACGACATCGATCATCGCCAGCGAGTTGGGAGTGATGGTCGAGCCGAGAATCGCGTCGACTTTGTCTTCGCTGATGAGTTTCTTGGTATTCGTAACCGCCTTGGTGGTATCCGAGGCATCGTCGAGAATAATGTAGTTGATTTTTTGACCGGCGATACTGGTCGGCATCAGGGCGAAAGTATTCTTCTCCGGGATACCCAGCGAAGCCGCCGGCCCGGTCGCGGACACCAGCACACCCACATTGACGTCGGCCCTGGCCAGGGTGGCGACAGCGGCCAAGCCCAACGCTACTAACAAAGATTTATTATTCATATATTCCTCCTGTAGATTCCATTCTTACATAGTAAAGGTCATCAGTGAAACTGATTAAGTTTTCGAACAGCGGTTCGAATAATCAAGCTTCAACAATTTACGATACAAGATTGTTGTTTTTTATCTTTTTTTTGAATCATAACGTAATAAGCAGAACTCACGCAAACGTATCGTAGCCGAATTTTCCGATCAGTGCAGTCGCCACCCCCAGAAACACCCGGCGAACAAAACCGCTGCCGTAGCGCAACGCCAAACGTGAACCGAGCAACGCTCCGCCGACATTGAACAGCGCCATCGACACCGCGATTCCCCACAGCACATGCCCCGTGGCGCCGAAATAGATCAGCGCAGCACCATTGGTTGCAACGTTTACGATTTTTGCCGCGGCCGAAGCCCGCAAGAAATCAAAACCGAAAAAGCGAATAAACAGGAAGAGCAGGAAACTGCCCGCGCCCGGACCGAAAAATCCATCATAGAAACCGATACCCGCCCCTAACAGCACGGCCCACAGGGTATCAAGCGGCTGGTGGGGACGACTTTGGTCGGCGCTTCCGAAATCCTTGCGTGAAAATGTGTACACCGCGACTGCGATCAGCATGACCAACACCAAGGGACGCAACAGGCCTTTCGGCATCAAAGCCACCGACATGGCACCGACGTAGGAAAGCCCGAAGGCGGCAATCGCCGCCGGCAGTGCGGCTCGCCAGGGCACCTTGATGCGCTGCGAATACCGATGGGCGGCGCTGGCGGTGCCGAAGATCGCCGCAAACTTGTTGGTGCCGAAAATCGTCGCCGGCGCCGCCTGCGGGAGCGCCATGAACAGTGCGGGAATCAGAACCAGCCCGCCACCGCCAACCACGGCATCGACCAATCCGGCCAGAAAAGCTGCGCCCATGAGCAGCAGCATATCGATGCTCATCTATTTTCCAATGCAGAATCGCGAAAAGATTTCACCGAGCAGATCGTCCGGGGTAAATTCGCCGGTGATGCTGTTCATGGCTTCCTGCGCCAGGCGCAGTTCCTCCGCGCACAGCTCGATTCGACTCAACTCGACGCTAGCCTGGGCCAAGTGGCAATCCGCGGCGGCAAGAGCGCCGAGGTGCCGCTCACGCGCCAGAATCGCGTCTTCGCCATGTCCCTGCCAACCGGCGATGCGCAATAACTCGTCATGCAGCAAGACTATGCCTTCTCCGGTAAGCGCCGATAACCACAAATGCACGTCGCCGTCTTTCTCGCGGCGCTCTGCCGGCAGCTTGCCCAGATCGCATTTGTTATGAACGACAATCCTTCCGACAGTGTGACCGGCGGGAAATTGTTTGGCCATCTGCTCATCTTCCGCCGTCAACCCGAGCTGGGCATCCACCAATTGAACAATCACATCGGCTTTCTCGATTTCACGCCAGGTCCGCTCGATGCCGAGTTTTTCGACGACGTCGCCGGGTTCGCGCAAGCCGGCGGTATCGATGATATGCAGCGGTATGCCTTCGAGTTGTATGGTTTCACGAACGGCGTCGCGAGTGGTGCCAGCCACGTCCGTCACGATTGCGCACTCTTCGCCGGCAAGACGGTTGAGCAACGAAGACTTGCCTACATTCGGCGCTCCGGTCAGGACCACTGCCAGGCCATCGCGCAGTAGGCTGCCCTGCCGCGCCCTGACACGAATATCGGTCACTCTGGCGCGTAATTGGGCCAAACGGTTGGCGGCATTGGTGGAGCGCAATATCTCGGCCGTATCGAGCTCCTCGTCGGGAAAATTGAGTGTGGCCTCGATCAGCATGCGCAACTCTATCAACTCCCTGACCACGCTATGCACGGCCGAGGAAAACTCGCCTGTAAGCGAGCGCAGTGCGGAACGTGCGGCTTGGGTCGTGGAAGCGTCGATCAGGTCGGCCACCGCCTCGGCCTGAACCAGGTCCAGCTTGTCGTTGAAGAAAGCACGGCGCGTGAACTCTCCCGGTTCGGCGAGTCGGGCACCGAGTTCCAGGCAGCGCTGCAACAACATCCGCAACACCACCGGCCCGCCATGCCCGTGCAGCTCCAGTACGTCTTCACCGGTAAATGAACGCGGTGCCGGAAAATAAAGCAAGATTCCCTGATCCACCGGCTGTCCGTCGGCATCGCGAAAGGTGGTCAGGGTGGCGAAACGGGGTTGCGGCTCAAGGCCACAAAGTTTCACGGCCAGGCCCAGCAATGACCGGCCTGAAATGCGGACTACTCCAATGCCGCCGCGCCCCGGGGCAGAGGCGACAGCCGCAATAGTGTCTTGGGAAAGACTAGGTCTTTTTGCCACCCTCGATCAGACGGTTGATTTGCCACTGCTGCGCCATCGACAGCAAGTTGTTGACCGTCCAGTAAAGCACCAGACCGGAAGGCATGAACAGGAACATGCCGGTGAATACGATCGGCATGAACAACATCACTTTCGCCTGGATCGGATCGGGCGGAGTGGGGTTGAGCTTGGTCATGACCATCTGGGTCGCGCCCATCAACAGCGGCAGGATGTAGTACGGATCCTGGGCCGAGAGATCCTGGATCCAGCCTAGCCACGGGGCGTAACGCATTTCCGCGGTTCCCAGCAACACCCAATACAGCGCGATGAACACCGGGATCTGCACCAGGATAGGCAGGCAACCGCCGAGCGGATTGATCTTCTCGCGCTTGTAGAGCTCCATCATCTCCTGGTTGAGCCGGGCGCGATCATCGCCAAAGGTTTCCTTGAGCTTGGTCATCTTGGGGGTGAGCAGCTTCATTTTCGCCATGGACTTATAACTGGCGGCCGACAGCGGAAAGAAGATCAGCTTCAGCAAGACCGTCAGGCCGATGATCGCCCATCCCCAGTTGCCCACCAGTTTGTGGAGCAACTCCAATACCCAGAACAAGGGCGCGGCGATCACCGTCAGCCAGCCGTAATCGACAACGAGGTCGAGTCCGGGAGCGACTTTCGCCAGCTTGTCCTGTTCCTGGGGACCGGCGAAGAGTTGCACCATCAGCTTACCGGTCGCACCCGGAGCAATCGCTGCGACCGGCAGGATGACCCCGGCGCCATACAGATCGTCACCCAGCTTGCGGGTGAAGAACTCCCTCTCGATCGTGCCCTGAGGCAGCCATGCCGAGACGAAATAGTGCTGAACCATCGCTATCCAGCCGTTATCCGCCTTCAGCGCATGTTTGGCCTTGCCTTTGGCGATATCCTCAAAGCTGACTTTCTGGTATTTGTCCTGCTCGGTGAAGACCGCGGGACCGGTAAACGTACTCACCCCCATCGCCCCGCCTGTGCTGCCTTCCGGAGGCTTGCTGTCGCGCACAGTCTGGAAATAGACATGGGTACTGAGCGGCTCCGCGGCTTGATTGACGACCTCGTGACCCACATCGATCAGATAGCTGCCACGATGAAAGGTATAAGTCTTGGTTACTTTTACACCATTGACCGGAGCCGTTTCGAGGCGCACTTCGAGAATATCCTGGCCATCCTTGAGTTCATGGCTGCCGGCGATGAACTGGTAAATAGACTTATGGTTGGGCAGATTGGTCCCGATCAAACCGCTCTGTGCCTGGTAAAAATGCTTGCCGCCGTTATCGAACAAAACGAAATTCTTGGTCTTATCCTCGGTGGCATGGTGTTGAACCAGTTCAAGGCGGGTCAAATCACCGCCCTGGGAAGAAATCTCCGCGATGAACAAATCCGTCTTTATCGTTGCCTTGGTAACCGCCGCGCCGTTCTGGTCTTGGACAGCGGCGACGGTGGGCAATGCAGCGGTCGCGCTGGTTTGAGTGGGGGCCGTGGTGGGTACTGGAACGGCACTGCCTCCAGGAGAAGCCGCACCCTGGACCGCGGCGGTCGGTGCGACCGGCTTGGGCAAGCCCTGCTTCTGCCAGCCATCCCAGAGCATGACCAGGGAAAATGAAAATACCAGCAGTAAGATCAGACGTTGATTGTCCATCGACGGTCTTTCGGTTCAGAGAGCCAGAATCGGCAGGCGATTATATAGAGTTTCGGATCGTTCAACCCTTAGGGAACGGGATCGTAGCCGCCCGGATGCCAGGGATGACAATGAGCGACGCGTCGCAACGCCAGCCACAGGCCGCGCAAAGCCCCATGGCGTTTCAGTGCTTCGACCGCATATTCGGAACAACTTGGATCAAACCGGCAACGATTTCCCAAATGCGGGCTGATCAGGTATTTATAGATCCGGATCAAACCGATCAGCGGAATGGCCGCGAGCGACTTCATCGGGGCAACCGGCTGAAGAGACGCTCGATATCCGCGCGCCAAGTCTTGCGCGCCGTCCGGTCCAAGCTCGTCCCCGGTTGCTTGGCAAGGCGCAACACCAGATCGTACGATGGCAGGCCTTGCCGGGCCAGACGAAAGGCTTCGCGGGCCAAACGCTTCAACAAATTGCGCTGAACCGCACGATGCGCCAATTTCTTGGCGATGACCAAACCAAGCCTGGCACTGACCGGCCCGGAGCCGGTGCCCGCGGTTTTGGCAGCGTAGTGCAAGTTGAATAGTTCTCCGCGCAACACGCGACGAACCGTAAAGACCGTTGAGAAATCGGCCGGAGTGTGCAACCTATGTTCGTTACGGAAACCGAGATCGACGACTTCAGTGCCCGTGGCGCCCTGTTCCCGGTCAAGCACCGGCTGCGTTTTCAGACACCCAGGCGGCTGCGGCCTTTGGCGCGGCGTGCACGGATCACCGCCCGGCCACCTTTTGTGCGCATGCGCACAAGAAAGCCGTGGGTACGTTTACGTCGCACGACCGAAGGCTGATAAGTGCGTTTCATGACCAATTTCCTCGAAAAAATGAACCCGTGATTACAACTTTTTGGAGTGAAATTGTCAAGAGGTATTTTTCAATCCGCCTGTGGATAACTACCCGAAAAACCGCTAGAATGCCGTCACACAAAGTTCCGCCGCTAGCTTGCCCAAGCTCTCAGTCGGACCATAATATACAATAATATCAATAAATTACCAGTACAACCCGGACAATTAGACAGGCCACTTCCCCTGATGAGCGACTTCTGGTCTGCCTGCCTCAATCGGTTCGAAAAAGAACTGCCAACGCAGCAATACAACACTTGGATCAAGACCCTGCGTCTTGAAAACGACGGGGACGGCCCCGACCCGATTTCCGGTGAATCTCCGACCCATCTTCGCCTGATTGCACCGAATCGATTTGTCCTTCAGTGGGTACGCGAACGTTACCTCGATCAGATACAAGTCCTCAGCCGACAGTACTTCCCCGAACCTGTCAGCATCAGTCTTGCCCTGGGAGAAAACCTCCAACTCCCGGCAACTACCCAAGTCTCCATACAACCCTCCGCGACCATCGCCAGAGCGACGCATGCGGACGTGCCGAAGTCCCGGTCCGAGGACGGAGCCTACGAAAAATCCCGTCTCAACCCGGGGTTCACTTTTGACACTCTGGTCACCGGGCGTGCCAACGACCTGGCTCGCGCGGCCGCGCAACAGGTCGCCTTAAATCCCGGCACTTCCTACAACCCCCTGTTTATCTACGGTGGCGTCGGCTTGGGCAAGACCCACCTGATACACGCCCTGGGCAATGAAGTATGGCGTCATAACCCGGATATCGTCATTCGATATGTACACGCCGAAGACTATTTCGCCGATGTCGTGCGCGCCTACCAACAAAAATCATTTGACGTTTTCAAGAAATATTACCGGTCTCTCGATCTCCTGTTGATCGACGACATACAATTTTTCAACAACAAGAACCGTACGCAGGAAGAATTCTTCTATGCCTTCAACGCACTTGTCGAGGCCAAGAAGCAAATCGTCATCACATGCGATACCTACCCGAAAGATGTCACCGGGCTGGAGGAACGCCTGGTCTCCCGCTTTGATTGGGGCCTGACGGTACAAATCGAACCACCGGAACCCGAAATGCGGGTCGCCATCCTCAAGAAGAAGGCCGAAGCGGCCAAGATCGAACTCGGTGACGATGTCGCTTTCTTGATCGCCAAGAATCTGCGCTCCAATGTGCGCGAGCTGGAAGGCGCTCTCAACAAGGTGCTGGCCTATGCCCGCTTTCATGGCAGGGATGTCAGCATCGATGTAGCCAAAGAAGCGCTGAAAGATATTTTCGGCGCCATCAATCGCTTGCTTACCCTCGAGTTGATTCAAAAAACCGTCGCCGATTATTACAAACTCAAGGTCGCCGAAATGTTTTCCAAGAAGCGTACCCGCGCCATCGCACGGCCTCGGCAGGTCGCCATGTGGCTGGCACGCGAACTCACCCATCACAGTCTGCCGGAAATAGGTGAAGCCTTCGGCGGTCGTGACCATACCACCGTACTCCATGCCTGCCGTACAATCACCGATCTGCGCGCCAAGGATGCGCAACTCGGCAATGACGTACATGTATTGATGCAGACTTTAAAGGGTTAACAACGACCATGTACAACTACGGTATTGGCCTTGGGCGAATTGTGAATAAGTGTCCGGTTATCCTTTCCGAAAATAACAACTAACATTCATCCACAAGTTTCCCCGAGGTTTTTCCATAGGTTTATACATTGCTTAACCAGATAACTTTTAAACGATTAATCCTGTTTTCCACAGTTTTCTTGTCTGCATATTTACTATTAGGAATTTAAATATGATCTTATTCAAAGGCCCACGTAACCAAATTCTTGAGCCCTTGCAATCGGTTTGTGGCATCGTCGAAAAACGTCACACGCTTCCCATACTTTCCAACGTTCTCATGGAAAAGGACGGCGAGCGCTTGATGCTGCTGGCAACCGATATCGAGATCCAGATCAAGACCAGCACACCGACCCTGCCCGGCGAAAATACCTCGTTGACCGTCGCCGCGCGCAAGCTTCAGGACATTCTGCGTGCCTTGCCCGAGGATGCCGAAGTCAGCCTGACGCTCGACGACAAGCGTCTCCAGGTCAAGGCCGGGCGCAGCCGTTTCAATCTTCAAACCCTGCCGGCCGAAGACTTCCCGCGCATGGCATTGAGCGACGGCAACCAGACACGTTTGAAACTGACCCAGAAACAGTTCAAGAGGTTGTTGGCTTTGGTGCAGTACGCCATGGCGCAGCAGGATATTCGCTACTACCTAAACGGTCTGTTGCTGGTGGTCAAGGGTAACGAAATCTGTGTCGTTGCCACCGACGGCCACCGCCTGGCCTACGCCAGCGAAACGCTGGCGGAACAATTGCCATCGATCGAAGTAATTTTGCCGCGCAAGACGGTGCTGGAACTCTCGCGTCAGTTGGCCGACAACGACGATGCCCTGGAAATCGCGCTGACTCCGACCCAGGCATTATTCCGTTTCGGCGCCATCGAGTTCGTCTCGAAACTGATCGACGGCAAGTTCCCGGATTATGAACGCGTCATTCCCAAGGGCCATGCCAGGCTGGTCAAGCTGTCCCGCCAGGGTCTCCTGCAATCGCTGCTGCGCGCCAAGATTCTGACCAATGAAAAAACCCCCGGTGTGCGTTTGATGTTCTCCGACAACAGCCTGAAGATCATCGGCAACAACACCGAACGTGAAGAAGCCCAGGAGGAAATCGAAATCGAATTTGCCGGCGACACCATCGATATCGGTTTCAACGTGAATTACCTGCTGGACGTGCTCAACAACGTCTCCAACGAACAGATCGAGTGCCACCTCGGCGATGCCAACAGCAGCGCCCTGTTCCAGTTAGCCGACAATCAAAACTTCAAATATGTCGTGATGCCGATGCGCATTTGATCGCCATGACAGACGCATCACCCGTAGTACCAGCAGGATTAATGGAGTAGCTTAATGACGCAAGCGCAGCCGGATAACGGTCAGAACAACGGCCAGCAGGACAGTTCTTACGATTCCAGCAGCATCAGAATTCTCAAGGGCCTCGAAGCGGTCAGGAAGCGCCCGGGCATGTACATCGGCGATACTTCCGACGGTACCGGCCTGCATCACATGGTGTTCGAAGTCGTCGATAACGCCATCGACGAGGCGCTGGCCGGCTGGTGCGATGAGATCGTCATCACCATCCATACCGACAACTCGATTTCGGTGACCGACAACGGCCGCGGCATACCGACGGACATCAAGGACGACGACGAGGAGAAACGCTCCGCCGCCGAAATCGTGATGACCGAACTGCATGCCGGCGGCAAGTTCGATTCGAATTCCTACAAGGTTTCCGGCGGTCTGCACGGCGTCGGGGTCTCGGTGGTGAATGCCTTGTCCGAGTGGTTGCATCTGACCGTCCGCCGCGACGGCAAGAAACATCACATGGAATTCCGCGGTGGCGTCCCAGTCGCATCACTCAAGGAAATCGGGACCACCGAAAAACGCGGCACCGAAGTGCATTTTCTCGCCGCGCCCGAGACTTTCGGTAACATCGAATTCCACTACGACATCATCGCCAAGCGCTTGCGCGAACTGTCCTTCCTCAACAACGGCGTCAAGATAAAACTGATCGACCAGCGCAATGCTAAGGAGGAGGATTTCGCCTTCTCCGGCGGCGTCAAGGGTTTTGTCGAATACATCAACCGCTCCAAGACCGTGCTGCACGGCAACGTTTTTCATGCCATCGGCAACAAGGACGGCATGACCGTCGAAGTGGCGATGCAGTGGAACGACTCCTATGCCGAGCAGGTGCTGTGCTTCACCAACAACATCCCGCAAAAGGACGGCGGCAGCCACCTGACCGGCCTGCGCGCGGCCATGACGCGGGTCATCAACAAATACATCGACGAGAACGAGCTGGCCAAGAAAGCCAAGGTCGAGACCACCGGCGACGACATGCGCGAAGGCCTCGCCTGCGTACTCTCGGTCAAGGTGCCGGAGCCGAAGTTTTCCTCGCAGACCAAGGAGAAGCTGGTGTCCTCCGAAGTGCGGCCGGTGGTGGAGGAAGTCGTCGCGCAAAAGCTGGCGGAATTCCTGCTCGAAAAACCCATCGATGCCAAGATCATCACCGGCAAGATCGTCGATGCCGCCCGGGCCAGGGAAGCGGCGCGCAAGGCGCGCGAGTTGACGCGGCGCAAGGGCGTGCTCGACAACATTGGGCTGCCCGGCAAGCTCGCCGATTGCCAGGAGAAGGATCCTGCGCTGTGCGAGCTGTATATCGTCGAGGGCGATTCCGCCGGCGGCTCCGCCAAACAGGGCCGCGACCGCAAGTTCCAGGCGATCCTGCCGCTGCGCGGCAAGGTCTTGAACGTCGAAAAAGCGCGCTTCGACAAGCTGATCTCCAGCGAGCAGATCGTCACCCTGGTGACCGCGCTGGGCACCAGCATCGGCGTCGAGGATTTCGACATCGCCAAGCTGCGTTACCACCGCATCATCATCATGACCGACGCGGACGTTGACGGCGCCCACATCCGCACCCTGCTCCTGACCTTCTTCTACCGCCAGATGGGCGAGCTGGTCGAGCGCGGCCACATCTACATCGCCCAGCCGCCGCTCTACAAGATCAAGCACGGCAAGAGCGAGCTCTACATCAAGGACGACCATGCGCTCAACCAGCACCTACTGACGCTGGCACTCGACGGTGCCTCCCTGACGGCCCGCTCCGGCGCCACGGCACTGGAAGGCGAGGCTCTGGGCGAGCTGGCGCGCACCTACCTGCTCTCCGAGGCCGTCATCAAGCGCGTCGGTGATTTCATCGACGGCGAAGTGCTGCACGCCTTGCTGGCCAACGATATCGAAATCGACATCTCCAGCGAAGAGACCGTCCGCGCCAGCGCCGCCCGTCTGTCGTGCTTGCTGCCAGTCGAGATCAGCATCGTGCCGATCTTCAACGACAAGACCGAGCGCTGGCAACTCGCCATCGAGCGCATGCGCCATGGCAACCTGCGCAGCGGCTATATCGACGAGGAATTCCTGCACTCCGGCGACTACCAGCAGATCCGCCGCACCTCGGCGCTGATCGCCGGCCTGATCGACAAGAACGGCAGTGACGCCGTCATCCGGCGCGGCGAGAAATCGCAAGCCGTCACCAGTTTCGCCGACGCCATCCGCTGGCTGCTCAGCGAGGTAGACAGGGGCCTATCCAAGCAACGCTACAAGGGGTTGGGCGAAATGAACCCGGAACAACTCTGGGAAACCACCATGGATCCCAAGGTCCGTCGCCTGCTCCGGGTGCAGATCGACGACGCCATCACCGCCGATGAAATCTTCACTACGCTGATGGGTGACAATGTGGAGCCGAGGCGGGAATTCATTGAAACGCACGCTTTGCAGGCGCGGAATATCGACGTTTAGAAAAGTTCTTGGCAGTTCTCGTTATCGCAAACGTGGGGGGTAGGTGGCAACGCTCATTCCGGGGTACGGCACTTGCGCTGGGCGAATGACCCCTGGGGAAAGGCGTTTCGCTCAGCGGCTCGAATCTAAGCTGGAAGGTGACTATATCTGTTGGTATGACGTGCCAATCGGATCATCAAACAGCCACCCAGACTTTATTGTCCTGCATCCTCGCCGAGGACTCCTTATACTCGAAGTGAAGGACTGGAAGCCGGATACGATCCAGTCGATTAGCAGAGCAGATGCCGCAATTCTTACCCCGCGTGGCCTCAAGAATGTTCTCAACCCATTGGAACAGGCGCGTCAGTACGCCCATGCAGTTCTTTGTGTCTTGGAGCGAGATAGACAACTGACATGCTCCGGCGGGCAATATGAAGGCCGGCTTATGTTTCCGTGGGCTTATGGCGTGGTCCTCGCGAACATCTCACGGCGAACATTCGATACATCCAGACTAGGTGAAGTTTTGGAGTCTCATTGTGTGATCTGTCAGGATGAGATGACGGAGTCCGTTGACACTGAGTCATTCCAGCAGCGGCTGTGGGAGATGTTTTCTGTACATTTCCAGGCGAGCTTATCGCTGCCACAACTTGATCGAATTCGTTGGCACCTGTTTCCCGAGATTAGGCTACCCGATCGCCAGCAAGGTCTGTTCACGAGTGACGACCTGGAAACCGTCGAGATTCCCGACTTGATGCGAGTGATGGATTTGCAGCAGGAACAGTTGGCGCGGAGTCTCGGTGACGGGCATCGTGTGATCCATGGCGTCGCCGGATCCGGGAAGACTCTTATTCTTGGCTATCGGGCTGAGCAGCTCGCCAAGGTCTGTGTGAAGCCGATTCTAATACTTTGCTACAACAAGACACTGGCCACCCGGCTAACGCAATGGATGGCGACCAAAGGCATCGCTGACAAGGTGCATGTGCGCTCATTCCATAGTTGGTGTCATAGCCAGCTAGCCGCCTACAATGTCGATCTCAAACGAGGAGATGAAGACACCGATGCGTTCATGGCCGAAATGGTTCAGGCCGTGATTCGTTCAGTGGAGCGGGGTCAGATACCAGCAGCGCAATACGAAGCAGTACTTATCGATGAAGGACATGACTTTCGCCCTGAGTGGCTGAAACTCGTGGTCCAGATGGTTGATCCGCGCACGAATTCCTTGCTCGTTCTCTATGACGATGCCCAGTCGATCTACGAGGCCGGCAAACTGAAGAATTTTAGTTTCAAGAGTGTCGGCATTCAAGCGCAGGGTCGGACAACCATCCTTAAGGTCAACTACCGCAATACCCAAGAGATTTTGGAGTTCGCGTCGCAATTCGCCGGCGAGTGCTTGAAGGCAAGTGACGCTGAAGAAGATGGTGTTCCGCGACTCGCGCCAGTGTCAGCCGGACGGCGGGGAACAACTCCCGTCGTAGTGAAATTGCCGACTTTGAAAGAGGAAGGGACTTGGATTGCCGAAAGACTGAAGGAAGAGCATGACAAAGGGGTGCCGTGGAGTGATATGGCGATACTCTATCGGCACTACGATCCGGTATGTAAGACCGTTCGAAGTGAATTGCGCCTTGCAGGGATCCCTACGTCGTGGAAGGATGACATTCGATTCGGAGATCATCAGGACACTGTCAAGTTACTCCCGTTCCATAGCAGTAAGGGGCTGGAATTCCCAATAGTCGTGATTCCGGGAGCGGGGTTGCTGCCTCGGCCCGAACAGGCGAAGGAGGAGGACGCACGTCTCTTATATGTTGCCATGACTCGTGCTACTAGCCAGCTTCTAGTAACTGGTGCCGATTGACCGATAGCCCTCTCGTCTCGAACCATCAACAATATTTTCGGTGGTGAATTCCGGTGGAATACCAGGAAGACGCTGTTTAGTTAAGGCGTAGACTCAACAATGAAGTGGGACCCATCTTTTTTATGGGTTCAATCTGTACGTAAGTTACTGGCAGCATTTTGTATGCTAGCTTAATAATTGGGTGCCCCTACAGGATCATCGAATATCTAAGAGTGTTAGGCTAATAGGGACCACCATGGACGAACGCGATACCCGGATGCGCCTGGGTGCCTTTGAGCACTTAAACAAGCTACTTGAGGTCAGAGATCACCTGACATCAAAAGATCTCGAGCCAGGCTTCAATTTCGAAGGTCAACGCATTCCACTCGTTAGTCCGGCCAGAGGCATCTGGAAACCCCAGTCGATGAGGTACCTGTTGTCAATCCGGACTGTATTTCCCAAGCCGGGCAGCAGGGTGTGGTACGACGATCAGCGTGAGGTGCATCAACAGATCTTCAGGGGAGAGGAGACGATTGACTATGCGTTCATGGGGAAAGACCCTAGTGCAGCGGACAACCGATGGCTGCGGGATGCCTATGAAGATCAGGTGCCGATCATATATTTTCTCGGAATTGCTCCAGGCTGTTCCCAAGCCATCTTGCCTTGTTTCATCATGGATTGGAATCCGATTGACTTGAGCGTCCAGGTAGCGTTTGGCGAAATGGGTACACATGTGATGAAACCGCCAGAGACGAGTATCGAGCGACGTTATGCCTTACGAGCCGTCAAGCAAAGGCTTCATCAGGCTTCTTTCCGGGAAGCTGTTATTGCAGCCTACGATGGCCGCTGCGCGCTATCGGGGCTGCCAGAGTCACTATTATTAGATGCGGCCCATATCGTTTCAGACAATGACGAGAAGTTAGGTCAGCCCGTGGTTCCAAATGGACTTCCCTTATCCAAGATCCACCATGCCGCATTCGACGCACACTTAATCGGTATTGATCCGGATTACAGACTGCATGTTTCAGAGCGACTTCTCAGTCAGAATGATGGTCCCATGTTAGATGCACTGAAGCGGTTAGATGGGGGTAACTTACATCTGCCGGGACGCTTTGCAGATAGGCCAGATCGCGATCGTCTAGCAATACGCTTCGAACGATTCAAAGCCGCTGCATAATGAAAGCCCCCATCTGGATCCGTAGTGAACGTCTTACCAGTTGGCTTTGGCCCCGGATCTGATATCCAGGCTTCGCAACGTGACTGCAAGAATTGCCTTAGATCGGCGCGTGAGCCGCATCGATGTGGGAGCGGGGGAGCCGGGTGCATTACGCAGTTGCCGATAAGGAAATTGTCTTGCTACTGTGCGGTGGCGACAAGCGAACGCAGGATGCGCATATCGACCGCGCCAGTGGATACTGGCAAGACTGGCAAAGGAGAGCAAGCGATGAGAGATAGGGTGCATGACGACGCAATGGCTGAGACGTTCCGGGAAGATCCCGCCTATGCCGTTCAATTGCTCAACAGCATTCTGGAGGAAGGCGACCAAAGCGAACTTTTGATTACCTTGCGGCAAATGGCGAAAGCCTTTGGCGGCGTACAGACGGTGGCCGACACGGCCCATTTGAGCACGACGCAGCTTTATCGCACCTTGTCGCCCGATGGGAATCCGGTACTCAGCAGCTTGTCGGCCATCCTCAAGGCAATGGGACTGCGCCTTGCGGTGCAATCCGTACGGACGCCGCGCGCCCACGCCTGACGTTATCGCTATCGCTATCCCTCAATCCCCGTCCGCATGAAACTCAAGCTTAAGCAGCAGGCCTGCTGGAGCAAGTTCATCGTCGTGGTGCCTACGTCTGCTGCTCTCCTGCCTCCGCAATCAGCCGCGCGGCCATTTCCGCGGCCGTGGCCGTGTATTGCTTGCAGCGGTCGTTGAGTCCCTTCGCCTTGAATTCGGCACGGCCTTCCGCCGTGCCGAAATCGCAACCCAGCAGTT
Organism: Pseudomonadota bacterium; assembly: GCA_026399515.1. GTDB lineage: Bacteria > Pseudomonadota > Gammaproteobacteria > Burkholderiales > Rhodocyclaceae > JACRAR01. The sequence continues at coordinate 140,999 of JAPLQT010000123.1, read as the reverse complement.
CGCTGCAATTGCGTGAGCCGAATGCCTGTTCGAACTCGCGCACCAGCGCTTGCGTGGCGGCGTAAGACGCCTTGACCGGCTCTTCCGCTCGACTGCGACCGAGCGCCATGCCGACACCCATGATGGCGCCGCTCAATGCTCCACAGGGGCCGCTGGTGCAGGCTACCCCAGCGCAGAATGTCGTCGCCGCCCTGGTGACAAGATCCGCTTCGAGTCCCTGCGCCTTGGCGATCGCCTGCACCACGCTCTCGGCACAGTAGAGCCCGGCGGCATAGGCCTCCTCCGCGGAACTGCGGACCTCGGCAACGAATTGAGCATGCATCGTTATCTCCAGTGTGTTTGTTCGGAGGTCATTCTAGCCAATGTCGCCGAAAATGCACCAACCACGATATGCCATTGGCGCTAGAAGAGATGCCACCGCAATCTTTTGATCGACGGACAGCGCGCGCCAAGGACGACGGGTAGCCGATGCTGCTCATGTCCCCCGACTGGGCTGCGCCCAGCCTTCCTCCTTTACTTCGCTGCATCGGCCACCCACCGCCCTTGGCGAGATACGCCGGTGCCGTGGAGCCCAACACCTCAACGACGCGTCCCTCTCGGGCCGGAGGGGCGCTCTGCGCAGCGAAGTAAAGGAGGAGGAGTCGGCCGCAGGCCGACGATGGGGGACATGAGCGAAGCAGAGCGCCCCTCCGGCCCGAGCGCGCGCCAGCCGCAAGATAAGTGTAGGTTCCGCGGCCAAGCTGTTCCGCACCAAGCTTGATCGGTGGTTCCAATATTGATACCATCGCACCATGGCGTCGACGGCGAAAATCCTTGAGCAGATGCGGCGCGAGCCGGCCAGCGTGCGCTTCACCGATCTCAAGAAAATCTGCCAGGCTTACTTCGGCAAGTCGCGTCAGACGGGCAGCAGCCACGCCATTTTTAAGACGCCCTGGGTGGGTGATCCGCGCATCAACATCCAGGACGACAAAGGCAAGGCCAAGACCTATCAGGTGCGGCAGATGTTGCTGGCCATCGACAAATTGGAGGGCATGAAGAATGAGCGTTGATCACTATACCTACCGCGTCACGTGGTCGGCCGAGGACGGCGAGCATGTCGGCTTGTGCGCCGAATTTCCGTCGCTGTCGTGGCTGGCGAAAACGCCGGAGGCGGCCTTGAAGGGCATCCGCCAGGTGACGGCCGAGGCGGTGGCCGACATGCAGACAAGCGGCGAAACCATTCCTGTGCCGCTGGCGGAAAAGCATTACAGCGGCGAGTTCCGGGTGCGTATTCCGCCTGCGGTGCATCGTGCCTTGGCCATGCAGGCGGCGGAACAAGGCGTCAGCCTCAATCGCCTGGCGAGCGCAAAACTGACCGCGTGATCCAAAAGAAGCTCGCCAAGACTCAAGCCGCCGGCCCTTCATAATCAAATCACCGAATGAGCCGAATTATGCCGGGATTCGGCTCATAGCGCCGATGCCCCACTGGCTCTGGCAACATCCGCACAACCTGTTTCTGCCAATTTGACCCAACCAGTCCAACCTGCCCTCATGCCAGCGCGTAACTACGACGAAGTTCTCGACTTGTTCAGGAAAGGTGCCGTGGCCGAGGCCGAGGAACAATTCAATGCCCTTCACGAAGACGCCCTTGCGCGGCAAAGCTCTCCGCGCCGGGAACACGCCGATGCTTCGAAGACCGAGCCTGGTGAAGAAGGACAACCCGTATCGGACGGCAGCGCTTACTACCGGGTTGTGAACGGCAAGAAGCACGGCCCTTACTGCCGGCACTGCTACGACACGGAATCCAGATTGGAGAAGTTACGGCTATTGAATGTCGCAACTTACATCTGCTCCTCTTGCAAGCGGGAATGCGCAAGAAACCTGTGCGGTTAGACAGGTTCGTGTAGACGGATCATCGACAATCTAGCGCTTCTTCGCCCGGGAAGATTTGGGTTGCACTTTCGGCAACTCGGTCTTGGAGAAGTACCAATCGACATATTCGTAGCCGGCCTTGGCGCGCGCATCGGCATCGGCGACGGTGGTCGGCGGGGGCACCACCACCTTGTCGCCGGGCTGCCATCCTTCGGGTGTGGCGACGCAATGCCGATCGGCGGTCTGCATCGCCACCAGCAGGCGCAGGAACTCCTCCACCGAACGGCCGTTGCTCATCGGGTAGTACACCATGGCCCGCACCTTGGACTCGGGATCGATGAAGAAGGCCGCCCGCACCGTCGAGGTGTCGCTGGCGCCCGACTGGACCATGCCGTAGTCGTGGGCGACACGCATGGACAGGTCTTCGATGATGGGGAAAGGCACGTTCACGCCGAAGTTGTCGCGGATATTGCGTATCCAGGCCAGATGCGCGAAATTGCTGTCGATCGACAGTCCCAGGAGCTCGCAGCCGACGGCCGTGAAGCGCTCGTGGGCGCGCGAGAAAGCGATGATCTCCGAGGTACAGACTGGCGTGAAATCGGCCGGATGGGAAAACAGGATCAGCCACTTGCCGTGATAGTCCTGTAGCTTGCGCGGTCCCTGGGTGGTCTTCACCGAGAAGTCGGGGGCCGGCTCGTTGAGCCTAGGCAGACTGGTTTTCCAAACGTTTTCCATGGCGTTCTCCTCTCAATCCTCGAAACGTGCGCGAATTTCCTCCGGCACCGGGCCGGCTTTCATGCTTTCGGGGTTGGCCGGGTCGCGCAGCGCCCAGACCCGCAACTCATGCCCTTCGACGACGATCTGGCCGGCGTTGATGACCCGATGCTGCACCAGGAACAGCTTGTTGCGCCATTCGCCGATCTCGCTCTCGATGCTGATCGCGTCGCCGAAGCGCGACGGCCCGAGAAACTTTGCCGCCACGTCGACAATGGGAAAGCCCGCCAGACGATATTGTGCCCACAACTCCGGCCAGGGCATACCGCGCTCGCGAAACAGTCGCTCGGTGGCGCGATCGAACCAGGTGAAATAGCGCGGATAGAAGACGATGCGCGCCGGGTCGCAGTCGGCGAAATCGACGACGAAGTCCAGGCGCGAAGGCTTCATGCCGGATTGGCGCGGCGGAACGCGTCGAGCTCGGCGCAGGCGGCGTCGATGGCCACGATGCGCGGATAGGCGGACAGGTCGATCTGGTAGCGCCGCGCGTTGCGCACCTGTGGCACCAGGCAGATGTCGGCCAGCCCCGGCGCATCGCCGCAACAGAAGTTCCCCGCAACGGGTGGCGAGACGAGCTGGCGCTCCAGCGCGTCGAATCCCAGGCGTATCCAGTGGGCATACCAGGTCTTGACCGCGTCGGCATCCTGCTTCAAGTCGTGTTCGAGGTACTGCAGCACGCGCAGATTGTTGAGCGGATGGATGTCGCAGGCGATAGCCAGCGCGACGGCGCGCACCCATGCCCGCAAGCGGGCGTCGCGCGGCAGGAACGGCGGCTCTGGATGCGTCTCGTCGAGGTAGTCGATGATCGCCAGCGATTGGGTCAGGGCGGTCCCGTCGTCCAGCGTCAGCGTCGGCACCAGGCATTGCGGGTTGATGGCGGCGTAGGCCGGATCGCGTTGCGCGCCGTCGCGCAGTTGCAGGCAGAGCAATTCGGCACTCACGCCCTTCAAGTTGAGCGCGATGCGGACGCGGTAGGAGGCGGAGCTCGGATCGGAGTTATAAAGACGCACGGCGGTCCTCAGACGATGTTTACCATGGTGGGCGGTTGGTCAAAACCAAAGAATACATATAATATGTTATCAAATATTCTTTGTCTAAAATACAAGCCGGCCACGGTATTTCAGCCGTGGCGGCGAGGAGCGCAGATCATGAGTCAACTCGGTAGCTTGGAGGAACTTCCGCAAGAATACCGTCAAGCGCTCGCCGCCGCCAACCTGGTGCCGCTGTGGCCCAGTCTGCGCGCGCTGCTGCCGCCGGGCAGCCCGGCAACGGCCACTGCGGTCACGCACTTGCCCTGGCAAGTGATACGTCCCCTGCTGCTGCGCGCCGGCGAACTTACCCCGATGGAGAAAGCCGAGCGCCGCGTGCTGGTGCTGTCCAACCCCGGACGCGGGCTGGACAACTTGCAAGCGTCCTCGGTCATCTACCTCGGCATGCAGTTGGTGCTGCCGGGCGAGGTGGCGCCGAACCACCGCCATACGCCAAACGCGGCGCGCATCGTGGTCGAGGGCCAGGGCGCATGCACCATCGTCGACGGCGACAAGTGCCCGATGGAGCCGGGCGACCTGATCCTCACCCCGACCGGCTTGTGGCACGAACACCGCCACGAAGGCACAGGGCCCATGATCTGGCTCGACGTACTCGACCTGCCGCTGATGGTCTATCTCGACCGCTCCTACGCCATCGAGGGACAGCCGCAACGGCCCCGGCCGCTACCCGCGGCATACGGCGCCGGCGGTCTGGTGCCGCTGCGCCATGGTGGCCGTTCGCGCGCCGACTATCCGCTGTTGCGCTACGAGTGGCGCGCGGCGCGGCGTGCGCTCGAAGCGCTGGCGGAGAGCACGCCGGCCAATCAGACTATCGAGCTCGCCTACGTGAATCCCGAGACCGGCGATGCGCCGCTCAATACCCTGGCATTCTCCGCGCTGATGCTGCGCCCGGGCCAGGAGGCGGCGCTCCCCCGCATGTCGGCGGCGCGGGTGTTCCATGTCGTGCAGGGTGCGGGCAAGGCGACGATAGCCGCACAGACCTTGAGCTACGGCACGGCCGATACCTTCTGCGCCCCCGGCGGGGCAGCCGTGCGACTGGCCAATGCCTCGGCAGGCGAGCCGCTGTTCCTCATCAGCGCCGACGAGTCGCCGGTGCAGCGCAAGCTCGGCGTGTTCGAGACGTGGGACGCGTAACAGCGGTCCCATGGGGAGGACATCATGACCGACAAATCCAATAGCCGCCCCGTCATCGTCGTCGGCGGCGGCATCGGCGGCATGGCCGCGGCGCTGGCCCTGAACCAGCTCGGTCTGCGCGTCACGCTGCTGGAACAAGCCGCCGAGATCGGCGAGATCGGCGCCGGCATCCAGCTCGGCCCCAATGCCTTCGCCGCGCTCGACGCACTCGGTGTGGGCGAGGCAGCGCGCCGCCGCGCCGTCTACACCGACCAGTTGGTGATGATGGACGCCATCGACGGCCGCGAGGTAGCGACCATCCCGGTCGGCGAGGATTTCCGCCGGCGTTTCGGCAATCCCTACGCGGTGATCCATCGCGCCGACATTCATCTCTCGGTGTATGAGCGTGCAGCACGCGCCGAACGTCGAGATGCATACCTCGACCTGTGTCGATCGCGTCGAGATCGATCAAGACGGCGTGCGCGTCACCGATACCCAGGGGCGCTGCTTCGAGGGCAGCGCGCTGATCGGTGCCGACGGCGTGCGCTCGGTGGTGCGCAATACGTTGGTGGGAGACACCCACCGCGTTTCCGGCCACGTCGTGTATCGCGCCGTGGTGCCGCGCGAGGACATGCCGGAAGATCTGCGCTGGAACGCCGCGGCGATCTGGGTCGGCCCCAACTGCCACCTGGTGCATTACCCCTTGCGCGGCGGCGAACAATACAACCTCGTCGTCACCTTCCACAGCCGCGAGAAGGAAGAATGGGGCGTGCGCGAGGGCAGCGCCGAGGAGGTGAATTCCTATTTCACCGATATTTGCGAGAGACCGCGCCGCCTGCTGTCCAAGCCCACCTCATGGAAACGTTGGGCCACCGCCGACCGCGATCCGGTGGAGCGCTGGGGCCGAGGCCGCGCGACCCTGCTCGGCGACGCCGCGCACCCGATGCTCCAGTACCTGGCGCAGGGCGCCTGCATGGCGCTGGAGGACGCGGTGACGCTGCGTGAAGCCATCCGTGCCCAACATGGCAGCGGCGACTTCGCCGCCGCCTTCAGGCTATTCGAGGAGAAGCGCGTGGTGCGAACCGCACGCGTGGTGCTGTCGGCACGCGAGATGGGGCGCATCTATCATGCCAAGGGCATCGAGCGCCAGGTGCGCAATTCCCTGTGGCAAGGCCGCAGTCCGGAACGCTTCTACGATGCGATGGAATGGCTTTACGGCTGGACCGTCGCGCACTGCTTGGACTGAGACTGCACCGACGCACGCCCCGGCATCCGCCGCTTCCTACGAGCGTCCACGACGCTTGTGGTTTGACGATTCGCACTTGCTACCCAACATCGCAATCAGTTGCGCGGCAATTTCCCTCGGGGTTTTCTTGCCCGGCTTGTACCACACATGTGTCCAGTTCAGGGCCCCGAGCAATGCCAGCCTGAACAGTGAGCGGTCGGTGCCAGCCGGAAGTCCGAGATCGTCGATCAACTGCCGGAACACCTGGTCGAAGTTCTCGCGATCCACTCTCAGGCGCCGCTGTAGCCGGTCCTCATAAATCGAAAATAAGCCGGTAGCCGTCACCTGGGCGATCGGATTGCCCGCGGCCACGTCCTGAACGTGTTCGGCACAGGCCAACTCAAGCCTCTCCCAGGGATCGGCGCTGCGCTGAATCGCTTCCTGAATGTTATGCATCAGGCGGCGGAAGCCTTCGCGATGGATGGCAACGAACAGGTCTTCCTTGGCGGGATAGTAGTGATATACCGATCCGGGCAGCATGCCCACGCGGTCGGCGATGTTGCGTATCGAGGTTCCGCTGTAGCCGCGCTCGACGAAAAGCTGGGCGGCCGCCAGGACAATCTGATCGCGGCGGTCGCCGGTGGAACCGCCGTCGCCATTATCGGGGTCGCGTTGGGTCTTGCGCGCGATCTTGCGGCTGGCTTCTCCGCGTTTCAGGACTTCCTGCTGTTGTGGCGTCAGTTCCGCTGTGGAGCCGTCGGGCGCCCGTGTGACGGCCTTGAGCCTCTTGTAGGTAGTTTCCAGATTGTGCTTTTTCCAGATGTTACGTACGCCCGAAGCCGACACCGAGTGGCCGATCCTCTTGAGTTCGTCGGAAGCTCTTGCCTGTCCGCACTGGGGGAACTTGTGCGCATAGTCCACGACGGCCTGCTCGATTGAAACAACGCCACGCTCGGCCTTGCCACTTTTCCGCTGCTTCATGTTCCTCCCTTGGTTCCCCGCATCGGCATACCCCACGCCGACCGTGCATGGCGAACGATAAACTAATCATACAGGCATTTGACAAGTTAGTTTTCTGCTGCTAGTGTATATGCTGGTAGGCTCGTCGTCAAAACAACAAATGCCCCCGGCTGCCGTCGCAACAACGGACCAGCGATTCGGAAACCAGACTCGAGAATTCCGTATTTTCATTCATAGGAGGAAACCATGAAACTTGTCACCACGCTCGCCGGGATCGCGCTCGGATTTGCAGTCACTGCCGCTCAAGCCGAGATCGTCGTCGGCGTCACGATTTCGACCACCGGCCCGGCGGCATCCCTGGGCATCCCGGAAAAAAACACCATCGCCTTGATGCCTGCCGCCATCGGCAATGAAAAGATACGCTACGTCGTGATGGACGACGGGTCCGATCCTTCGATGGCGGTCAAGAACGCGCGCAAATTGACCGCCGAGGACAAGGCCGACCTGATCATCGGTTCATCGACCGTACCGACCTCGCTGGCCCTGATCGAGGTGGCCATCGAAACCCGCACCCCGATGCTGGCCCTGGCTCCCCTCGCCCCCCCGGCCGAAAAACGCGCCTGGGTATTCGCACCGCCCCAAACCAATCTGTTGATGGCATCTGCGGTCATCGAACATATGGCCGCAACCGGCATCAAGAGCATGGGCTTCATCGGCTACAACGATGCTTTCGGCGAAGGGTTCTGGCGCGAAGTGGAACCGCTGGCACAAAAAGCCGGCATCAAGGTCCTGGCCAGCGAGCGCTACAACCGCACCGATACCAGCGTCACCGGCCAGGTGTTGAAACTGGTTTCCGCCAACCCCGAGGCCATCCTGATCGTCGGTTCCGGAACACCGGCCGCCCTGCCGCAGATCACGCTCATGGAGCGTGGCTACAAGGGTCGGATCTATCAGTCGCACGGCGCGGCCAACCGCGACTTCCTCCGCGTCGGCGGCAAGAACGTCGAAGGCGCGCTGATCCCGGTCGGGCCTATGCTGGTCGCCGAACAGTTGCCGGATAGCCATCCGTCGAAGAAAGTCGCGCTCGATTACGTCAAGGCTTATGAATCCGCGCACGGCGTCGACAGTCGTTCCACCTTCGGCGGCCATACCTGGGATGCCGGTCTGCTGTTCCAGCGCGCCGCCCAGGACGCCCTGAAGAAAGCCAAACCGGGCACACCGGAATTCCGTCAGGCGCTGCGCGACGGCTTGGAGAATGTCAAGAATCTGGCGGCGACCCATGGCGTGTTCAGCATGAGCGCTGCCGACCACACGGGTCTGGATGTCAATTCTCGCGTGATGGTTCGCGTCGAGGGTGGCAACTGGAAACTGGTCAAGTAAGCACGTTCCGAGCGCACGTCATGACCAAGCCACCCTTCAATTCCCTCAATTTCGCGCCGGCCTTGCTGGATATTCAGCCGTTACCCGACGGCGGCATGATCCTGAAATCGCCGCAGAAGTTGGGCCCCTATCCGCGCAGCGTCGGCGAGTATCTGGTGCATTGGGGCAATACCACCCCCGACAGCCTGTTCCTGGCCGAGCGCGACGCGAGCAGTGGCTGGCACAGGCTGACGTATGGCGAGGCGCTTGGATCGGTACGCAATATCGCCCAGGCGCTGCTGGATCGTAAGCTGTCGGTCGAGCGTCCGCTGGTGATCCTCTCCGACAACAGCATCGCCCATGCCATGATGGCGCTGGGCGCCATGCATGCCGGAATTCCGGTCGCGCCAATATCCTCCGCCTATTCGCTGATTTCCAAGGATTACGTCAAGCTCAAGCACATTCTGGCACTGCTACAGCCCGGGGCAATCTTTGTGCAGGATGGAACGAGGTTTGCCCCCGCGCTCAAGGCGGCAGGCCTTGCCGGCGTCGAAGTGATCGCGGTCTCGAATCCGGCGAGCGACCTGCCCATGACGCCGTTCGCGCAGGTCCAGGCGACTCGGGCCGGCGCCGCCGTAGACCGGGCGTTTTCATCTGTAGGTCCGGACACCATCGCCAAGATACTGTTTACTTCTGGTTCGACAGATCTGCCCAAAGGCGTCATCAACACCCAGCGCATGATGTGTTCCAACCAGCAGACGATCGCCCAGGTCTGGCCTTTCCTCGCCGAAAAGCCGCCCGTGATCGTGGACTGGCTGCCCTGGAACCACACCTTCGGCGGCAATCACAACTTCAACATGATGTTGCGCCACGGCGGCAGCATCTACATCGATGAAGGCAAACCGGCTCCCGGTCTGGTTGAGAAGACTGTCGCCAACCTGCGTGAAATCTCGCCCACGATCTATTTCAACGTGCCTCGCGGCTACGACATGTTGCTGCCCTATCTTGAGCGTGACGAGGAACTGCGCACGAACTTCTTCCACAAACTGGACCTGATTTTCTATGCCGCCGCCGCGCTGCCGCAGAACCTCTGGGAGCGCCTGGAGGACTTGGCGATCAAGGTACGCGGCAAGCGGGTGCGCATGGTTTCCTCCTGGGGATCGACCGAGACCTCGCCCATGGTGACCGCCGTGCATTTCGACATTGAGCGCGCCGGGGTGATCGGCCTGCCGACCCCTGGGGTGGAGCTGAAGATGGTTCCCAACGCCGGCAAGATGGAGTTGCGCATCCGCGGTCCCAATGTGACCCCCGGTTACTTCAAGCGCGACGACCTGACCCGCGCAGCCTTCGATGCGGAAGGCTTCTACTGCATCGGCGACGCCGGGCGTTTCGCAGATCCGCACGACCCGACCAGGGGCATCGAATTCGACGGCCGCATCGCCGAGGATTTTAAGCTCACCTCTGGCACCTGGGTACATGTCGGCGGGCTGCGCATTCAGGCTATCGCCGCCGGTGCGCCCATCATCCAGGATTGCGTTGTCACCGGACACGATCGCGAAGAAATCGGCCTGCTGGTATTCCCCAACCCGGTAGGCTGCCGCAGCCTGTGTCCGGATGCCCCCGCCGACCTGCCCTTGTCGGGACTGATTGCGCAGCCGCAAGTCCAGCAGAGGCTGGCGCAGGCTTTGGCACAACTGGCCGGCGGCAGCAGCGGCAGCTCGACCTATCCGACCCGTGCGCTGCTGATGGAGGATCCGCCGGCGATCGACGACAACGAGATCACCGACAAGGGTTACATCAATCAACGCGCGGTGCTGATGCGGCGCACCGCCCTGGTCGAGCGCCTGTACGCCGCCGAGCCGGATGCCGATGTCATCGTGCTGGAGCGGAGGGCCTAAGCGCCCGCCGGACCGATGGATTACCGGTCGCCGATCGACGACTTCCTGTTTACGCTGCGCCACGGCGCCGGCGTCGAGCGGCTGCCGCACTGGGAAGAGGAAACGGCGCGGCAGGTGCTCGCCGAAAGTGCCCGTTTCATCGAAGGCGAGATCGCGCCGCTCGACCCGGTCGGCGATGCCACCCCGGCGCAACTGGTGGACGGCCGCGTGCGCGTCGCCCCGCGCTTCGTCAGCGCCTACGCGAGCTATCGCGACGCCGGCTGGGGCGGACTCGCCGTAGCCGCCGAATACGGCGGACAGGAACTGCCGCACGTCCTCGCCGCGGTCATTTCGGAAATGCTTGCCGGCGCCTGCGCGAGCTTTCAGATGATCGTCAGCCTGGCGCACGGCGCGATGCGCGCCATCACCGCCAACGGCTCGCCGCAGCAATGCGCACGCTATATGCCGTTGCTGGCGTCCGGCGAGTGGCTGGCCACCATGTGCCTCACCGAACCCCAGGCCGGCTCCGATCTCGGGTTGATCAGCACCCTGGCCGAACCCGCCGCGGACGGCGGCTGGCGCATCACCGGCAGCAAGATCTTCATCTCCGGGGGCGACCAGAACATGACGGACAACATCCTGCATCTGGTGCTCGCCCGCACGCCAGGAGCGGCGCGCGGCGTCAAGGGCTTGAGCCTGTTCCTCTGCCCGGCGGCGCTGGCGGACGGCCAACGCAACGCGGTTTCCTGCGTGCGCCTGGAGGAAAAGTTGGGGCTGCACGCTTCGCCGACCTGCCAGATGGCTTTCGACGGCGCTCGCGCCGAACTGCTCGGCGCCGAGGGGCAGGGCCTGGCCCACATGTTCGTGATGATGAATGCGCAGCGCCTCGACGTCGCGGTGCAGGCCACCGGCCTCGCCGAAATCGCCGGCCAACGCTCCCGCGCCTATGCCGCCGAACGGCGCCAGGGCCGCGCCGGCGACCTGCCGTCGCCGGCGCCGATCCAGCGCCACGCCGATGTCCGGCGCATGCTGCTGACGCAAATGGCCCTGACCGAGGGTTGCCGGGCGCTGATCCTGCGGACCTGCGTGACGCTGGAACTGGGCGACAACCCCGCGCTGGTGGATTTCCTGACCCCGGTGTGCAAAGCCTTCACCACGGACTGCGCCGTGGAAGCGGCCCAGTTGGCGATCCAGATCCACGGCGGCTACGGCTATCTGCGCGAATACCGCGTCGAGCAGATCTTGCGCGATGCCCGCATCACCCAGATTTACGAAGGCACCAACGGCATCCAGGCGGCCACCCTGGCCGACCGGGTGCTGCGCCTGAACAACGCCGAAGCGGCAAAGGCGTTCCGCGCCGAAATTGCCGCCGCCCTCGCCCTCGCCCCGGGCGCCACTGCGGATGCCTTAAGCGTGGCCCTGGCGCATTGGGAGGCGGCCGTCACCGCGCTGTTGAAGCGTCACGCCGCCGGCGCCGGCGCGACCCGCTTCATGCGCCTGACCGGCCTGGTGGCGGTGGGCGCCGCCTGGGCGCGGCTCGAAGCCGCCGCCGACGCGGCGCCGCGGCCGCAACGCACGCTTGCGGCCGCGGCCTTCTTCCGTGACTGGCTGCTGCCCGAATGCGGCATCCTGGCGGAAAGCCTCATGAATTACACCGATTTCGCCGCCGAACCCGAGGAAGTCTTTGCGTGATCAGGAGCGATCGAACCGGCCGCATCGCCAGAAACTCTTACCTGCTCCGGCTGCCCCGGCGCAGGCGAACTTGGCAACACCCCATTACGAATTTCTAAAAGGAGAAACAGCGCATGAGTGACGTAGTCAAGTATTCCATCTCCGGCGACATCGCCGTGGTGATGATCGACAGCCCCCCGGTCAACACCATGACGCGCGAGGTGCGGGCCGGGCTGAAGAAATGCTTCGAGGCCTTGCGCGGCGAGAGCGCGAAAGCGATCGTGCTGGCCTGCGCCGGCAGGACCTTCCTCTCCGGCGGCGACATGCGCGAATTCGAGACTGGCGTGCAGGAGCCGGGGTACCACGAAGTGCTGCGCCTGATCGAGGACAGCAAAGTCCCGGTGGTCGCGGCCATCCACGGTACCGCCATGGGCGGCGGCGTCGAGACCGCCATCTCCTGCCATTATCGCGTCGCGGCCGAAGGCGCGCGTCTCGGCCTGCCGGAAATCACCCTGGGCATCATCCCCGGCGCCGGCGGCACCCAGCGCATGCCGCGCCTGATCGGCCTCGAACCGGCGCTCGACATGATGCTGGGCGGCAAGCCGCTGACCGCCGCGCAAGCCAAGGACGCGGGTCTCATCGACGCTGTGGTCGGCGGCGACCTGGTCGAGGCTGCCTTGGCCTATGCCCGCGACCTGGTGGCCAAGGGCGCCGGACCGCGGCGCACGCGCGAGCGCAGCGTCGCCGGCGGCGAGAAAGTCGCCGAAGTGATCGCCGCGCGCCGCGCCCAGGCCGCCAAGACGATGCGCAACCGCAATTCGCCGAACGTGCTGCTGGATGCGGTCGAAGCCTCGGTGACCAAGCCGTTCGACGACGGCATCGCTTTCGAGCGTTCGCTGTCGATCCAGGTCGAGCGCGCCGTCGAAGGCCGCGCCTTCCGCCACTTGTTCTTCGCCGAGCGCGAATTGCGCAAGATTCCCGGCATCTCCGCCGACGTCAAGTCGCGTCGGGTCACCCGGCTCGGCATCGTCGGCGCCGGCACCATGGGCGGCGGCATCAGTATGTGTTTCGCCAATGCCGGCATTCCGGTCACCATTCTCGATGTCAGCCAGGCCAATCTGGACAAGGGTCTGGCGACGATACGCAAGAACTACGAGCGCTCGGTGACGCGCGGCAGCCTCAAGCCTGAGCAACGCGACCAGCGCCTGGGCCTGATCTCCACGACCCTGGATTACGCCGCCCTCGGCAGTGCCGACGTGATCATCGAAGCGGTGTTCGAGAACATGGCCCTGAAGAAGGAAATCTTCGCCAAGCTCGACGCGGTCGCCAAGCCCGGCGCGATTCTCGGCACCAACACCTCGACCCTCGACATCGATGAGATCGCCGCCGTCACCAAGCGGCCGCAGGACGTCATCGGACTGCATTTCTTCAGCCCGGCCAACGTCATGCAGTTGCTCGAAATCGTCCAGTGCACCAAGACCGCGGCGGATGTCGTGGTCACCGCGCTCGACATCGCCAAGACCATCAAGAAGGTCGGCGTGGTCGCCAAGGTCTGCTATGGCTTCATCGGCAATCGCATGATGGACCCCTACGGCCGCGAGGCCGAGCGCTGCGTCATGGAAGGCGCAACGCCGCAGGAAGTGGACTCGGCGCTGGAGGACTTCGGCATGGCCATGGGCATCCTCGCCGTGTATGACATGGCCGGCATCGACATCGGCCATCTGACCCGGGTCGCGCGCGCCCATCTGCTGCCCAAGGACCCGACCTTCTACCGGCCGACGGCGCTGCTCACCGAGCGCGGCTGGCTGGGCCAGAAGACCGGACGCGGCTATTACCGCTACGATGGCGCCGACCGCAAGCGCACCCCGGACCCGGAAGCCATCGCCATGTTCGCCGAGGAGGCCAAGCGTCTCGGCGTGCCGCAGCGCAAGCCGTCGAAGCAGGAAATCCAGGAGCGCTGCCTCTACTCGATGATCAACGAAGGCGCTTTGATCGTCGAAGAAGGCGTCGCCGCCCGCGCCTCCGACGTCGACACCGTCTATGCCGCCGGCTACGGCTTCCCGCGTTACCGCGGCGGCCCGATGTTCTATGCCGACACGGTGGGACTCAAGGTGGTCTACGACAAGATCATGGAGTTCCAGAAGGCCCTCGATCCGCAGTACTGGCAACCGGCGCCGCTGCTGAAGAAGCTGGCCCTGGCCGGCTCCAGCTTCGCGCAGTACCAGGCCGAACAGACCCGTTAATCCCCGGAGACAAATATGGCACACGCATTCATTCCCTACGGCATCTATTGGTCTACCCCCTTCGCCAAATGGCAAGGCACCTTGGCCCATCTGCACAGCATGAAACTGGCAGCCAACTGCGGCAAGCAGGCGCTGGCAGCGAAGAAGGTTCCGCTCGAAGCCATCGACTTCGCCATCCTTGGCATCACCAATCCGCAGCCCTCCAGCTTCTACGGCCTGCCCTGGGTGACCGGCATGATGGGCCTCGACAAGGTGGCTGGGCCGACGGTGCAGCAGGCCTGCGCCACCAGCGCCAGGGCCTTGCAGATGGCGACGCAGGAACTGGCGGACGGTACCTCGGCATGCACTTTGGTGATTTGTGCCGACCGCATGTCCAACGGCGCCGTGGTCTACTACCCGGACGGCACCGCACCCGGCGGCCGCGGCATCACCGAATCCTGGACCCTGGACAATTTCGGCAAGGATCCCTACGCCCTCAACGCCATGATCGACACCGCGGAGAATGTCTGCCGCCGCCATGGCTTCACCACCCAGCAGCAGCATGAAGTGGCGCAGCAACGCTATCTGCAATACCAGGACTCACTGGCCGATGACCGCGCGTTCCAGCGCCGTTACATGGTCGACGTGGCCGTGACGGACGCCTCGTTCAGGAAACAGACCGGCACTTTCAGCGCCGATGACGGCATCATCGCGACCACGACCGAGGGCCTCGCCAAACTGAAGCCGGTGAAGCCCGATGGCACGGTGACTTTCGGCGGCCAAACCCATCCCGCCGACGGCAATGCCGGCGTCATCGTGACTTCGCAGGCGCGAGCCAAGGAACTTTCGCTCGATCCGAAGATCGAGGTGGAACTGCTGGGTTTCGGCAACGCGCGCGTGGAAAAAGGTTTCATGCCGGCGGCGACGGTGCCTGCGGCGTATATGGCGCTCAAGGCGGCGGGCCTGGAGATGAAGGACGTCACGGCGGTCAAGACGCATAATCCTTTTGCCGCCAATGACCTGATCTTTTCCAAGGAAACCGGCTTCGCGCTGGAGAAGATGAACAACTACGGCTGCTCGCTGATCTGGGTCCATCCGCAAGGCCCGACAGGATTACGCTCGATCATGGAATTGATCGAAGAACTGGTTTTGCGCGGTGGCGGTGTCGGCTTGTTTACCGGCTGTGCCGCTGGAGACTCGGGCATGGCCGTGGTGTTGCGCGTCAGCGGCTGATTTGCACGGCTGCAAAAAGCAAAAAGGGGTTAGGAATTACCTAACCCCTTTTTTCGTTGGTAGGCGCGATTGGACTCGAACCAACGACCCCCACCATGTCAAGGTGGTGCTCTAACCAGCTGAGCTACGCGCCTGAAGAGGGTCGCATTTTAACCGAAAATGCTCGCCCATGCTCCTGAAAATTAATCAATTGCAACAATCGCCTTGCTTATGGGTAACGAATAAGTTACTATTAATCCATGAAAATCACGGTTGAGGAATACCTGCCCGTGGACGGCTCGAATCCCTACAAGACGTGGTTCGATAGCCTGGATGCTCAGGCTGCGGCAAAGGTGGTGACAGCCAAGTTGCGACTGGAGCTTGGCAATACTTCAAGCGTGAAATGGTTTGCCGGGATCGGCGAGTACGTCATTGACTGGGGACCGGGGTACCGCATCTATCTGGCTAAAGATGGCGAAACGCTCATCATCCTGTTTGGTGGCGGCACGAAACGCGGCCAGCAAAAAGACATCGATCAGGCCAAGGCGTTGCACGCCGAGTACAAGGATAGAAAGAAGGCCCTGTCCGTAGCGAAGAAAGGAAAGCGGTAATCACATGGCACTGACTCGCAACTTCAAGCAAACCGTCGTCGAGCGCGTCGAGCGCGATCCCCAGTTTGCCACGGCGCTTCTCGATGAAGCCGCCACCCTGTTTCTGAGCGGAGAACCCGAGACGGCTCGTCTCATTCTCCGTGATCTCGTCAACGCCACCATCGGGTTCGAGCAACTTGCCGAGGTAACCGAAAAACCGAGCAAGAGTCTGCATCGGATGCTTTCGCCCAAGGGCAATCCAAGCATGGACAACTTGGCGGCGATTTTCGGTGCCGTGCGCCATTGGCTAAAAGTGGCGTTTGAAGTTCATACGATCAAGGCGGCGTAACGATGCGCTGAAAGACGGGGCTGCGGCCGACAATGGCTGATTGAGGCAGCGACGCTCTTTCTGATCTGCAAGCTGGATGTGTTTTCCAGACAATGACGATAGCAAATCTGGGATACCATCGCGGCGGGTGCATCTTGGTTACTTCTTGGCCGATGCATCTACGATGCGAAAAAAAGCAAGAAGCTGGCCGAATGGAATGGAGTCGCAACGAAGTTGAAGCCACGGTAGCGGACTACTTTCATATGCTCGTGATGGAATTATCTGGTCAGAGCTACAACAAGACAACGCATCGCCGCACGCTTCTTCCCAAACTCGATGGGCGATCAGAAGGAGCAATCGAGCGAAAGCATCAGAACATCAGTGCCATTCTCATCGGGAACGGGTGTCCATACATATCAGGCTATAAGCCGCTTGGAAACTACCAAGCACTGTTGCGTGAGGTGGTTGAGGATCAAATCCAACGGGATCAGAAACTGGACAACGCAGCTCTGATGGCAAGTGCAACTCCTGCCGTAGTTCCGCTTGTGGAAGATTTCTCCGGGATTGTTGTTGATGCGCCAATACTGTCGTTGGCAGTTCGCGAGCCTCGCTCTGCGGATTACGTTTCGCGAGCACCGTATAAGCGTGACTATCTGGAGCGCGAAGCTAGAAATGCTTCGCTCGGCGCGGCGGGAGAGGAGTTCGTGTTGAAGTACGAACATTTTCGGCTCAGAAACTGCGGGCAGAAAGCTCTTGCCGAAAAAGTCGACCATGTTTCGAAAACTCAAGGCGATGGTCTGGGGTTCGATATCCTGTCGTTTGAAGCAAATGGATGTGAACGATTTATCGAAGTAAAGACCACGGCCTTTGGCAAGGAAACGCCGTTCTATATTAGTCGTGGCGAGGTCGCGTTTGCGCAGCGAAACACGGACCAGTTCTACCTGTACCGACTATTTGACTTCAGGCGTGAGCCCCGTCTGTTCGAGTTGCTTGGCCCGGTTGATAGGCATTGCAATGTGAGTCCGGTGACCTATATCTGCCAGTTTTCTTGATCTGGCAGGTGAAGCGGGCGACCAAGCGGACCATAATCCGGTAAAAAGCCGCCGGGAAAAATTCCTCGGCGGCTTCTCGTCTTCGGGATCTCCTGTAGCAGTTTCGTCGGTCTCATTTCGCATCCCTTTGGGGGCAATATGACGACCGGACAGATTGCGTGCTACAGGACCGGAAACATCAAAAGCTGAAAATCACTTCGCGTCCAGCGATTGGCGTATCTGCTCCAGCGTGTTGGGGTCGTCGATGGTGGTCAGGTCGCCCGGGTCGCGGCCTTCGGCCAGCGCCTGGATGGAACGCCGAAACATCTTGCCGGAGCGTGTCTTGGGCAGGCCGGAGATGAAATGGACCCGGGCCGGCCGGGCGATGGCGCCCAGCAAACCATCGACCGTGGCCATGATTTCCTTCTCCAGTTGCTTGCGGCCTTCGGCCGTCGCCACCAGGTTGGCGTCCTTGACGACTGCAAATGCCATCGGCACTTGACCCTTGAGTTGATCGGCGACGCCCACCACGGCGACTTCGGCGATGGCCGCGTGAGTTTGCACAGCCTCCTCGATTTCGCGCGTGCCGAGGCGGTGGCCGGCAACGTTGATGACATCGTCGGTGCGGCCCAGGATGAAGTAATAGCCATCCTTGTCGCGGATACCCCAGTCGAAGGACGAATACACCTGCGGCGACTTGAACAGGGTGAAGTAGGTGCTCACAAAGCGTGCATCGTCACCCCAGACTGTCGAAAGGCAACCGGGCGGCAGCGGCGGCAACACCCCGACGATGGCTTTTTCGTCGCTGCCGGCTTCCGTGCCATCCTCGCGGAACAGCTTGAGGTTGTAGCCGAATACCGGGAATGCCGGCGAGCCGTACTTGATCTTGGTCTGCTCCACGCCCGGCGCCGCCGAGAGCATCGGCCAGCCGGTTTCGGTCTGCCAGTAGTGGTCGATGACGGGTTTTTTGAGTTCCCCCATGATCCACTCGTGGGTGGTCTGGTCCAGCGGTTCGCCGGCCAGGAACAGGTGCTTGAGGGTGGATAAATCGTATTTGTGCAGGAAGGCCGCATCGTATTTCTTGAGGACGCGGATCGCCGTCGGTGCCGAGAACATCACCGAGACCTTGTGCTTTTCTACGATCTGCCACCAGATGCCGGCATCCGGACGGATCGGCGTGCCCTCGTACATGATGGTCGCCATGCCGGCGATCAGCGGTCCGTAGATGATGTAGGAATGGCCGACGACCCAGCCGATGTCCGACGTGGAAAACATGGTTTCGCCGGCCTCGCCGCAATAGATATGCTTGATCGATGCGGCCAGAGCCACGGCATAGCCGCCGACGTCGCGCTGCACGCCCTTGGGCTTGCCTGTGGTGCCTGAGGTATACAGAATGTAGGACGGCTCGTTGGATTCGAGCCAGGTCACGGGTACTTCGGAATTCATGTGCTGGGCGCGCAAGCCGGCGTAATCGACATCGCGGCCGGCGACCAGCTTCATGTCCTTGTCGATGCCGCGATTCACCAGCAGCACCTTGGCTGGCGGGAACTGCGCCAGGGCGCAGGACTCGTCCACCAGATGCTTGTAAGGTACCGCCTTGCCGCCGCGCATGCCGGCGTCGGAAGAGATCATCAGCACTGGCTTGGCGTCGTCGATGCGGGTGGCCAGCGAGCCGGCGGCAAAACCGCCGAACACGACGGAGTGGATGGCGCCGATGCGCGCGCAGGCGAGGATGGCGAAGCACGCCTCGGCGATCATCGGCATGTAGATCAGGACGCGGTCGCCGCGGTTGACGCCGAGACTCTGCATGACGGCCGCCATGCGCATCACCTCAGCCTTGAGTTCGGCGAAGCTGTAGATCTTCTCCTCGTTGGTTTCTGTGGAGATATAGATCAGGGCGCGGTCGTTGGGCCGCTTTGCGGCATGCCGGTCGACGGCGTTGTAGCACAGGTTGGTTTCACCGCCGCTGAACCAGCGGGCAAATGGCGGATTGGAGAAATCCAGGATTTGTTTCGGCGGCTTGTGCCAGTCGATGAGTTTGGCTTGCTCGGCCCAAAAAGCATCCGGTTGCTCGATCGAACGCTGGTGAAATTCCTTGGTGGTCGTCATGGCTTCCTCCGCTTATTCAAATTTTGGTTTAATGGGGCTGTGTCCTCAGCTGGCAATATCCACCACGGTGCGGCCCCTGGCGCGGGACTTGATGAAATCGTCGAACACCGACGGGAGCTGGTCGAAGGGGATGGTTCGGGTCATCTGTTCGAGGTGGGTCGGGCGCATGTCCGACGCCAGGCGGCGCCAAACCTCGGCGCGTTGCGGCATCGGGCAGTTCACCGAATCGATGCCCAGCAGGCTCACGCCGCGCAGGATGAAGGGCATGACCGTGGTGTTGAGGGTGTGGCTGGCGGCCAGGCCGATGCTCGCCAGGGTTCCGCCGATTTGCATGGTGCTGGCCATCCACGCCAGTACCTCTCCGCCCAGGTTATCCACCGCGCCTGCCCATAGCGATTTGTCGAGCGGCTTGATCTTGGTCAGGTCGAGCGACTGGCGCAGCATGACTTCCTGGGCGCCTATGCTCGTCAGGTAATCGAATTCGGTCTCTTTGCCGGTCAAGGCGACGACGTGATACCCCAGCTTGGAAAGCACCTCGATGGCCACGCTGCCCACACCGCCGGTGGCGCCGCTGACGATCACCGGTCCGTTGTCGGGCGTCAGTCCGTTGGCTTCCATGCGCACCACAGCCAGCCCGGCGGTAAAGCCGGCGGTGCCGAAGGTCATGGCTTCCTTGAGGGTCATGCCCTTGGGCAGCCTCACCACCCAGTCGGCGGGAATGCGGGCTACCTCGGCATAGCCGCCATGGTGCGCTACGCCGATGTCGTAGCTGGTGGCGAGCACCGCGTCACCTTTGGCGAAGCGCGGATCGAGACTGGCGGTGACGGTGCCGGCGAGGTCGATGCCGCCTATGCAGGGAAAGCGCCGGATGATCTTGCCGGTACCGGTTGCCGCCAAGGCGTCCTTGTAATTGACGCTGGAATAGGCGACACGGATGGTGACTTCACCGGGATCGAGCTGATCCTCGCTCATATCGACGAAACGACTGACAACCTTGCCGTCTTCCTGGTGGATCTGATAGGCCTTGAAACTCACGGAATGCTCCTTATGGAGATAGCAGAAATGCTGCCCGGATGGACGATTAGCGGAGGATTATACCCAGGCGATTCTGACAAATAGCTGAATGGTTAGGGGTTTACAGGTTGGAAACGGGCGGTTATAGTCCGCCCCCATGTCCTTCAGAACATCTCGACGCAACGCCAGCGCGTGGGTAACGGCCGGCATCTTGGTAGTCGGAACCCTGTGCTTGCTTGCCGGCCCGGTTCAGGCAGATGAAACCGCCAATTCCATCCCCGCCGTCCCGCCGGCGATGGATATCCAGCTCAAGGAAGCCACTTCGTTGTTCGAGCGTGCCACCGACAGCGCAAGCGAGGCCGTGACGCGCGCCATGGACCTGGTCGGGATTCGTTACCGCCGCGGCGGCACCCTACCGGAAACCGGGTTCGATTGCAGTGGATTCGTCGGTTATGTCTTCCGCGAAGGCATCGGCCTGATCCTGCCGCGCACTTCGCGCGAAATCAGCAAGAGCGGCGAGGTTGTGAAGAAGAGCGATCTGCAACCCGGGGATCTGGTGTTCTTCAACACCATGCGCCGTACCTTCTCCCATGTAGGCATCTACCTCGGCGACAATTTCTTCGTACATGCGCCGGCCAGCGGCGGCGAAGTCCGCGTCGAGAACATGAACGCGGCCTACTGGGGAAAACGCTTCAACGGCGCTCGCCGCATCAACCCGGCTTAAGCGGTTGGCTAAGGGGTCTGACGCCCCTCGCGCAGCTTTGCCAGCCTGGCTTTCAAATTCGGCAGTATCGCCGCGACCGCTTTCTCACCTTCCAGTACGGCCAGGTGTCGATCCTGAAAATCGGTGGCGCGCAAATCCGGGATGTGAGGACGGATGACAACGTCGGCCTCGGGCAGTTCGCGCCGGCTGATGGTCTGTCCCATGATGGAGAAAGTCTGCATCAGCACATCGATGGTGCTTTGCGTCTTGCCGAACTGCGGCTTGGCCGAAATATCCACTGCGATGATGAAGTCGGCCCCAAGGTTGCGCGCGATGCGGACCGGCACCGGGCTCACCAGGCCGCCGTCGACATATTCCCGGCCATTGATAGCGACCGGCTGGAACAGGCCCGGCACGCTGCTCGAGGCGCGCACCGCCATGCCGGTGTTGCCGGTGCGGAACACTATCGGCTCGCCACTGTTCAAATCCGTCGCGACGACCGCCAAGAGTTTGCCGAATTTTTCCAGGGGACGCTGGCCGACGGCGTTATTGACGAAATTTTGCAGCGCCTCGCCTTTCAGCACCCCGCGATCGGGTAGCGACCAGTCGGAGAACTGGCTTTCTTCCAATTGCAATACCAGCTTCTGTAGCTCGAAGCCGCTGTAGCCGGCGGCATACAAGGCACCGACCAGCGCCCCGGCACTGGTCCCGACGATGATGTCCGGCACGATGCCTTGGGCCTCCAGCGCTTTGATCACGCCGACATGCGCAAAACCGCGCGCCGCGCCGCCGCCGAGCACCAGGGCGATTTTCGCCGCCGGACGCGGCGGCGGCGTGACCGCGGGAGGTGGCGTGGCGCAGGAACAGAGCAGCAGGCCGGCGAGAGCCGTCAGCAACAGGCGGCGGAGAGTCGAAGTCATCGGATTCATGATGCCGGAGATTTTATCCCAGCGACCCTCCATTCACGGCCACGGCTGCGCTAGAATTTTCCCCTGCCGCATTCGATTGAAACACCCATGACTTGGCGTAACTTGCCGTGATTCCCTGGCTGACGCGAACGAACTGGTTTCCGCCGGTCGAGACGGCGTTGATCGAACCCAATGGATTACTCGCCGCCGGAGGCGATCTTTCCGCCGAACGCCTGCTGTCCGCCTATCGCCGCGGCATTTTCCCCTGGTATTCCCCGGGGGAGCCCCTGCTCTGGTGGAGCCCGGATCCGCGCATGGTGCTGTTTCCCAGCGAAGTTAAGATATCACGATCGCTGAACCGGACCTTGAAGTCCGCCGCATACGAGATCCGTCTCGACTCCGCCTTTGCCGAGGTCATGGCCGCCTGCGCCGCCCCGCGCGAGGAGGGCGCAGGCACCTGGATCAGCGCCGAAATGCAGACCGCATACCGGTGCCTGAACCAGCTCGGCTATGCCCATTCTGTCGAGACCTGGGTCGACCTCGAAGGCCGGAGCACCCTGGTCGGCGGTCTCTACGGCGTCGCCATCGGCCGTGTCTTCTACGGCGAATCGATGTTCTCCCGCGTCAGCGATGCCTCCAAGATCGCCCTGGCGCATCTTTGCCGATTACTTGAACGACGTGGTTTTGTCGTGATAGATTGCCAGATGACTACGGCACATCTCGCTTCCCTCGGAGCGCGCGAAATTCCTCGGCAGGAGTTTGTCTCGGGATTGGCGCAGTGGACCGGCGAAGCCGGGGCGGGCTCCGAATGCGATCGCCGCTGGCCGCTGGACGCAGCAAACGATTTGTTCCGCAAGCTAACATGACCAAGCTCAACGAACCGCCCTTTTCGCAACTACAGTTCTACGCGACCGCACCCTACGGTTGCTCATACCTGCCCAACCGTGTCGCCCGTTCGCAGGTCGCCACGCCCAGTCATCTGATCGATCAAGAGACTTACAGCGAACTGGTGCACGCCGGCTTTCGCCGCAGCGGAGTATTTACCTACCGCCCCTATTGCGACGCCTGCCGCGAATGTATGCCGGTAAGGCTCTGCGTCGAGTATTTCCGGGCCAGTCGCAGCCAACGCCGTTCGTTGAAGCGCCACGAAAACCTGGTTGCGGTGGAGCGGTCGCTGGTATTTCGCGAGGAGCATTATTCCTTGTATCAGCGCTACCAGGAGGCGCGCCACAGCGGCGGAGGTATGGATCAGGACAGCCGCGACCAGTATGCGCACTTTCTGCTGCAAACCCACGTCGAAAGCCGCCTGGTCGAGTTTCGCGAGGGTGAGGCGAGCGGACCGCTGCGCATGGTCAGCATCATCGATATATTGCCCGACGGACTGTCCTCGGTGTATACCTTCTACGACCCCAACCTGTCGGGCGCCAGCTTCGGCACTTACGGGATACTCTGGCAGGCGGCGCAATGTGCCCACTTCGGCCTGCCTTATCTGTATCTCGGTTACTGGATCCGATTAAGTCCCAAAATGGCCTATAAGGCCAATTTCAGGCCGCTCGAAGGATTGCTGCGGGGTAGCTGGCAAGTGCTGGGTGAGGAGGAATTGAGCGCCGGCGACTGAACAGGCCGGTGGTCTGTTGCACCATTACCTCGGCTATACATTGACGTGATCGCTGGATGAATGGCATCTGCAAGGTATTATCCTGTCATACTGCGACGAAACGAATTTACCAAGTTCACGGGGAGTAGCCACGATGCGAGTTGCAAGATCACTGGATCTGAATGACGCCAAGCGCGCCGCCCAGGCCGCCGAAGCCGAAGCGAAAAGGAACAACTGGCCGGTGGTGATCGCCATCGTCGATGCCGCCGGGCATTTGCTGTATCTGCAACGCAACGATGGCGCGCAACTGGGCAGTCTTGACGTCGCCCTGGGCAAGGCAACGACGGCGGCATTGTTCCGCCGGCCCACCAAGGATTGGGAAGAACGGCTGGCGGAAGGCAGGCTGGGCTATCTATCGTTTCCCAACCGGACACTCCTCGAAGGCGGCGTTCCGGTGGTGATCGACGGGGAAGTGGTCGGTGCCATCGGCGTTTCCGGCGTCAAGTCCAGCGAGGATGCGCAAATCGCCCGGGCCGGCGTTGCGGCGTTGAGTGCGGCAGCATGAACCATCGCAGCGGCCGCCATTTCTTGCAGATTCCCGGGCCGACCAATGTGCCTGACCGCATACTGCGCGCGATCGATTTTCCCACCATGGATCATCGCGGCCCTGAATTCGCCAAGCTGGGTCACGCGGTCCTGGATGGTCTCAAGGAAGTATTTCAAACCCGAGGCGCGGTGATCATCTATCCCGCATCGGGAACCGGCGCCTGGGAAGCCGCGCTGGTGAACTCGCTGTCGCCTGGCGACAAGGTGCTGATGTTCGAGACCGGCCAGTTTGCGACGCTGTGGCAGAAAATGGCCCAGAAGCTCGGGCTGCAAGTGGACTTCGTCGCCGGCGATTGGCGCCATGGTGTCGACCCGGCGCAGATCGAGGCCAAACTCGCCGAGGATACCGGTCATTCGATCAAGGCCGTCATGGTGGTGCATAACGAGACCTCGACGGGAGTCACCAGCCGCATCGCCGCCATACGCAAAGCCATCGACAAGGCCGGGCATCCCGCGCTGTTCATGGTGGATACCATTTCTTCGCTGGCATCGATCGACTACCGCCATGACGAATGGGGCGTCGACGTGACCGTGGCGGGTTCGCAGAAGGGCTTGATGCTGCCGCCCGGACTGTCGTTCAACGCCGTCAGCGAGAAGGCCCTCGCGGCTTCGAAGACCGCCCGTATGCCGCGTTCCTATTGGGCCTGGGAGGAGATGCTGGCCAGCGGCAAGAGCGGTTACTTTCCATACACACCTGCGACCAACCTGCTGTATGGTCTGCGTGAAGCCTTGCAAATGCTGCGTGAAGAAGGTTTGCCCAATGTCTTCGCGCGCCATGACCGGCATGCCGAAGCGACGCGGCGTGCGGTGCGCGCTTGGGGGCTGGAGGTGCTGGCGCTCGATCCGGCCGAGTATTCCAGCGCGCTCACCGCGGTGCTGGTGCCCGCGCCGGTGAATGCCGACGAAGTGCGCAAGGTGATCCTGGAGAACTTCGACATGTCGCTAGGCACCGGATTGGGCAAGATGGCCGGCAAGCTGTTCCGTATCGGCCACCTGGGAGACTTCAACGACTTGAGCCTGGTGGGCACGCTCGCCGGCGTCGAGATGGGGCTGGCGCTGGCCGGCGTTCCGCACCGACCGGGCGGCGTGGCGGCGGCCATGGGCTACCTCGCCGAAGTCGCCGCAGCCGGAAAGCGCTGAACCCGGACCGGTACAACTAACAACTCTTACAACTCGGCAAGAACATATTTCAACATACGAGGAGAAGGATCATGTTGCGAACCATCCTGAAAGTTTCCAAAAAGTCCCTGCCGTTTTCCGCCGCCTTTCTGGCTTGCATCGGCGCTGCGCCGGCGCTGGCCGAATGGCAACCCACCAAGGCGGTGGAAATCGTCGTGCCGGCCGGTGCGGGCGGCGCTTCCGACCAGATGGCGCGCATGATCCAGGGCATCGTGGTGAAACACCAGCTGATGAAGCAGCCTATCATCGTGGTCAACAAGTCCGGTGCGAGCGGCGCCGAGGGCATCATGGACGTCAAGGACGCCAAGGGCGACCCGCACAAGCTCATGGTGGCTTTCTCGGCCATCTATACGCTGCCGGTTGCCGTGGGACTGCCTTTCAACTGGCGCGATTTGAACCCGGTGGCGATGATCGCGCTGGACGAGTTCTTGTTGTGGGTTAACTCCGAAACCTCCTACAAGACCCCGAAGGAGTATCTCGCGGCGGTGAAAGCCGCGGTGCCGGGAACTTTCAAGATGGGCGGCACCGGCTCGAAGCGCGAGGACCATATCATCACCGTGGCGCTGGACAAGATCAACGGATCGAAATTCACTTACATCCCCTACAAGAGCGGCGGCGAGGCGGCGACCCAATTGGTGGGCAAGCACATCGATTCCAACGTGAACAATCCCAGCGAGAACATCGCCCAGTGGCGCGCTGGCCAGGTTCGGGCCTTGTGCGTGTTCTCCGAGAACCACATGGTCTATAAGGAGAAGATCACCAAAGACCAGTCTTGGGCGGACATTCCCACTTGCAGGGAGTCCGGAGTCGATGTCGTTTACCAGATGCTGCGCGGCTTCTTCCTGCCCTCCGGGACCAGCAAGGATCAAGTGGCGTTCTACGCCGACTTGTTGAAGAAGGTGGTTGCCACGCCGGAGTGGAAAGACTACCTGGCCAAGCAGGCTCTCAAGGATACCTACCTCACCGGCGCAGACTATGTGAAGTTTCTCGAGCAGGATGAGGCTTTCCACAACAAGTTGATGAACGAGGCCGGTTTCGCCCACAAGAAATAAGCATGGAGCAGACCAAGCATAGCCAGGCTCGCGGCGGCATCACGCATAGCCTGGTGGACGCGATTAGCGCTTTCATCGTTTTCGCCGTGGGCGTGGTCATGATGATCGACAATTACCGGATAGGCGCGGGGTGGGCCGATGAAGGTCCGGAGTCGGGATATTTTCCCTTCCGCATCGGCGTCATCCTGTGCATTGCGAGCATCGTGGTGATGCTCCGCTCGCTCTTCGGCAAGAAACGCAACCTGGAAGTCTTCGTCTCGTGGGAACGTTTCAAGCCGGTGCTGCTGGTATTGATCCCCACCACGCTCTATGTACTGGCCATACAATTTCTTGGGATCTACGTCGCCTCGGCACTCTTCGTCGGTGCGTTCATGCGCGTGATGGACCGGAGCAGTTGGCTGAAGACGCTGCTGGTCAGCGTCGGCGTGAATGCGCTGCTGTTCTGGATGTTCGAAATGCAATTCATGGTACCGCTGCCGAAGGGGCCTCTCGAAGCCCTGTTCGGCTACTGAACCACCCCGCCGGAGTATCGCCAAGTGGAAGAACTGGATGCGTTGTTTCAGGGATTCGCGGTCGCCCTGACCTGGTACAACATCGGCATGATGGTGATCGGCATCGTGCTGGGCATCGTCATCGGCGTGCTGCCCGGCCTGGGCGGGCCGAACGGCGTGGCGATCCTGCTGCCGCTGACTTTCACCATGGCGCCCACGTCGGCGATCATCATGCTCTCCTGTATCTATTGGGGATCGTTGTTTGCCGGCGCCATCACTTCGGTGTTGTTCAATATTCCCGGCGAGACGCATTCGGTCGCCACGACTTTCGACGGCTATCCCCTGGCCCAGCAGGGACGGGCCGGCGAGGCGCTGACCGCGTCGTTTACCGGATCCTTCATCGGCGCCTTCGTCGCCGTGTTGCTGATCACCTTCCTGGCGCCGCTGGTGGCGAAATTCGCTTTGCGCTTCGGCCCGCCTGAATACTTCGCGGTGTTTCTGCTGACCTTCTGTAGTTTCATCGGCACCGGCAAGGATCCCTTCAAGACCATCATCTCCATGATGCTCGGCTTCGGCCTGGCGGCGGTCGGCATGGATACCGTGAGCGGTGAACTGCGCATGACCTTCGGCTGGTCGGAGTTATTGCGCGGCATCGATTTCCTGATCGTGGTGATCGGGCTGTTCGGTGTCGGTGAAATTTTGCTGAGCATGGAAGAAGGCCTGGCCTTCGAGGGCAAGAGCGCCAAGATCAATCCGAAAGTAGTGCTGGAAACCTGGAAGAAGCTTCCAAAATACTGGCTGACCTTGATCCGCAGCGCGGCCATCGGTTGCTGGATGGGGATCACGCCGGGCGGCGCCACAGCGGCGTCATTCATGGGTTACGGCATCGCCAAGCGTTTCTCGCCGAATGGCGACAAGTTCGGCACCGGTCAACTGGAAGGAGTGATCGCCCCCGAGACCGCGGCGCATGCCTCCGGCACCGCCGCCTTGCTGCCGATGCTGGCGCTGGGCATACCGGGCTCGGCGACTGCGGCGGTGCTGCTGGGCGGGCTGATGGTGTGGGGCTTGCAGCCCGGTCCGCTATTGTTCGTAGAACAGAAGGAATTTGTCTGGGGCCTGATCGCCAGCATGTATCTGTCGAACATCGCCGGCCTGATCATCGTCCTGAGCACCGTGCCGCTGTTCGCGGCGATCCTGCGCATTCCCTTTTCCATCATCGCACCCATCATCATCGTGGTGTGTGCCATCGGTGCCTACAGCGTACACAGCGCCATGCTCGATGTCTGGTTCATGGTGCTGTTCGGGATGGTGGGCTATGTCATGAAGAAACTCGATTACCCCCTCGCGCCGCTGGTCTTGTCGCTGGTACTGGGCGACCGTGCCGAGGCGGCATTCCGCCAGACCATGATGGGCTCAAAGGGTGAGCTGGGTGTTTTCTGGTCGAACTCGCTGGTCGGCACTATCACCACCCTGGCGCTGCTCATGTTGTTCTGGCCGGCCCTGTCTTTTGGTTGGCAAAGCTTGCGCCGGCAACTGGCGGGCAGCCGCTGACGACGGCTTCCCGCTCTGCTTAGACCACCTTCACGGAAAGATTGGGCAGGCCGTCGATATGCCCTTCCATGAGGTCGCCCTTGACCACCGGTCCGACGTTCTCCGGCGTGCCTGAATAAATGATGTCCCCCGGAAACAGTTCGTTGGCCTCGGAGAGCTTGCTGATCTGCTCGGCCACCGACCAGATCATCTGTTCCAGGTTGGCGTTCTGCTTGATCTGGCCGTTGACCTTGAGCCAGATGCTGCCCTTGGTGAAATGTCCGATGCTGGCGGCGGGGTGGATCGGCCCGAGCGGCGCGGAACGGTCGAAGCTTTTGCCGATTTCCCAGGGCTTCTTCTGGTCGCCCATGGCGCGCTGCAGGTCGCGTCGCGTCATGTCGAGGCCGATGGTGTAGCCGAACACATGCTCCAGCGCCCGGGCAACCGGGATGTCCCTGCCGCCCTTGTTCAGCGCGGCGACCAGTTCGATTTCGTAGTGGTAATTCTTGGTCAGCGACGGATAGGGATGGTCGGCCGTGGTGCCGGGCGCGACGTTCTGGATGGCATCGGTCGGCTTCTGGAAGAAGAACGGCGGCTCTCGCGTAGGGTCCGAACCCATCTCGCGGGCATGCGCGGCGTAGTTGCGTCCGATGCAGTAGATGCGCCGCACCGGAAAGGCCAGGTCGCTGCCGACGATGGGGATGGTGATCTGCGCGACCTCGAACGGGGTTCTGGGGCGATTGTCCGCGACTACCGGCAGCGCGCACCCTGCAACAGCGCCGGCCGTCATCGCGGTTGCCGTCTGGAGCAGCTTGCGACGATTCATATCTTTCATGTCACCTCCAAATTATTCAACCCAACAATCCAATTTGGACAATAGCGCAATTGTCTTCTTATGGGCAATAGATGGCTATAGACCACTCTGGAGGTGGTGCTAAAGCGCCGAACAGGAAACGGGAAGACTCCGAAGCCATCCCGGAAATGATTCAGGTGCGAACCAGCGCCGGCTTACCCTTGGGAGTCAAGCGTTTTTCCAGCTCGTGCTCGATATCGACGAAGGCCGTTGGCACTGGATCGTAATCCGGTAACGATATGAGAGGGTTGCGATGACTTAAGCCCTCAATGAGGATTTCCAGGCCATCGCCCTTGAAACTTATGAACTCCAGCCCGAGGCGAAAACAGAAAGTCTCACCCGAGTACACCGAGTAAACCTGTTTGGCCCTGATCTCGATCACCTTCTGCCGGCCGTTCCGATGCAAGGGCGGAATGGCCAACAGCACCACCACCGGGGAGTCGGTGAATACGTCCCGGTGGGTGAGCATGCCGGTACCGACCAGCGTCAGATCATGCGTCCGGCCATGGAAGGTCGGTTTCTGTTCGACTTCGTCGAAAATCAACGCGATCTTCCAGCGTACGTGATACCGCGCCAAGCTGCGAATGATCGTCATTTCGAGTGTGTTCGTAGAGGTGCGGGCTATCGAGTAGAGAATGCGATCGATTCTCCACAAGATCGCTCGGGATTACTGTGAAGCAGCTCACAAATCAGGGCTCTTTTTGGGTTAGCGTGAACAAAGTCACGCTGAGACCCGCGAAGTTCCCTGTGTGACGGGTCTAGGAAAACGTCAAAGAGTCCTGGCCAGTATCTTGGAGCGACGCTGGTAGTTGTAGAGTTCGCGCTTGGCGTCGGGCAGATGTTCGACGTCGGTTTCGGCGAAACCGCGCTCGATGAACCAGTGTGCTGTGCGGGTGGTCAGCACGAACAGCCGCTTCAGCCTGAGTTTTTTTGCGCGCGCTTCGAGATGTCCGAGCAACTGATCGCCGAAACCGCAGCGGCGGTATTCCGGCATTACGACGAGGCAGGCCAGTTCTCCGGCCTTCTCCTTGGCCTTGGCGTCGGCGAACGGGTACAGGGCCGCGCAGCCTATGATCACGCCATCGTGGTCGAGCAGCGTGAAACGGCCGATCTCCATTTCCAGGCGTTCGCGGCCGCGCTTGACCAGGGTGCCGTCGGCTTCGAAGGGAGCGATCAGCGCCAGCAGGGCGCCGACGTCGTCCACCAGCGCTTCGCGCAGCCGCACCAGCGGTGCGTTGGTCATGATGGTGCCGACGCCCTGCCGCGTGAAGAATTCCATCAGCATCGCGCCGTCGGCCAGCCGATCGAGAAAATGCACGCGGCCGATGCCGGCGCGGCAGGCTCGCACGGCGCCCGGCAGTACCCGCGCCAGTTCCGGCGCCTGCTTGACGCGGCGCGCCAGCAGCTTTTCCGCTTCGTCGGCGGTGACCGCATCGCGCAGTTGGCCGCGCTTGTCCACCACGCCGGGTGCGGCGCACAGATAGATCAGCTTGTCCGCCTGCAGGGCCACGGCGACGGATTCGGCCACTTCCTCCCAGGCGAGGTTGAAGATTTCCCCGGTGGGCGACACCCCGAGCGGGGTGATCAACACCACGTTCTGCTGGTCGAGGTCGGCCTTGATCTCGTCGGCGATGATCTTGCGCACCGCGCCGCTGTACTGGTAATCGACGCCATCGACCACGCCGACCGGCTTGGCGGTGATGAAGTTTCCGCCGGTGACGCGCATCCAGGCGCCGGCCATGGGGGTGTTGGGCATGCCCTGGGAAAGCAGCGCTTCGATGTCGATACGCGCCACGCCCATGGCGCTTTTCACGCATTCCAGGGTTTCGCTGTCGGTTATCCGCAGGCCTTTGTGGAATTGAGGCTTGAGGCCGCGCCGCCGCATTTCGGCGTCGATCTGCGGTCGCGCGCCATGCACCAGCACCAGCCGGATGCCCAGGCTCGCCAGCAGGTTGAAGTCCTGCGCCAGCGCCTGGGCGATGGAGTCCTCCAGCACTTCGCCGCCGAAGGCAATGACGAAAGTACGGCCGCGGAAAGCGTGGATATAGGGTGCCGCCTGGCGTACCCAGGCCACCAGGGCGGAATTGTTCAGAGTGTTGTCGCCATAATTTTCTTCGGTGCTCTCAATCGCCGCCATGCCCGTTCCGCCTTGTATATCGAATATGCCTATAGTATCAATTTCACGCTACTTCAAGCGTTCGGTTTTATTCGTCAGGGCGTCTTCCAGCCTTTCGCACACCGTCCGCAGAATCTTGACGCGGGCGTAGTTCTTGTCGTTGGCCTCGACCAGCGTCCATGGCGCCTCTCCGGTGCTGGTGCGATCGACCATGTCGCAAACCGCTTCATGGTAGGCGTCCCACTTCTCGCGGTTGCGCCAATCCTCCTCGGTGATCTTGAAGCGCTTGAACTGGATCTTCTCGCGTTCCTTGAAGCGCTTGAGCTGCTCTTCCTTGCTGATCTGCAGCCAGAACTTGACGACGATGACGCCGGCATTCGAGAGGTCGTGCTCGAAGTCGTTGATCTCGGAATAGGCGCGTAGCCAATCGGCTTCGGCGCAGAAACCTTCGACGCGTTCGACCAGCACCCGGCCGTACCAGGTGCGGTCGAAAATCGAGACGCGGCCATTGCGCGGGATATGCCGCCAGAAGCGCCACAGATAGGGCTGGGCGCGCTCCTCCTCGGTCGGCGCCGCCACCGGCACGATCTGGTAGTCGCGGGCGTCGAGGGCGGAAGTGATGCGGCGGATGGCGCCGCCCTTGCCGGCGGCATCCGAGCCTTCGAAGGCGCAGATCAGCGAGTGGCCCTTGAAGCGCGGGTCGCGCACCAACTCCGAAAGCTTGCCCTGCCACTTGGCCAGTTGCGTCTCGAAGTCGTCCTTGGTGAGGGGTTTGCGGTTCAGCTTGAGTTCCGAAAGCACGTCGCGGCCGTCGAGATTGACGCGCGCTGGCGGCGCCACCGGGGTGGTCAGCTTGTCGGCGTTGGCAACGCGCTGGCGTATCGCGTCGAGCAGGATCTTGCCGGTGGTCAGCGAGCGATAACGGTCATCCTCGCCCTCGATGATGATCCATGGCGCCCACGCCGTGTTGGTCATGCGCAGCACATGGCCGACCACGTTCTGTAGCTTGTCATAGGTCTTGAGCCGATCCCAGTTCCATTTGGTGACGCGCCAGGCGGTCTTGGGGTTCTTCTCCAGCACCTTGAGGCGGCGTTTCTGGCCGTCCTTGGTGAGGTGGAACCAGAACTTCAGCACCAGCGCGCCTTCATTCACCAGCATGGCTTCGAAGCGGTTGATCTGGTCGATGCGCGCGTCCATTCCCGCCTTGCCCATGCCGCCGTCGAGGCGGTCATGAATCGGACTCGAGTACCACGAACCGGCGAACACTCCCACCCGTCCCTTGGGCGGCAGCGCGCGCCAGTAGCGCCACATGAAGGGGCGTTCGCGCTCCTCGTCGGTGGGCGCGGAGAAGGCCAGCGTCGAAATGAAGCGGGGGTCCATCCACTCGTACAGGATGTTGATGGTCTCACCCTTGCCCGCGCCATCCTGGCCGCTGACCAGGACGACGACCGGGATCTTGCCGTTTTCCTTGAGTTCGTACTGGGCATCCTGCAAGGCCGCACGCAGCTCGGGCACCGCCTTGCGATAGGTTTCCTTGTCTATCTTGTGGCCGATCTCGGAAGATTCAAACATCTCATTTCTCCTTAGTAATCACCCCATAACGCCAGGATCGCCGCCATTGCCGCCAGTCCGGCGGTTTCGGTGCGCAACACTCGCGACCCCAGGCTGACGGATTGGAATCCGACGGAATGCGCCGCGTGCTCCTCGTCTTCATCGAGACCGCCCTCCGGCCCGATCAGCAACGTCACGCCGCCGGCTGGCCTCGGCAAGGCCGACAGGCGCGCTCCAGACTGCGGCGATAGCAGCAGCCGGGTGTCATTTTCGCCCCGCGGCATCCCCAGATAATGCGGTAGATCAACAACTGCGCCAATTATTGGCAGCCGATTGCGGCCGCTCTGCTCGCAGGCCGAGATCGCCACCTGTTGCCAGTGGCCGACACGCTTGTCGGCCCGTTCACCTGCCAGGCGTACCACGCTGCGCTTGGCTTGCACCGGTTGTATCGTCGCCGCACCGAGTTCCACGGCCTTCTGCACCACCCAGTCCATCTTGTCGCCGGCGGGCAGGGCTTGCACCAGCGTCAAGGCCAGGGGCGCCTCGCGTTCGGTGTCGCGCCAGTCTTCGAGCGCAACGCGCATCGTCCGCGCGGCGTCCACCACCCGGCCCGGGTATTCGCCGCCCAAGCCATCGAAGAGCACCAACTCGTCGCCGCTGCGCAAGCGCAGGACGCGCAAGGCATGATGCGCGGCCTCGGGCGGCAGGGTAATCGTGCGGCCGGACTGTAGAGGTATGGGACAATAGAAGCGGGGCACCATGCTTTGATTATAGTTTCTCTGGCACTGGCGGCGATATAGCATGGCAACGGAAAAGGAATTGGCGACGATGGATTTTGACGATCTCGGACGAGAACATGTGCATACGCGGCAGATCGTTTGCCAGGCTTATCGGCGCCGCGACGGATGGTGGGAGATCGAGGCCACCGTCGATGACCAGAAGGGAGAGGAAGTGGCATTCCGTTCCCGGCCGCCGCTGCCGGCCGGCGACACCATGCACCGGCTGTCTCTGAAGCTGGTCATCGACAATGACTACACCATCCATGCTGCGCAGGCCACGACTACTATCGCTCCCTGGCCGGACTGCGGCGAAACCGATAGCACCTATCGCAAGCTGATCGGGATGCGCATCGGTCCGGGGTTTTCGCAGCAGGTGCGCGAGCACCTCGGCGGTCCCCTCGGCTGCACGCATCTCAACGATCTCCTCGGCCAGCTCGCCAACACTTATATGCAAGCGTCTTGGCCCGACCGGATGAAGCGCCTATGGAAGCTCGATGCCGACCCCAGGCGCTGGCCGGATCTGCGGGCGATCCAGTTCGTCGGCCAATGCCATGCCTGGCGTGAAGACGGCGAGACCTTGCGCCGGGAGTATCCCGAACTGGCGGACAAGACAACCGGACCGGACAAGGAATAGTTTTAGCACGAGTGATAGGCATGCGACCAATCCGGACGCGGCCATCCATGCCGGATCGGGTTTTACGTTACACTTCTCGTCCTTTCCCGAGCGCCGCTCCCATGTCGCCCTGCCGTTAGTTCATGAGCTTCCTGCGTTTCCTGAAGATCGCCCGTATCGGTAGCCGCTACGGACTCGACCAGATGATCCTGGAGCATGAGCCATCGGGCCGGTTGATGCGGGTTGCCGCCGCGCTCCAGTTCTGGCGTGTTTTCGGCGGCCAGTTGCGGGAACCGCGCGCGGTCAGGCTCCGCCTGGCGCTGGAGGCGCTGGGACCGATCTTCGTCAAGTTCGGCCAGGTGCTGTCGACGCGGCGCGACCTGCTGCCACAGGATCTGGCCGACGAGCTGGCCAAACTTCAGGACCAGGTGCCGCCGTTTCCTTCCGAGCAGGCCATGGCCGAGCTGGAAAGAGTCTATGGCAAACCGGTCGACCAGGTGTTCGCTTCCTTCTCCCGCGAACCGGTGGCCTCCGCCTCGGTCGCCCAGGTGCATTTCGCGACACTGAGAGAAGAAGACGGCGGCCACGAAGTCGCGGTGAAGATCCTGCGACCCGGCATCGTTCCCATCATCACCAAGGACATCGGCTTGCTGCAGGTGGCCGCCGCTCTCCTCGAAAAGCTCTGGCCGGACGGCAGGCGCCTCAAGCCGCGCGAAGTGGTGGCCGAGTTCGAGAAATACCTGCACGACGAGCTGGACCTGATGCGCGAAGCTGCCAATTGTTCGCTGTTGCGGCGCAATTTCCACGACTCTCCATTACTTAAAGTACCCGAGGTGTATTGGGACTTCTGCGACCATTCGGTGATGGTGATGGAGCGCATGCACGGCACGCCGGTTGGCCAGATCGACGCCCTGCGTGAACAAGGCGTCGATCTCAAGGCCTTGTCGCGCAATGGCGTGGAGATTTTCTTCACCCAGGTGTTCCGCGACGGCTTTTTCCATGCCGACATGCATCCCGGCAACATTTTCGTGACCCCGGCCGGGCAGTATGTGGCGCTGGATTTCGGCATCGTCGGCACCCTCACCGACATCGACAAGAATTACCTGGCGCATAACTTCCTCGCCTTCTTCAACCGCGACTACAAGCGCGTCGCCGAGACCCACGTCGAATCCGGCTGGGCGCCGGCGGATACGCGCATCGACGAATTCGAGGCGTCGATACGCGCAGTCTGCGAGCCTTTCTTCGACCGGCCGCTGAAGGAGATCTCCTTCGGCCGGGTGTTGCTGCGCCTGTTCCAGACCTCGCGGCGCTTCAATGTCGAGATCCAGCCGCAACTGGTGCTGTTGCAGAAGACCCTGCTCAACATCGAGGGCCTGGGTCGCCAGCTCGATCCCGATCTCGACTTGTGGAAAACCGCCAAGCCCTTCCTGGAGCGCTGGATGAGCGAGCAACTGGGCTGGCGCGGCTTGATCGGCAACCTCAAGCGCGAGGCGCCGCAATGGGCGTCCATGTTGCCGGCCCTGCCGCGCCTGGTCAATCAAGCCCTGGCGCGCGACGACGGCGCAGCGCTGCGCGCCCAGTTGGCTGTCATGCAGGCCGAACAGGCACGCCAGAGCCGTTTGCTGGGCGTCATCGCGCTGGCCCTGCTGCTCCTGGCCGGGGCATTGCTGCTGCTCTAGGCATGGCCGCCTGAGGAAGGCGTCGCTATAATCTCCGCAACAGGTCTGCGTCTTAACACCACGTCTGGGGACTGTCATGCTGCTCTGGTTCGTCATCATCTACTGGATAATCTCGGTCGCCATCGGTCTCTACGCGGCGACGCGGGTGCATAACACCAAGGACTTCGCCATCGCCGGCCGGCATCTGCCGTTCTACATGGTGACAGCGACGGTATTCGCCACCTGGTTCGGTTCCGAGACCGTGCTTGGCATACCCGCAACCTTCCTCAAGGACGGCCTGAAAGGCGTGGTCTCCGATCCCTTCGGCTCGTCGATGTGCCTGATCCTGGTGGGGCTGTTCTTCGCCGCGCCGCTCTACCGCATGAATCTCCTGACCATAGGCGATTTCTACAAGAAGCGTTTCGGCCGCGCCGTGGAAGTGCTCACCACCATCGCCATCGTGCTCTCCTACCTGGGCTGGGTCGGCGCGCAGATTACCGCGCTGGGCCTGGTGTTCAACGTCGTGTCGAGTGGCGACATCGAGAAGGAGACGGGCATGTGGATAGGCTCGATAACCATCCTCATCTACACTTTCTTCGGCGGCATGTGGGCGGTTGCTGTGACCGACCTGATCCAGATGGTGATCATCGTCATCGGCATGCTCTACATCGGCGGCTCGATCAGCGGCATGGTCGGCGGCGTCGGCGTGGTCGTCGATCACGCCATGCAGGCCGGCAAGTTCGAGTTCTGGCCGGCGCTCGACCTGAAATCCCTGCTGGCCTTCGCGGCCGCCTGGGTCACCATGATGTTCGGTTCGATTCCCCAGCAGGACGTGTTCCAGCGGGTCCAGTCGGCGAAGACCGAGAAGATCGCCGTATGGGGTTCGGTGCTGGGCGGCAGCCTGTATTTCTTCTTCGCCTTCGTGCCGATGTTCCTGGCCTATTCCGCCACCCTGATCGACCCGAAGATGGTGAGCGAACTGATAGACACCGATCCGCAGTTGATCCTGCCCCGCCTGGTGCTGGAGCATGCGCCGCTTTTCGCCCAGGTGATGTTCTTCGGCGCCCTGCTCTCCGCCATCAAGAGCTGTGCCTCGGCGACGCTGCTGGCGCCTTCGGTGACCTTCACCGAAAACATCCTCAAGCCGATGCTGGGCAAGATGACCGACCGCAAGCTGCTCTTGTCGATGCGCATGGTGACGCTGTCATTTACCTTGCTGGTGACGATTTATGCGATCAACTCCAAGGCGAGCATTTTCAAGATGGTCGAGAACGCCTATCAGGTGACCCTGGTGGCGGCCTTCGTGCCGCTGGTCTGCGGCCTGTTCTGGAAACGTTCGACCAATCAGGGGGCGCTGGCGGCGATCTTCTGCGGCTTGGCGGTGTGGCTGGCACTACTCTTGGTCGGCGGCGAGGATCCCCTGGTTCCGGCCCAGTTCGCCGGCCTGATCGCCAGCGCCTGCGGAATGATCGCCGGCTCACTGCTGCCGCAACTGGTCCGCGGCCCGCTCCCGGCAGAGCCGGAACATGCCTTCCTGCATCATCATGCTGCTGCGGAAAGCCATCATGTGCCTGAGCACCCGCTCCATCATCCAGCTTCAAGCGGTGAGGGTTGATGGTCCCGCTGGGCCGTCGGCCGACCGATAAAATATGGCTCAACTGATCCTCAAGCCCGGCCGCGAACGGTCGCTGCAGCGCCGTCATCCGTGGCTTTTCGAGGGCGCCGTGGAGCGGCTGGAGGGCCGCGCCCGCAGCGGCGACACCGTCGAGGTAGTGGCGGCAGACGGTGGCCCGCTGGGCAAGGCGGCGTGGAGTCCGATCTCGCGCATACGGGCGCGCATGTGGAGCTTCAATCCGTCCGAAATCATCGACGACGCTTTCTTCAAGCGGCGCGTGGCGGCCGCCCTGGCGCGCCGTGCCGCCTTGCCGGGACTGGCCGGGCAGCAGGGCTTGCGCCTGATCCACGCCGAGTCCGACGGCCTGCCGGGCGTTATCTGCGACCGCTACGGCGATACCCTGGTGCTGGCTTTCAGCAGCGCCGGTGCCGAGAAGTGGCGAGGCGCGATCACCGCCGCCCTCCAGAAGGCCACCGGCTGCGTTCGCATTTATGAGCGCTCCGACGCCGACCTGCGCACGCTGGAGGGGCTGGCGACGCGCTGTGGTTGGTTGCAGGGCGCGGCCACCAACGAGCCACTGGTCTTCGACGAGCATGGCATTTCGATGGAAGTGGATGTGGTCGCCGGACACAAGACCGGTTTTTATCTCGACCAGCGCGACAACCGCTTGCTCACCCGCGAATTGGCCTCAGGCCGCCGGGTGCTCAACTGTTTTTGCTACACCGGCGGGTTTTCGCTCCAGGCGCTGGCCGGCGGTGCGACGCGGGTACTGTCGCTGGACAGTTCCGGTCCCGCTCTGGAAACCGCTCGCCGCAACCTGATCTTGAACCCGAAGCTGAATGCCGAACTCGCCGAGTGGCGCGAGGCCGACGTGTTCGACGAGCTGCGCGCCTTGCGCGCCGCCGGCGAGAAGTTCGACCTGATCGTGCTCGATCCCCCCAAGTTCGCCCCCTCCCCCGCCCACGCCGAAAAGGCCTCGCGCGCCTACAAGGACATCAACCTGAACGCCTTTAAGCTGCTGACGCCGGGCGGCTTGCTGATGACTTATTCCTGTTCCGGCGGCATCGGCATCGAGTTGTTCCAGAAGATCGTCGCCGGCGCCGCGCTGGACGCTGGCGTGGACGCGCGCATCGTGCGGCGGCTCACCGCCTCCGCCGACCATCCGGTGCTGCTGGACTTTCCCGAGGGGGAATACCTGAAGGGACTGGTCTGTACGGTAGGCTGATCAGTTTCTGGCGTGGGCGATATCGAAATTCTCCACGCCGTCGAACTTGCCCATTTCGTCGGCCAACTCGGTAATCGACGCCGTCCGCTCCTTGCCGAGAACCACCGCCACAAAATGCCATTCCGCTTGTTGGTTCTGATACGAGATCGAGAACGATCCGCCGGCAATTTCATATCCGCGTTCGACCGCTATGCGGCGCAATACGTCCTCGCGGGGCACGAAGCCCTTCTTGAAGCGCATGGTGATCGATATCGCGGGGTGTGAAGGCAGCCAGCCCTCGAGTTTGGATATCCACATCATGCATGCCGCGGAGAGGCCAGCCAGGAGCATCGCGGTCGCGTAGAAGCCGACGCCGACCATGACGCCGATGGCCGACGAGGCCCAGATGGATGCGGCGGTGGTCAATCCGCTGATGTTGAAGCCTTCCTTCATGATGACGCCGGCGCCGAGGAAGCCGATGCCGGTGAGAATGCCCTGGATGATGCGCGTGGGATCGGAGTTGACCACTCCCGTCGGGTGTCCGCCGTACCAGAATTCCGGGTAGCCGGCGATCACGGTCAAGGCTGCGGAAGCCATGCACACCAAGCCATAGGTCCGCATGCCGGCGGCACGTCCGTGATAGGAGCGTTCATAGCCGACCAGCAGCCCCAGCAGCAAGGCGCCGAGCAGGTTGAGGAACACGATGATATTGACCCCGACCTCGGCTGCGGACCAATACGATCCCAGCGATTTAAGCGTCAGTATCTCCACGATTGTTTTCCTCTCGGTGACTTCCTAACTTCATGGTAGTCGATTCCGGGGTCGATCGCAGTATTGAAACGCCCGGGCAATGTCACAAACCGCCGCGGGCTTCAGTCTCCGGTGGCGAGCGTGGCCGGGGAGACCGTGCGGGTGAGCCAGACGGCGAGGAGGAAGCTGCCGACGATCACCGCGACCACGGCGCCGCCGAAAAAAAGTTCCTTGCCTTCACTCCAGGCCGCGATTGATGGGAGGGTCAGTCTGGCCACGCCGAAGCTGGCGACCAGCAGGCTGACGCCGCCCACCACCAGGCTCATCACGCGCGAGGCGATCAGGGCGATCTGGTCGGCACGGCAGATCAGGCGCGATATCCACAGACCGTTGACGCCGTCCGTGACCAGCATTCCGAACATGAACAAAATCCCCAACATCAGTGCATCCCGCCAGTCGCCGAACTGTGATGCGGTGAGGGCGAATAGCGCGGTCTGGCTGATGGTATCGAAGGACAGGGCAAACAGCGCGCCCACCAGTGCCACCAGGCCGGGACTCGCCGCCTTCGTCAAACCACCCAGGAAGCGTCCTTTGAGGCCCACGCTACGCACCACCTGCGCCGGGTCGGAACGCAGCACGGCATGGATGTTGAGCAGACCCAGCGCAGCCAGAAAACCGATGGATACCCAGGCGCCGAACAACTCCAGCCATTCCGGCGTCTGCCAGCGCTGGGCAAAGGCGCTCACTGCAAGCGCGATGGCAATCACGACCGCGCCGTGGCCAAGCGAAAACAGCGCGCCACAGAAGCGGGCTATGCGGGGATTGGCGCGGGAGTTGAAGCGGGTAAGGCCGTCGATGGTGGCCAAGTGATCTGCGTCGAAGCCGTGCTTGAGCCCGAG
Source organism: Pseudomonadota bacterium (assembly GCA_026399515.1). Classification (GTDB taxonomy): domain Bacteria; phylum Pseudomonadota; class Gammaproteobacteria; order Burkholderiales; family Rhodocyclaceae; genus JACRAR01. The sequence continues at coordinate 100,510 of JAPLQT010000123.1, read as the reverse complement.
GATAAACACCAACAGGCCGAGCGAGAACAGGTTATCGGGCAGCGCTTCCATGACAACTCTCCACGATGTGGCGAAGATGTATGACGAAAATAAAAATAATCATACATCAGGCAATCACGGAGACGCAAATGAATTAACGCATGCAGAACCTTGGCTGAAAGTTGCCATATGCGCCCGATTGTGTTTTGATGAGAAACCATGCTACGTCGCCTACCCCGCCAAATCATCCTGACCCTGTGTGCCGTGTTCCTGCTCGGCGCACAGCAGGCGGCTTTGGCCCACCTGATCGGCCACCTCGGCCTTGCCGGACAAGCGACGGCGCATCTGGCGGATGCAGCCGACCACGCGGACGCACTGAGCCTCTCGCATCTATGTACCAGCTGCCTCGCCATCAGCGCGCTGGCTGCCGGAGCGCCGCCGCCGGTGTCATTTCCGGCTGTGGCAGTGGCAGTTGCCAGGATATCGGCTGGATTTGAAATTCGTCACCCCCTCATCTCCACCGCCCCGCCATACGCGGCGCGCGCCCCGCCAATATCGCTCTGAAGCCCATTTGACCGTTCCTCCACGGCACCGCCCGTGGAGGCTGTTCGTTTGCTTTGGAGATCCCCATGACGATACACCGCTTTTGCCCATATACGGCGCGGCCGACACCGGCTTTGCCACTCGCTCCTCCACGCCGGTCCGCCGTTGCCGGCGCAGCGCTGCTCCGGAAATGCGGCGTAATTACCCTTGCGGCAGCACTGCTTTCCGGGTGTGCGCCGACGCACCTGACCCTGCACCCTGAGAATTCCGGGCAGGATGGGACCGGAATCGTACGGCAAAACTTTCTCGAACCGTACCAAATTGAAGTCACGGTTGCAGGCCAAGTCTATACGGGAGAATGGCGTTCCCAGGAAGCGCCTGACCATCCGCTCGCGCAGTCCTACCTTCATAAGCGCGGCGTCGGCCGCGTCGTAACCACGCTGACCAACGGCGAGGGAAAGCGCATGACCTGCAACTGGCTCGTCGAGGGTCTTCGCGGATACGGCACATGCGAAGACGACAGCCACAGGAAGTTCGCCGTGACGATCGGCTGACCGCAAACTGGCTCCTCGATAAGGCCAGTCGATCCGATTGTTCGGGCACGAGCCGCCGAAGAATGCCTATGTCATCGCCGTCCGCCGCGAGCGGACGGCCTCACCATTGATTTGGAGAAGAACCATGAAGATTTGCACTATCCCCATACTGGTGGCGCTGATCGCCATTCCAGCAGCCGCATTCGCCGCAGACGATGCCGATCTGCGCACTCTTCGCGAAGAGGTAGCACGCCTGCGCGAAACCTATGAAAAACGCATCGAAGCATTGGAGAAACGCCTGATTCAGACGGAGGCGAAAGCTGCTTCGGCTGAGACTATCGCCACAAGAGCCGAAACGGTCGCGGCGCCACAGCCGACTGCATCGGGAGGCGGAGGCACGAACGCCTTCAACCCCGGCATTTCTTTGATCCTGTCCGGCTTGTACAGCAACCTGTCCAAGGATCCGGCCGGCTATCGCATCAGCGGCTTCCATCTGCCCAACGATCCCCTGGGCGAGATCACGCCCCAGCGCGGTTTCAGCCTGGCGGAAAGCGAGTTGGGTATTTCCGCCAATGTCGACCAATTGTTCTACGGTGCGATGAATTTTTCCATTCATCCCGACAATACGGTATCGACCGAGGAAGCGTTTATTCAGACCACTTCCCTGCCGCAAGGCCTCACACTGAAAGCCGGCCGCTATTTTTCCGGCATTGGTTACCTCAACGAGCAGCATGCCCACACTTGGGACTTCGTCGATGCGCCGCTGGCTTACCAGGCCTTTGTCGGCGGGCAATTCAACAACGACGGCTTGCAGTTGCGCTGGCTCGCGCCCACCGACACCTTCCTGGAAATCGGCGCGGAACTGGGCCGCGGCGCCAACTATCCCGGCACCGGCCGCAATAAGAACGGTTCCGGCGCCAGCGCGATTTTCGCCCACCTGGGCGGCGATGTCGGCGCCAGCCACAGTTGGCGGGCCGGGCTTTCCCTGCTGACTACTTCGCCCCAGGATCGCCAGTGGGACGATACCGATGTGGCGCGCGCGCCGGTCACCAACAGCTTCAGTGGCAGCAGCAAATTGTGGATTGTCGATGGTGTATGGAAATGGGCGCCAAACGGCAATGCCAACCAAACCAACTTCAAGCTGCAGGGGGAATATCTGCGCCGGATCGAAGACGGCAAGCTGACCTACGATGCGAACGCCGCTTCTCTCGGCGCATCGGTCGGAAGCTACGCCGCAACGCAATCCGGCTGGTATGTCCAAGGCATATACCAGTTCGCCCCATATTGGCGCGTTGGATTGCGCACGGAACGGCTGGACAACGGCACGGTAGACTACGGCAGCAACAACGCAAGCCTGTTGCGGCCGGTTTACGCGCCGGCCCGGAACGCGCTGATGCTGGACTACAACCCCAGTGAATTCAGCCGTGTCCGGCTGCAATTTGCCCAGGACAAGTCGCTTCAGGGCGTGACCGACAACCAGATCTTCCTGCAATACCAGATGAGCCTCGGCGCCCACGGCGCCCACAAATTCTAGGAGCTTACGATGATGAACAAATCGATCAAAACTTTACTGGTGCTGGCGTTCGGGGCGTTCGCTCTGCCCTCCTTCGCCGCCCTCAACATCCTCGCCTGCGAACCTGAATGGGGCGCCCTGGCGCAGGAACTCGGCGGCGACAAGGTGAGCGTCTACAACGCCACCAACGCCTTCCAGGACCCGCACCACGTCCAGGCCAAGCCCAGCCTGCTGGCGCGCGCGCGCAACGCCGACATGGTGGTGTGCACCGGCTCCCAGCTCGAAATCGGCTGGCTGCCTATTCTCCAGCAGCAGGCCGGCAACCCGAAAATCCAGGCCGGGCAGCCGGGCTACTTCGAGGCGGCGCAATCCGTGCGCATGCTGGAAGTGCCGAGCAGTGTGGATCGCTCCCTGGGCGATGTGCATCCCGGCGGCAACCCGCATATCCAGACCGACCCACGCAACATCGGCCTGGCTGCCGCGGCCCTGTCGCAGCGGCTGGCCGAAGTCGATCCGGCCAACGCCGCGTATTACCAGGGCAACTACAAGGCATTCGCCGAGCGCTGGAAAGCGGCGATCCTGAACTGGGAAAAGCATGCCGCGCCGCTCAAGGGGATGAACATCGTCGTGCATCACAAGGCCTTCGTCTATCTGGAAAACTGGCTGGGCCTGCGGGAAGTCGCCGCGCTGGAACCCAAGCCCGGCGTGGAGCCCACAGGCGCCCACTTGTCGGAAGTGCTGGCGCAATTGCAAAGGCAGCCAGTGAAAGCCATTATCCGGTCCGTATATAACGACGGCCGCGGTTCGGAATGGCTGGCCGAGCGGGCTAAAATCCCGGTGGTGGTGTTGCCGTTCACCGTCGGCGGCTCGGAGCGGGCCAAGGATTTGTTCGGGCTCTACGACGACACGGTGCAACGGCTGTTGTCGGCGCTCAAATAGACGAAGAGACGGAGTGGCACTTCATGAATCTCGACGCATTCAATCTTTCCATCCTCGTTCCCGCCTTTCTCGCCGGCCTGTTGGTGCTATCCACCCACGTGCCGCTGGGGATGCAGGTGCTGTCGCGCGGCATCGTCTTCATCGACCTGGCCATCGCCCAGATTGCCACGCTAGGCGTGATCGCCGCGGACATGGCGGGCTTCGAGCCGGAAGGCGGGGTGGCTCAGGTGGCCGCTGTGGCGGCTGCGCTCCTGGGCGCCGCACTGCTGACCTGGACCGAAAAGCGCTGGCCGGAAATCCAGGAGGCGCTGATCGGCGTGCTGTTCGCGCTGGCCGCCAGCGGCGGGATGATCCTGGTGGCCAACAACCCGCACGGCGGAGAACATCTGCAAGAACTGCTCTCCGGCCAGATCCTGTGGGTAGGCTACAAGCAATTGCTGCCGGTCGCCGTCCTGAACGCCGTCATCCTGGCCTTGTGGTTCTGGCGCGGCAGCCGGCTCGGGCGTTTCGGCTTCTACGGGCTGTTCGCCTTTGCCGTGACCGCTTCGGTCCAGTTGGTCGGGGTTTACCTGGTCTTTGCAAGCCTGATCGTTCCAGCGCTGGCTTGCCGCGCCTACCCCTCGCGGCGTCGCCTGTTCGCCGCCTATGCGGTCGGCGCGGCCGGATACGCCGTGGGGTTGGGGCTGTCGACGCTGTTCGACTTGCCTTCCGGCCCCGTGGTGGTGTGGACCCTGGTAATCGTGGGAATCTTGATGAGCACCCGGGGCGGCCTGAAATATGCCGCCACGAACGGCGAATAGTCTGCAAGAATAATCGGCCTGCCCTTGAAATCGTGGTGTTGCGCCGCCATATGGGGCGATGTTCATTTTGAAAGTCCCACCATGGAACAGTACCACGGCACCACCATCCTCTCCGTGCGCAAAGGAAAGCAGATCGCCCTGGGCGGCGACGGCCAGGTAACCCTCGGCAACATCGTCGTCAAGGCCAGCGCCAAGAAAATCCGGCGGCTCTACAACGACCGCATCCTGGCGGGATTTGCCGGCGGCACTGCGGATGCCTTCACGTTGTTCGAACGTTTCGAAGCCAAGCTGGAGAAGCACCAGGGCAACCTGCTGCGTTCGGCCGTGGAGCTCGCCAAGGACTGGCGCACCGACCGCATGTTGCGCCGGCTCGAAGCCATGCTGGCGGTGGCCGATCGCGAGAATTCGCTGATCATCACCGGCAATGGCGATGTGCTCGAACCCGAGCTAGGCATCGTCGCCATCGGCAGCGGCGGACCCTATGCCCAGGCGGCCGCGCGCGGTTTGCTGGAGAACACCGAGCTCTCCCCCGCAGAGATCGTCAAGAAGTCCCTGACCATCGCCGGCGACCTGTGCATCTACACCAACCAGAATCACCTTATCGAGACGCTCGAATGACTCAAATGACGCCGGCCGAGATCGTATCGGAACTCGACAAACACATCGTTGGCCAGTCGCGCGCCAAGCGCGCCGTCGCCATCGCGCTGCGCAACCGCTGGCGCCGGGCGCAGGTGGATGAACCCTTGCGCACCGAGATCACACCGAAGAACATTCTCATGATCGGCCCCACCGGGGTCGGCAAGACCGAGATCGCGCGGCGCCTGGCGCGGCTCGCCCATGCACCCTTCATCAAGGTCGAGGCCACCAAATTCACCGAAGTCGGCTATGTCGGCCGGGATGTCGATACCATCATCCGCGACCTCGCCGAGACGGCCATCAAGGACGGCCGCGAAGCGGCGATGCGCGTGGTGCGCGACCGGGCCCAGGATGCCGCCGAGGACCGCGTGCTCGATGTCTTGCTACCGCCGGCACGCGCCAGCGCCTCGACACTGGGTTTTCACGACGACGCGCCGGTCGTCGAGGACTCGAATGTGTCATCCACGCGCCAGAAATTCCGCAAGAAGCTGCGCCAGGGCGAACTCGACGACAAGGAAATCGAAATCGAAGTGGCGGCGGTTTCGGCGCAGATGGAGATCTTCGCGCCGCCCGGCATGGAAGAGTTGACCCAACAGATCCAGGGCATGTTCCAGAACATCGGCGGAGGCAAGCGCAAGACCCGCAAGCTCTTGATCAAGGATGCACTGAAAGCCATCGCCGACGAAGAGGCGGCGCGCCTGATCAACGACGACGAGATTAAGACCCAGGCGCTGAAGAACGTCGAGCAGAACGGCATCGTCTTCCTCGACGAGATCGACAAGATCGCCTCGCGCTCGGAAATGCAAGGCGCGGATGTCTCGCGCCAGGGCGTGCAGCGCGACCTGCTGCCGCTGGTCGAGGGCACCACGGTGTCGACCAAGTACGGCATGATCAAGACCGATCACATCCTGTTCATCGCCAGCGGCGCCTTCCACCTGGCCAAGCCTTCCGACCTGATACCGGAGATGCAGGGCCGCTTCCCGATCCGCGTGGAGCTGGATTCGCTCTCGGTCGACGATTTCGCCCGCATCCTCACCGGCACCGATGCCTGCCTGACGCGCCAGTATCAGGCCCTGCTCGGCACCGAGCAAGTGAGCCTGGACTTCACCGAGGAGGGCATCCGCCGCCTGGCGGAAATCGCTTTCGCGGTCAACGAAACGACCGAGAACATCGGCGCCCGTCGCCTATACACGGTGATGGAGAAGCTGCTCGAAGACGTTTCCTTCGAGACCGGCAAGCACAGCGGCGAGCCGGTGGTCATCGACGCCGCCTATGTCGACAGCCGGCTCAAGGAACTGGCGCAGAGCGAGGATCTGGCGCGCTTCGTTTTGTAAGCGTGTCTGATCTCTGGCTGGCCGCCTGATCGGACGCTCAGAACTTGACGCTCAGGCCGGCGTAGATCGACCGTCCCATGCCGGGTATCGGGATGCCCCATGGGATAGTGTTTGTTCCCATGGTCGCCCCCTGGCCGACATAGGCGCCGCCCAGCGGGAGGGAGTAGAAACGGTTGGAGAGATTCTCGATGCCGATGTCCAGGCGGGCCTCATTCCACTCATAGCTGCTGCGCAGGTTGAGCAGGCCATACCCTCCGGTTCGAACTTCTTGCCTGGCCTGGGACACGTGGGTCTTGGCATCGACCAGTTGAACTTCGGCGGTGTTGCTCCAGGTGCCCAGGCTTTGCACCACCGCCAATTTCACGTTGAGCGGCATGATGTTGTAGAGATTGTCGCCGGTGGTCCGGTTCTCGCCTCGGACGTAATTCACCACGCCGGTCCCGCTGAAGCTGCCGTAGTCGCTGATTTTCGCCAGCGGCACGCGGCCGGAAATGTCCACGCCATGGAACCGTGCGGACTGGTTGGCGTACTGGAGCTGAACGAACAAATTTCTTGCCGTGTTGTTCGCCGTGCCGCCACACAGCGCATTCATCATCATGCCGCTGCCTGTGCAACGGACGGCGTCTACGAAATTCGTAACTCGGGTGTAGTAGGGTGTGAGCTTGAATTCCCGGGTGCGGGCGGCGTCATGCCAGTCGAGAGTGGCGCTCAGGGTGTGGGCCATTTCCGGCTTCAGATCGAGGTTGCCGAGATAGCCGTTGCCATCGCCGACGAAGTTGTTCATGATCAGCGCCATGCTGTTCTGAGACCAGGAGTAGCGCTCGTAAAGATTCGGCGAGCGGGTCTTCCGCGCGTAACCGATCTCGAAGGTGCGGGTGGCGTCCGGTGTGTAGCGCGTCAGCGCAGTCAGGTCGAGATTGTTGTCGCTACGCCCGTGGCCGCGGGCATTGAAGGCGGCCGCCGAAACCGCATACCCTGCCGTCATGGCGTTATAGCCCTGCACCGGACCGACATCCATCTTCACCTGCTCGGCGCGCGCACCGAGCAAAGTGAGCCATTCGGGATTCCAGCGTGCCTCCCATTCGGCGAAGACACCCAGCCGGTCGCGTTTTCCGTTGTTGATGTTCCAGAAGGTATCCGGCGCCATCCCGCCGGCGGTGGCGGGGACGCCGGGAGCGGAAACCATGCCGGCAAGGGATGACGGGGATGGCGGCCACCAGTCGTTCAGCCGGTAATGCTGGGCCTCGCCACCCAGCTTGAGGACGTCGCGTGCCGAAAGCGGGATATCCGCCTTGACCAGCGCGCCGGCATTCTTCCCTTCCGTATACATCGGCATGCCGGGAGCGACGATAGTGGAGGGTGGATTGGGGCCGTACACAAACTGTTTATCATCGGCGAAATCCATCTTGTGCCGCGTCTGTTCTTCATAGACGCGCACTTCCAGGGCGCCCCACCGATATTGCCCGGTATAGCGCAGATTGACCAGGGTGCTGTCGTTCCTGGTCATGTCCATGCGCTGATTGGGAAAGCCTTCGTACGGAATGTGCTGAAAACCCAGCTTCAATTCGATCAGGTGCTTGTCGTGGCGCAGCGCAAACCCGAGTTCCTGGTTTTCCGACTTGTATCTGGAAGATCCGATCACGTCTCCACCCAGCCAACCACGATTCATTGCGGCCGGCCCGCCGGCTCCATCCACCGCTGCCGGACCTGCCGCCTTGAAGTCCTTCGCAGCCTTGTAGTTGCCGGATTCCGCGGTTGAACCGCTATACGTCATGTTGATGTTTTTGCCCGCAATCGTCGCCGCGAGATTGGCGCCGTTGGCATTGCCGTTGCTGCGATGGAAAACGCCGGCTTGTCCCTTGAGCAGGGTACCCTGCCCGGCGGTGGCAAACTCGGGGTGCGCGGAATTCACCAGGATCGAACCGCCGATGCTGTCGCCACCGACGCTGACCGGAGCGATGCCGGCAAACACCTTGACGCCGCCGACCTTGGTCGGATCGATGTAGGACAGCGGCGAGTTCATGTGATTGGGGCAAGCGGCAATCAGGTCCATGCCATCCACCTTGACGCGCACGCGGTCGTCCGCCATGCCATGGATCGCCGGCAGGCTCGAAACGCCGCCGTTGCCGTAAAGGCTGACGCCGGGAATGTCCCGCAGCAGGCTGGCGGTATCGCTTGTGGATGAGCGCAAGGGAGCCAGGCTGCGCTCTCCAAGGGAGGACGCGCTCAAGGATGGATCTTCGAGCTTCGGGGCGGTGATGATGACCTGGCTGAGCCTCGGTTCCTGGGCCAGGCATGCAAGCGGCACGATGGAAACCAGGGTAGCGATAGTCTTGAGAGGAAGTTTGAGGTTGCGGGCCATGACGACTTTCACAGAGAGACGTGGAAGCCCGGAATTTTAGAGTGGCAGCGACTTCTCCTCCTGCGACATGATGTCGCAGAGACACCATTTCACGCATTCCAAATCCAATACTTCGACACTCCAACACTCAGAATCTTGCCGGCCGTTTTCCGAGCTTGCGCTGCAAGGTGCGGCGGTGCATTTTCAGCGCACGAGCGGTTGCCGAAATGTTTCCGCCATGCTCCAGCAGGATGCGCTGGATGTGTTCCCACTCCATGCGGTCAACCGATAGCGGCGTGCCAGGTGGCGGGCTGTCGGCGATCCCGGTATCGGGGGCGCCAATGCCGGTACCGAAGGCGGCCAGTAGCGCGTCGACGTCCACAGGTTTGGCGAGATAGTGGCGGGCGCCAAGCTTGATGGCCTCGACCGCGGTGGCGATGCTGGCGTACCCGGTCAATACCACGATGTTGCCGTTTGGGCAGGCGCGCTTGAGCGGCGCCACCAGTGCCAGGCCGCTCATCGAGCCACCGGTGCCGGCGAGGTTCAGATCGAGCACTATCATCGCCGGACACTCGCGTTCCGCCAGCGTCAGGGCTTCGGCAGCGGTGTGTGCACTGGCGACCGCATAGCCACGGCGCGCCAGTGCGCGGCAGAGAACGCGGTTGAACGCCGCATCGTCATCGATCACCAGGATCCGATGCCGCGACGTAACTTCGGTATTCATGTGTCGTTAGCCAGCAATGTTTTCAATGGCAGCTCGATGCGGGTGAGCGTGCCCCCTCCGGGACGCGGTTCGAGGAAAATGTCGCCGCCGAATCTGTTGAGCGTGGCATGGGCAAGGAACAGGCCGATGCCGGCACCCTCGGGCCGGGTGCTGAAATACTCGCGACCGGCGCGCAGCCTGAGCGCCTCGGCGATCCCCGGGCCGCGGTCGAGGATCTTCAGTTGCAGGTGGTCATGGGTCCAGTGCACGACTATTTCCACGTCGGACGAACTGGCGTCGGCGGCATTGTTGAACAAGCTGAGCAGGGCTTGTTCAAGGGTGGCCTCGCCGACGATGCTCGGTGCCGCGACGACCCCTGTCGATAACAGGCGTGGCTCCACCTGTGGACGCAACGACCGCCAGCGGGCGACCAGTTTTTCCATCCAGCGATCGACGGCAATCGCACTTCCGCTCTCGGCGCGGCTTGACCCGGCGCGTTCCGCCAGGCCTGTGATGATGCCTTTGCAGGCGGCGATCTGTTCGCGCAACAGCTCGAGATCGACGCGCAATTCGCTCGGCGTGGCGGGATCGCTTGCCAATTCGCCGGCTATTACCGCCATCGTCGCCAGCGGCGTGCCGAGCTCGTGCGCAGCGCCGGCGGCGAGATTTCCCAGGGCGACGATGCGTTCGTCGCGCAGCGCCTCCTCGCGGGCTGCGGCCAGTTGCCGATCCCGCCCGCGCAATGCCACAGTCATGCGCGTGACAAAGCCGGCAATGAGCAAAGCGGAGGCCGCAAAAGTCAGCCACATCCCGATCAGGTGCATCTGCATGGCGCTGTCGACATCTTCCACGGTGAGCGGCACGCTGAATTTCCACAGCAATGAATAGGCCGTCACGCTCAAAGCGGCCATCATCCAGGCATGACGCATTGGCAGCACCGCAGCGGCCACCGCCACCGGCGGCAGGTAGAGCGAGGTCAGCGGGTTGGCGGGTCCGCCGGTGAATGCCAGCAGGGCAGTCAGCATGATCGGGTCGATACTGAGCTGGGCTAGTAGTTCAGTATCGCTGACCTGGGTCGGATGCTTCAGGCGCAACCAGGTCAGCAGGTTGAGCGCGGCCCACAGGACGAGCAGGGAAAGCACCGGGGTGAAGGGTATCAGGATGTGGAACAGGTTTTGAGCCAGCGCAACCATCAGCGACAAGCCGATAATGGCCAGACCCCGCAACCACAGCAGAAGGCGAAGATTGTAGCTGCCGTGAGGCGAGCCTGATTCCGGAAAAACTTGCATGATGGTCATCAAGCGTCGCTGTGCCATGGCGTTCTGATTTTAGCCCAGCCCCTTGGGCGAGGGCTGCGACAATATGCCACATGGTGCCCCTGAGTCTTGTTCACTATGATCCGATCCTTTAAGCACATCGATTATCCATGCTTCGACGTTTGCCTTGCATCATGTTCTTGGCCATGTTCAGCAATACCGCCGCCGCTTCGTGCGGTGCTGCCTTTTGTGCGATCAATACCAGTGCCGAGGCGCATGGCGAATGGGCACAATCCGGGACGCGAGCGGATTTGCGTTTCGAATTCATCCGTCTTGACCAGTTGCGCAGCGGCAGCGCAAAGACCGGGCTCTCCGGCCAGCCCAATACCCATGACGAGGTCAGTACACTGAACCGTAATCTGGTACTGACGCTGGACCACAGCCTCGATGAGCATTGGGGGATCGGCTTTCAGATGCCTTATCTTGGCCGTAACCATGGCCACTTGTTCAACGATCCGGTCGACGGGCCGGTGCCGGAGAATTGGCGCATGACCGGTTGGGGCGACACCCGGGCGGTGGTGCGTTTCCAGCCTGCGGTTGGAGCACCGGAAATGGTCGAAGGGATCAAGTTCGGCGTCAAGCTCCCGACCGGTTCAACCCAGCTCAAGAACGCCGAAGGAGAGCGTGCCGAGCGCATGCTGCAACCTGGCAGTGGCACCACCGATCTTATCATCGGGGCTTATGCACGCGGCGAATTTGGCGGCAACGGGTGGTTCGGCGCAGCCACCCTGCAACGTGCCCTGCAGCCACATGAAGACTTTCGTCCGGGTCGCCAACTCATGCTCGATGCCGGCATCAGCACATCGCTCGGCCATGCCGTAAGCGCCCAGTTCCAACTGAATGCCTTGTTGCGCGGCCGCGACAGCGGCCTTCAGGCGGAGCCTGAGCATAGCGGTAGCCGCAGCCTGTTTCTCAGTCCGGGCCTTAGCGCCATGCTCAACAGGCAGGCAAGCGTGTATGGATTCGTCCAACTGCCGCTCTACCAGAATATGAACGGGACCCAGTTGACCAGTAAATGGGCTGCGGTTGTCGGTTATAGTCGGACTTTCTAGAACCGTTGGAGGGAATGCAGCATGGTATTGCAAAAAGTCATGTACTTACGCATAGGGACACTGCTGGCCTGTTTTCTGATCGCCCCGGTCTGGGCGCAAGGCGTCATCGTTTCCGGCGCCTGGGTGCGCGGCACGGTGGCCGGACAGATGGCCACCGGCGCTTTCATGGAGTTGAAGGCCGGCGAGGATGCCACGCTGCTTGGCGCCTCCAGCCCGGTCGCCGGCGTGGTCGAAGTCCATGAGATGACGATGGACAACGGTGTGATGAAGATGCGCGCCCTACCCAGGCTGAGTCTGCCGGTTGGCAAGGCGGTTGCGCTCAGGCCGGGCAGCTATCACATCATGCTGATGGATCTCAAACAGCCGCTGAAGAAGGGCGACTCGGTGCCGCTGACCTTGAGAGTCGAGGGCAAGGACAAGAAGGTGAGCACGCTTGAAGTCAAAGCCGAAGTACGCGACCTGACCGCGATGCCGGCGATGGAACACCAGCATTAACTCGCATCGTCGTCAGACCACCCCCGTGCCATGAAATCGTTCAAAAACAGGGTTTACGCCCCCACCCCCAACCCCCGCCCAGGCGGGGGCACAAGTTGCTCGCTGCGCTCGTGGGTTACTGGTGTCCGACTTTGGGGTTAGGGTACGGGGCGTCGTAACGCTATTTCACGTTAATATCCCAGATTGACTACTCTCCGCTATCCTGTATTTGCAGCGGTCCCGCGCCGCTGTAGCGGTCGAGCGCGAGGTAGATCACCGGCGTGATATAGAGGGTGATGATCTGGGAAAACAGCAGGCCGCCCGTGACCACCAGGCCGAGCGGCTGGCGCAGTTCGGCGCCGGCGCCCAGTCCCAGGGAGATCGGCAGCGACCCCATCAGCGCCGCGAAAGTCGTCATCATGATCGGCCGGAAACGCAGGATGCAGGCCTGGCGGATCGCCTCGGCCGGCGCCATGCCCTGCTTGCGCTGGGCATGCAGCGCGAAGTCGATCATCATGATGGCGTTCTTCTTGACGATGCCGATCAGCATCAGAATGCCGATCGTGGCGATCAGCGTCAGGTCCAGATTGAACAGGCGCAAGGTCAGCAATGCCCCGACCGCCGCCGAGGGCAGTCCGGCGAGGATGGTCAGCGGGTGGATGTAACTCTCGTAGAGCACGCCCAGCAACACATAGATCACCAGCAGCGCGATCACCAGCAGGATCGCCTGGCCGGATTGCGAGTCCTTGAAGACCGCCGCGTCGCCGCCGTAACTGGCGATGACGCTGACCGGCATCTTGATTTCCTCCTTGTAGCGGTCGATCTTCCCGGCGGCCTCGCCCAAAGGCACGTCGGGTGCCAGGTTGAAGGAAATGGTGATGGCCTGGAGCTGGCCCTGGTGGTTGACCGAGGTCGGCCCGACGGTGCGTTTCACCGTGCTGAAACTGGTGAGCGGCACCAGGGTGCCGGCGCGATTGCGCACACTGATCTTGTCTAGGGCGGCCTCGTCGCGCTTGAAGGGTTCGGCAAGTTCCAGGATCACCTGGTAGTTGTTGCTGCTGGTGTAGATCGTCGACACCTGGCGTTCGCCGAACGCGTCGTAGAGAGCGCTGCGCAAGTTGTCGATCTGAACGCCCAGGGTGTTGGCCTTGTCGCGATCGATGATGATGCTCGCCTGCAAACCCTTCAGTTGGGAATCGCTGTTGACGTCGCGGAATGCCGGGTCGGCGGTCATTCGCTCCATCAGGCGGGTTGCCCAGTCGTTGAGTTCGTCGGCGCGTATACTTTGCAGCACATACTGATAGCGGGCCTTGGTGTTCTTGCCGCCCAGTTGCAGGTTTTGTTCCGGGCGCATATAGACCGCGATGCCCGGCACGGCGCGAAATTTCTTGCGCAGGCCCTCCAACACGGCATTCATGCCCTGGCGCTCGGCGCGCGGCTTGAGATTGAGGAACATCCGCCCGGTATTCTGAGTGGCGCCCCCGACGCCGATCACCGAGCCGACGTTGGCGACATTGGGGTCGGCGCGGATGATGTCGACGACCTGGTCTTGCTTGGTCTGCATGGCGTAGAAGGAGATGTCCTCCACCGCCTCGGTGGTGACCCTGATCTGGCCGATGTCCTCTTCAGGGAAGAAGCCTTTCGGTATCGTTACGAACAGCCAGGCGGTGGCGATGAAAGTGAGCAGGGCGATGAACAGCACGCCGCGCCGGTGCCGCAGGGCCACGTCGAGTGTCCGGGTGTACAGGCGCAACATGGCGGCGAAGAGGCGTTCGAAGGCGCGGGTGAGGAAATTGTTCGAGTCGGTGGAGTGGCTGGTCAGGTAGCGGCTGCACAGCATCGGCACCAGGGTTAGGGAAACCGCGGCGGAGACTAGGACGGAAAGCGAGACGACCACGGCGAACTCGTGGAACAGCAGGCCGATCACGCCGGGCATGAAGAAGATCGGGATGAACACCGCGACCAGCGAGATCGAGATCGACATGATGGTGAAGCTCATCTCGCGCGAGCCGGTGAGTGCCGCCTGTAGTGGCGCCATGCCTTCCTCGATGTGGCGGACGATATTCTCCAGCATGACGATGGCGTCGTCCACCACCAGACCGACGGCAAGCGTGATGCCCAACAGCGAGATGTTGTCGAGGCTGTAGCCGAAGGCGAAAAGCAGCGACAGGGCGCCGATCAGGGATACCGGCAGGGACAAGGTGGGGATCAGGGTAGCGACCAGACGGCGCAGGAACAGGAAGATGACGAGTACCACCAGGACCACGGTGATCGACAATGTCACGCCGACGTCATGCAGCGCGTCGCGTATCGAGACCGAGCGGTCATTCATCAGGTTGACGCCGATCGATCCCGGCAGTTGCGCGCGGAACACCGGCAGTTTGGTGCGGATGGCATCGACCACGGCCACCGTGTTGGCATTCGGCTGCCGCAACACCGCCAGGATGATGGCACGCTCGTCGTTGAAACGATTGGCGCTACGTACCGACTCGACGCTGTCCTCGACCGCTGCGACATCGCGCAGGCGCACGGGAACATTATTGCGACTCGCGATGATGAGATCCTCAAACTCGGCGGCGTTCTTCAGTTGCCGATTGGCTTCGATGGTGAGCATCTGCTTGGGACCGTCGAGCACGCCGACCGGGGTGTTGGCGTTGGCCGAGCGGATGGCGTTCATCAGCTCGTCGAGTGATATGTTGCGCGCCGTCAGCAGGTCGGGATTGGCTTTCACTCGAACGGCATAGCGCTTCTGGCCATAGACCTGGATCTGGGCGACGCCGTCGAGAGTCGACAGGCTGGGTGAAATCAGGTTCTCCGCATAATCGTTGAGTTCAGCCAGGCTCAAGGAAGGCGAGGTGAGCGCCATCAACATCACCGGTGCGTCTGCCGGGTTGACCTTGCGGTAGGACGGCGGGACCGTCATCTCGATCGGCAAGGTGCGCTGGGCGCGAAACAGGGCGGCCTGGACATCCACCGCCGCGGCGTCGATGTCGCGATCCGAGGCGAATTCCAGGGTCACCGAGGTGGTGCCGGTGGTGTTCGAGGAACTGATGACGTTCAGGCCGCTGATGGTGGAAAACTGTTTTTCCAGCGGCAGTGCCACCGAAGCCGCCATGGTCTCGGGACTGGCGCCGGGCAATGTGGCGTAGACATTGATGATCGGCGTGTTGTAGCTGGGCAACGCGGCCACCGGAATCTTCAGGTAGGCCACCAGACCGGCGACGACGACGGCGGCGCACAGCAGCACGGTCATTACCGGCCGCCGGATACAAAGCTCGGGCAGCGTCATGGTGATTTCGTTTCCGCGGGACGGGCGGTTGCTCCGGCAGCCCCTGGCTGCGCCGGTCTGCCGCTGCCGGCCTCGCGCACCCGCATGGCCGGGCGCAGGTTCTGGGTGCCGTCCACCACCACCCGCATACCGCTTTCGATACCCTTGATGGCGGCCTGGGTGCCGAAACTGTAGAGTATCTGTATCTTGTGCCGTTGCACGGTCTGGTCGGCGGAGACCGTGTAGATATGCGTGCCGTCAACCGCATTGACAACCGCGGCTAGGGGGATGACCACCACATCCGGCAACTCACGCACCGAGATGCGGATGCCTGCATAGGCGCCTGGCCAGAGCGCCTGATCGGCATTGGCAAACAGCCCCTTGGCGCGTATCGTGCCGCTCTGTGAATCGACCGCGTTGTCGATGAAGCTGAGACGGCCTTCGCGCTTCCAGTCGCTGTTGGGCAGATAGGCGATGACCGTGACGGGCCCGCTCCTGGATGTCGCCAGCAGGGAATTCAGCTCGCCTTCGGGGATGGTGAAGCCGACGCTGATCGGATCGAGTTGAGTGACGCTGGCCAGCGCTGCCGAATTCGGCTGAACCAGGCTGCCCGGATAGACGCTGATGGCGCCGACGCGGCCGGCAATCGGCGCGCGCAAGGTGTTGAAACCGAGACTGACGCGCGCGCCCTCGAGTGCCGCCTGGTCGGCTCGCACCGCCGCCTGTTGGGCTTCGAGCTGGGTCTGCACGGTATCCGTGGCGCTTTGCGCGATGAAGCCTTTTTGCCGTAACTCCTTGCTGCGGGCCAGCTGGCGTTCGAAATCGGCCAGCGTCGCCTGGTCTTTGGCCAGTTGCGCTTCGGCTTTCAACAGATTGACCTGGTCAGTGCGGTCATCGAGGGTGAACAACACGTCGCCCGCCTTGACGAACTGACCTTCCTTGATATGCACCCGGGCGATCACGTTGCTGATCTGCGGACGGATATCCACGCTGTTCAGTGAAGCGACATAGCCATTGACTTCAAGTACCACGGGCACCGTCTGGCGCTGCGCGATGGCGGTCGTCACCGACAGGCCGGCCGGTGTTCCCGGTGTAGCCACCGGTTCGCTCGGCTTTCCACGCTGGCTGTCCCAAACGACCCAGCCACCAGCCCCCAACGCGACGAGTAGTACCGCTATAAACGCAAATTTTCGATTCATCTGTGACGCTCTTTATTTAAGGATACGGAGGAACGGATAGCGCACAAGATCATGGCAATATCGTTTCCAGGGCAAACAACTGCGATACTTCCTCCCGCTGCCGGACGAGCTGGGCCTTGCTGCCATCAACCATTATCTCCGCCGCCCGAGGCCGGCTATTGTAATTGGAACTCATTGCCATGCCGTAGGCGCCCGCCGACATCACCGCCACCAGGTCGCCTTCGCGCAATGCCAGGCTGCGGTCATGACCGAGGAAGTCGCCGCTTTCGCATACCGGCCCGACGATCTCATAAAGTTGTTCCGCGTCCTGGTTCCGGCGTACCGGCAAAATGTCATGCCATGCGTCATAGAGTGCCGGACGCAGCAGATCGTTCATTGCCGCGTCGACGATGGCGAAATTCTTTTCGCTGCCGTGTTTCAGCACTTCGACGCGGGTCAGCAGTATTCCGGCGTTGCCGACCAGCGAGCGCCCCGGCTCGAACATCAATTTTTCTTTGCGCCCGTCCAGGAGGGCCAGGGTCGGCGCCAAGTATTCGGCCGCGCTGGACACGTCTTCGTCCCGATAGCGGATGCCCATGCCGCCGCCGAAATCGAGATGGGACAGCGGCATGCCTTCGGCGGCGAGTTTGTCCGCCAGGCCAAGAAGCTTCCGGGTGGCTTCGGCGGCCGGCGCCGGGTCGATCAGTTGCGAGCCGATGTGGCAATCGATGCCGCGTATCGCCAGGTGCGGCAGTGCCTGGGCACGCCGATAGAGCGGCAAGGCTTCCTCGAAAGGCACGCCGAACTTGCTGTTCTTCAGGCCGGTGGCGATATAGGGATGGGTTTTCGGATCGACATCCGGATTCACGCGCAGGGATATAGGTGCCTTTACGCCCAGCGTCCCGGCGACTTGGTCGAGCAACTCCAGCTCGGTCGCCGATTCGACGTTGAAACAGTGTATGCCCGCCTGTAGGGCGACGCGCATCTCGGCGCCGGTCTTGCCGACGCCTGAGAACACCACCTTGGCCGGGTTGCCCCCGGCGGCGATGACGCGGGCGAGTTCGCCGCCCGAGACGATGTCGAAGCCCGCTCCCAGTCGCGCGAACAGATTGAGGATCGCCAGATTGGAATTGGCCTTGACGGCATAGCACAGCATGGCGTCGCGACCCGCCAATGCCACGCGGTAGCCTTCGAAAGCGGCGGTCAGTGCGGCGCGCGAATAGACGTAGCAGGGCGTGCCGAATTGTTCGGCGATACCCGCCAGCGACAGATTTTCCGCATATAGTTCACCGTCGCGGTAGTCGAAGGGATGCGGAATCATTGCGGCTCCCTTATCGCGTTGTTATGATCACGCGGCGTCTC
This sequence comes from Pseudomonadota bacterium, assembly GCA_026399515.1. Classification (GTDB taxonomy): domain Bacteria; phylum Pseudomonadota; class Gammaproteobacteria; order Burkholderiales; family Rhodocyclaceae; genus JACRAR01. The sequence continues at coordinate 82,539 of JAPLQT010000123.1, read as the reverse complement.
CGGTGCGGATGAGCCTAGCAGCGGCGCCTTGACCGGGGCCGGCGACATGATCAAGGGCGTCTTGGTGCCGCAGCAGGCCAGCGCCAGAACGGCTGAAATCAACAGGAGCAAACGCATCGCGCGGGGAATCATGGAAAAATTCAATCCTATCACAGGGCCAAGACCCGCATATCGTCATGGATGAACGAGAATTCAACGCACATGCCGATGCCATGCTGGAGCGCATCGAGCAGGCGCTCGAAAATTGCACTGTCGAAATCGATTTCGAGATCAGGCCGGGTGGCGTGATCGAGCTGGAATTCGATAACGGCAGCAAGATCATTATTAATCGCCACACGGCGGCGCGGGAAATCTGGGTCGCGGCAAAGTCCGGCGGCTACCATTTCAAAAGGGATGAGGCCGGCCAACAGCGATGGCTGGGCACGCGCGACGGCGTCGAACTCCTGGCGGCGCTTTCGCGCTGCATCAGCGAACAGGCCGGCGTTACGGTGAGTCTTTAGTTCACCGCGCCCTTCTTTTCGACTGTCTTCGGCTTTGCGTCTACCACGGGCGCAGGTACTTGCTGCTGTTCCGGCACGGCAGCCGGTTCTTCATTTTCCACGGGCGGCAGGTATTCCTTGTAAATGAATTCGGCGCGCAGGGTCTTGCTCGCGGGATCCTTGGCATTGATGGCTACCAGGTCTGCGGGCAGTTCCATGTAGCTTTCCGGCACGCCTTGCAGCGCTTTCTCCATGAAGCCGATCCACATCGGCAGTGCCGCGAAGCCACCGGTCTCATTGTTGCCGAGCTTCTTCGGCTGGTCGAAGCCGATCCAGGCGATGCCGACCACGGTCGCCTGGTAGCCGCAGAACCAAGCATCGATATAGTCGTTGGTGGTGCCGGTCTTGCCGGCCAGGTCGCCGCGCTTCAGCGATAGAGCTTTGGTTGCCGTGCCGCGGCGTACCACGTCATGCATCATGCTATCCATCAGGTAGGCGTTGCGGGCGTCGAGGACGCGCAGTTGTTCATCGCCGGCGACCACCGGTTGCGTCTCGGCCAGCACCTTGCCTTTGTCATCAAGAATCTGACGCACGATATAGGGCTCGATCTTGTAGCCGCCATTGGCAAAAACCGAATACGCGGTGAGGTGCTGCCAGGGCGTCACCGAACCGGCACCGAGCGCCATGGTGAGATAGGGCGGGTGCTTCTCAGGATCAAAACCGAAACGAGCGACGTAGTCCTGGGTGTATTGGGTGCCGATGGATTTCAGCAAGCGGATCGAGATCATGTTCTTGGATCGCGCCAGGCCGGTTCTCATGGTCATCGGCCCTTCGTATTTGCCGTCGTAATTTCGCGGTTCCCAGGCCTGGCTGCCGGTCTCCGCCGCCGAGATGACGATGGGTTCATCGGGAATCACCGAGGCCGGCGTATAGCCTTTTTCCAGCGCCGCCGAATAGATGAAGGGCTTGAAGCTGGACCCCGGCTGGCGCCAGGCCTGCGTGGCATGGTTGAACTTGTTGCGGTTGAAGTCGAAACCACCGACCAGTGCACGGATGGCGCCGTCGACCGGGCTGGCGGCGATAAAGGCGGCTTCGACTTCGGGCAGTTGGGTGATCTGCCACTGCTTCTTGGCATCCTTGGCAACGCGAATGACCGCGCCGCGGCGCAGGCGCTTGTTGGCGGGTGCCTTCTCATCCAGCATTCGCGCGGCGAACTTGAAGCCGTCGCCGGCGATGCTGATCAACTCCCCGCCGCGGAGGTAGGCGCGGACCTCGCCGGGGTGGATTTCGAGGACAATCGCCGCCAGCAAATCGTCTGAATCGTCGTAATCCACCAAGGCCTCTTCGAGCTCTTCGTCCTGGTCGGAGCGGATGTCCTTCATGTCGACATAGCCTTCCGCGCCGCGATAGCCGTGGCGCCGGTCGTAGTCCATGACCCCCTTGCGCAGGCTGGCATAAGCGGCTTCCTGGTCGGCCCGGCTGATCGTGGTGATGACGCGCAGGCCCTTGTTGTAAGTGTCCTCCTGGAAGCGTTCATAGGCGATCTGGCGCGCCATTTCCGCGACGAATTCGGCATGCACGCCGAAATTGTTGGCATCGTGCTTGATGCTCAACGCCTGTTTCTGGGCCTCGGCCAGTTGCGTGTCATTGATCGAACCCAGTTCGTGCATGCGGCGCAACACATACATCTGGCGCAGCTTGGCGCGCTTGGGATTGGCCACCGGGTTGTAAGCGGAGGGCGCCTTGGGCAATCCGGCCAGCATTGCGGCCTCGGCGACATTAATATCCTTGAGAGTTTTGCCGTAATAGATCTGGGCCGCGGCGGAAAAGCCGTAGGCGCGCTGCCCGAGGTAGATCTGGTTGATATAGATTTGCAGGATTTCGTCCTTGGCAAGATTGTGTTCGATCTTGAATGCCAATAACGCTTCGTAGAGCTTTCGCGTATAGGTCTTTTCGCTGGAAAGGAAGAAATTTCGTGCGACCTGCATGGTGATGGTAGAGGAACCCTGGCGCTTGCTGCCACCCAGGAAGTTGGAATATGCGGCGCGCAGAACCCCCAGGGTATCGACACCGCTATGCTGATAAAAACGTTCGTCCTCCGCGGCGAGTATGGCTTGCTTCATGATCGCCGGGACCTCGGCGATGCGCACCAGATCGCGGCGTTCCTCACCGAACTCGCCGATCAGTTGGCTATCCGCGGTGAACACGCGGAGCGGGATTTTCGGTTGGTAATCGGTCAGAAGTTCGAGCGAAGGCAACTGCGGATAAGCGAGAATCACGGCGATGCCGAGCAGGGCGGTAGCCGCCAGCGCAACGCCGACGACCAACAGAACGGGGTAGAGGATCCAGCGAAGGGCGGCGGGCAAGGTGGGACTCGACAGTAAGGATACAGCGGCTCATTATATGCTGAGCTTTATGCAATTTATTGACAGCTCAAAGCAGGCGGCGGAGCGGGCATAGCCAAGAGATAATTCTTTACACCCGACATAGTTGCTGCTAGCATTTAATGTAAATTATCCGTATAGTGCCTAACATAAGATTTTAAAAGGATATTTTCTTGCAATTTGACCTGTCCATTTTTAATCCTAAAGCGCGGCCATTGATCGGCCTGGACATCTGTTCGTCCGCCATCAAAATGGTGGAATTGTCGGATGCAGGCAAGGGTGTGATTTGCATAGATCGTTACGTGATCGAGCCCTTGCCGCGCGACGCGGTGCTGGATGGCAATATCACCAACCTCGAACAAGTTACGGAGACGGTGAACCGCGCCTGGAAGCGTCTCGGTTCATCCACCCGGAACGTCGCGATGGCGCTGCCGACAGCCGCCGTCATCACCAAGAAGATCGTCGTCGCCGCCGGTCTGCGCGAACAGGAACTGGAAGTGCAGGTCGAGTCGGAAGCCAATCAGTACATTCCTTTCGCGCTGGAAGAGGTCAATTTGGATTTCCAGGTGATCGGCCCGGCGCCCTCCGGAGCTGACGAAGTCGAACTCCTGATTGCCGCGTCCCGCAAGGAAAAAGTCGAGGATCGCGTTGCCTGCGCCGAGGCCGCGGGTTTGAAACCGGTGGTGATGGACGTCGAGGCGTATGCCGCGCAAGCGGCGCTGGAACTGGTCGAGAAACAGTTGCCCGACGGCGGCAGGGACCGCATCCTGGCGATGGTGGATATCGGCGCCAACGTCATGAATGTGACCGTGCTGAAGAACGATCAGTCGATTTACACCCGCGAGCAGGCATTCGGCGGCAGCCAGCTGACTCAGGAGATCATGCGCACCTATGGCATGAGCGTGGAGGAGGCGGAGATGGCGAAACGCAACAACACGCTGCCCGAGAATTACGAGGCCGAGTTGCTGCGCCCGTTCATGGAAAACCTGGCGCTCGAAGTGTCGCGAGCGCTCCAGTTCTTCTTTACGTCCACCCAGTTCAACAAAGTCGACAACATCATCCTTGCGGGTGGTTGCGCCATTATTTCCGGGATAGGCGAGACAGTGGCGGCGCGCACCAAGGTCGACACGGTGCTGGCCAATCCGTTCGTGAATATGGTTCCATCTTCGCGGATTCGCCCCAAGCACCTGCTGACCGATGCGCCGTCGCTGCTGGTGGCGTGCGGCCTGGCGTTGCGGAGATTCGATCAGTGATACGCGTCAACCTGCTTCCCCATCGCGAGGAAAAGCGCAAGGCGCGGCGGCAGCAATTCTATGCGGTGTCCGGCCTGATCACGGTCTTGGCGGGAATGATCTGGTTCCTCGGCTACGGCATCATCAATGGCTATATCAACACCCAGGATAACGCCAACGCATTCCTCAAGTCGCAGATCTCCGCTCTCGACAAGGATATCGACGAGATCAAGCGCCTCAAGGAACAGACCGACTCCTTGTTGTCGCGCAAACGCATCATCGAGTCCTTGCAGGCCAACCGCGCCGAAACCGTACATCTGTTCAACGAACTGGCGCGCCAGGTTCCCGACGGAATCTATTTCAAGAACATCAAGCAGGCGCCGGACAGCATCAACATTACCGGCTATGCGCAATCCAACGCGCGTGTCTCGATCCTGATGCGCAACCTCGAAGCATCACCCCTGCTGGAGCGCCCGGACCTGGTGGAGATCAAGGTGGCGACCATAGGCAATCGACGCCTCAATGAGTTCAATTTGAATGTTTTCATCACTCGGCAGACCACCGAGGACGATAAGAAGGGCAAGGCCGCCGGCTCCGCAAACAAGGACAAAAAGCCATGAAGGCGCCCACGCTGCCGAAACTGCCGACGATCGATTTCAAGGCGCTGCTGGAGGAATTCAAGACACTCGACCCGAAGGATCCCGGTCTGTGGCCGCTATTGCCCCGTGTGGTCGTCCTGATCGGTTTGTTGCTGTTGTTGCTGACGAGTGCCTGGTGGTTCGGTTGGGGCAACCAGCTCGATGAACTGGAGAGCAAGGCTCAGCAGGAAACCAAGCTGAAGGAAGAATGGCTGGACAAGAAGAAGCAGGCGGTCAACCTGGAGGAATACCGCAACCAACTGGTCGAGATCGACCGCTCCTTCGGCGCGCTGCTCAGGCAACTGCCGAACAAGGCGGAGATGGATTCGATGCTGATCGATATCAATCAGGCCGGTGTCGGGCGTGGCCTGCAGTTCGAGTTGTTCAAGCCGGGAAATGAAGTCGTCAAGGATTTTTACGCCGAGTTGCCGATCACCATCAAACTTCTCGGGAATTATCATGACCTCGGCGCGTTTACCGGGGATATCGCCAAACTCTCGCGCATCGTCACGCTCAACGACATCGATATTTCGACGGGCAAAGATGGCATATTGACCATGACGACGGTGGCGAAGACCTTCCGTTATCTGGATGAGGCGGAAGTTTCCAAGCAGAAGAAGGCGGTCCAGGCCAAGGCTACTGGCGCCGCTCCGGCCAAAGGCGATAAGAAATGAGCCGGGCAACGCTGATCACGGCCGTTCTCGCCAGCCTGGTTCTCGGCGCCTGTGGCAGCGATGAGCATCAGGATTTGAAACAATGGATGAAGGACGCCACCAAGGACATGAAGGGCAGGGTAAAGCCTCTGCCCGAGATCAAGCCGTTTCCGATTGTGTCCTATGAGGCGGCGGAGCTGACGGATCCATTCAACCCGGTCAAGATCGGGCCTGACAAAAAGCCTGAAGGGAGTGGCGCCGGTGGCGGCATCAAACCCGACTTCAATCGGTTCCGGGAGCCGCTCGAGGGCTATCCGCTGGAATCGCTGAAGATGGTCGGGCTGATTCAAAAAGGAAAGATGTTGAATGCCATCATCAAAGCGGACAAGGCCGTGCATCTGGTCAAGATCGGCAATTACATGGGACAAAACTTTGGAATGATCACCAATATTACCGAGTCCGAAGTGCAACTTAGAGAACTGGTTCAGGATTCCGCCGGTGACTGGGTGGAACGCCCGGGCACCTTGCAGTTGCAGGAACAGGAGACGAAGAAATGAACCCTTTAGGCAAAATCATGAACCGCCTGGCGGCGACAGCGATGTTGGCTATGCTGTGTTTGGCCGCCTCGGGCGTATGGGCGCAAACCGGGTCGTTGTCGACGGATGGCGGGGCGATTCCGAAGAACAGCATCGATGCGTTACAGGTAAGCCAACAGGGAGGCATCACGGTCGTCAAGCTGACTTTGAAACAGCCCCTGGCGGCTCAGCCCGCCAGCTTCAGCATCGCCAACCCGGCTCGAATCGCTTTCGATTTTCCTTCCACCAGCAATGGTCTTGGACGCAATGCGCAGCAAGTCAATGAAGGCGAGATACGCAGCATCAACATCGTTCAGGTCGGCGATCGAACCCGGCTGGTGCTGAATTTGCACCAGATGAATACCTACGAGACGCGTATCGAAGGCAGCACCATGCTCATCAGCTTCACGCCGCAGGCGGCGGTGGCCGAGAGCGGGGCGCCGGCGGTGGTGCATTTTGCCGAAATCAAGCCGCAGGTTGCGGCACAGAACGTCCGCGACATCAACTTTCGCCGGGGCAAGAACGGCGAGGCGCGAATTACCGTCGATCTATCCGATCCCAACGTCGGCATCGATATTCGCCAGCAAGGTCAAAACCTGATCGTCGATTTCAGGAAAACCAATCTTCCCGAAAGCCTGAACCGGCGCCTGGACGTCACCGACTTTGCCACCCCGGTGACCAGCATCATGACCCAGCCGCAAGGGGAGAACGTGCGCATGCTGATCACTCCGCATGGTTTGTGGGAGCACAACGCCTATCAGAGCGATAATCAATTCGTCATCGAGGTCCGTCCCGTTACGGAAAATCTCAACAAGCTGGTTCAAGGAGTGGGTGCCCAGGGTGAAAAGCTGTCCCTCAACTTTCAAAACATCGAAGTCCGTTCGGTGTTGCAAGTCATCGCCGACTTCACCAATTTCAATATCATCACCAGCGACACCGTCGGCGGCAATGTGACGCTGCGCTTGAAAGATGTGCCCTGGGATCAGGCACTCGACATCATCCTGCAGGCCAAGGGTTTGGGAATGCGCAAGACCGGCAATGTCATCTGGATAGCGCCCCAGGACGAGATCACCCGGCGCGACGACGAACAATCAAAATCCCGGCAAGCCTCAACCACTTCCGAACCCATTCGGATGGAAACTTTTCAACTGAACTATGCCAAGGCCGAGGATGTGATCAAGCTCGTCACCGGCGAGCAGACCAAGGGCTCTGCCGCCAGTGCCGCGGCACCCGCGGCCGCCAGCCCGGCTGCCCCTGCTCCACAGCCGGCGGCAACGGGCGAACGAGGCAGCTACTTATCCTTGTCCGGGGTGGTGACGGTCGATACGAGAACCAATCAATTGTTCGTGACCGACTTCCCGGCCTACCTGGAACGCGTCAGGAAACTGATCGCGCTGATCGACAAACCGGTCAAGCAGGTTCTGATCGAGGCGCGCGTGGTGAGCGCGGAAGACAACTTCGGCCGCAGCCTGGGTGTGCGTCTCGGCTACAACGACCTGAGTTCGACGGTGCCAGGGCTGGGCGTCGGCAATCGCTTTCTGGGTTCGAACAACACCTACAGCCTGGTGGGCGGCAGCCTCGAAGGCGTATACAGCGCCACCGGGCAAACCACCGGCGGCGGCCGGGCCAGCGGTGCGGCACCCTCTTTGAGCCAGACCAATATGGTCAACCTGCCGGCTTCGATCCAGGGCGGGGCGGCACCGAGTACCTTTGCGGTCAGCTTGTTCAAATCCGGATTGGCCAGCTTCCTCAATCTGGAACTCCAGGCGGCGGAAACCGACGGCCGGGTCAAGGGCATCGCCAGTCCCCGCGTGGTGACCGCCGACGGGAAACTGGCGATCATTTCGCAAGGCGTCGATATTCCCTATACTTCGCTCACCACCACCGGAACGCCCGTCACTTCCTTCAAGAAAGCGGTGCTGCAACTTTCGGTCACACCGCAAATCACTTCCGAAGGCACGGTGATTCTTGATCTGGATGTGTCGCAGGACACGGTCGGGGCGATCTATACATCGGGCGTTTCCATCAACACCAAGAACATCAAGACGCGGGTCTCGGTGGAGAGCGGAGGCACCGTCGTACTGGGTGGAATCTTCGAACAAAACGAGGAAGAGACGACCAATAAGGTGCCGTTGCTGGGAGACATTCCCGTGGTCGGCAACTTGTTCAAGAGCAACACCCGCACCCAATCCAGAAAGGAATTGCTGGTGTTCATCACCCCGAGAGTCATCAACGAACAGATACAGACCGGGATCAGGTAAAGCACAAAGGAATGAACATGCTGAAAACCAAATTTCAAGTATTCCTCGCAGGCGCATTGACGGCCGGCGTGATCGGCTTGACCGGTTGTGGCGGTGGCGGTGGGGCGGCGGGCACCACGCCCCCGTCCACGACGCCAACCGCCGCGTCGATAATTCTCGCCAGCTCCACTGCATCGATCAAGACGGATGGTTCGAACTCGACGACGATTACCGCGAATGTGGTGGACACCAACAATTTACCGGTCCCAGGGGCTACCGTAAAATTCAGCGCGACCGGGGGGACGCTGGGTGTCAGTTCAGGCGTGTCATCCACGTCCGGGATAGTCACCATTTCCTATTCGGCGATTTCACCCAGCGGTTCCATCAACGCCGCCGACCGCACGGAAACGGTGACGGCGACCGTAGTGGGCACCAATGTAAGCGCGCAAATTCCCATCAAGGTTGCTTCGACGGCGTTGGTGATCATTCTCGGTAGTTCGAGCGCCTCGATAAAGCCGGATGGTTCGACTTCGACCACGATTACCGCGAATGTAGTGGATGTCTACAATTTGCCGGTTTCAGGCGTTACGGTGAAATTCAGCGCATCTTCAGGAACGCTCGGCACCAGTTCAGGCGTTTCCTCCGCGGCCGGGGCCGTCACTATCCCTTATTCCGCGGTTTCCCCGACCGGTGTCATCAATATGTCGGACCGCACTGAAACGGTGACGGCAACGGTAGTCGGTGCCACCGCCAGCGCACAGATTCCGATCAAGGTTTCCTCGTCCTCGTTGCTGATTTCTCTGGCCACTTCAAACGCGACGGTGAAGTCTGACGGATCGAATTCGGCGACGATCACGGCAACGGTCACCGACCCCAACAATATCGCGGTTCCCGGAGCAACGGTGACGTTCACCAAGGGAACCGGGCAACTTGGCACCAGCTCGGGCCTCTCTTCAGGGGCGGGGATCGTCACCATTCCATACTCCGCGGTTGCCTTCGACAAGACCACGGGTGCGCCGATCGACAAGACCAACCGCACAGAAACCATTACCGCCACGGTTGCCGGAACCACCACCACCGCGCAGATCCCGATCCAGGTGGTCGGCTCGATACTGGCCATCACGCCATCGCTGACGACCGTGCCGGCAGGCGGCACGGTGACCCTGACGGCCAGCGCCAAGGATGCCTCGCAGACGGGGGTGGCCGGCCAGTCGTTACGCTTTACCATACCGGCGGGGAAAGGAACCCTGAGTGGGGGAAGCGGGACCGCGACATCGCAGCTCGCCACGAGCCTGTCCAACGGCGCGACTCCCGCCATCACCTTCACCCCGGCCGTGGCCGGGAATGTCCCGGTAACGGTTGACTGGCTCAACGCCGCCGGCAATGTGTCGCTGACCAGCAGCACGGCGATCAACGTGACGGTGGTCGGCGTGTCGTTCGCCATGACCTTGCCTGCTTCAAATGCCACGGCGCTGCCGCTGGCGCTGGGGGCGACCCAGGCGATCTCGGTGAGCGTGCCGGCGAATATTTCGAACACTGCGGTCGCGAGCGTGCGTTTTTCCACCACCCTCGGAACCTGGTCGAATACCACCAAAGTCAGCACCGTGGTTCCGGTCGCCAATGCGGTGAATGAAGTCCTGGCCGGAGGAAACTCTTCCGGAACCGCCAGTGTCCAGATCGAAGCCCTCGACGTTTCAGGCAAGACGCTTGCCACCCTGAACCAGTCGTTTGCCTTGAGCGCCCCCGCGACCGCCGCCGGTGCGATTACCCTGCAGTCGAGCATTTCGAATGTGCCCCCAAGCGCCGCCGGCAGCAGCAACAGCGCTACGCTTACCGCGACGGTGCGGACCTCCGGAGGCGGGAATACCGTGGGGGGAGCGGCCGTGCTGTTTGAAATCATGAATCCGACCGGCAGCGGCGAACAAATTTCTCCCGTGGTTGCCAGGACGGATAGCAGCGGCCAAGCGGTGGCGACTTTCACCTCGGGTTCGCAATCGACCGTGGGTGGATTGAAAATCAAGGCGAGCGTGGTCGGTACGGCGGCCAATTGCGACAACTCGGTCTCGCCGCCGTTGCCGGGCATCTGCGATGTCAAGGCCATATTCGTGAATGCTTCCGGCGTTTCCGTATCTCTTGGATATGCGAGCGTGATCAGTTCCGTGGATAACAATACCAACTATCAATTGCCGATGTCGGTGCTGGTCGTGGATAACGCGGGCACCGCGGTCAAGAATGCCCTGGTAACCTTGTCCGCATTTCCGACGCAATATTTCGCCGGTTTCCGCGATCACGTGACGTGTGCGCCTACCTACAACCTCGGGTACCCAAAAGCCAACGAGGACATCAACGAGAACGACAATCTGGATCCGGGCGAAGACGTGAATGCGGACGGCGCGATAACGCCGGCGCATTCGACGGCGGGAACCGTGCCTTCGACCGTAACCACGGATGCGAATGGTGTCGCCACTTTCAACCTGACTTACCAGAAACAGTATGCGTCCTGGATACAGGATAGAGTTCGGGCGAAGGTAGTGGTGTCGACCGGGACGACCGAGTCGACCAATGAACTTAAATTCATCCTGCCTTACGCCCAGGCCGACACCAAGGATTGCACCTTGTCCAATTCACCCGGCGGCTGGTAGTCCGTTACCGATGTTTCCTGAAAGGCCGGCCGGCGTTTTCCAGGCCGGCCTTTCGTTTATGATGCGGGCGGGCAGGGATCAGGTAAACAGCGTTCAATAGGAATGGTTATGTACATCAACAAATTGCACCTATTTCCCGCCGCTGCATTGCTGATTCTCGGATTGACGGGTTGTCTGAGCGGCGGTGGGACGCCGGCGAGCACCACGTCCCCAGCCACGTCCGCCGCCGCCATCATCCTTGCCTCGTCGGCAGCGTCGGTCAAGGCCGATGGGTCAACCTCCACCACGATCACCGCGACAGTTGTCGATGCCGCCAAACTGCCGGTTTCCGGCGCCACCGTGGATTTCACGGCGACCTCCGGGCAGTTTGGCGTGAGTTCCGGAATCTCTTCCGCGGGCGGGACGGTCACCATCAGCTACTCCGCGCCTGCTTCGTCGGGCACGGTCAATTTGTCCGATCGCACCGAGACCGTCACGGCCAAAGTGGTGGGCTCCAGCGTAACCGCCCAGATCCCCATCAAGGTGACCAGTACCGCAGTGGCGCCCGCCACGTCGTTGATCCTCGCCTCGTCGGCGGCTTCGATCAAGGCTGACGGCTCGAATTCGACCATGCTCACCGCGACGGTGGTCGACGCCAACGGTTTCGCCGTCTCCGGGGCCACGGTAAGATTCGCGGTCAAATCCGGGTCCGGACATTTCCTTACCGCAAGTTCCGGCCCTTCATCAGCCGGCGGCGGAATAGTCACCATTTCCTACTCCGCCCTCTCCGCCTCGGGGACCGCCAATCAGACCGATCACACCGACATCGTTTCCGCGGAGGTGGTGGGAACCGGCGTCACCGGGGAGATTGCCATACCGGTCACCGCATCGTCGTTGTCGCTCCTCCTCGGCGCCTCTACTCCGTCGATCAAGACGGATGGCTCGAATTCGACCACGATCACCGCTTCAGTTGTCGACAGCCTGCGTGCGCCGGTCTCCGGACAGAAAGTATTGTTCACTGCGCCTACCGGCCTGTTGGGTACCAGTTCGGGCGACTCCAAAGCGGACGGTACCGTGACCATCCCCCTCACTGCGCTTGCCCTCGGCGGCAAGGCGGACAGGACCAATCGCACCGAGGTTGTCACGGCAAGCGTAGTCGGCACTTCGGTGTCTGCGCAAATCCCGATCCAGATTACCGGCTCGACGCTGACCGTAGCAGCATCGAAAAATACGGCGCAGGTTGGAGACATCTTGACACTGACCGTAACGGCGAACGATGCCGCGTCCGCCGGCGTGAACGCCCAGGCTATCAAGCTCTCAATCGACAACAAGAGTACCGGTGCAGGCAGCTTGAGCGCGACAAGCGTGACAACTAGCGTAAATGGCAACACTCCATCAGTGACGCTGACTGTTACCGCGCCAGGGAGCGTGATCGTCAATGCCGATTGGGTGAATGCCGCCGGCAATTCAACCGTGACCACCAGCACCGCCATAGTGGCAACCTCGGTCGGCATTCCCTTCGCGGTCACTGCCCCGACAACCAATCCGACCTCATTGGCGCTCTCCGCATCCCAGGCAATTTCCCTGAGTGTGCCGGCGTCGATTTCCGGAGTAACGGTGACCAACGTGCGTTTCGCCACGACCTTGGGCACATGGTCGAACTCAAGCAAATCCAGCACGGCGATACCCTCGGCAAATGCGGTGACCGAAATCCTGACGGCAGGCATCAATTCGGGCAACGCCAACGTTCAGATCGACGCTCTCGATGGCTCGGGAAATGTGCTCGCCACCCTGAATCGGCTGTTTGCGCTGTCGGCAGCCACCGGAACCAAAATCAGCCTGCAACCCAGCGTATCAATTGTTTCCCCGAGTACCGGAGGGACGACCAATAGCGCAACCCTGACCGCCACCGTCCGCGATGCAGCGAATAACACTGTTGGCAACGCACCGGTGCTCTTCGAGATCGTCAATCCGACCGGCAGCGGCGAACAGATTAACCCCGTAGTCGTCTACACAAATAGCAATGGGCTGGCAGCCACCACCTTTACGTCGGGTTCGCTTTCGACTGTCGGCGGCTTACAAGTCAAGGCGTCCCTAGTGGGCACCGCTGTGACGGATACCAAAACGATCAATGTCTCCGGCACCAGCGCCTCGCTGACGCTGGGACGAAGCAGTGGAGCCAGTTCAACCGACAACGGCACTACTTATACTTTGCCTATGACGGTACTGGTCGTTTCGAGTACTGGAGGAGCTGTTGCTGGTGCGACCGTGACCCTCACCGCATTTCCAACGCACTATTACAGGGGATATCGTATCGACAAAAAGACTGACCCAAGCTACTGCGGGGCGGTTCACACTAAGGCCAAACGGACAATCGGCCCAGTGATCGCGAATGTAACGACTGATTTTCCCAACGAGGATGTGAACGAAAACGACATCCTAGATGACGGGGAAGATTATGATCCGAATGGCGACGGTGGCGGGCTGGGTTCGATCACTCCTCCGCATGCGTCGGCGGGGACCTTGCCGCCGTCGGTGGCCACAAATGCCAACGGCGTAGGCAGCTTCAATCTGATTTACTTGAAGAGCTATGCGCATTGGGTTGAATCGAGAATCCGCGCAAAGGTGGTGGTCAATGGCACGGAGTCAGTCAATGAATTCAAATTTGTTCTCATTCCAACGTCTGCTGACATGAGCCCCGATTGCTTCCTTCCAGACTCCCCCTTCGGTGCGGACCTAGATCAAAAAACACCATGATTTTCACCGCGCAAGCCGGCTTGCGCCGGCTTTTCGTTCCCCGCACAGTCAGTTGATACAATTGCGCCGTGGAATCCTCACCCAACATCTACCTCGTCGGCCTGATGGGCGCCGGCAAGACCACGGTCGGCCGCCAGCTCGCCAAGCGTCTTGGACGTCGCTTCGCCGACTCTGACCACGAGATCGAGTCGCGCACCGGTGTCAATATTCCGGTGATCTTCGAGATCGAAGGCGAAGCCGGATTTCGCGCGCGCGAGATGCAGGTGGTGCAGGCTTTGACGCACGAAAACAACCTGGTCATGGCGACCGGGGGCGGGGTCGTCCTCGACCCGCGCAATCGCGCCAATTTGGCGAATACCGGTATCGTGATCTATCTTTGCGCCCAGCCCCGGCAGCTCTGGGAGCGTACCCGCCACAACCGCAATCGCCCGTTGCTGCAGGTGGCGGATCCACTGGCGAAACTACAGGAGCTGTTTGTCCAGCGCGACCCCCTGTATCGTGAAATCGCCGATATCGTCGTCGAGAGCGGCAGCGGCGCTTTCCACCATCTGGTCAAGCAGATCGAACGAGAGGTTCGCACCCGATGCTCAGCCTGAATGTAAGCCTCGACGATCGTGCCTATCCGATCCACATCGGCGGCGGATTGCTGGACAGGGTCGACCTGATCCTGGGGCAGTTGAAGTCTCCGCGCGCCGCGATCGTCACCAACAGCACCGTTGCGCCGCTGTATCTGGCGGCCTTGGCCGATCCCTTGCGCGCGGCCGGCGTGAAATTGACCGAAATCGTCCTGCCCGACGGCGAGCAATACAAGAACTGGGAGACGCTGAACCTCATATTCGACGCATTGCTGGCGAATCGCTGCGACCGCTCGACGACCATCATCGCCCTGGGCGGCGGCGTCATCGGCGATCTCGCCGGATTCGCCGCCGCCAGCTATCAGCGCGGCGTGCCCTTCATCCAGGTGCCGACGACCTTGTTGTCACAGGTCGATTCTTCGGTGGGCGGCAAGACCGGCATCAACCATCCGCGCGGCAAGAACATGATAGGCGCGTTCTGGCAGCCCAAGCTGGTGCTCGCCGATACCGATACGCTGAAGACGCTGCCGGAGCGGGAGCTGTCGTCGGGTCTGGCCGAAGTCATCAAATATGGTTTGATTCGCGACCTGAAATTTCTGGAATGGCTCGAAGCGAATATGGATAAGCTGCGCGCCCGCGATGCCGATGCGTTGGCCCGCGCCGTCGAGCGTTCCTGTGCCTGCAAGGCCGAGGTGGTGGCGGCCGATGAGTTCGAAACGGCTGCTGAAGGTGGGCGCGCCCTGCTGAATCTCGGCCATACCTTCGGCCACGCCATCGAAACCGGCCTCGGCTATGGCGTCTGGCTGCATGGAGAAGCCGTCGCGGCGGGTATGGTGATGGCGGCGGACTTGTCGCGCCGCTTGGGCTGGCTTGCCGCCGCCGATGTCGCGCGAGTGAAGAGCCTCCTGGCGCGTGCCGGACTGCCGGTGCAAGGCGCTCCGTTGGGCGCGGAGCGCTATCTCGAATTGATGGGCCACGACAAGAAAGTCGTGGCGGGAAGGCTGCGCCTGGTGCTGCTCAAGCACATCGGCGAGGCGGTCACCTGGTCGGACGCGCCGCCCGGTGACATTCTCGCCGCCATCGAGGAGTGCTGCCATGTCTGAAACCCCATCGCATTTGGCGGCTTACGCGGTCAGCGCCGCCAATACGCGAGGCCGGGCCATTGCCGAGCCCATGCCGGCGGAGCGCAGCGAGTTCCAGCGCGACCGCGACCGCATCGTCCACTCCACCGCTTTCCGCCGCCTCGAATACAAGACTCAGGTCTTTGTCAATCATGAGGGCGATTTATTCCGTACGCGGCTGACGCACAGCATCGAGGTCGCCCAGATCGCCCGCGGCATAGCGCGCGCCCTGCGGCTCAACGAGGATCTGGTCGAAGCCATCGCGCTGGCGCACGACCTGGGCCATACGCCTTTCGGCCATGCCGGACAGGACGCGCTGAATGCATGCATGCAGGACCATGGCGGCTTCGAACACAATTTGCAAAGCTTGCGCACCGTCGATTTGTTGGAAGAGCGCTATGCGGCTTTTGACGGCCTGAACCTGTGTTTCGAGACCCGCGAAGGCATACTCAAGCATTGTTCGCTCGTCAATGCCCGCGCGCTGGGTGAACTCGGCAGGCGTTTCCTGGACGATCGCCAGCCTTCACTTGAAGCGCAGATCTGCAACCTGGCCGATTCGATCGCCTACAACAACCACGATCTCGACGACGGATTGCGCTCCGGTCTGCTGGCGCTCGAGCAACTCGATGAAGTGGACGCTTTCTCGTCCCATATCAAGGACGTTCGCGGAGAATATCCCGATCTTGCCGGGCGTCGCCTGATCCATGAAACCATCCGCCGCATGATCAACGCCCACGTGCTGGACCTCATTACCGAGACGCGACGGAACATTGCATCCGCCGCTCCACGATCGCTGGACGACATTCATGCCGCTCCGTCGCTGGTCGCTTTCAGCGCCGGCATGCACGTTCAACAACGTTCACTGAAGATCTTCCTGCGCGACAAGCTGTATCGCCACTATCAGGTGCTGCGCATGACCAACAAGGCGCGGCGCATCGTCGGCGACCTGTTCGGCGCTTTCATGGATGACCCCAGCCTGTTGCCGCCGCAGTACCAGCAGATGGCGACGGCGGGGCTGCCGCGCGCCGTGGCCGACTATATCGCCGGCATGACCGATCGCTATGCCATCCGGGAACACCGCCGCATGTTCGCCGTCGGAGAGATATGAAACCGCGGTCTTTTGCAAGTATCCGACCGGCCTTGTATCATAGGTTGGAAGCGGCTCACCAGCGACAGGCGAGTGCGGAAGGAAACTGGCTCAACCAGAGAATGACCTGAAGACAATTCGACCAAACATGTTCAATTCCATTATTCGTAAGTTTTTCGCTGTGGTGCTGTGCTGTGGCGTGGTCCTCGGGCTGACGGGTTGCGTCAGCGGAAGTGCCGATACTACATTCAAGACTGACAAGGGCAGCATCTCGATCGCCTTCACCGACCCTGTCACCGGCGCCACCGTCACCAATATCAGCACCAGCAATGCCGCCAAGGTGACCGCGACGGTCAGGGATCCGTCAGGTGCCCTGGTTCCGAACACGGTGGTCACGTTCACTACCTCGGCGAGCCTGGCCACGATGATCCCCGCCTCGGGGACGGCGCTGACGGATACGGTCGGCGCGGCTTCGATCCAGGTCATCGGCGCCAGTCCGACGGCGGCCGGCGCGACGAACATTTCCGCGACCGCTTCGGTGGGCGGCGCTACCCTGACCGTCAGTGCCGGTTTCGGTGTGCTGGCCACCAGTACAGGTGCGACAGGAATCAGCATTGCATTGACCAATCCGGTTACCGGGGCAGCCGTCACGAATATCGGCACAGGCAATCCGGCCAAGGTATCGGTCACCCTGCGCGATACCTCGGGGGCGGTGGTTCCTAATGTGGTGGTGACTTTTACGACCGCGGCGACATTGGCATCTATGATTCCCGCGACCGGCACCGCACTCACCGATGCTTCCGGAGTGGCCTCCATCCAGATCAACGCCGCCAGTCCGACGGCCGCAGGCGCCGCCACGATCACTGCGTCTGCCTCGGTGGGTGGCGCTTCCTTGTCCGCGAGCGCCGGGTTTGGCGTGATTCCTACGGGTACCGGGGTAACGGGCAACATCCAGATAGATACGCTGCTGGTCAATTCGATCCAAACAGGCGATCTCGTGAAGGTGTATGCCTCGGTCAGCGATGCGTCGGGGAAGGGCGTGCCAAATACCGTGGTGACCTTCACCACCGCGGCTTCGCTGATCACCATGTATCCGGCCTCCGGCAGCGCTGTAACGGATGCAACGGGCAGGGCTTCGATCCAGATCGCCGCCGCGACTCCCACGGCAGCAGGCGCCGCCACCATCACCGCGACGGCCACGGTGAATGGCACCCCGGTCTCGGGCAGCGTGAACCTCAATGTGATCGCCACCCAGAGCGCCGCAACCGTGTCGGTTGTCTTGACCAATCCCGCGACGGGCGCGGCGGTGACAAATATCAGCCCGGGGAGTCCGGCCAAGGTCACCGCAACAATTCGAAACGCCGCTGGTTCAGCGGTGCCCAAGGCCGTCGTAACCTTTACTACCACACCGGCTTTGGCGGCCATGACCCCGTTGACCGGTACCGCGCTCACCGACGCATTCGGCGTAGCTACCATTCAGATCGATGCGGCGAGCCTGTCCTCGGCAGGCGCTACCAGCATCACTGCGACGACGTCCGTCGAAGGTGCAATCGTCTCCGGCAACGCGGGATTCAGCATCAGTCCGGCCAATCCGGTGATCGCCAGTATGACAGTCGGCACGGATCAGCTTTCTCCGTACGCGACGACGTCTGTGCTCGTCACTGTGACTGGAGTACCCACGAACACTCCGGTCACAATTAATTTTTCTTCGATTTGTGCCGGTACCGGCCGGTCGCGACTTACACCGACAAGGGCTGTGCGCAAAATGACACGATCACTGCCAGTGTCGCTGGCCTGGCAGTTACGAAAACCATCACCCTGCATGTCAATTCCCCGGGAGCCACCAGCATTCAATTTGTATCTGCAACGCCGGCGACCATCGTGCTCAAAGGCACCGGCGGAGCGGGGCTGGTGGAGAGCTCACTGGTCAAGTTCCGGGTCGTGGATAGCAATAACCTGTCGATCAGCCCGGCCGTCAAAGTGACGTTTGATTTGACCACCCGGACGGGTGATATTCTCCTGGACGGCTCGGGCGGCACCGTAGACAAATTGACCGACGCCAACGGCGAGGCCTCCGTCAGCGTACAGTCTGGAACTACACCGACCGCCGTCTGGGTCAAAGCCAGCCTGAAAGATACTCCTTCAATATCCAGCCAGTCCAACCAACTGAGAATCTCCACCGGACGGCCGGCGCAGGATCGATTTACCATCGGCGCGTCGGTCTGGAATATTGACGGTTTAAGCGTCAACGGCGTCACTTCAAGCGTCACAGTAATTGCTTCGGACCGCCTCGGCAACCCGGTACCGGATGGCACGGCGATCAACTTCATCTCCGGAGGCGCACAAATCGAACCGTCATGTTCGACGACGAACGGTACCTGCAAGGTGACCTTCACTAGCGCAAATCCACGTCCGGCAAACGGCAAAGTCACCGTCGTCGCCTATTCCCTGGGCGAAGAGAGTTTCGTCGATGAGAATGGCAACAACAAGTACGATGCGGGAGAGAAATTCAACGACCTCGGTGACCTATTTGTCGACAACAATGGGGACAATGTCTGGGATCCCGGCGAGCAGGTGATCTCGTTCAATGTCTCTAACAGTTCGCCTTGCGTCAGCGGAATTGCCGGTTCGCCTGCTGCCCCCAGCAAAGGGGGAACCTGTGACGGAGTATGGGGTTCCGCTCATGTTCGGCAAAGCCTACAGATCGTCTTAAGCGGTAGTACCCCCGCCGCACCGAGTTCGACGGCCGTGGCGATGAAAGGAAGTTGCTCGAATTCGTTGTCGATAATACTTAAGGATACCCTCGGCAACGCCATGCCGGCAGGAACCAAGCTATCGATCGACAGCAACTCCGTTTATGACATCAGCAGCCCCAACAAGGTGAACGCCACAATTAGCGTTACGCCCGACACGGTTCCTAACTCATTGGCGGGAACTCCCCATACCATTGCGGTCCTGGTTCCTGCGTGCAACACCCCGGTTTCGGGCACGTTCAACCTAATTATGACTACGCCGGCGGCCACGTCGAATACCAAGACTGCAATCGGGTTTACAGTGTCACCATAGCCCTCGTCTTCCAACGACAGGCCTGGGGCCACCCGCGAGCTTCCTGCCGGTTTCACCAACCCGGCTGTTGAAGTATCTGTGCGTGAATCCGGGTTGAATTCATCACCGTTTGACGGTATATTTCCAACCCGCCCATTGGGTTTCGAGAAGCCGGAGCGCTGTCCCTTCGATGGGGTGCCCGGCTTTTTTTACCGGCCGCTTTGTTGCCAGGCGGTTCCATGCTGAGGAAAGTGAAATGGTTCTTCCCCTGCGCCAGGGTCTTTACGACCCCGCCAACGAGCACGACGCTTGCGGTGTCGGCTTCGTCGCCCACATCAAGAACCAGAAAAGCCATGCCATCGTCGAGCAGGGCTTGCAGATCCTCAAGAATCTCACCCATCGCGGCGCGACTGGCGCGGATCCGATGGCGGGTGACGGGTCGGGGATACTGATCCAGCTTCCCGACAGCTATTTCCGCGACGAATTGGCGGTCCTCGGAATCAACCTGCCGCCGGCCGGCGAATATGGGGTCGGCATGGTTTTCCTGCCGCGCGAGAGCGCATCGCGGATGGCTTGCCAGGAGGAAATCGAGCGCGCCGTGCGCGCCGAAGGCCAGGTCCTGCTGGGCTGGCGCGATGTGCCGGTGGATAACTCGGTGCTGGGCGAGTCGGTCAGGCAATCCGAACCGGTGATCCGCCAGATATTCGTCGGCCGCGGCGCCGACGTGCTGGTCACCGACGCCCTCGAGCGCAAGTTATACATCATCCGCAAACGTTCCGGCCATGCGATTCAGAGGCTCAAGCTCAAGCATGGCAAGGAGTTTTACGTGCCGTCGTTTTCGGCGCGCACAATCGTTTATAAAGGGTTGTTGCTGGCGGACCAGGTCGGCAATTTCTACCGGGATCTACAGGACAAGCGCGTCGTTTCGGCACTGGCGCTGGCCCATCAGCGCTTCTCGACCAATACTTTTCCGACGTGGGATTTGGCGCATCCGTTTCGTTTCATCGCCCACAATGGCGAAATCAACACGCTGCGCGGCAATGTGAACTGGATCCGCGCCCGCGAGAAGGGAATCTCCTCGCCGGTGCTGGGCGCCGACTTGCAGAAGGTCTGGCCGCTGATCTACGACGGCCAATCCGACTCCGCCTCGTTCGACAACGCGCTCGAACTCCTGGTGATGGGCGGCTATTCGCTGGCCCAGGCGATGATGCTGATGATTCCTGAAGCCTGGGAAAAGCACGCCACCATGGATGTCAACCGCCGCGCCTTCTACGAATACCACGCGGCGATGATGGAACCCTGGGACGGCCCGGCCGCGGTGGCCTTCACCGACGGCCGGCAGATCGGCGCCACGCTGGACCGCAATGGCCTGCGTCCGGCGCGCTACCTGGTGACCGACGACGACCTGGTGATCATGGCCTCGGAAGCCGGCGTGCTGCCCATCCCGGAGGCCAGGATCGTCAAGAAATGGCGCCTGCAACCGGGCAAGATGTTCCTCATCGACCTGGTGCAGGGGCGCATCATCGAAGACAAGGAACTCAAGGACGCGCTGGCGAATGCCAAGCCTTACAGCGAGTGGATCGACAAAATCCGCATCAAGCTCGACGCAATTTCCTGCGACAGCCCGGCCATCGCCAATCCGACGCCGTCCCTGCTGGATTGCCAGCAAGCCTTCGGCTACACCCAGGAGGACATCAAGTTCATCCTCGAGCCGATGGCCGTCAACGGCGAGGAAGCGCTCGGCTCGATGGGCAACGACGCCGCGCTGACCGTGCTGTCGGCGAGGAACAAGCCGTTCTACAATTACTTCAAGCAACTCTTCGCCCAGGTCACCAACCCGCCGATCGACCCGATCCGCGAGGAAATCGTCACTTCCCTGACCTCTTTCATCGGACCGAAGCCGAACCTGCTCGGCGTGTCCGACATCAATCCGCCGATCCGCCTGGAAGTCTCGCAGCCTGTGCTTTCCCATGACGACATGGCGAAAATCCGTGAGATCGAGCGCTACACCGGCGGCAAGTTCCGCTCCTACCAGCTCGACATCTGCTATCCGGCGGCCTGGGGCAGCGCCGGCATCGAAGCGCGCCTGGCGTCGCTGGTGGCCGAAGCCGAGGACGCGGTGCGTTCCGGCCACAACATCCTGATCGTTTCCGATCGCAGCATCGACGCCGAACACCTGGCGATGCCAGCCCTCCTCGCGGCCTCGGCGGTGCATCAACACCTAGTCCAGCAAGGCTTGCGCACCAGCGCCGGCCTGGTGGTCGAGACCGGTTCGGCGCGTGAGGTGCATCACTTCGCCTTGCTCGGCGGCTATGGTGCAGAGGCGGTGCACCCCTACCTGGCCTTGGATACACTGACCGACCTGGCGCATGGCGATGCCGAGAAAGCGGGAAAATACCTCAAGAATTTCACCAAGGCGATCGGCAAAGGCTTGTGCAAAGTGATGTCAAAAATGGGCATCTCCACCTACATGTCCTACACCGGGGCGCAGATTTTCGAGGCGGTCGGCCTGCAACGCGCCTTCGTCGACAAATACTTCACCGGCACCGCCAGCAACATCGAAGGTATCGGCGTGTTCGAGGTTGCTGAAGAGGCTCTGCATCTGCATCGGCTGGCGTTCAGCGATGACCCGGTGCTGGCCAATATGCTCGATGCCGGCGGCGAATATGCTTTCCGCGTCCGCGGCGAGGAGCATATGTGGACGCCCGACGCGATCGCCAAGCTGCAACATGCGACGCGCACCGGCAATCCCGAGACCTACCGGGAATATGCCAAGCTCATCAACGATCAGTCGCGCCGCCACTTGACGCTACGCGGCCTGTTCGAAGTCAAGCCGGCCGGTCCGCCGGTGCCGCTGGCGGAAGTCGAGGAAGCCAAGGAGATCGTCAAGCGCTTCGCCACCGGGGCGATGTCGCTCGGCTCGATTTCCACCGAGGCCCATACCACCCTGGCCGTCGCCATGAACCGCATCGGCGGCAAGTCGAATACCGGCGAGGGCGGCGAGGATGCCAGCCGCTACCGGGTTCTGAAGGGCGGCGAGAAGCTTTCCGAAATCATCGGCAAGGGCCGCATCGAGCGCGACCTGACTTTGCAGCCCGGCGACTCCTTGCGCTCGAAAATCAAGCAGGTGGCATCGGGGCGTTTCGGCGTCACCGCCGAATATCTCGCCAGCGCCGACCAGATCCAGATCAAGATGGCGCAAGGCGCCAAGCCAGGCGAGGGCGGGCAATTGCCGGGCCACAAGGTCTCCGAGTACATCGGCTACCTGCGGCATTCGGTGCCCGGCGTCGGCCTGATTTCGCCGCCGCCGCACCATGACATCTATTCGATCGAGGACTTGGCGCAACTGATCCACGATCTCAAAAACGCCAATCGCAATGCCTCGATCTCGGTCAAGCTGGTTTCCGAGGTCGGCGTCGGCACGGTGGCCGCGGGCGTCGTCAAAGCCAAGGCCGACCATGTGGTGATCGCCGGCCATGACGGCGGCACCGGCGCCTCGCCGCTGTCCTCGCTCAAGCATGCCGGCACGCCATGGGAGCAAGGACTGGCCGAGACTCAGCAGACCCTGGTGTTGAACCGCCTGCGTGGCCGCACCCGGGTTCAGGTCGATGGCCAGATCAAGACCGGCCGCGACGTGCTGATCGGCGCGCTGCTGGGTGCCGACGAGTTCGGCTTCGCCACCGCGCCCCTGGTGGTCTCGGGTTGCATCATGATGCGCAAGTGCCATCTCAACACCTGTCCGGTCGGCGTGGCCACGCAGGATCCGCTGCTGCGCAAGAAGTTTACCGGCCAGCCGGAGCACGTCGTGAATTATTTCTTCTTCGTCGCCGAGGAAGTCCGCGAACTGATGGCGGCGATGGGCGTGCGTCGTTTCGACGACCTGATCGGCCGCGCCGATCTGCTCGAGAAGCGCGCCGCGATCCAGCACTGGAAAGCCCGCGGTCTCGATTTCACCAATGTCTTCCATATACCGGCGGTTGCCGCCACGGTCGCCCGACATCACTGCGAAGCGCAGGACCACGGTCTCGCCGGCGCGCTCGACCACCTCTTGTTGACCAAGGCGCAAGCGGCCCTGGAGCGCCGCGAGAGGGTGTCTATCGAGATGCCGATCAGGAATCTCAATCGCACTTTCGGCGCCATGCTCTCGCATGCGGTGGTCAGCCGCCATGGCCACGCCGGCTTGCCGGACGACACCATCACGGTGAAACTGATGGGCTCGGCCGGGCAGAGTTTCGGCGCATTCCTGGCGCATGGCATCACCCTCGAGTTGACCGGCGAAACCAATGACTATGTCGGCAAGGGCTTGTCGGGCGGGCGGATAGTGGTGCGTACGCACCCGGATTTCGGCGGTCGCCCGGCCGACAACATCATCGTCGGCAATACCGTCCTCTATGGTGCCGTTGCCGGTGAAGCCTTCATCAATGGTGTCGCCGGCGAGCGCTTCTGCGTTCGCAATTCCGGCGCGACCACGGTCGTGGAAGGCACCGGCGATCATGGCTGCGAATACATGACCGGCGGCACGGTCGTGGTGCTCGGCCATACCGGCAGGAATTTCGCCGCCGGCATGAGCGGCGGCGTCGCTTATGTGCTGGACGCCGACGAAAGTTTCGCCACGCGCTGCAACACGGCGATGGTGGCGCTGGAGAGAGTCCTGCCGGCCGACAAGCAGCCGGCCGCGGAACCCCGGCATCGCGACATGGCGGACGAGACGCAGTTGAAAACCTTGATCGAACGTCACGCCGATTACACCGGCAGCACGCTGGCCCGCATCATCCTGGCGAACTGGCGAGAAGGAAGCCGCATAATGGGCAAGCCCACCGGATTCATGGAGTACCAGCGCCTGGTCGAGGCGCAGCTACCGGTTGCCGAACGCCTCAAGAACTACCAGGAGTTCGTGTTGCACTTGAGCGATGCCGAGGCCAAGATTCAGGGTGCGCGCTGCATGGATTGCGGCATCCCGTTTTGCAGCAACGGTTGTCCGGTCAACAACATCATTCCTGATTGGAACGATCTGGTGTATCGCCAGGATTGGCGGGCGGCCCTGGAAGTGCTGCACTCGACCAACAATTTTCCGGAATTCACCGGCCGCGTCTGCCCGGCACCTTGCGAGGCGGCATGTACGTTGAACATCGGTGGTGACGCCGTCAGCATCAAATCGATCGAGCATGCGATCATCGACAAGGGCTGGGAACAGGGCTGGATCACGCCGCGACCGGCGTTGCACAAGACCGGCAAAAAGGTGGCGGTGATCGGCTCAGGCCCAGCCGGCCTGGCCGCCGCCCAGCAACTCGCGCGTGCCGGTCATGCGGTGACGCTGTTCGAGAAGAACGATCGCATCGGCGGCTTGTTGCGTTACGGCATTCCCGATTTCAAGATGGAAAAGTCGCACATCGACCGCCGCATGGTGCAGATGGCCGCCGAAGGCGTCGAGTTTCGCGTCAATCAACATGTCGGCAAGGATGTGGCGGCGAACAAAGTGCTCGCCGAACATGACGCTGTTCTTCTCACTGGCGGCGCCGAGCATCCGCGCGATCTGCCGGTGTCCGGGCGGGATCTGGATGGCGTGCATTTCGCCATGGAGTTTCTGCCGCAGCAGAACAAGGCGAATGCCGGCGATCGACTGAAAGACCAGATCAAGGCCACCGGCAAGCATGTGGTCGTCATCGGCGGCGGCGATACCGGCTCCGACTGCGTCGGCACCTCGAACCGCCATGGCGCCGCCAGTATCACCCAGTTCGAATTGCTGCCGCGTCCACCCGAACAGGAAAACCGCCCGCTGACCTGGCCCTATTGGCCGCTCAGGATGCGCACTTCTTCTTCGCATGACGAGGGGTGCAAGCGCGATTGGGCGGTGGCGACCAAGGCGTTCATCGGTGGGGTTGGCAAAGACGCGGGCAATCTCAAGGCGTTAAAAGTCGTTCGTCTTGACTGGCAGGCGGGCAAGATAAGCGAGATTGCCGGCAGTGAATTCGAGGTCAAGGCCGATCTGGCTTTACTGGCGATGGGCTTTCTCGGACCGGCAGGCGGCGTGCTGGAGGCGTTTGGTGTGGAGAAGGATGCTCGAAGCAATGCCAAGGCGGATACCGAGGCGCCTGGCAGTCAGGCTTATGCCACCAACGTCCCCAAGGTGTTCGCCGCCGGCGACATGCGCCGCGGCCAGTCGCTGGTGGTCTGGGCGATCCGCGAAGGTCGTCAGTGCGCCAGGGCGGTGGATGAGTTCCTGATGGGCCATTCGACGCTGCCGCGATAGCCGGTAATTTTCACCCTTGCCTGAGCGTAAATTGAATGTCGTAATTCTTGCCGCCGGGCAAGGCAAGCGCATGCACTCGGACTTGCCCAAGGTGTTGCAGCCCTTGGCGGGCCGGCCGCTGCTGGCCCATGTTGTCGATACCGCGCGGGCCCTGCAACCGGGAATCATCTGCGTGGTCCATGGACACGGCGGGGAGTGGGTCCGTGAAGTGTTGGCGGCGCCCGATATCACCTGGGTCAAGCAGGAACCCCAGCTCGGTACCGGCCACGCCTTGTTGCAGGCCTTGCCGCATCTTGACCCGACGCGGCTGACACTGGTGCTATACGGCGATGTCCCGCTGACGAAGCTCGAAACGCTGCAACGTCTCGTCGCCATCGCGCGCGAAAGTAGAGTGGCACTGCTCACGGCGAATCTGGCGCATCCCCATGGCTATGGCCGTATTGTCCGCAGCGAGGGCGTCATTCGCCGCATCGTCGAGGAGAAGGATGCCGACGATGCGGAGCGCCTGATCGGCGAGATCAATACCGGCATCCTGGTCGCGCCGACCGATAGTCTGGCGCGCTGGCTGCCTACCCTGGGCAAGCGCAATGCCCAGGGCGAGTACTACCTGACCGACATCGTCGCGCTGGCGGTGGCTGAAGGCTTGGCCGTGGATTCCGCGCAACCGGATGAAACCTGGGAAACCGAAGGCGTGAACAATATGTCGCAGCTCGCAGCGCTGGAAAGGATCTACCAGCAGGAACTGGCCGCCAGGCTGATGGAACTAGGTGTGCGGCTGGCCGACCCGGATCGAATCGACGTGCGTGGCGAACTGCTGTGCGGCCGCGATGTGTTCATCGACGTCGGTTGCGTCTTCGAGGGCCGCGTCGAACTCGCCGATGGCGTCGAGATCGGGCCGCACTGCGTGCTGAAGAATGTCGTGGTCGGCGCCGGTAGCCGTATCGCCGCTTTCAGCCATCTCGATGACGCAAGGCTCGGCGCCAACAACCGCGTTGGACCCTATGCCCGGCTGCGTCCCGGCGCGCACCTTGGAGACGACGTGCATATAGGCAATTTCGTCGAGGTGAAGAACAGCCACATTGACCATCATTCCAAGGCCAACCACCTTGCCTACATCGGCGACACCACGGTGGGGCAGCGGGTGAACATCGGCGCCGGCACCATCACCTGCAATTACGACGGCGTCAATAAACATCGCACGGTAATCGAGGACGATGCCTTTATCGGCTCCGACACCCAATTGGTTGCCCCCGTCACCGTCGGTCGCGGCGCCACCCTGGGCGCCGGCACCACCCTGACCCGCGACGCGCCGCCCGAGCAGCTTACCGTCTCGCGGGCCAAGCAGGTCAGCGTTCCCGGCTGGAAACGGCCCGTGAAAACCAAGAAAGAATAACCATGTGTGGCATCGTCGCGGCCGTTGCCGACAGGAACGTCGTCCCTATCCTCATCGAGGGCCTGAAGCGGCTCGAATACCGCGGCTACGATTCCGCCGGCCTGGCCCTGCTGCAACCGCAACTCCAGTGTCTGCGCAGCGTCGGACGCGTCGCAGACCTGGCCGCCCAGGCCGAGGGCTTGGCGGCCGGTATCGGCATCGCCCACACCCGTTGGGCGACGCACGGCGCGCCATCCGAGCGCAACGCCCATCCCCATGTGTCCGGCTCGCTGGCCGTGGTGCATAACGGCATCGTCGAGAACTTCGCCGAGATACGCAGGCGCCTGATAGCCGAGGGTTACGTCTTCTCGTCCGAGACCGACACCGAGACCATCGCCCATCTCATTGCCCACACCCTGAAAACCACGCCCGAACTGTTCGATGCCGTCCGCATGGCAGCCGGGCAGTTGGTCGGCGCTTACGCCATCGCGGTGGTCAAGGAAGGGTCGCCGTGCGTGGTCGTGGCGCGCCAGGGCGCGCCGCTGCTGCTGGGCATCGGCGCCGATGGACACTACGCGGCCTCGGACGCCTCGGCGCTGCTCAAGGTGACGCGCACCATGATCTACCTGGAGGACGGCGACATCGCCGAAATCCGCCGCGATGGTTACCGCATCGCGCGCCAGGACGGCAGCGTGCCGCCGCGCCCCAGCCACGAGAGCGCTCTGACCGACGCCGCCGTCGAGCTCGGCCCCTACCGCCACTACATGCAGAAGGAAATCTTCGAGCAGCCGCAGGCGCTCGCCAACACTCTCGAAATGATAGGCGGCGCGCGCTCCCTGCAACCCAACCTGTTCGGCGCGGCCGCGCCGGAAATCTTCGACGGCGCGAACTCGGTGTTGATCCTGGCTTGCGGCACCAGCTACCATGCCGGGCTGGTCGCGCGCTACTGGATCGAGCAACTGGCGGGCATCCCGTGCACCGTCGAAGTCGCCAGCGAATACCGCTACCGCGTCTCGGTGCCCGACCCCGCGCAACTGGTGGTGGCCATCTCCCAGTCGGGCGAGACCGCCGACACCCTGGCCGCCGTCAAGCATGCCCGCGCGCTCGGCCAGGCGCGCACCCTGGCCATCTGCAACGTCGCCGAGAGCGCCCTGGTGCGCGAATGCGCGCTGCGTTTCCTGACCCGCGCCGGCCCGGAGATCGGCGTCGCTTCGACCAAGGCCTTCACCACCCAGCTCGCCGCGCTGTTCCTCCTGGCGGCGACGCTCGCCAAGCAGGCCGGGCGACTTTCCGCAGTGGCGGAAGAGGACCATCTCGTTGCCCTGCGCCACCTGCCGGTGGCGGTCGGCAAGGTGCTGGCGCTGGAGCCGCGGATCGAAGCCTGGGCGCTACGCTTCGCCGCCAAGCGGCACGCCCTGTTCCTGGGCCGCGGTCTTCACTATCCGATCGCTCTCGAAGGCGCGCTCAAGCTCAAGGAAATCTCCTACATCCATGCCGAAGCCTATCCTGCCGGCGAGCTCAAACACGGACCGCTGGCGCTGGTGGATGAGGACATGCCGGTGATCGCCGTGGCGCCCAACGACCAACTCCTGGAGAAGCTCAAGTCCAACCTCCAGGAAGTGCAGGCGCGCGGTGGTGAGTTGTATGTCTTCGCCGACGCCGACAGCGAAGTGCCGCTGAGCGCCAGCGTACACATCCTGCGCCTGCCCGAGCACTACGGCCTGCTTTCGCCGGTGCTGCACGTCGTGGCGCTGCAACTGTTGGCCTACCATGCGGCGCTGGTGAAAGGCACAGATGTCGACAAGCCGAGAAACCTGGCGAAGTCGGTGACCGTCGAGTAGGCCGGGGACAAGGACCGGAATCCGTGGCCGGTTGTGAAGAATCCATGAGCCAGAATAGCCGTCAGCCTTCCCGTTATTGCTACTTGTGGGGAATAAGACGGGCAATGGGATTGTTTAAGAGTTTAGGCAGCACTTCACCTAAATCGCACAACCCAGAAAGGGATTCCTTTGTGGTTCCCGGGATGGTTCAGCCCTCATGCGCATTTCCCCCAATATTGGCCACCTGATTTCGATATTCCTGCTGGTTGTTGCCGTCCCGTGCCCGGCTGCCGATCGATTCAGGATAGACCCGGATCACTCGTTCGCCATGTTCGAATATGATCACTGGGGATTGTCATATCAGCGCGGCCGATTTGACAGAACCAGTGGCTTCATCGAACTGGACATGGAAGCGAAATCCGGATCGATCGACATCGAAATCGAGGCAGGCTCGATCAGCACCGGCGTCGGGATATTCGACAAGCTGCTGCGGTCGGGCGATTTCTTCGACACCGACAATCATCCCAAGACGATCTTCAGCTCCAAGCGCCTGGTATTCGACGCGGAGAAGCTAGCCAGGGTCGAAGGTGAGCTGACAATCAAAGGTATTACTCGGGCCACAACGCTGGAAATCACGAACTTCAATTGCCGCTTCATGATCGTTTACGGCAAGTACGCGTGCGGCGCCAACGGGTTGGCAAAAATATCGCGCAGCGAGTTCAATATGGGCCGCTACGCGCCGTTCGTCAGCGACGCAGTCACCTTGCTGATAACCGTGGAAGCCATCAAGGAATAGGAACTCCGTCGAGCCTGCGCCCCGGGAAGTTGGGGCCAGTGATCGCCACCCCCGATCGCAATGGCTGAGGTATCAACTACCTGGTCCCGGCTGGAGGCGCAAGTAATCTGGGTCTCGCCGGCGATGTCGATGGCCCGATTGCGTTATGCGCTGCTCGACGAGCACCAAAGGCTGGGTACATTCCTTGGTCCCAATATCGATCAAACATAAGCATAACAGGTCACGTTAGCTCATGTTTAT
The DNA here is from genome assembly GCA_026399515.1 of Pseudomonadota bacterium. Lineage (GTDB taxonomy): Bacteria > Pseudomonadota > Gammaproteobacteria > Burkholderiales > Rhodocyclaceae > JACRAR01. Next base: position 52,654 of record JAPLQT010000123.1, on the reverse strand, counting down.
TTGGCGGCGCATCGCCAAGCAAGTCTGCAATTCCGGCGGAGCGGTGCATCCGGAGGCTATCTTCAGGTCGTTCCTATGCCGACTGCCGAACGCGTTGCGTCACACCTTCGCGGCAATGAGATCGTGGAGGTGCAGGGTGTCCATGCATTCCTCGACCTCGATGAGCTTTCCAGCTTTCAGACGGATGAGGAAGTGGGTGGCGGAATCGCTCATTAACGCGAAAGCTTCATCTATCGAGCCCCGACTGAATGCGTCGAAGAACTGCGTAACGACGCGCTTGTCGTCATCCTGAATCATCGATTACCTCCAATAAATATCGATCAGTTACGGCAGCGATCGGGTAGTAGCCAGGAATCGCGCGCATTTGGCGATACATAAAACACTTAAAATCATCCAGTTAAGTCAATTCTGTGGTTATCTTACCACACCTTTATGATCGATATTGATCGAAATGGCGCGCTACTGTTGATTTTTGTTTGGAACGATGGTAACTTTGTTTTCGTAGCCCCCCGGTCGCCTTCAAGACCAGGGCGAGGCGACGCAGACCTAAACAATAATTGATTGTCGATATCGAGGAGACCACCATGAGAAGCATGTTTCGTGTGACTGTACTTTCCGCCTGCATAGGAGCGATGTTTTCGTCCGTCCCGGCCGTGGCCCAGACTGCCAAGCCAGGAGATACCGACGCCTCGATTCCCGTGATCGTCGTTACTGCGCAAAAGCGCAAGGAAAAACTCCAGGAGATTCCGCTATCGGTGACTGCATTGAGTCCGGAATCCCTTGACGCCCTGAACGTCGTAAGCGTCAATACGCTGCAAAACGCGATTCCGAACTTCCTGATCTTGAACGTCGGTTCGATGAATACCTTTACCGCCTATATCCGCTCCATCGGCACGGCCAACGCGGTGTTCTCGCAGGATCCGGCGATCGGGATCTATGTGGATGACGTTTATCTTTCCCGTTCCCTGGGTGCAAACCGGGACTTTTTCGATATCGAGCGGGTTGAAGTACTCCGTGGGCCGCAGGGAACGCTTTACGGCAGCAACTCACCCGCCGGGGCCATCAAGATTGCCACCAAGAAGCCCGACCTCCAGGCCGGGTTCCAGGCGACCGTTGCTGCGACGGTGGGCTCCTTCGGTGAGCGCGATTTCAATGTGGCGCTTAATCTGCCGATCAGGCAAGACGAAATCGCGGCACGGCTGGTGCTCATGTCGGCGAAGAACGACGGCAACCAAACCAGCCTGACGGATGGCAGCAAAGCCAATGCCAACGACAGCCTGGGCGCCCGTGGCCATCTGCTTGCCAAGATCAACAAGGATTGGGACGTCCTGCTGAGCGCGGATATCACCCGAGCCAGGACGATACCGACTGCCGCAGTCAGCTATTGGAGCGCCAACGGTGTCGATTTGTTTACTACACCCGGGTTCGACAAGCGCAACTTCTATTCCGATATGAAGAATCGCTATGACAACCTGGACAATCAGGGCGTGTCCGCCAACTTGCACGGGTTGCTCTGGGGTTCGGATTTCCGCTCCATCACGGCCTACCGCGACCTGGAGGAGAGCCTGAACCAGGATGTCGACGGAACGCCTTTGCGCCGGTTCGATGCCCACCAGCGCTTGAAGAACACCCAATTTACCCAGGAATTCAACCTGGGCGGCCAGCGCGGCGACCTGAACTGGCTGGTCGGCGCCTATTTCATCCGCGAGAAGAATGATTTTCTGTGGCATGTGAATTTCCTTCAGTACCTGCCTGTGTCGGTGCAAACCGGTGCGGGTCTGCTACCGGGCTTCCAGTTGTACGATCAAGTCAAAGACAGTTCTGCGATCTTTACCCAGGAAACATTGAAACTGTCGGATCGCGCCACCCTGACCGGCGGCCTGCGCTGGACTCGGGAGACCAAGGACTTTCACGTGGTAGGTTACTCGCAGACCGTCTATAGCGACGTCGGGACGCCACAGGGCACGCCTATCCCGGGCTTCGACATCCAGCGCTCCAAGACCTGGAGTGCTCCGCAGTGGCGCGCGGCCCTCGACTACAAACTGACCAACGATGCGCTGGGTTTCGTGTCGGCCACCCATGGTTACCGGGGCGGTGGATATAACGGCGGTGCCCGCAGTATCGCCGAGGCGTCGGCCCCACCGTTCAACCCGGAATACGTGACCACCTACGAGATCGGCGCGAAAACCGAATGGCTGAACCGCACGCTGCGCGTCAACGCAACCTACTTCGATTCCAAATACAAGGATGAGCAGGTCGCTTTCCTGAATACCGGTGGCGCTTTCGGCACCAGCACCGTAGATGCGACAATCAAGGGCTGGGAATTCGAAACGCTGTGGAAGGCGACCAAGAGCCTGACGCTGTTTGCCAACCTGGGTACTCTTGACGGTAGCACCAATTCAACCGCGACAATGTTCGCACCGAATCCGAAACAGCAGTACACGGTGGGCTTCGATTTCGCTCAGCCTGCCGGCGGCCTGGTCTGGTCGGTTGGCGGCAACTACTTCCATACGGCCCAGTCTGACGGGGCGGCCACCCATGATCCCCTCCGCGTGCTCCCGGCGCATTCGAACCTCGGTGGGCGTATAGGCGTAGCGGGCGGTGGCGGCAAGTGGAAACTCGAGTTGATCGGCAACAATCTGAAGAACGATTACTGGCCGATGTTCGGATTCAACATACCGCCGCTACAAACCCAGGTTCGCTATCCCAACGATCCGCGCACCGTCAACCTGAAGCTCACCCTGAACTATTGATCTGCGGGTAAGCTTAGAGACGTGACTTCGGCGGGGCATTCATAAGGCCCCGCGTTTTTTTTGGCCTTGTGACGGTGCCGACTAGTGCGCCAGTAAGGAAAACATGGAAAGCTGGTTGGGAACCTGGGCCGCGAGTCCCGCGGCGCCGGTGTACTTCGTTCCTCAGGAAATCATGGCGACGCCGACGCCGTTGGCGGGTACGGTGCGCCATCGCGTGCGAGTCAGCGTCGGGGGTTCACGCCTGCAACTGCGCTTCTCCAATGAAACTGGTGAGCGGCCCCTCCGCATAGGCGGTGCCAGCATCGGGTTGCCCGGCGAGAATGACGGGATAAGGGCGGACTCTCTGCGGCGGGTGACCTTCGCCGGGCAGCCGGGCATTGCCATTCCACCGGGTGCCCCAGTCTTCAGCGATCCCTTGGATCTGGCCGTGGCGCTGCTCGGGGAGGTCGTCGTCAGCGTGTTCTTTCCCGACGAATTCACGCCGGCGCGCAGTGAAAATGTGCACAAGGCCCGGCACGCTCCCAATGGTGATTTCGTCATGGAGAGCGTCCTTCAAGAGGCGCAGCCAATCGCCGTGCGCCCGACGATCACCGGGATAGCGGTCGAAGTCGATAGCGCATATTCGCCAGGGGCGATCGTCTGCCTGGGCGACTCCCTGACCGACGGCGCCGGCGCACAATCGACGGAGTTTCGCAGTTGGACCGACATCCTCGCCCGCCGAATGCACGAGCGGTATGGTGCCGATTTCCCGGCGGTGGTGAACGCGGGGATCGGTGGCAATCAGCTCGTCGGGGCGCTCATCGGCCCCCCTGCTCTGGCGCGGCTCGACCGGGATGTCTTCGCGACCCCGGGCATCAGCCATCTGGTCGTATTCGAGGGCATCAACGACATAGGCGCCGGCGGCCGCACCAACATCGAAGGCGTCACCTGGCCAATTGCAACGACGGCTGGATTGATCGCCGGATATCAACAGATATTGACCCGGGCTCGGGCGCGCGGCATCAAGGTGATCGGCGCGACGCTGCTGCCGTTCCGAGGTTCACTTTTCTTCTTGGAGGAGAAGGAAGTGGTGCGCCAGGAAGTCAACCACTGGATACGCACCTCCGGCGCTTTTGCCCAGGTGATCGATTTCGAGGCAGCCTTGCGGGACCCTCATGATGTCAGCCGACTGGCCGCCGAGTTTGATTCCGGCGATTGCATGCACCCAAACACGGCGGGGCAAAAAGCGCTCGGCGCGGCAGTTAACCTGGAGTTTTTCAAATGACAGAACCGGCGGCTCGTCAACCATCCCCTGCAATGTCCTCGCGGCACGCGTATTACGCCCTGTTCGTTCTGTGGATGACAAACCTGCTGGGCAACATCGATCGCTTTTCCGTGGGCCTGATACTCCAGCAGATCAAGGTCGACCTCCAACTTACCGATACTCAAATCGGCATTCTTTCCGGCGCTGCTTTCGTCGTTGCCTATACGGTTTTCGGCTTCCCGATTGCCCGCTGGCTCGATCGGGGGAACCGCCGCAACATCCTCGCCTGGAGTGTCGGTGTTTGGTCCATGATGGCCGTCGCCTTCGGCAGCGCCGCCAATTTTGTCCAGATAGTTCTCGCCCGAGCCGGACTCGGCGCCGGCGAAGCAGCCTGCATCCCCGGCGCCGTATCCCTGATCGGCGATTATTTCAAGCGCGAGAAGCGCACCCAGGCGATCGGTGTCCTGCACTCCGCCCTGGCGGTCGCGGGCATTATCGGCAATCCTCTGGTGGGCGTCCTGACCGATCAGTTCGGCTGGCGGGTAGCGGTTATTTCCTTCGGCGTGATCGGCCTCTTCCTGGCCCTCGTCGTGAGGTGGACCATCAGCGAACCGCCGCGGCTTTCGGTTCGCTCGGAGACACTCGCCGACGGATCATTGGCCGGGCGGGATACTTTCCTTCGCGCCATGCGTGTGATGTTCTCGAACAAGGCCTTCCTCTTTCTCCTGATCGGCCACGCGACTTATGGCATCGGGATATATGCGTTTGTGAGCTGGTACCCGGTCACCCTGGTGCGTGCCTATGGGCTCACCTACACCGATATCGGGTTGTACATCGGTACCTGGATGGGGATTGCCATGCTGATTGCCAGCCTGGCCAGCGGCTGGATCTGCCCGGCCATCGCCCGGCGCATGAACGACGACCGCTGGCTGGCGATCTTGCCCGCCATCTTCTGCCTGCTTTCCGTTCCGGCCATGGCGCTGGTCTCGATGGATGTTTCACAGCCGGTCGCATTGATAGCGGGCGGCGTGGTGCTGTTCATGACCGTCGCCCGGACCCCGGTCATGCTGTCCTTGGCGCTCGATCTGGTGCCGGCATCGATGCACAGCCTGGGAACGCTAGTCGTCGTCATCGTCACCACCAGCATCGGCGCTGCCGTGGGGCCCATCCTGGTCGGGTTGATCAGCGACTCGGTGGTCGCCGAAGTGGGCTCAAGCGCGGCGCTTCGTCATGGCTTGCTGCTGACGGCACCGGTGTTCGGCTTGCTTGGAGCGCTCCTCGCCTTCCTGCCGGCGCGCTTCATGGCGCGCAAGCTCGTCCAGTTGCCGGCATGAGCGGAACTTTTCGAAGCACCTCGCGCAAGGTCTGCTGAGATGAGCTTCACGCGGCGAGCCGAATTCATCTGGCGCCCCCGCGGCCTCGGCCGTGAAGGCTTCTGGACCGCGCCGCCACGCCTGCCCGGGGAAACCAATCGCTTTGTCATGTTCCGGCGGCGCTTCGATGTCTCCGGCCCCGTCGAGTCGGCGCCTGTAGTGGTGACCGCCGACGGACGCTATCAGTTATTCATCAACGGTGTCCTCATCGGTCGCGGGCCGGCGCGCAGCGCGTCGGCGCAAGCTGTCCTGGACCCTTACGATCTGGCGCCCTGGCTGACACCCGGACCGAACGTGATCGCCGTCCTCGCCCATTCCTATGGCCGCAACACCGCCTGGTACGAACTGCCGGGCTGGGACCCGGCCCGCGCCTTCGGTTGCGGAGGCTTCTTCCTGCAAGGGGAAGTCGTCACCGCCGGCGCTTCCATACGGCTCGACACCGATAGCCAGTGGCGTTGTCGCGTCGCCGAAGCTTGGCGGACGGAGGTACCTTCCAACAGCCTGGGCTTTTCGGAGTGGTACGACGCCCGGCAGGCGGACGAGCGTTGGCGGGATAGTGCTTACGACGACACGTCCTGGGACAGTGCCGAGGTGCTGCGAGTAGCGGGACGCAACTACAGCGGAGACGTGGTCCCCTTCCAGTTCCTGAGCCTGCGCGACATTCCGGCGCAACACCATGGACCGACGCTAAGTGCCCGGCCGATTGCCGTGTTCGAGACTGCGCCCTCGGCGGAATCCGATGACCTGGCCGCGCGCATGAATGGGGAAGCCCTCTTGCCGCTTGGTACCTGCTCGGTCGGCGAGGGCAGAGACCGCATCGTCACCGTAGGCGAGCGTTGCGTGTCGGTGATCTACGACTTCGGCGAAGTCGTCACCGGCTATATCGGTTTCGAACTCGACGGACCCGCCGGCGCGGTGGTCGATTTTTATCCGGGTGAGCAATTGCTTCCCGACGGACGGGTGCTGATCTATGACGGGATCCCGGGTTTTGACGCGCCCATCGCTCATCGCTACGTTCTTCGCGCCGGCGCCCAGTCCTGGGAACGCTTCGAATGGAATGGCCTGCGTTACCTGCAAGTGAGCTACCGCCAGTGCCAGGAGCCGCTCCAGGTGCGGACGGTGACGGTACATCAGTGCCATTATCCGGTCGAGGAACGCGGGCAGTTCGAATGTTCCGATCCCGCCCTCAATCGTATTTGGGCGGCTGGCGCCCGAACGCTGCGGTTGTGCATGCACGACGCCTATGTGGATTGCCCGTCGCGGGAGCAGCGGCAATGGATGGATGCCTACCTGGACGCCCGCATCAACTACGCGACGTATGGCGACACGCGGCTGGCCGCGCGATTGATCCGCCAGCTCGCCGCATCGCAGCGCCCCGAGGGTTTGACCACCATGGCCGCGCCGGGCGACTTCGCCCTCGCGGGTATGACCAACATTCCCGACTTTTGCCTATACTGGATCCTCGCCATCGGCGACTACCTGCGTTTCGCCGACGACCCGGAGCTGGCTGAAGAGGTTTATCCCAATATCGCCCGGGCACTGCAATGGTTCGAGCGTTACCTCGATGTCGACGGACTGCTGAGCGAAGTGCCCCTGTGGGTGTTCGTCGAATGGGCTGAAACCGACAAGAAGGGCCAGGTGACCGCCTTCAACGCGCTCTACGTTGCCGCCCTGAGAACCGCTGCACGCCTGGCGCGAGCAGTCCGCCATGAGCCCGCGGCCGAAAAATACCAAGGCCTCGCCGACCGCGTCGCCGTCGCCATCAACGCGCTGCTTTGGGACGAAACGCGCGGCGTCTATGCCGATGCCCGCCGTCACGGCCGGCTCAGCCGCCGGGTGAGCCAGCAGAGCAATGCCGCGGTCATCGCCTGGGAGATCGCGCCGCGGGAACGCTGGCCACGAATGTTCGAGACCGTCCTCGACGAGGAACGTCTGGTGTTGACTCACGGCCTGGGCCGCGAAGGACAAGTGACGCATTTCGACGAAGAAAACCAGGTCGTCATGGCACAGCCTTTCTATTCCCATTTCCTGCACCGTGCCCTGCGCCTGGATGGGCGTTTCGAAACCTTGGTCGACAATATCCGTCGGCGCTGGAGTGTTTTATTGGCGGACGGTGAAAGCACGTTCAGGGAAACCTGGCAGTTGGAGCCGATCACCAGCAAGTGCCACGCCTGGTCGGCGACACCGACTTTCGACTTATCCACGGACGTGCTCGGTGTGTCGCCCATCGCGGACGGATTCCGGCGCCTGCGCATCGCGCCGCAAATCGCAGGACTCGCTTGGGCCAGGGGCCGCTATCCGACGCCCCACGGCGATGTCGCCGTGCAATGGCGCAAGGATTCGGACGGCCTTAAGCTGACGGTCGTGATTCCGCCTGACTGTGAAGCCGAAGTGGTTTGCCCCGGCACTACCGGGCCGGTCACGGTCGCCGCCGGCGAACACGAATTTGTCGAAGGAACGAAACAGGAATGAACGGGATGAAAGAACTCTTCGATTTGACCGGCAAGGTCGCCGTGGTTACCGGCGGCAACGGCGGCATCGGCCTGGGCATGGCCCGCGGTCTGGCGCGGGCCGGCGCCCGGGTGGTCGTCGCGGCGCGCGATGCGGCCAAGTCGCAGGAAGCGGTCGATGAATTGCGTGCGCTGGGATCCGATGCCTTTGCGCTGGCGTCGGACGTTACCGACGAAGCTTCGGTCGCTGCCCTGTTTGCCGGGATCGCGGTGCGCTGCGGTCGCCTCGACATCCTGGTCAACAACGCCGGCATCTTCCTCAAGAAGCCGCCGCAAGACACGCTGCTGGCCGAGTGGCAGGCGGTGATGGAGACCAACTCGACCGGCGCCTTCCTGTGCGCGCGCGCCGCCTATCCGCATCTATGCGCGGTGGGTGGCGGCAAGATCATCAACGTCGCTTCCCTGGTGTCGGTTTTCGGCGTGCCGCATGCGGCGGCCTACAGCGCCAGCAAAGGCGCCGTACTGCAACTCACCCGCTCGCTGGCCACCGCCTGGGCCGCCGATCGCATACAGGTCAACGCTGTGCTGCCGGGCTGGATCGACACCCCGCTGACCCATGCCGCACGCCAGAACGTGGAAGGACTCAACGACCGCGTAGTTGCGCGCACTCCGTCCGGCCGTTGGGGCGAGATCGAGGATTTCGAGGGCATCGCGGTCTTCCTCGCCAGTGCTGCCTCCGACTTCATTACCGGCGCGGCCATCCCGGTGGATGGCGGATACTCAGTGCAGGTTTGACCCGCATAGTTCTTCCACCAACTCCAGTGCCCGGCGGGCATCGGTGATGGTTACCATCGGTGCCACGCCATCGCGCACCACGTCGGCGAAATGGGATAGCTGTCCCGCATAGCCGGTGAGGACCAGGGAGTGATTGCGGTCCACCGGCACGGTGAAGTTCGGTTCCCAGTATTCTCCCGGTCCTTCCTCGGGCCGGTAGCGATAGCGCACGACGTTGTCCACCGTGATGGCATGGCCTACACCGGTGATTTCCACGAACTCGTTGTGCTGGTGCCAGGACTGGGTGTTGCCGAACTGGAGTACGCCGGTGGCACCGCTGGCGAAGCGTAGCGCAACGCCGTAACTCCACTGTCCGTGATTCAAGTCGGCCCGTTCCACCTGCATACGCGTGATCTCGCCCATGAAGTGGCGGGCCAGGTCGATCATGTGGATGGGGTTGTCGATGAGGTAGTCGCGCTCGTTTGCGTAGTGGCCGCCGCCCATCATGAACTTGCCGAAGAAGGAGGTGGGGCGACCGAACGCCGGCCTGCCCATGGCCTCTTTGGACATCTGATAGGCCGTGGCAAAGCGCTTGTTGAAGCCCACCAGCAGCGGCTTTCCGGCTTGCCGGGCCGCCCGCTCCAGGAGCCTCGCCTCGGCGGCAGTCGCGGCGGCGGGTTTCTCGCTCCACACCGGCAGACCGTGGGCCAGCACATCGCCTAGCACACGCGGATACTCAGGAGCCGGCAGCACTACGACGCAGGCATCGAGACGATCCGCTGCGGCGGTCAGCATCTGCTCGTGGCCGATGTAGTGGGGCGCGAGTTGCGGCACCCCCAGCGGGTGGCGCGAACAGGTCGCCACCACGTCGATGGGCGCCATCCGCAGCGCCGGCAGGATCGTCGCCTGGCAATGGCGTCCGGCCCCGATCAGGCCGACGCGGATGCGCTTGGCCAGGGCGCTCACCAGACTTGTTCGTAGAGCTGCAGCCAGTTGCCGCCGATGATCTTCCTGACGTCCTCCGGTGTGTAGCCACGGGCCAGCAGGCCTTCGGTGACCTTGGGCATCTCGGTGACCGACTCGAATCCGGCCGTGGGCGGCATCGCGGCATAGGCGGCGATTGCTGCCGGCGGCAGGTCGCGGACCGAGGCTTCCATCACCTCCTTGGGCATGTCTTCCATGAAGTCGGGCCCCAGTGCCACGTGATCGACACCGACCCGCTCCACCAGATCGTCGATGGCGGAAAAATAATCCGCCAGGCGCGCCGGCATGCTCCGGGAAATCAGGACCGGCACGGCGATGGCACCTATGATGCCTCCTTTCGCGACACAGGCTTGCAGCGCTTCGTCGCTCTTGTTGCGGGGCGACGGCACAAACGCGACGGCGTTGGCGTGAGTAATGGCAACCGGCCTGGCCGAGGCATCGATGGCTTCCAGCGTGGTGCGCGGCCCGCAATGGGACAAGTCGAGCAGGATGCCCAGGCGGTTCATTTCCGCGATGGCCTCCCGCCCGAAGCCGGTCAATCCCTTGTCCTCGGGCACCTGGCAGCCGCAGCCGCTGGGATTGGCGGCGTTGTAGGTGAGCTGCATGATGCGCACTCCCAACCGATGGTAGACCTCCAGTTGATGCAGTTTGCCCTCGATGGGCGAGGTATCCTGGAAACCGAAAATGAGGCCGACCCGTTTGCTGGCTTTGGCCTTGGCGATGTCCTCCACGGAAAGAACCTGGCAAGCCAGGTCCTGGTGGCGCGCCAGGTTCTTGTAAACCTCGCCGATGATGTCCAGGGTTTCCGCCCGGCCGTGCCAAGCGGCCAGGGTGGCATTGACAGCGGTTACCCCGCCCTGATGCAGTCGTCGAAGAGCGGCCGGTTCCAGAAACCAACTGGCATTGAGACCATCCACGACGATGTTGTCCCGATGAAATATTCGCGCATCTGTCATACCGTGTCACTCCCAGAAATAAGTCTGCCCATCATCGCGCCAGTATCGACCACAAACGCGCGAGGTCGCCCAAGCCTTCCGCACCGACGGCTTTGGCGAAGGCGGCGCGTGCCTGATCCTTCTTGCCGGCGGCGAGATAGCTTTCGCCCAGATGCAGCCAGGCCTCGGCCGGCCGCTTGAGGCCGCCCTTGGCGAGAGCCTGTTCCATCAATGCCAGTCCGTTCTCCGACCGACCTGCCGTGACCAGCGCGTGGCCATCGGCGAACAGGGTATTGACGTCGCTGCGCCGCAATCCCTTGCTGTCATTCTCGGCCTGCTGCTTCGCATCGGCGAGGGCCTGACGATTCGCCAGGTCCCGCAACTGCTTCTGTTTCGGTCCTTCGCTGCCTTGCCCCAACACCCCCTTGGCGAAGCCTTCCTCCAGTACCGCCCGCGCTTCCGCCGGCAAGCCTGCCTGTAGCGCCAATTGTCCCAGATATGCGTAGTCGTCTGCGTCCAACAGTGAGTTGGTAACGCGTTGCAGACGCAATACGTCCAGGGTCAGACGCTCGGAGAAGCCGGCCTGTTTCTGTAGGCGGACTGCCAACTCCAGCCAGTGTTCCGGCTTCGGGAAATACGCGACCAGACGTTCCAGAGCGTTGGTATATCCGGCTTCGTCCTTCAGGCGTAAATAACAACTGCCGAGCAGTTGCAGGCGAGCCTCATCCGGCTTGCGGCCGGCCTGTTCGTCGGCATCCAGGTCGGCGGCCAGTTCGCTGGCGGCCGCCGCAAAATCACCGCCGGCATAACGTGCCTGGATCACCGCACTGCGAATCTTGGGATTGTTGCCGCCTTGCTGGAAGTAGCGCTGTGCGGTGGCGATGGTCTGCGGGTAGTTCCTGGCGCCGTAATAGGTGCCTACCAAGGCTTCGAGTATGCCTATCTGCTCCGACGCCGGCAGCCGGCCGGAAGCCAGTACGGCTTCGAAGGAGCGGACCGCCAGATCGGTTTCGCCGGATCCTGCTGCGGCGGCGCCCCTCAAACGATCCAGGATGAACACCTCGTAGGGGGTCTTGCCGGAGAGCGCGTCCGCTTCGGCGATGCGGGTCAGCGCCTCCTTGTGTTGGCCCGCCTTGAGCAGATCCTGGATCCCCAGCAAGGTTTTTCCAAGCTCCGGGCGCACGCCTTCCTTTCCTTGGGCGACGGCGTGCGGAGCCACGGCAACCAGGGTTCCGAGGCAGACAAGCAACTGGCATAGGCGACGAACCGCGAACATGATTTTCACGAGGTTTTCCTTTCAGCTTGCCCCGCCCTCAATCAGCGGACGGTGCACGAATGCAACGAGGGATCAGACGATGCCGCCACCGCCACCGCCACCGCGAGCCGCCGGACGGGCGGCGGCGCAGGCTTGGCGGTAGCCGCTGGCCCGGTGGGCGCCGAGCGGATCGATGGCGGCGCCGTTCATCAGGCGGGCCTTGGCGAGGATAGGCGACACGTCCGTCGTGAAGGCTGTCTTCAGGGTCTGGGAGGCCATCAAGGCATCGTTGTCGGCCTGCAATTCGGCGAGCACCTTCCGATCGACCAGCAAGGCCTGCGCCTGGGCACGCTGCAACTCGATGGTGCTGGAAATCAGGCTCTCCACCGGGTCGGTGATGTTGTGGGACTGATCCAGCATGTGGGCCAGCGTCGGGTTGGAGGCACGCCGCGATTCGGCGTCGATCAGTTCGTTGAACACCAGGAACAGGCGGTAGGGATTGATGGAGCCGGTATCCAGGTCGTCGTCGCCATAGCGCGAATCGTTGAAGTGGAAACCGCCGAGGCGACCGACATGGATCAGCCGCGCCACGATCATTTCGATGTTGACGTTGGGCGCGTGATGGCCGAGGTCCACCAGGCACAGCGCCTTCGGCCCCAGCGCTTGTGCGGCCATCAGCGAACTGCCCCAGTCCTGTATGACGGTGGCGTAGAACGCCGGCTCGTACATCTTGTGCTCGATGAGCATGCTCCAGTCGTCGGGCAGGGCCGCATAGATTTGCGCTGCGGATTCCAGGTAGCGCTCGAAGGCTCTGGCGGTGTGCTGCTGGCCGGGGAAATTGGCGCCGTCGCCGATCCACACCGTGAGCGCGCGCGAACCGAGGATCTTGCCCATACGGATGCAGTCGATGTTGTGGGCCACCGCCTGGGCGCGGACCGCCGCATCGGTGTGGGTGAGGCTGCCGTATTTGTAGGAGAGCTTCTGCCCCGGCTGGTCCTGGAAGGTGTTGGAGTTCACCGGGGCAAATCTCAGCCCGAGAGCCTCGGCGCGGGCTTTCAGGGCTGGCAAGTCTTTCGGCTGGTCCCAGGGGAAGTGCAAGGAGACCTCGTCGGTGGCGCCGGTGAGGCGATGGATCGCCGCGCAGTCGTCGAGTTTGTCGAACACGTCGCGCGGTTCGCCGGGTCCGGGGTAGCGCGCGAAACGGGTACCGCCGGTACCGACGGCCCACGACGGTAGGGCGACGCGGAAGCCCGCCACGCCTTTCGCTACCTGGTCGATGTCGATGCCGCGGCGGCGCAACTGGCGGCCCAGGGACGCATAGTCGTCCTCCAGGTTCGCGGCGCGGGCCGCATTGTTTTCGGCGACGAAATCCTCGGTGATCATGGTCTTTTCCAAGTGACGTGGCGTGGTTAACGTGAAAGCGGCTGGTGAATAGGTCGTCCAACGACGAGCACAGCGAGCAAACTTTGTCCCCCGCCCCGGGGCGGGGGCAGGGGGTGGGGGGCCATGGGAATGCCGCCAACTTTCATGATCGGGGGCGTCCCACCAGGGGACTTCCTTCGGGGCGTAGCCCGCGCACCATGAAAGTTAGCGGGTGAACGCGGCGGCATTGCCGGCGTCCACGTTGATGATGTTGCCGGTGGATTTGGCCGAACGCGGCGAAACGAAAAATGCGATGGCTTCGGCCACGTCCTCTGGGAAGACACTTCGTTTCAGTAGGCTGCGCTCGCGGTAGATGGATTCCAGGTCTTCCGGGGTAGCGTTGTATTGCTGGGCTCGCTGGTCCGCCCATTCACCCTGCCAAATGTGCGAACCGCGCAGCACGGCATCGGGATTGACCACATTGACGCGTATTCCCATGGGTGCGCCTTCCAGGGCCAGGCAGCGCGCCAGGTGCAATTCGGAGGCCTTGGCGGTGCAATAGGCCGCTGCGCCAGGTGAAGCGGCCAGTGCATTCTTGGAGCCGACCAGGACCAGGCAACCGCCCAGATCTTGTGCCTTGAGGGTACGCACCGCCTCGCGGCTGACCAGGAAATAGCCCGTCGACAGGATGTCCATATTGCGTTGCCAGAGCTCCAGGGTGGTGTCCTCGATGGGCGCGGCCGAAGCGATGCCGGCGTTGGATACGCAGATATCCAGGCCGCCGAATAACCAATTTGTATCATGGAATGCCTGGATGATCGAGCTTTCCTGGGTGACGTCGCTCCATAGCGCCTGGACGTTGTCTTTTCCCGCGCCGACCGCGAGTTTTTGTCGGGCTGCTTCGAGCGCCTCACGGTCGATGTCGCAGAGGACGACGCAGGCGCCTTCGTCCATCAAGCGCTTTGCGGTGGCTTGGCCGATGCCGCCGCCAGCGCCGGTGATCAGGGCGATGCGTCCCGCCAGGGCTTTGGGTTTGGGCATGCGCTGGAGCTTGGCTTCTTCCAGCAGCCAATATTCGATATCGAAGGCTTCCTGTTCCGGCAAGCCCCGATAGGTGGATACCCGCGAGGATTCGCGCATCACGTTGATGGCGTTGACGTAGAACTCGCCGGAAATACGCGCGGTGGCTTTGTCACCGGCAAAAGTGATCATGCCGACGCCGGGAATCAGGTAGACCACCGCGTTCGGGTCGCGCATGGGCGGCGAATCCGGGCGCTTGCAGCGTTCGTAGTAGGCCTGGTAGTCGGCGCGATAGGCTTCGACGGCCTTGGCGAGGCGGAACAGCAGCTCACCGGCGGTCTCGGCGGCAGGGTCGAAAGCCAGCACCAGCGGCCGGATCTTGGTGCGCAGGAAATGATCGGGGCAGGATGTGCCCATGGCCGCCAGGGTTTCCAGTTTCTCCCTGGATACGAATTCGAGCACCGCCGGACTGTCGTCGAAGTGGCCGATCTTGGGGACGGTAGCGGAAATCAGCCCACGTATGCGCGGCATCACAGTCGCGGCAATTTCCCTGCGCTTTTCCGGCGGAAGCGGCGCGACCTTGAGTGCGCCGAACGGATGTTTCCCGCCAGCCTGCTCGGCAAGCCAGGCGATGGCTCGGTTGATCACTTCCAGGGTGGTTTCGTAACATTGTTTCTGGGTATCTCCCCAGGTGAACAGCCCGTGAGCCTCCAGGACCACTCCCTTGGCTCGCGGGTTTTCGCGGACAAAGCGCTGGAGCCGGACGCCCAGTTCGAAACCGGGGCGTACCCAGGGCAGCCAGCCGATCTCGTCGCCGTAGATTTTTCGCGTCAGCTCCCGGCTGTCGGCGGAGGCGGCGATGGCGATCACGGCATCCGGGTGCATGTGGTCGACATGGAGCTTGTCCAGCAGTCCGTGCAAGGGTGTATCGATGCTCGCCGCCCTGGGGTTGAGCCCGTGAGTGCAATGAGGATACATATCCACCATTTCGTCCTCGAACTGCTGTCCCCGGTAAAGCGCCTGGAGAGAGCGGAGCTTGTCCATGTTCAAGGTCGCGAAGCCGTCCAGGCCCATGGTGCCGATGTCGCCGCCGGAGCCCTTGACCCAAAGTACAGGCACCTGCTGGCGGGTCAAAGGATCGGTCATGGAAATCTTCGATGAGGTATTGCCACCACCGTAGTTGGTAATCCGCTTGTCGGACCCCAGCAGGTTGGATCGATAACGCAGGATTTCCGGCTCGGAGAGACGGGATGCGTGGGCATCGTCCCATTTGTTTTCCAGCAGCAAGGCCTTTTCGATGGCGGAGGGCATGCTTTCCATAACACTTCCTTGATCACCGCAGTCAGCGGAGGATAGACTAAGCGAAATATATCAATAATGCGCATATACTGTCAAGTTCAATCATTTGTACTCAGAACCGGCGCCGTGGTCATGGCAAGGAATGAGTCTTTTTGATCAAAAGGGTAGAATGAAAATTCAGTCTAATCTGGAGGGGACGGGATATGCTCGAACGGGAACGTCATACGATCATTCTCAAGCTCATCAAGGATCGATCCATCGTCAGCGTCGTCGAATTGGCGGGGATGTTGAACGCCTCCGAAGCGACCATCCGCCGGGATATCAATGCCTTGGCCGAGCAAGGGGCCGTTCGCCGTATCCGCGGTGGCGCCGAGTCGGTACGGCCCCGCCACGAAGCACATCTGGTCGGCATGCCCTTCGCCATGAGCCAGCAGTTGTGCGTCGCGGAGAAACAGGCCATAGCCCGGGCGGCGGCGAAGCTGATCGCGGGCGACGAAAGCATCATCATCCAGGGCGGCACCACGACTTTTGCCCTGGTGGAGTTCCTGGCGGACACGGATCTGGACATCCTCACCAACTCCTTTCCGATTGCCGCGAAATTGCTGGAAACCAGCCGAAATCGCATCACCCTGCCCGGCGGCACCTTGTTCCGGGAGCAGAACATCATCCTCAGTCCCTTCGACAACGACGCGATCGGCAACTTCCATGCGGGAACCATGTTCGCTGGTTGCTACGGCATCGGCCGCTTCGGCATCATGGAAACCGACCCCTTGATCGTCCAGGCCGAGAGTCGTTTGCTGCAGCGAGCCGAACGCCTGGTGGTGATGGCAGACAGCCGGAAGTTGCGCAACCGTTCGTCTATGATCGTGGCGGGCCTGGAGCGGATTTCCGTGCTGATCACCGACGACGGCGCCAAACCGGAAGAGTTGGAAGTGTTCCGGAACGCCAACATCGAGGTCATCGTGGCACCCGTGACGGCACGAAAAAACAACCGGGATTCTGCGGAAGACGCTGCCCGCTAGCCACCTTCAGTCAGTCTGACACGCGAGCCTCGACCCGGGAACGTCAGCCATGAGGGCGGCCGTCACCGATTACTGCGTCGAGCTTTCCAGGAATCCGTTGCTGGTCCAGGGCAGCGGCGGAAATATTTCATGGAAGGACGCCGGAACACTCTGGATCAAGGCTTCCGGCTACGGTCTTGCCGCAGCGGCGGCGGAATCGATATTCCTTCCCGTCGATCTGCGCCACCTGAGAGATGCCATAGCCCGAGGCGATTTTACCGCCGCGCCCAAGGTTCTCACCGATACGCCCCTGCGCCCCTCCATCGAGACGCTGCTCCATGGACTGATGCCTCATCCACTGGTATTGCATCTGCACCCGGTGGAAGTTCTCGCTCACCTGGTTCGCCGGGATGCCGACGATAGCCTCCGGTCGCGCCTGCCGCCTGCCGTCCGCTGGGCGAGCGTCGCCTATGCCAAGCCGGGCGCGGCCCTGGCTCGGGCACTGGCCGAGGCATTGGCGCGCAAACCCAAGGCTGACGCGATCTTCATGCATAACCACGGGGTCGTCATCGGTGGAGCAAGCATCGCCGATCTCGCGGGAATGCTCCACGTTTTGTCGGAAGCCCTGGCAACAACTCCACGGATATCCAAGGCGATACCACCGGCAGAGTTGCCTGCGGCAGCACCGCATGGCTACCAGCGCGTAGCCGATCAGGAAATCAACCAGTTGGCGTGCGATCCCTGGCTGTTCGAGCGCCTGACCGATGCCTGGGCCCTGTACCCGGAGCAGGTGGTATTTCTCGGCGCCCAAGCCGTGACCTGTGATCGTCTTGCGGACCTGCCAGCCGTGGACGCAGGCATCGCCGGTGCGCCACCGGTGTTTGTACGCGGCCTGGGCGTATTCGTGCCGCCAGGATTCGCAACGACCCGCCTGGTCATGTTGCGCTGTTACTACGAGGTGCTCTCTCGCAAGACCGATATCGCCGCCATCCGTACCCTCGGCGCCGCCGAAGTCGGGGAACTGGTCGATTGGGATGCGGAGAAATACAGGGCGCAGTTGATTCGCTGATTCACTCAAGGGAAGGTCCATGCAAGATCTGATCGCCGTGTTCGATGTCGGCAAGACCAACACCAAACTGAGCCTGATCCGCGCCGCCAATGGCGAGGTGGTTCGATCGGTGCAGCGAGCCAATCGACCCGTCGAGGATTTGGGCATGAACCAGCTCGACCTGGCCGGCATGGAACGGTGGTTGATCGAGTCCTTGCGCGACTTGCCGGAAAGGCAGCGCATCACGGCCGTCGTGCCCGTCGGCCACGGCGCAGCCTGCGCGCTCTTGGACACCACCGGGCAGTTGCTGGCGGCGCCGGATTACGAGGATCCGTGTTTCCGGGAAAGCGCGACCGATTACGACGGCGAGCGGGACCCATACTCCGAGACGCGTTCCCCCCGCCTGCCCGACGGACAGAATCTGGGCGCCCAACTGTTCTTTCTCGAAACCCGCAGACCGGCTGTCTTCGCGCGAATTGCCCACATCCTGTTGCTACCCCAGTATTGGGCCTGGCGGCTGTCCGGGGACATGGCGGCGGAAGTCAGTTCCCTGGGGGCCCATAGCGATCTATGGCAACCCCGTCACACCAAAGTCGCGCAGCGACTCACGAAGCTCTCCTCTCCCCCGGTGGGAGAGGGGTTGGGGGTGAGGGGCGAATTCTCGAGGCTCGCCCAGCGGCGCGGGTGGTCCAAGCTCTTTCCGCCGCTGCGGGCCGCTGGCGACCTGTTGGGTCCGCTGCGGCAGGAAATCCAAATCGCAACCGGATTGCCCGGCACCTGTCAGGTCGCCTGCGGCCTCCATGACTCGAACGCATCCTGGCTCTGGCATTTGAGCAAGGTCCGGGCGGGGGCCGACTTGACGGTGATATCCAGCGGCACCTGGACCATCGCCATGAAGAGCCGGGCTGATCTCGACCGCCTGCGTGAAGCCCGTGACATGCTGGCCAATGTCGATGTCTTCAGTGCGCCGGTTGCCACCGCCCGCTTCATGGGTGGCCGCGAGTATGCGACCATCATGGCCGGACGACTCGCGGCGACGCCGACGGTGGAAGACCTGCGCCGCGTCGTCATCCAGGGCGCCATGGCCTTGCCGGCCTTCGCCGAAGCCGGCGGTCCGTTTCACGGCCGCGCCGGCCGCATCGTCGCCACTGAGCGTCTATCCGATGCCGAATGGGCGGCCATGGCGACAGCCTATGTGGTCTTGGTGACGGAGGTGATCCTGGAACTGCTGGGCGATTCGGACAATATCGTGGTGGACGGGCCCTTCGCGCAAAACCCGCTGTTCGCGCCGCTGCTTAAAACCCTGCGTCCGGATGCGTCGGTATTCGTCAGCAGCGTCGCCTCGGGGGCCACCGCCGGAGCCCTGGTGCTCATACTGGGAGATGCGGCACCGGCGGCGGAAAACGCCGACCGGTCCGCGGCTCCCTTGGAAGTCGAAGGGCTGGCGGCCTACCGATCGGCCTGGCGGGCACAATGCGTGGACTGGTGATTGTCAAATACGATCAACAATGATTAAATACGATCACGCCGCCGCGTTGTTCATCCCGTAGTTCGCCCCATTTAGCGCCTGAGGTGCCGCCATGTCTAACTCCCGGACTTTGATCCAACGCGCCCTGGACCAGGGCAGAGGCATCCTGCGCCTGGCCCCCAACTGGGTGCCGCGCTCCTTCTGTGTTCCCGGCCGGAGGATCAAACTGCATCCGGACGACTACTACATCCTCGGCGGCGCCCGTGGCGGCATCGACGAGCGCTGGTTCGCCTCCACTACCGCGGCCGACAACGGCCCTCTCACCGGCGCGAACGAAGGTTTGAGCCAGGTGGTCGTCGGCTCAGGCGCGAATGCCGTGCAAGCGCTGCTGCGTGACGCGGTCGCCGAATTGAAGGGCGCTATCGTCGGCGAGCGGCTGTGGCGGGAACACTGCGGCTGGCCGATGTTCTCAAAATACTTCGACAACCTGGCGGCCCTGCCGCACCACATCCATCACCGCGATCAACATGCCCGGCGGGTTGGCCAACCGGGAAAACCCGAGGCCTACTATTTCCCGCCCCAGATGAACAACCATGGCGGCGCCTTTCCCTACACTTTCTTCGGCCTGGCACCGGGGACCACGCGGGAGCAGGTGCGCAACGCGCTGGCGAATTTCGCCAAGGGCGACAACCGCATCACCGCGCTGTCGGCGGCCTACCGGCTGGAGGTGGGCACCGGCTGGGACGTGCCGCCGGGCATCCTGCACGCGCCCGGCAGCCTGTGCACCTACGAGCCGCAACGCGCCTCGGATGTCTTCGCCATGTACGAATCGGTGACCGGCAACCAGGTCGTGCCCGAGGAACTGCTGTGGAAGAACACCCCCGAGGATCGCATCGGCGATGTCGACTATTTACTGGAGGTGATCGACTGGGAAGCCAACATCGATCCGGAGTTCAAACGGAACCATTTCATGGCGCCGATCCCGGTTCGCGACGAGCGGGAGATGCTGGAAGGCGGCTACCGCGAAACCTGGGTCTGCTACAAGTCGCCGGACTTCAGCGCCAAAGAGTTGACGGTGCTGCCCGGACGCAGCGTGAGCATCCGCGACGCCGCTGCCTACGGCCTGATCCTCACCGAGGGCCACGGCACCCTGGGCGTCCATCGCGCCGATACGCCCACCCTGATCCGCTATGGACAGATGACCGACGACGAGTTCTTCGTCACCGAGGCGGCCGCGCTGGAGGGCGTGATGATCAAGAACGACAGTGCCTCGCAGCCGCTGGTGATGCTCAAGCACTTCGGTCCAGGCAACCCCGATCTTTGAATCCCTCCCGCTACAACCGCCTGCTGCTGGACATGCACATCCCGGACTGGGATGCGGAATTCCTTTCCCTGTACGACCCGGCCAAGGTGGCGGCCACCCAGGCCGCCGCCCGCGCCGGATCGGTGATGGTCTATTGCCAGTCCCACCTCGGGCTCTGCTACTGGCCGACGGCGGTGGGCCGGCGTCACGCCGCGATGGGCGACCGGGACTGGCTGGGGGAAGCCCTGGCGGCCTTGCGCCGGGCGAACGTCGAAGTCTTCGGCTATTACTCCGTCATATTCAACAACGCGGCCTACGTGGATCATCCGGACTGGCGTATCGAGCCGCCGCCGCCCGTCTCAGGCTGGGCCTTCCATGGGAAACGTTACGGCCAGGTCTGCCCGAATAACCCGGAATATCGCAAATTCGTCGAGGCGCAGTTGTGCGACTTGTTTGGTCGCTATCGGTTCGACGGCTTCTTCTTCGACATGACTTTCTGGCGCAGCGTGTGCGAATGTCCGTCCTGCCAGGCGCGCTTCCTGGCCGACACGGGCCACCGCATCCCGGCCGCCGTCGATTGGGCCGACCCAGTCTGGTGCGCCTTCCAGAGCGCCAGGGAGCGCTGGCTCCTCGAGTTCGCCGCCTTCCTCACCACGACAGCCAAGGGCTTCGGCATTGCGTCGGTCTATCATAATTTCGCGGTATCGCTGTTCAACTGGAAGCACGGCATGTCCTTCGACCTCGCCGAGCAGAACGACTTTCTCGGAGGAGATTTCTACGGCGACAGCGACGAACAGTTCTTCATCAGCCGCTTCATGCTCAATCTGTCGAAAACACGGCCCATCGAGTTCATGACCAGCCGTTGCGTGCATCTCACCGATCACGTCAGCATCAAGCCGACGGCGCAACTGGAGGCCCAAGCCCACGCGGCCTTGACCTGCGCCGCTGCCTTCCGGTTGATCGATGCCATCGATCCGCGCGGCACCGTCTGCGACGAGGTCTATGCGCTGCTCGGTTCGGTGTTCGAAAAGATCGAAGCCTTCCAGCCCTACCTGGGCGGCGAGCCGGTCGAGGACGTGGCCGTGTATGTCAGCGATTATTCGAAAATGAACCCGGCGGAAAACGGCAACACGTTCAAGGACCCGGCCACCCTGGGGTATTCCTGCCCCCACCTTCAGGCCGCCAAGGGCGCGGTGCGGCGCCTGCGCGAGGCCAGGATTCCGGTGGGGGTGATCACTCGCAAGCAACTGCCGTCTCTCGATCGTTACAAGGTGGTAGTGCTGCCAGAGGTCTTCCGCATGTCCGCCGAGGAAGTCGCCGCATTTACCGCCTACGTCGCCGGCGGCGGCAGCCTCTATGTCAGCGGCATGACAGGCAGCTATACCCTGGAAGGGCGCAGCCCAGACATGTTGCTGGGTGCATGCCTGGGACTGCAAGCCGTGGGGCCGCTGCCGGGAACCACTTTCTATGTCCGTCCCGCCGACCCGGCATGGCGGGAAGCCCTGCGGCCCCAGACCGTGATCTACTGCCACGAAAGCCTTCAGCAGATAGCGGCTCGGTCGTCCGACGTGGAAACCCTGGCCACCCTGAGCCTGCCTTACGCCCATCCCCACGAAGGCACGGCGGATGACCGCAGCTGGTCCAGCATCCACAGTTCGCCGCCTCACGAGGATACTAACTTGCCGACCGCCACCGAACACCGCTTCGGCGCCGGCCGCGCCATCTACTCGGTGGTCCCGCTCGAACGCAGCGACCACCACGCGGCGGGGAATTCTTTTCGCTGGCTCATCGACCGCCTGATGCCCGATGGCCCCAGCTTCCGCGCCCTGACCTACGACCATGTCTGGCTGACCGTTTTCCATCAGCCCGAGGAGCGGCGCTTCATTCTGCATCTGCTCAACTATCCCGCCGACCTGCCGCCGGTGCCGGTGCGCGATATCCGCCTGGAACTCGGCCGGGGCCTGGGCCTGCATTTCGACAAACTCCTCCGCCTGCCCGAATCCCGCGAGCTGCCTTTGAGCACGAGCGCCAACGGCCAGTGCGAAGCCGTTGTCGACGAATTGCGGGATTACGCCATGCTGGTGCTGGGTTACCGCTAAATCCTTTTTTAGGGCGGACTCAAAGAGCCCAAGCCCAAGATTGAGCAAAGATTCGCAGCACTTGGCGTGGCCGAGCTCCCGTTTGCCATACCTGTGGAGATCGAAGGCGAAGTGGAAATCACGACACTGGATGAACGCCGCTATGTTGCGCCGGTCAGTGTTTCTAAAAGCAGTCCCTGCACCTGGACTAACAGTTTCTTTCCCACGGTAGAATAAGGGCATTGACGCACACGTGCACGGCGCCGCCCCGGGGAAAGGTGCCCCAACGGGGCATCAATCGCTTGGGCGATGAGGTGATGAAGGTGTTCAGGATTTCTTGATCTGTTGCCACTACATTTCCAACAAGGAGAACTTGGATCATGACAGGTAGCGAATGGCTTACAAAGCGTATCTCGGTTGCGAGCCTGCACCTTGATTCGAGGAACCCACGGCTGGGCAGGTCGACAGATGGTGCGTCACCGCGTGAGCTGATTCAGTATCTGTTTGAGCACGACAAGGCTCTGGAGGTTGCGGAGAGTATTGCGTCCAGAGGATTTTTCCCGAACGAACCTTTACTCGTGATCAAGAAGGCCGATCATTATGTTGTGGTGGAAGGTAATCGTCGGCTCGCCGCGTTGAAAGCACTGCGAGAACCAGGGCTACTTGAAGGCACAGCAGAACGACAAGTCGAACGACTTGCGCGACGAATTCATAACATCGATTCAATAGCGAAGGTGCCGGTCATTGTCGCTCCAAATAGACGGGCGACTGACCGGCAGGTAGCGGGAAAACATGTTGGAACTCCCGTTCTTGCTTGGGAAAAAGAGAATCGTGCGAACTTCATCTTAGAGAAGCTGGAAGAAGGTTACGACACGAAGGAGCTACTGGACGAGCTTGGTTTTTCTGCCGCAGATGTCCAGTCTGCCAAGCAAACAAAAGCGATTGCGGACATCGCACGCTCACTTGACTTGCCAGAGGATGTAAAGACAAAGCTTGATAACCCTCGGGCAAAGCTGTTCACTACCATTGAACGAATCTTCGAATCTACAGTCGGGCGAAGCTACTTGAAAGTTGAGCCTGACGCAGAGCATGGATTCAAAGGGGCAACGACAAAGCAAGAGTTCTTACGAGGCTTTACCAAGTTGGTTACTGATGTTGCGTTGGGGAAGCAGTCCTCCCGGACTCTCAATCGCAACGAAGACATGGACAAGTATTTCAAGTCCTGGCAGCCTGGTGAGTTGCCTGCAAGCAAGCGAGGTTCGTTCGTTCCAAATGACCTAATTTCTGGAAATGCGAACGCAAGGAAGAGCGCACGATTGGAGGCCAAGCCTGCCACAGTCAAACAACCATCAATTCATAAGACAGTACTGCCAAAGAATTTTAAGGTTCGCTTTGGAAATGACAGGTTGATTGACGTCAGGCGAGAGCTCGTAGAGATGAATCGGGTCAGGTTTCCTAATGCTGGCGCGGTTCTACTGCGGGTGTTCTTTGAGCTTTCTGTGCTGCATTATCTGGAACGCACTGGAGAGCTTGACCGAATTACCCAAGGTTTGCGGGAGAAGGGAAAACTACAGTTTGATACTCCGACTATGAAGCAGCTAATTCCAGAATTGACTCGAATAGCTAAAGCGAAGCTGAAAAAGGCAGAGGCCACGAAGGTGGAAAAGGCAATCAAGTACGATGCAGCTGCGCCATTTACCTTGAGTGACCTTCACGCGTTTGTCCACCAATGCGGCGACTTGCCAGGTGAGCGCGATATTTTGCAGTTTTGGCTGCGCACAGAACCGCTGTTTCGTTTGATGCTTGAGCAAGATGAAAGCCTAGTGACCCAATGAAGGCGGCCAGTCCTTTACGTTATCCAGGTGGGAAATCGGCAATGTCGAGCTTGCTCCGCCAGATTAGGAGAGTGAACGGCTTAGGGGCATTTGAGATAGCGGAACCGTTCGCAGGCGGAGCGGGAGCATCCTTATCTCTACTATTCCAAGAGGATACTCCAAGAATCCATTTGAATGACGCGGACCTCGCTATTCATGACTTCTGGTGGACGCTCGTCAACCGATCAGAACCATTTCTTGAAATGTTAGATACGGCATGCGTCGATATCGAGGAATGGCTTCGTCAACGTGAAGTCTATCGAGGAAGAGGAAAGGTTTCACGACTACGACGTGGTTTCTCTGCGTTCTTCTTAAACCGATGCAATCGGTCTGGAATCATCATGAATGGTGGTCCCATTGGGGGCGTCGAGCAGCACGGGAAATGGAAGATCGATGCTCGTTTCAACAAGCCTGATCTCCATCGCCGCTGTAAAAAGGTAGCTGAGTATCGCGATAGGATTTCCGTATCCGGCATTGATGGAGTTACCTTTATTAATCGACTCGATCCTAGGTCGGTACTCTTCTTCATCGATCCCCCCTATTTCGTGAAAGGGAGTCTTCTATATTTGAACCTCTTGGATGCGGGCTACCATGCGACGCTGGCATCCAAACTCAATGGCATGACAGAGGCAGCGTGGGTTGTTACTTACGATGACTGTCCAGAAATCAGGGATCTATATCAAGGTTGGGCAAACATAAGGCCATTCGCGCTTCGATACGCAGCGGCGGAGCGAAGACGTGGGAAGGAGATTCTAATTACGCCCAAATGGATGGCGCTTCCAAACGACCAAGATAGCTTGGCAATCTCTTGGTAAGGTGTGAATCGGTTATCAATGGACATCCTCGTAGTCCCTCACCCCGACAAAGTCGGCGTTGGCGAGACGTCAGCGAGTGGGCTGTCATGACTTTGCACCCGATCTGCAATCACCCTGGTCAGGTACCACCATGGACGAACCCCAGCAATTTCTGATCTACCAAAGCGAGGATGGCTCCACCCGCATCGACGTGACGCTGGATGCGGAAACCCTTTGGCTGAACCAGAAGCAGTTGACCGAGTTGTTCGGCAAGGCCAAGGGGACGGTCAGTGAGCACATCAAACACATCTTCGAGGATGATGAGCTGACGCCGGAGGCAACTGTTCGGTTTTTCCGAACAGTTCAAGTCGAAGGCGGACGGGAGGTCAGCCGCGAGGTCGAGCATTACAACCTGGACATGGTGCTGGCGCTGGGCTTCCGGGTGCGCAGCCCGGTCGGCGTGCGCTTTCGCCAATGGGCGAATGACAAGTTGAAGGAATACATCGTCAAGGGCTTTGTGCTGGACGACCAACGCCTGAAGAATCCCGGCAAGGGCCGGGATTATTTCGACGAACTGACGCGCCGCCTGCAAGACATTCGAACCAGCGAGCGGCGCTTTTATCAGAAGATCACCGACATTTACGCCACCAGCGTCGACTACGATGCCGATCATCCGCTGACGCAACAGTTCTTCGCCACGGTGCAGAACAAGGTGCACTACGCCGTCCACGGCCAGACCGCCGCCGAGCTAATCGCCGCTCGCGCCGACAGCGACCGACCGAATATGGGACTGACAACTTGGGAGGGCGCGCGCATCCGCAAGTCCGACGTCAGCGTCGCCAAGAACTACCTGACCGAAAAAGAACTGCGCGTACTCAACAGTCTGGCCGAGCAATACCTGATCTTCGCCGAAGGCCAAGCGGCGCGGCGGATTGCCATGAGCATGCAGGACTGGATAAGCAAACTGGAAGGTTTTTTGACGCTAAACGACCGCGAGATTTTGCAGGGCGCTGGCAAGGTCTCGGCTGATCTGGCCAAGTCACACGCCGAACAGGAGTTCGACAAGTTCCGGGTGCTGGATGACCGGCGTTTTGAATCCGATTTCGACCGAATCGTTAGGCAATTGCCGGAGAAGAAACCCAAGTGACGTGGTGCTGATGGACTTACTCATTGCAGCTACTTTCACTGACAGCCCTCAACCCGCCTACCCGCATGCCCAGCCCCGGCGGATGGCGTAGAATCCGGCGAAACGTCCAACAAAATAGGGAGTCTGCATCATGCCGAAGTACACCACCGATGCCATCCGCACCGTTGCCCTGGTTGGGCACGGCGGGGCTGGCAAGACCACGCTCGCCGAAACCTTGCTGGCTCGCGCCGGCGCGATCAAGACGCCGGGCAGCGTGGAGAAGGGCAGCACCGTTTGCGATTTCGACGCTCAGGAGAAGGCTGCCGGGCACTCGCTGAATTCCGCGCTGGCGAATTTCGCCTGGCAGGGCGTTCAGGTCAACCTGGTCGACACGCCGGGATATCCGGACTTCGCCGGCCAGGCGATCGGCGCGCTGGCGGCCGCGGATACGGCGTTGATCGTCATCAACGCCCAGACCGGCATCGAGCTTGCCGCCGAGCGCATGATGAAATGGTCGGCGGCGCGCAATCTGTGCCGCATGATCGTGATCAACAAGATCGACGCCGACAACGTCGACTTGCCGGCCCTGGTGGGCGACATCCGCGCCCGCTTCGGCAACGAATGCATGTTGCTGGACTTGCCGGCGCATGATCGCCACGACGTCGTCGAAGTGCTCGGACACAGCGCCGGCGATGCGGATTTCGAATCGGTGGCGGCCGCTCACCGCGCCTTGATCGACCAGATCGTCGAGGAAGACGAGAACCTGCTGGCGCGCTATCTCGAGGATGGCCAGGATCCTTCGCTGGAAGAATTGCACGCGCCGTTCGAGAAAGCCTTGCGCGCCGGTCACCTGATTCCCATCCTCTTCGTCTCGGCCCGGACCGGCGCCGGTATTGCCGAGTTGCTCGAGGTTCTGGTGAAGCTCGCACCCAATCCCGCCGAAGGCAATCCGCCGCCCTTCCTGAAAGGCGAGCCGGGCGGCCCGGTCGAGGAATTCCATGCCGTTCCCGATCCAGACCGGCATGTGCTGGCCCACGTCTTCAAGGTGGTAGCGGATCCCTACATGGGCAAGATCGGCATATTCCGCGTGCATCAAGGCACCATCAGGAAGGAAGCGCAGTTGTTCGTCGGTTCCAGCCGGCGTCCGTTCAAGGTCGCCCATCTCTACAAATTGCAGGGCAAGGCTGCTGCCCGGCGATCTCGGTGCGATTGCCAAAGTCGAGGAAATCGAATTCGACGCGGTACTGCATGACTCGCACGAAGAAGACCACATCCACCTCAAACCGCTGGAATTTCCCCAACCGATGCAGGGGCTGGCGGTAGAGACCAAGAAGAAGGGCGACGAACAGCGCCTCTTCGACATCCTGCACAAGCTGGAACTGGAAGACCCCTGCTTCGTCGTCGAACGTCATCCGACGACCAATGAAACGGTGATACGCGGACTGGGCGAGATGCACCTGCGCAGCAAGCTGGAAAAAATGGTGAGCCAGTACAAGCTGGACGTGTCGACCGCCCCGCCCCGCATTCCCTATCGTGAGACCATTACCCGCAAGTCCGAGGCCACTTACCGCCACAAGAAGCAGAGCGGCGGGGCCGGCCAATTCGGCGAGGTGGCCTTGCGCATCGAGCCGCTGGAGCGCGGCGCGGGCTTCGAGTTCGTCGATGCGGTGAAAGGCGGCACGATTCCGGGAGTATTCATCCCGGCCGTCGAAAAAGGCGTGCGCATGGCGCTCGACTCAGGCGTCATCGCAGGTCAGCCGGTGGTCGACCTGCGGGTGGTGGTGTATGACGGCAAGCATCACCCGGTCGACTCCAAGGAAGTCGCGTTCGTTGCCGCTGGGCGCAAGGCGGCGATGGCGGCGATCAAGGAAGCGGCGGCCATCGTGCTCGAACCCATCGTCAATATCGAAGTGACGGCACCGGAAACGGCCATCGGCGATCTGACCGGCGATCTCGCCGGACGCCGCGGCCACATCACCGGCACCAACGGGCGCGGGCCGGGAACCGTGGCGATTGCCGGCGAAGTGCCGCTGGCGGAGATCGCCGACTACCAGTCGCGTCTCAAGTCGCTGACCGGCGGCCAGGGCAGCTATACCATCGAGTTCAGCCGCTACGCCGCGGTGCCGCCGCCGATACAGCAGAAGCTCATGGCGCAGCACAAGATCCACGACGAAGAGGACTAGGGAAGCACCGAACAGGTCCGTCATTCCGGCGAAAGCCGGAATCCATACGGACGACGATCTGGACACCGGCTTTCGCCGGTGAGACGAGGTGTTATGTGCCCCATCATTTTCTCGGTGACCAAGTGCTAGCCGTCAAACCGCCGGAAAATTCATCACGAAGCTGGTCATGCCGGCGGCTGAAGTCACTGT
Organism: Pseudomonadota bacterium; assembly: GCA_026399515.1. Classification (GTDB taxonomy): domain Bacteria; phylum Pseudomonadota; class Gammaproteobacteria; order Burkholderiales; family Rhodocyclaceae; genus JACRAR01. Next base: position 24,142 of record JAPLQT010000123.1, on the reverse strand, counting down.
GATCTCGCCGCCATGTGCCTCGACGATGGACTTTACGATCGCCAGCCCCAGCCCCGCGCCCTCGCTGCTGCGGCTGCGCGCCGGGTCGATACGGTAGAAGCGGTCGAACAAGCGCGGCAGATATTCCGCGGGAATAGTCTCACCGGTATTTTCGACGCGGACCCGAGTTTGCCCGGGATCTAGCGCGTCGACCGCGATCGACACCGAGCCGCCGCGCGGCGTATGTCGAATCGCGTTGGACAGCAGGTTGCTCAAGGCGCGACGTATCATCAAGGCGTCGCCGACAAGCCGGCCATCGCCGCTACGGGTCATGCGTACGCCTTGCTCGTCGGCAAGCGCCTGGTAAAAATCCAACAGTTGATCGATTTCCGCGCCGAGGTCGACAGCTTCGCGGCGGAGCGTCAGCAAGTGGTTGTCGGTCTTGGCGATGAACAACATGTCGGCGATCATGCGTGCCAGACGGTCGTATTCCTCAAGGTTGGAGTAGAGGATTTCCCGGTATTCGTCGGCGCTGCGCGCCTTGGAGACAGCGACCTGGGTCTGGGTCATCAGGTTGCTCACCGGTGTGCGCAGTTCGTGGGCGATGTCCGACGAGAATTCGGACAGGCGCTTGAACGAATCCTCGAGTCGCGCCAGCATCGCGTTGAACGACACCGCCAGATCCTGAATTTCAACCGGCACCCGTTCGACTGGAAGGCGCGCGTCCAGTCGTTCCGCCGAGATGCCGCGGGCGATGCCGGCGATCGCGCGGATCGGCGCCAGCCCACGCCGGGCTGCCAGCCAGCCGAGCAGGCTGCTCAAGACGATGCCGAGGGCCAGCGCCGCCCAGAGCATGCGCCGGAACGCGGACATGAATTCCTGGTGGTGGCCCATGTCGAGCGCCAGCGCCACGACGTGTGTCTGGGCACCGGCGGCCACGGTGGCGGCGATGCCGCGAAAAGACTGACCCTGATGCTCCCAGATGACCGGGCGCATCGGTTTGGCCAGCAGTCCGCCTGGGCCGCCGTGTAACACCTGGCTTGGAAAGTCGGCGCCCTCGGTGGCGTAGATCGGCTCCCCGTGGTCCGCATAAACGGCGACCGACAGGCCATGGTGCCCCACCAGGGCATCGTCGAGTTCTCGCGACAGTTCCGCCCTTTGTGACGATGCGCCGGTCTTGGCGAGGACATGCTCGATGAGCGTCATCTTGCCGCCGAGTTCGACCATATCCAGCATCTCGAAATGTTCCTCGACCAGGTAGCCGATTACGGTGCCGACGGTCAGCAGCACGGTCGTCGATACAGCGGCGAAGAGTAGCGCCAGCCGGACAGTCAGCGAAGGGCCGCGCATCAGGACGGTTCCGGTGCTTCGAGCACATAGCCCATGCCGCGCACGGTACGGATCAGCTTGGGTTCGAAATCGTCGTCCATCTTGGCGCGCAGGCGGCGCACCGCCACCTCGATGACGTTGGTATCGCTGTCGAAAGTCATGTCCCACACCTGGGAGGCGATCAGCGAGCGCGGCAGCACCTCGCCCTGACGCGGCATCAGCAGTTCGAGCAGGCCGAACTCCTTGGCGGTGAGATCGATACGCCGGCCGTCGCGCGAAACTCTGCGGCGCAGCAGGTCGAGCTCGAGGTCGGCGACATGCAGCAACTCCGGTTCCTTGGCCTTGCCTCGGCGCAGCAGCGTGCGCGCCCGTGCCAGCAATTCGGCGAAGGCAAAGGGCTTGACCAGGTAGTCGTCGGCGCCGAGTTCCAGACCCTTGACGCGGTCCGTCACCTGGTCGCGCGCGGTGAGGAACAGCACCGGCATGTCCTTGCCGGCCTTGCGCAGCGCCGCCAGAATCTGCCAGCCGTCGAGAGTGGGCAGCATCACGTCGAGCACTACCAGATCGTAGGCCTCGCTCAGTCCAAGGTGCAGGCCGTCCATGCCGTCGCGCGCCAGGTCGACGACGAAGCCGGCCTCGCTCAAGCCCTGCTTGAGATAATCGCCGGTCTTTGCCTGGTCTTCAACGATGAGTATTTTCATGGCAGCCTCAGCACTATTCTTGCATTGTGCATTCAGATACGCCACTCATGCTTAACCGGACACGAAATCCAGCGCTCCAAAACCAGGAGACCAGGAGTCATCCGTCGGAGTGTCAGTGCTGGTGTTCCGTATGCTCATCTTTCGTCGCGGCAAGCGGCGTGAAGCGTGCCTGCTCGGCCGCTTTGCCGGGAAAGGAAATCGATACCACGACTTTCATGTCCGGCGCCGATGGATATTTGGCGGTGCCCTTCAGGCGGTTGTCGCCGTCGGCGACGAGCATGGCCGTGGCTTTCTGCTTGCCGGCAAGGATGGTCGCCGTGCCGGTGGCGCCGACTGTTGGAACCTTCGCTCCCGCATGATCGGTGACGTGGATGACGATCGGGCTGTCCGTCGCTTCCCTGTTGTCTTTCGCCACCACCAGCTCGATGTTATAGAGGCCTGCCGTACGTAGCTGACCGCCGTTGGTCGCCTTCTGGGTATCGTGGTTTTCGCCGCCGTGGGCAAGCAGACTCGGGCTCGCAAAACCGAACAAGCTTGCAACAGCGACGAAAATCAGGGCTCTTACTGGCTTCATGGAAAACTCCTTGGGTGTTATGTGTTATCAGGTTTAGAAACTTTCACTCTCGTGGGCCGCAAGCAAACGCTCCAAGGCCGGCTTGCCCCACAACCAGAACATCAGCGGCGTGAGCAGGGTATCGAGCAAGGTTGAACTGACGAGGCCGCCGAAGATCACCACCGCCACCGGGTGCAGCACTTCCTTGCCGGGCGCGTCGGCGGTGAGCATCAACGGCAACAGCGCGAAAGCGGCCACCAATGCGGTCATCAGTACAGGTGTCAGGCGCTCCAGCGAGCCGCGCACGATCATCGGTTGACCGAACTTCTCGCCCTCGAAGGCGCACAGGTTGATGTAATGGCTGATTTTGAGTATGCCGTTGCGGGTGGCGATGCCGGTCAGGGTAATGAAGCCGACCAGGGCGGCGACCGACAGCGGCTGCCGCGAAATCCACAGTGCAATCACACTGCCGATCAGGGCCAGCGGGATATTCCCCATGATGATAAAGGTCAGCGCCGCCGAGCGGTAGCGGCTGTAGAGCACCATGAAGATCATGGTCAGCGACACGCAAGCGAGCAGCGTGATGAGCCTCGCTGCTTGCTCCTGCGCCTGGAACTGACCTTCCAGCGCCGTGAAATAGCCCTCGGGCAGCGGTTTTGCGGCGAGCTCGGCGCGAATGTCGGCGATCACCTTCGACATGTCGCGGCCGTCGGTGTTGGCTGAGAGTACGATGCGACGGCGAGAATTTTCGCGGCTGACCTGATTGGGGCCGTCGCTTTCCTCCACGCTGGCGACTCTGGATAAAGGCACATAGCCGGTCGGCGTTTCGATCAGCAGATCGGCCAGCGCCTGCGGGTTGCGAGCACTCTCCGGCAGGCGCACCAGCAGGTCGAATCGGCGATTGCCTTCGACGATCTGGGTGATGCGCTCGCCTTCGATCATCTGTTCCAGGCTGCGTAGCAGGTTGCCGGGGGCGACGCCGTAGCGCGCCGCCAATTCGTAGTCGAGGCGGATCTTTATCTGCGGGATCAGCACCTGCTTCTCGACCTGCAAATCCGTCACGCCGGGTATCCTCGCCAGCCGGTCGCGCAGATCGGCGGCCAGACCGCGTAAGGTGTCGAGGTCGTCGCCATAGACCTTCAGCGCGATCTGTGCGCGCACGCCGGAGAGCAGATGATCGAGGCGGTGGGAGATCGGCTGGCCGACGCCGGTGATCGCCGGCAGGGCGGCCAGGCGTTGCCGGATGTCGGCAATGATTTGTTCGCGGCTGCGGCCGGACGCCTTGAGGTCCACCTCCATCTCGGTGTAGTGCACACCCTCGGCGTGTTCGTCGAGTTCGGCGCGGCCGGTGCGGCGTCCCATCTGCGTCACCTCGGGCACCTGCGCGACCAGTTGCTCGGCCAGCGTGCCTATGCGGTTCGATTCGGTCAGGGAAGTGCCGGGATTGAGCAGTACATTGACCGTCAGTGTGCCTTCGTTGAAGGGCGGCAGGAAGGAGCGCGGGAAGAACGGTACGCTTGCCGCCACGATCACGACCAGCGCCACGGCGCCGGCCAACAGGGCGCGCGCATGGCCGAAGGACCAATCCAGCAGCCTGGCATCCCAACGCTTGAGCCAGATCACTAGCGGGCTGTCCCCGGCGTGAAGTTGCTTCATTCGTGGCAGCAGGTAATAGGCCATCACCGGTGTCAGCGTCACCGAGACGATCATGCTGGCGAGAATGGACACGATATAGGCGACGCCCAATGGCGTGAATAGTCGCCCCTCGATGCCGGGCAGGACAAACAGCGGCACGAACACCAGCACGATGATCACCGTGGCATAGACGATGGCGGAGCGCACCTCCAGGGTTGCGGCGGCGATGACTTCGGCTACCGGACGCGGCTCGGTGGAGGCTCGATTCAGTTTCAGGCGCCGCAGCACGTTCTCGACGCCGACCACGGCATCATCCACCAGCTCACCGATGGCGATGGCCAGTCCGCCCAGCGTCATGGTGTTGATCGACAGGCCGAAGTAGTGGAACACCAAGGCCGTAGCGAGCAGCGATACCGGAATCGCCATCAGCGAAATAAGGGTGGTGCGGACGTTGAGCAGAAACAGGAAGAGGACTACCGCCACCAGGATCGCGCCGTCGCGCAGGGCATCCTCGACATTGCTCACCGAATGCTCGATGAAGTCGGCCTGCTTGAAGAGAAAGGACGGCGCTTCAATTCCCTTGGGCAGGCTCTTGCCCAGTTCGGCGATGGCTCTCTCCACCTCGCGCGTGAGCGTCACGCTGTCGGCGGTCGGCTGTTTCTGCACCGACAGGATCACCGCCGGCTTGCCCTTGTAGCTGCCGTCGCCACGCTTGATGGCCGATGCCAGCTTCACGTCGGCAAGCTGCTTGAGCAGGATGGGCTGCCCGTCTTTTACGCTGACCACCAGGTTCTGCAAGTCCTCGATACGTGCGCTGCGGCCGATCTGCCGGATCAGGTATTCGCGGCCCCGCGCTTCGAGAAAGCCGCCGCTGGTGTTGGCGCCGAAACCCCTCAGTGCCGCATCCAGCTTTTCGCGCTCGATACCCAGCGACTGAAGCTGGGCTGGCTTGAGCTCGACGCGGTACTGGCGAACCTCGCCGCCGATGGGAATCACCTGGGCTACACCGGGAATGGTCAGGAGACGCGGCCGCACCACCCAGTCGGCGTATTCGCGAACCTGCATCGGGCTGACCTTGGCGGGATCTGCGGGAATGGCGATCAGCAGGATTTCGCCCATGATCGAGGAGATCGGCCCGAGCTGCGGCACGATGCCCGGCGGCAACTGTTCGCGCACCAGGTTCAGGCGTTCGGCGATCTGCTGGCGGTCGCGGTAGATGGCGGAGCCCCATTCGAACTCGACGTAGACGATCGACAGACCGACGCCGGATACCGAGCGCACGCGCGTCACACCCGGCATGCCGTTCATGCCGGATTCGATGGGAAAGCTCACCAGTTGTTCGACCTCTTCCGGCGCCATGCCGCCGGCCTCGGTCATCAGTGTCACGGTCGGCTTGTTGAGATCGGGAAAAACATCCACCGGCATCTGCCGTAGCGTGATCGCGCCGTAGATGATCAGCAGCAGCGAAATGCCAAGGACGATCAGCCGTTGCTTGAGGGCGACGTGAATGATGAAATCGAACATCTCAGCGCACTTGCGACAGCAGCCCGGCACCCTCGATTACGACGCGGTCGCCGTCATGCAGGCCCTCGGCGATGGCGACGTTGTTGGCGTCGAGCGATTGATGGCGTATCCGGCGGGCGACAAAGCGCTCGGCCTCGGCATGCACCCACACCGCCGTCTCGCCGGCGCCGACTTTTGTCAGCGCCGAACGTGGCACGGCGGCACCCTTGGTCCCCTGCGTGGTATGCACGAATACCTTGACCGGCTGGCCTACCGCCACCGCCGCATTGCTGGTGGTAATGCGAAACAGCAAGGGCAGCGCCTGTTCACGCAACTGCAGGCCAGCACCGACGAATTTGAGATTCAGCGCGGTTTGCTCCGCCACTGCGTTCGCGGAAACCAGCGTCTTGGCAATGCTTAAGTCATAGGCCAGCGCTTCCACCGCCAGGTGAGCCGGATCGACGATCTCGAACAGGATCTCCTTGGCATCGACCACCTGACCGGCCGCCAGGTGATGCGAGGCACTTATCACGCCGGTCGCCGGCGCCAGCAGCGGCTCGGCGGCATCGATGCTGGCGCTGACAAACGCACGGCGCTTTTGCAGCGCCTGGTGTTCGATGCGTGCTGCTTCGATCTCCTTTTGCGGCACCGCGCCTTCGAGCTGCTCGAATCGCTTTGCGCGGCCGTCGGCGATGCTCAACTGGGCCTCCAGTTCCGCCAATTGCGCTTTTTGATTACCGCGTTCGATGGCGCCGCTGACCGGGCGCAGATAGGCCAGCACCTCGCCCTTGACCACCTTTCGTCCCGACACCGGCATGCCTTTCGGGCCGGGTACGACGCTGCCGGAAAATATTGCCTGGACTCGTCCACTCGTGTTGGGGTCCGGAATCACCTTGCCGTTGAGTTCGCTGGTCGCCGCGAGGTCCGTGATCCGGATCGTCAGAGTGCGCAGCCCAAGCTGACGCTGCACGGACTTGGGTACGAATAGGCTGCCGTCGGCCAGTCGTTGAGGAGCGGCTGAGTTTCCCATTGATCCGGAGCCGCCGGTTGTCGGCGTGGCGGGGGAGGTTTTCCTGGTGTCTTGGCTGTGATCTTCGTCGCCGTGGGCCAGCGCGCCGTTCTCGATCAATAGTAGGGTTGTCGCGGCGACAAGCATCCGCAAATTGACTATGCGCATTTTCAGTTTCCCTTGTTTGCTCTGTAGCGCCATGCGGCAAGCAATGCGCCGGCGGCAAGCAGCAACAGGCCGGCGATGATCCAGACGACCTGTTCGCTCCAGCCACGGACATGTTCGCTGCTTGCTGGCGGCAATGTGGTGTCCAGCGTCGTCGACAGCAGGTCGGTGATGTCGCCGGCCTCGATGGTGATCGTCAGCGGATGTTTGGCCGGCGAGATGGCCGTCGCGACGTCCATGACATAGGCGCCGGGTGCGGTTTCGCGGGCGAAGCCTTTCAGTCCCGCGCCCTCGATCTCCACTCTGGCGTTCGTGACCGGCTCGTTGCTGGCAAATCGATCGACATATACCAGCAGGTGCTGGCCCTCGAGTGCGGCGACCACTTCGAAATCCTCGGTGGCGACAGCCGCACGCGGCGCGACGCTCTGGCTGGACGTCGGAGCCGGCGGCGGCGCGTCGTGATCCTCTCCGCCATGGCCGAAGGCGGAAAACGCCACTGCGCACAAGGCGATTGCAAGCACATGTTTCACGGCAACACTCCCAAGGCTTGATTCAGACGCGATATCGCGGCAGCGCGGGCTAAGCGCTGGCGGGCGTGGAAGGCTTCGGCGTCGAAGGCGGCGGCGCGGATGCGCAGCAGCGTCGCCAAATCGGACTCGCCGAGTGAAAAGGCTTTTTCGCTTAGACGCAGATTTTCCGTGGAAAGCTCGCGGCGCTCCAGAGCCAACGCGAACTGCCGCTCCGATGCGTGCAAAGCCCGCTGCGCGCGCTCCGCGTCGAGCTGAACGCGGGTCTGGGTGCGCAACATTTCGGCGTCGGCCTGTGCAGCGTCGGCCTGTGCCGCGGAAGTTTCGCGGCGTACCTGCGCCCCCGATGAAAACGGAATTTTCAGCCGAACGCCCACGGAGTTGCCGTAGGTCTCAGCGAAGTCCGTGCGCTCGCGCACTACCCTCAGCGCCATTTCCGGCGCGGCCCGCCGCGATTCGTCGGCGACGGTCACCCTGGCGCGGGCGCTACGAGCAGCCGCGGCGGCCGCCGCGAGTAAGGGATGGGCTTCGGGTGTAGCCAAAGTCGCGTCCGGACTTCGCCAGGTCGCCGGTGCTTCTTCGTCCATGTTCGTCGGTGGCGCCGCGCCGGTCAGGGTGCGCAAGGTCTGCTCCGCCTCCAGCAGCGTTGCTTCGGCTTCGATCAATTCGGCGCCGGCGGCATGCACTTCGGCCTGCGCCAGATTGGCGTCGATGCGCGACAGCTCGCCGACCTTGTAGCGCCGTCTCACATCGGCTTCCAGCGCACGGGCGGTCTCCAGACGGCGTGCCGCCAGTATGCCGGCGTTGCGCGCCGCGGCGAGCGTCCACCATCCCTCGCGCAATACGCCGGCCAGCTCCAAGCGCAAGGCGGCGCGCTTTGCCGCGGCTTCGTCGATGCGACTCAAGGCCTCGGCCTCGCGCGCCGCCTTCTGCCCCGGCAGCCATAGCGGCGCTGTCAGCTCGACTTCGTATTCCTGCTTACCCAGATTGCGGTTGAGCCGGTCGTTGCGGCTGGCTATGCTGACTGAGCCGGGCTCCGGGATTAGCCCGGCGGCCACCGATTGTGTGGCACGAGCCTCCGCTTCACGGGAATCCAAGGCGGCGGCCTGAGGATGTAGCCGCCAGGCCTGTTCCAGGGCAAGGGCCAGACTCGATCGCGCGGACTGTGCGTCGGCAGCGTATCCAAACAGACTGAAAACCAGGCTGGCAATGCAGATGAGCATCTGACGTGGCAGCCGATACGATGCGTTGCCTGTGTCCTCTTGGCGCCGAAACAAGCTTAGCGCTCCAAGCCGCGCGCCAGCCGCCACTGCTTTACCAGCGCATAGATGGCCGGAATCACCGCGAGGGTCAGCACCGTCGAGGAAATCATGCCGCCCACCATGGGCGCGGCGATGCGGCTCATGACTTCCGAGCCCGTGCCGGTGCCCCACATGATAGGCAACAGGCCGGCCATGATCGCCACCACGGTCATCATCTTCGGGCGCACGCGCTCGACGGCGCCCTCCATCACGGCTTCATAAAGGTCGCCGACATTCGGCGTGCGCCCGGATTCGCGGCACTTCACCTTGATCGCTTCCCAGGCGTGGTCGAGATAGATCAGCATCACCACGCCTGTCTCGGCGGCAACCCCGGCGAGGGCGATGAAGCCGACCGCCACCGCCACCGAAAGGTTGTAGTCGAGCAGCCACATCAGCCACACCCCGCCCACTAGGGCGAAAGGCACGGAGAGCATGACGATGACGGTTTCGGTCAGGCGCCGGAAGTTGAGATAGAGCAACAGGAAGATGATCAACAGCGTCACCGGAATGACGACCTTCATTTTCTCGATGGCACGTTCCATGTATTCGAACTGGCCGCTCCAGGTGATGTAGTAGCCGGGCGGGAATTTGACCTGCGCCGCCACCGCTCGTTTCGCATCGGCCACATAGCCGCCGATGTCGCGCTCGCGGATGTCCACATAGATGTAGGCGGAGAGCAAGGCGTTCTCGGTGCGTATGCCGGGCGCGCCCTTGGCGATTTCGACCTTGGCGACCTGGCCGAGTGGAATCATCGCCGGCGCCTGCCCCATTTCACCGCCTATCGGGATCAGCAACTGGTTGGCGATCTGCTGCGGCGTGGATCTCAGCTCGCGCGGATAACGCACGTTGACGCCGAAGCGTTCGCGGCCTTCGACGGTCGTCGTCACCATCTCGCCGCCCAGCGCCGTGCCGATGACATCCTGCAATTCCCCGACCGAAAGGCCGTAGCGGGCAAGTTGGTTGCGGTCCGGTTCGATGTTGAGATAATAGCCGCCGGTGATGCGCTCGGCGAAGGCGCTGGTGGTGCCGGGAACTGTCTTCACCACGGCTTCGATCTGCTTGGCCAGCTTTTCCATCTCGTCCAGGTTCTTGCCGAATACCTTGATGCCGATGGGCGTGCGGATGCCCGTCGACAGCATGTCGATGCGTGCCTTGATCGGCAGGGTCCAGGCATTGGACACGCCGGGGAATTGCAGCGCCTTGTCCAGTTCCGCGATCAGCTTGTCGGTGCTCATGCCGGCCCGCCATTCGGCTTCCGGCTTGAGGTTGATCACCGTCTCGAACATTTCGGTGGGCGCCGGATCGGTCGCCGTGTTGGCGCGTCCCGCCTTGCCGTAGACCGAAGCGACCTAGGGGAAACTCTTGATGATTTTGTTCTGCGTTTGCAGCAGTTCTGCCGCCTTGGTGATCGACATGCCGGGCAAGGACGATGGCATATAGAACAGCGTCCCCTCGTTGAGCGTCGGCATGAACTCCGAGCCGAGCTTGGAAGCGGGGTAGATCGAAACGGCCAGGGCCAACACGGCCAGAGCGATGGTCAACTTCTTCCAGCGCATCACCCCGGCGATGATCGGCCGATAGACCCAGGTCAGGAAACGGTGCTCCGGGTTTTTCGCTTCCGGCATGATCTTGCCGGGAATGAACAACAGCATCAGCACCGGCACCAGGGTCACCGAGAGCAGAGCCGCACCGGCCATGGAGAAGGTCTTGGTGTAGGCCAGCGGCGAGAACAGCCGCCCCTCCTGGCCTTCCAGGCTGAAAACCGGCAGGAAGGAGACGGTGATGATCAGCAGGGAGAAGAACAAAGCCGGCCCGACTTCCTTGCACGCGGCAGTGATGGCGGCGGCTCGCGCCGCTGCCATCCCGCCAAGCTTGTGACTCCCCCCCTCCCCCTGCCCCTCCCCCGCCAGGGGGGAGGGGAGTGCGGGAGGAGTCGTTTGGTCGAGGCGTTCAAGGTGCTTGTGAGCGTTCTCGATCATGACGATCGCCGCGTCGATCATGGCGCCGATGGCGATGGCGATGCCGCCCAGGCTCATCAGGTTGGAGTTCATGCCTAGCAGGCGCATGGCGATGAAAGCCATCAGCACGCCGACCGGCAGCATCAGGATGGCGACCAAGGCGCTGCGCACATGCAGCAGGAAGACCATGCAGACGAGGGCAACGATGATCGATTCCTCCGCCAGAGTCCGCTTCAAGGTGTCGATGGCACGGTGGATCAGTTCGGAGCGGTCATAGACCGTCGCGATGCTCACGCCTTCGGGCAGACCGGCGGAGATTTCAGTTATCTTTTCCTTGAGATTCTGGATGACTTCCAGCGCGTTCTGTCCATAGCGCGCCATGGCGATGCCGGACACCACCTCGCCCTCGCCGTTGAGTTCGGTCAGGCCGCGCCGCTCGTCCGGGGCGAGTTCCACGCGGGCGATGTCGCGGATCAGGACGGGGGTACCCTTGTCGTTCTTAACCACCAGCATTTCGATGTCGCTCTTGCCACGCAAGTAACCCTTTCCGCGCACCATGTACTCGGTCTCCGCCATCTCGATGACGCGGCCGCCGACATCGCGGTTGGAGTCGCGGATGACTTGCGACACTTTCACCAGAGGGATGCCGTAGGCGCGCAGCTTGGTCGGGTCTACGGTTACCTGATAAGTCTGGACGAAGCCGCCGATCGAGGCCACTTCAGCAACGCCTTGCGCCTTGGTCAGTTGGTAACGCACATACCAGTCCTGAATCGTGCGCAATTCGGCCAGCGTCCTGTCCTTGGCCAGCAGCACATACTGGTAAATCCAGCCGACTCCCGTGGCGTCCGGACCGATCTGCGGCGTCACGCCTTTGGGCATGCGCCCGGAGGCGAAGTTGAGGTATTCCAGCACTCGCGAACGCGCCCAGTAGATGTCGGTGCCATCCTCGAAAATGATGTAGACGAAGGATGCGCCGAAGAAGGAGAAACCGCGCACCACCTTGGATTTCGGCACCGAGAGCATGGACGTGGTGAGCGGATAAGTCACCTGGTCCTCGACCACCTGCGGCGCCTGGCCGGGGTACTCGGTGTAGACGATGACTTGCACGTCCGACAGATCGGGCAGTGCATCGATGGGAGTCTTCAGGACGGCATAGACGCCGGCGATGACTACGAACAAGGTGGCGAGCAAGACCAGGAAACTGTTTCGGCTCGACCAATCGATGACTTTGCTGAGCATCGCCTATTCCGTCTCAGTGGGCGGAATGCAGGGAGGGACGCGCGGCGCCCGTGCCTTCGAGCTTGACGATCACCCACTCGCCCGGTTTGCGTTCGACGAAAGTGAACGCGACCGATGCTCCGACTTTGAGATTTCCGATCAGCGAAGAATTGGCGAGCGCGAAATCCATCGTCATGCCTGGCCACTTGAGGCTCTCCACCGGACCGTGGCTGATCGTCAGTGTTCCGGTCTTGGCGTCGATGGCGTCGATCTTGCCTTCGGCGCGATGTGCCGTGCCCGCGCCCGCGGACGCAGGCTGGGCCGCCTGCGAACCGGCGTCCTTGGCCACCGGACTGGCTTGCCCGGTGCTTCCGCCCAAGCCGCTCACCACCGCGTTGAGATTGCTCTCGGCGTCGATCAGGAAGTTGGCGGCGACGACCACTTTCTCTCCGGCCTTGACTCCCTCCAACACTTCGAAGTAGTTGTCGCTGCGTGCGCCGAGCTTTACCTCGCGCGGTTCGAAGCGGCCCTCCTTGAGTTGGACCAGGACGATGCGCCGCGTGCCGCTGTCGATCACCGCCGAATCGGGTACGGTCAGCACTTGTGCCTGGTTGCCGACGGGCAGCTCCAACCCGGATTGGCGAGTTCGATGCGAACGGAAACCGTGCGCGTCTCCGCCTTGAGCGTCGGGTAGACATAGATGATGCGGCCTTCGAAAGCCTTGCCCGGATAGGCGTTGAGCTTGATTCTGGCTTTGGCGCCGATTTTCACCAGTCCGATGTCCTGCTCGAAAACGTCGGCAATCACCCAGACGGCGGAAAGATCGGCGATCTGGTAGAGCGCATCGCCGGGCATGAAGCGCATGCCTTGCAGCGCCTTCTTCTCGGTGACGATGCCGCTGACCGGTGAGCGGAAGCTCAGGGTGCGTTTTACTTCACCCGACTTGACCAGGGACTTCACTTGCTCTTCCGAGATATCCCAGTTCTTGAGACGCGTCAGACTGGATTCGGCGAGTTGTTTCATGCTCCTCTGAGCCTCGCCCTCGGCATCCTTCATGGCCAGCATGCCTTGCGCGGCGATGGCGTATTCGCGCTGGGCCGAGACCAGCTCGGGACTGTAGACCTCGAATAGCGGCTGCCCTTTGGTCACGGCCTGACCCGTGACATTGACATGCAGCCGCTCGACATAGCCTTCGAACTTCGGGGCGATGGTGTAGAGGCGGCGTTCATCGGGTTCGATCCGGCCCACCGCGCGCAGGATTTTTTCCAACGGACGCAACTCAACCGCCTCGACTCGCACGCCGAGTTTCTGGATTTTCTCGGTGCTGATCTTTATCTGGTTGGAAGCGCCCGGGACGACCACATCTTTTTGTTCGCCATCCTCTCCGCCTTCATAGACCGGGATGTAATCCATGCCCATGGGGTCTTTCTTGGGAACCGCCGAGGTGTCGGGCAGGCCCATGGGATTGCGGTAGTAGAGTAGCTTGCGTTCCTTTTTGGCACCGGCAGGGGCTGCCGCCGGTTGAGCCACAGTGCCATGCTCGCCGCCGCGCGTACCCAGCCAGTACCCGCCGCCCGCCGCCAATGTCGCCATGGCGATGGCAAGCACGATTCCCGATCCTTTGGTCATATGTCTTCCCCGATCAGTCTTTCGATGTCCGCCAGGCGCAATTGCTGCTCGGCCTGCGCCTTGACGACGTCCTGTTTCGCCTTGCGTATCTGCCGTTGCGCGTCGAGCAGGGTGGCGAAATCCACCTTGCCGGTTTCGTAGCCGGCGAGCGCCGCCTGGAAAGTCAGTTCAGCCTGCGGCAACAGGCTCGTTTGCGCCAGCATCTCCACGCGCCGTGCCGCATCGATGCCGGCGAGATTCTCAGAGAGGTCGGCCAGCAACTGGTTGGCGCTGGCTTCCTTGCGGGCGCGGGCGGCGTCGGTCATCTTCTCGGCCTCGCGCTCCTGGCTGCGGCGGCTTTCCTGTTGCAGCGGGATGTTGAACTCGACCATCAACTCCCACTCATTTACGCGGTTGCCCGTCTGCATCGGCGAGACGCCGACGGTGAAGTCGGGATAGCGGTTACGGTAGGCTAGGTCGCGGTTCTTCTCCGCCACCCGTATCCGGGCTTCGTCGGCGAAGAGTTGCGGATTCCTGCCGCGCAGGCGATCTTCCAGCGCCACGAAATCGAGCTTGCCGGGAGAAGGTATCGGCCGCAGGCGTTCCGGGGCGGCGAGCGGCGACTGGGTGGGACGTGCCAGCAACGCGTTGAGGCGGGACCGCGCATGGTGATGCTCCATTTCCATCTGGATCAGTTCGTTCCTCATCGCCGTGCGCTCCACCTGGACGCGGATGGCGTCCTGCTGCGGCGCCAGCCCGCCGGCGTAACGCGCCTGGGTGATGCCCTCGATACGCTCGATCAGGTCGATAACCTCCCTGGTCAGGCCGATCAATCGCGCCACCGCGAAATACTGGGCATAGGCCGTCTTGATGCGCGCCGCCTGCTCCGTCCAGGTGAGGCCGGCTTTTCCTGCCGCGACGTCGGCCTCGGCTTCGGCCGCCGCGCGCTTGAGGTCGCGCTTGCCCCAAAATGGCACAGCTTGGATCAGCGTGTACTTGGTGCCACCGACGCGGCCGGGCAGCAGATTGGGCTTGGCGTCGGAACCGAAATTGGTAATGTTCTGCAGTTCAGTGCGCAATATCGGATCGGGCAACGCGCCGGCCGGATAAACGCGCTCCTGGGCCGCTTCGGCTTCCAGGCGCATTGCGGCGTATTCCGGATTTCTTTCCTTGGCATAGGCGAGCAGGCCGTCGACTGTCCGGCCCAAGCTGCTTTCCTGCGCGAGGAGAGCAGTCGGCGCTGCCAGGACTAACAACAGGGCAAGCGCCGGCGCGGGAATAGTTCCTCGCATATTGCCTCCAAGAAAAGGGGAAAAGCTATTTCACTTTGTCGAATTTGACGACGGTCAAGCTTCCATTCACGGTGTCGGCGAGGAAGCGGAGCTTGTCGCCATCCTTGATCTGATCGAGCCAGGCCGGATCCTTGACGCGGAAGACCATGGTCATCGCCGGCATGCCAAGATTTGCCAGTGGCCCGTGGGCAATCGTGAGCTTGCCGCCCGATTTGTCTATCTTCTTGACCAGCCCATCGGACATGGCTGCATCGGCGGGAGATGCCGCATGCATGGCGCCGTGACCCGCATGCTCGTCCGCAGCAAGGACCGACGCGGAGGAAATCGTGGCGAGGGCCACGCAGAAGCTTGCAATCGCTGTTTTCACACTGTTCTCCAATCGAAGATTGCCGGTTGAATCGAGACCGCCCGCAGTGTGACGCATCGCGGTCTACGGCAAGCTGACTGGAACATTACGTTTCTGTAATGTTTGTCCCGCCGCGCTAGGCTGAACGTATCAGGTCGGCGGCTTTTTCGCCGATCATCATGGTCGGGGCATTGGTGTTGCCGCCGATCAGCGTGGGCATGATGGCGGCATCTACCACGCGCAGGCCCTCGACGCCGCGCACGCGCAACTGCGGGTCGACCACGGCCATCGGGTCGATGCCCATCTTGCAGGTGCCGACCGGGTGATAGACGGTATCCGAACGGTTCTTCAGTTCTTCGCGTATGGCTTCGTCGGAGTGTATCCCCGCGGTGTAGACCTCGCCGCTGCGGATGGCCGCGAAAGCCGGCGCGTCCATGAGCTTCCGGGTCAGCTTGAAGCCATCGACCATCGCGTCGAGGTCGTCGGGATGGTCGAAGAATTTCGGATCGATGCTGGGCGCCGCCGCCGGGTCGACGCTGGCGAGGCTGACCGTGCCGACGCTCTTGGGCCGCAACAGGCAGACATGGCAGGAATAGCCGTGGCCCCAGTGCAGCTTGCGGGCATGGCTGTCGATCATGCCGAGGACGAAATGTAGTTGGAAATCCGGCGCCGGCGAATCCGCAAAGCGTTTCAGAAAGCCGCCGCCCTCGGCACCATTCGAAGCGATCATTCCGCTGTGGTCTTTCCGGTAGCGGGCGATGTCCTGCATCAGGCGCAGCGAACCGGGCAGGGACAGGCCGAGCAGGTCCAGGCTCTTGGCGGTGTAATTGAAAACATAGTCGGGATGGTCCTGGAGGTTCTTGCCCACGCCGGGCAGATCGTGGACCACCGGGATGCCGAATCTTTGCAGTTCTGCGCCGCCACCGATGCCGGACAGCATCAGGAGCTGGGGCGATTGAAATGCGCCGGCGCTGACGATAATTTCGCGCCGCGCTTGCAGCGTGCGAATTTCACTGCCTTGCCGAAATTCCACGCCGCTGGCGCGCTTGCCGGTAAATAATATGCGGTTTGCGTAGGCCTGGGTGATCACCTGCAAGTTGGGGCGGTTCGCCAGATGTGGATGCAGATAGGCGCGCGCTGCATTCCAGCGTTCGCCGTTCTTCTGGGTGACCTGGTGGATGCCTATGCCTTCCTGATCGGCGCCGTTGAAATCGTGAATCAGCTTGAACCCGGCCTGCCGCGCAGCTTTTAGATAGATCTCCTGGAACGGGTTGATGGTTCGCAGATTGGCGACATTGAGCGGCCCGCCCTGGCCGTGATACTCGTCCTGGAATACCTCGTTGTGCTCCGATTTCTTGAAATAGGGCAGCACGTCCCGATAGGACCATCCGTCATTGCCGAGCGCCGCCCAGTGGTCGTAGTCCCAGCGATGGCCGCGCATATACACCATCGCATTGGTCGAACTAGAGCCGCCCAGCGCCTTGCCGCGCGGCTGGTAGCCGCGGCGTCCGTTGAGCCCTGGCTGGGGGACGGTCTCGAAGGCCCAGTTGTTGAGCTTGGTCGGCAGCATCAGCGCCGTGCAGAACGGCACCTTGATCAGCATCTGGTCATCATCTTTGCCCGCTTCCAGCAGGCAGACGCTGACCCGAGGATCCTCCGAGAGCCGTCCCGCCACGGCGCAACCCCCCGAGCCGCCGCCGATCCCGATGTAGTCGAATTCGGCCATGCTTCCCCCTGGGTGATTTACGTCAAGACCGAACCGCGCATCACATGGTGCGCGGCGACCGGCGCATCAAGCGGTGCGTTTAAACAACTGATTGATGCGGCTGTTCTCGCCGAGGATCAGTTGGGCCAGTTGGTCCAGCGCGTCCTGGTTGATGGCTTCGGGCATCAATTCGTATTCCATGATGCCGAAACGTTCGATGTTGCGTGTTCTCAGAAGCAGTTTCCCGGTTTCGTAGTTGGCGGCGAGCAGCAGGCCCGCCTTGACCTCGGCGGGGAACGTGAATGTGGCTTTTTCCACCTGGTTGCGTTCGTTGCGCACTTCTTCGGTGGTGAACACGATGTTGTTGTCGAACAGCGCTTTTTGCAACTTTTCCAGGGCCGGGTTCTCGCGCACCAGGCTGAACTTCTTGTCGGCCGCCAAGCGATAGCGCAGCGTCACCTGGTTGTAATAGCGGTTCTCCGACGCGCCTTCCTGCATGCGGAAATCGGCGCGCCCTTCACGCCAGGTCATCTCGTCGAAATCGGCGACGCCGAAGAATGAATAAGTCTTCGCATATGGGGGCTTGAGGATATTGAGCTGCTGGACCAGGTCGTTCAGATACTGGTAGGTCATGCCGAGGGCCGCGTGGATGCGCAGCATCTGCTCGGTTTGTATAGCGTTGATCTGAGTATCGGTCTGCTGTTTCAGTTGCGCCTGTTTCTTGAGGTTGGCGAGCAGGCTGCTGGAGGCGGCCGGTGGTGGAGCAGGGGGAGGCGGTGGAGCCGCTTGAGCAGGGGCAGGCTGGACCTGCGAGGCGGCGGGCCTGGCGGCAGTAGCACTGACGGCGGCTGGCGCAGGCTGTCCCACAGGCGGATTGGCGCGCGGGGCCGGCGACGCGGCAGCGACCGACGGTGGCCCAAGTTGGGAAAACTTTTCGATATCGCCGAGCAGACGATCGCGACTTTCGGGCCAATTCTCATTCGCCATGGTGGATTCCTAAAACCCCGGAGTGGAGAGCAGTTGGCAATTATCCACCCCTGCCCGCCGCCGTCAATCGTCGGCGCGAGAGCGCGGGCAACAGCGCACCGGCCGCCAGCAGCAGGGCCAGCGCGTTGCCCCAGCGGGCGAAGGGCGTCATGCCTGCAAAGCCGCGCACTTCGACCATCAATGCGTCGGCGGTGAATGCCGGAAGTTCGGCGGCGATCATGCCATCCGGCCGCACCGCCGCGGTCATGCCGGTATTGGTGGCGCGCAGCATGGTGCGGCCGGTTTCCATGGCGCGCATCCGGGCGATCTGCAAGTGCTGCGGCTGCGCCAGGGAATCGCCGAACCAGGCGGTGTTGGAAATATTGACGAGCAGCGTTGCTTCCGGCAGCGCCCCCAGGATTTCCTCGCCGAACAGATCCTCGTAGCAAATGTTCGGCGCGATTCTCTGTCCGGCGATTTCCAGCGGCCTCTGGTAGGCCGGCCCGGCGCTGAAATCCGACATGGGCATGCGCATCAGGGCGAGGAACCAGGCGAAGCCCGGCGGCACGTATTCGCCGAAGGGGACCAGGTGCGATTTTGCGTAGGACTGTAGCCGGCCATCGGCGGACAGCGCGACGGCGGAATTCGTATAGCCGTCCGGATCTTCCGCCGACCGGGTATGCATGGCGACGCCGAACAGCGTCGGACCATTTGCCATCAGCGCGCGCAGATAATCCTCAGGCACGTCGTCGAGGAACATCGGCAGCGCCGTTTCGGGCAGCACCAGCAACTGGGCCGGATGCGTCCGCGCCAGTTGCGCGTAAGTGTCCAGCGAATGCGGCAGGAGCTCCGCGTCCCATTTGCTGTCCTGCGAAATATTGCCCTGGAGCAGGCTGACCGTCAGCGGTGCGCCGACCGGCTCGGTCCACTCGACGAGATGCAGCAGGTAGCCGCCCGCCAGCACCGCCAGGACGACGATGGCGCTGGCTGCGCTGCCCGGGCGCCGCCACGAATAAGCCAGCAGCGCCGCCAGCGCCGCGACCAGCAGGCTGATGCCGTACACGCCCAGCACCGCCGCATAACCGGCGAGCGGACTGGGCGGGCTTTGCGAATAACCGATGGCCAGCCAGGGGAACCCGGTGAGCAGCCAGCCGCGCAACCATTCGGCCAGGGTCCAGGTTCCTGCGGCGAGCAAGGCATCGCGCCCTGCGGCGCCGGATCTGAAGCGCCCAAACAGCCAGCCGGCCAGCGCCGGATAAAGCGCCAGGCAGGCGCACAGCGACAGGGTGGCGAGCGCGGCAAACGGCGCGGGCATGCCGCCGACATCATGCATGCTGACATACACCCAGGAGACGCCGCCGAGAAAACATCCGAAGCCCCACAGCCAGCCCAGCCAGGCGGCACGCCGCGGTGTCGCGGCGTGTCGCCACAGCACGAAAAGCACTCCGAGGGTGATGAGGGGCAGCGGGAACAACTGCAAGGGCGCGAAGCCGAGGACGGTCAGCGCCCCCAGCAGCAGCGCGGCGATTTCCGTTCTAGACATCCAGCGCTATGGAACGCTGCGGATCGACCAGCAGCGTGTGCACCCGGCGGCTGTCGGCGCGCAGCACCTGGATGCGCAGGCCTTCGATCTGCACCGTCTCGCCGCGCTTGGGCAGGCGTCCGAGGTGGTGGATCACCAGCCCGCCGAGGGTGTCGAATTCCTCGTCGGAGAAGTTGGTCTTGAAGGCTTCATTGAAGTCGGCGATTTCGGTGGTGGCCTTGACCCGGTAACGGCCGGCGTTGTCGAGGACGATATTGTCGGCGGCCTCATCGAAATCGTATTCGTCGTCGATGTCGCCGACGATCTGCTCGAGCACGTCCTCGATGGTCACCAGGCCCGAGACGCCGCCGTATTCGTCGACGACGATGGCCATGTGGTTGCGCGAGGCGCGGAACTCGCGCAGCAGCACGTTGAGGCGCTTGGATTCGGGAATGAACACCGCCGGACGCAACGAATCGCGCAGGTCGAAATCCATGCCGGCGAAATAACGCAGCAACTCCTTGGCGAGCAGGATGCCCAGGACGTCGTCGCGATTTTCACCGATCGCCGGGAAACGCGAGTGGGCGGCTTCGATGACGAATTCGGCGATCTTCTCCGGCGTCTGGTCGATGTCGATGACGTCCATCTGGGCCCGCGGCACCATGATGTCCCGCACCTGCATGTCGGAGACGCCCAGCGCCCCTTCGATGATCGATAGCGCGTCGGCGTCGAGCAGGTTGCGTTCGAACGCGGAATGCAGCAGTTCGAGAAGATCCTCGCGATCTTCCGGAGCGCGGGTCAGCAGCGCGGAAAGGCGTTCCAGCAGCGTAGGTCGACTTCCGGGTTCCATAGTGTGTGCGCTCGGGGACCCGTCAATACGGATCGGCAATGCCGAGACGGGCGAGAATCTCGCGTTCCCTGGTTTCCATCAAGTTGGCTTCGACATCGGTTTGGTGATCGTAACCCTGTAAATGCAGCATACCATGCACGACCAGATGGGCGAAATGGGCTTCGGCCGGCTTGCCCTGCGCTATGGCTTCGTTCAGCACCACCGGCACGCATAGAACGAGGTCGCCGGACACATGGGGCGGCGGCTCGTAGGGGAAGGACAACACGTTGGTGGCGTAGTCCTTATCCTTGCCGCGATATTCGCGGTTGAGCACGCGGCCTTCCTCGGTGTCGACGAAGCGTAGCGTGATGATTGCTGCCTCGGCATCACACGCTACTCCAACCCAGCGGCGCAGCTTCGGCCGCGAGGGTAGCGCACCATCATTGCACGCATATTGCACCGTCAACGACAACGACTTAGGTTTTGGTTTTGCCATGGGCCTCGTAAGCCGCGACGATGCGCGCCACCAGCGGGTGGCGCACCACATCCTCGGCGAGGAAGTCGGTGAAGGCGATGCCGCGAACTTCGGCGAGGATGTTGCGCGCCTCGACCAGGCCGCTCTTCTGGCCGCGCGCCAGATCGATCTGGGTGACGTCGCCGGTGATCACGGCCTTGGCACCGATGCCGATGCGCGTCAGGAACATTTTCATCTGTTCAGGCGTAGTGTTCTGCGCTTCGTCGAGGATGATGAAGGCATGGTTGAGGGTGCGTCCGCGCATGTAGGCCAGCGGGGCGATCTCGATGGCCTGGCGTTCGAACAGTTTGCCGACTTTCTCGAAACCCATCAGGTCGTAGAGCGCGTCGTAGAGGGGCCGCAGGTAGGGATCGACTTTCTGCGACAGGTCGCCGGGCAGGAAGCCGAGGCGCTCGCCAGCCTCCACCGCCGGCCGTGTCAGGACGATGCGACTGGCATGGTCGCGCTCCAGCGCATCGACGGCGCTGGCGACGGCGAGATAAGTCTTGCCGGTGCCGGCCGGGCCGATGCCGAAAGTGATGTCGTGTTCCTGGATCTGGCGCAGGTACTGGGCCTGGCGCGGGGTGCGGCCGTGCAGGTCGGGCTTGCGCGTCAGCAGTCCGGGCGTCGGCGGCAGCACCTGGCTGCGCGCATCGCTGAGCCGGGCCAGTTCGATCAGGCCGAGCTGGATCTCGTCGATGGACAGCGGTTCCCCGGCCATTTCGTAGAAATGCCGCAAGGCGGTGGCGGCCTTTTGCGCGGCTCCGCCGCTGATCCGGAAACGTTCGCCGCGGCGTCCCAACACCACGTCGTAGGCGGTTTCGATCTGGCGCAGGTTCTCGTCCAGCGCCCCGCAGAGATTGGCCAGGCGTTGGTTGTCGAGTGGGTCGAGGACGATGTCGAGAGGCTTCACTCAGGATTCCTCCATGAGGATTTCGCCGCGCAGCGAATGCGCCATCGCGGCACTGATACGCACATCGACAAGTTCGCCGATCAGGCGCGCCGGCCCGGCGAAATTGACGACTCGGTTGTTGTCGCTGCGCCCCGCCAGCTCATTTGCGTCTTTGCGCGCCGGACCTTCGACCAGCAGGCGCTGCACGCTGCCGACCATGGCGGCGCTACAGGCGCCGGCCTGTTCCTCGATACGCTGCTGCAACTGCCGCAGGCGTTCCTGCTTGACTTCGCGTGGCGTCGCGTCGGCCAGCTCGGCCGCCGGCGTGCCGGGGCGGGCGCTGTAGAGGAAACTGAAGCTGCCGTCGAAGCCGACGTCCTCGATCAATTTCAGCGTTGCCGCAAAATCGGCGTCGGTTTCCCCCGGAAAGCCCACGATGAAATCCGACGAGCTGTAGAGGAAACTGAAGCTGCCGTCGAAGCCGACCTCGTCGATCAGCTTCAGCGTCGCCGCGAAATCCGCGTCGGTTTCGCCGGGGAAGCCGACGATGAAATCCGAGCTCAAGGATAGGTCGGGCCGCGCCGCGCGCAGCCGGCGGATGATGCTCTTGTATTCGAGCGCGGTGTAGCCGCGCTTCATTGCCGCCAGGACCCGATCTGAACCGGACTGCACCGGCAGATGCAGATGCGAGACCAGCTTGGGAACCCTGGCATAGACATCGATCAGGCGCTGCGTCATCTCGCGAGGATGGGAGGTGGTGTACCGGATACGCTCGATGCCGGGCATTTCGGCGACGGTTTCGATCAGGAATGCCAAGTCGACGTAATCTTCCTTTTCCGCATCCAACTTTCCGCGATAAGCATTGACGTTCTGCCCGAGTAGGGTCACTTCCTTGACGCCTTGCTCCGCCAGCACCGCGACTTCGGTTAGCACGTCGGCGATCGGCCGCGAGACTTCCTCGCCGCGCGTGTAGGGCACGATGCAGAAGCTGCAAAATTTCGAGCAGCCCTCCATGATCGAGACGAAGGCCGTCGCGCCTTCCTTGCGCGCCGGCGGCAGGGCGTCGAATTTCTCGATTTCCGGGAAGGAGATATCGACCTGGGAGCGCCCGCTGGCGCGGCGCGCGGCGAGTAGCTGAGGCAGGCGGTGTAGTGTTTGAGGACCAAACACGACGTCCACATAAGGGGCGCGGGCGAGGATCGCCGCGCCTTCCTGGCTCGCCACACAGCCGCCGACGGCGATCATCAGGTTGGGGTTGAGTTGTTTCAGGTGACGCACCCGGCCGAGATCGTGGAACACCTTCTCCTGGGCGTTTTCACGCACCGAACAGGTGTTGAAGAGGATGATGTCGGCGTTGTCGGGAGTGTCGGTGGACTCGCTGCCGGCGGCCCCGGCATGCTGGGCCAGTACGTCGGCCATCTTGGCCGAATCGTACTCGTTCATCTGGCAGCCGAAGGTGCGGATATAAACTTTCTGGGTCATTGTGGTGATTATAGCGAACGGCGCCGCGCTGGGCTCGTAATGGCTTTCTCCAAATCGAAGCGCGGCAGTTCGGCCGCCACCGGCCAGACGATCCACGGCGAGCCGGGTGATTGATGTTCCGCAAACCCGGTTGGCAGGCGATCGTTCTATTCGTAGTAGTAGCGGCAAGAGATGATCGCGAGCTTTTCCGCCGCTACCGCATAGACCAAGCGGTGAGTGTCGTCAATGCGACGCGACCAATAGCCGGAAAGATTCTCTCTTAGCGCTTCCGGCTTCCCGATACCCTCGAACGGGTGTCGCAAGGCATCCTCGATCAGAAGGTTGATGCGCTTCAACGTTTTCCGATCCTGCCCCTGCCACCAGACATAGTCTTCCCAAGCGGCGGCCGTCCAGGCAAGCTGTCTAGGCATCAACGAGCGCCCTGGCCCTTATCTTTCCCTTGCGGAACTGCTCCATGGAACGGGCAAGGTGTGCCGCGTTGGCCGGCACTTTCAACAGATGCACTGTCTCCATCATGCTGTTGTAGGTGTCCAGCGACATTACGACGGCATCGGGCGCATCCCGCCGTGCGATCACCGCCACATCCGCATCGGACACGACTTGATCGATAACCTGCTTCAAGCTGTTACGGGCTTCGGAGAAATTGATGACACGCATGGAAACCTCATCATGTACAGTATATGGGACAAGTATAGGCTGAACCACCGTAATCGGCAACAAGCGTTCGAGCGTGGCGGGGAATTCATTGCGGGCAGCCTGAAGTGAATCTTCGCCACTGGCAGCACGATTTAATGCGGATTTCGGGAGGTAAGGTCAGGCCCCTGGCGATCCATGATCCCTTGCCCGGGCACTGACAGCTCATCGGCCTGAACGGTCACCCCGGTCGACACGCGAAAGCTGGGTTTGAAAGTCTGCTTCTAATTCTCGCGAATGCGTACTTTGTGCCCTTATGTGGAACTCCACATAAGGGCACTTATGCTGACCTCTCGATTATGTGGAATTATCTGAGTGCCCTGTTGCTAAAGCGTTTCTGCCATGGGTTTTTCAGCTATTGATGTGACGGCAAGGTCGACATAATTTCTGCGGTCGTCTGAAGTAGTGGTTTCAC
>JAPLQT010000135.1 GCA_026399515.1 Pseudomonadota bacterium | reverse complement strand
GCCTTTACCCGCTTCACCGCCAGTTCTCTGAATTCCGGCGTGTATTCCTGCTTCGGTATCTTCTTCAACTTCGCTTCTCCTTCCAATTTACCGGGGCGTTATACCCCATTTCTTGGAAGACGAAATTTCGGGGGAAGCTCAGTACGCCGTTCTGTTACTCGCCAGGGCGCTCGAATCAGGACCATGCGGTGAGTTATCAAGAGATGATCGGATTGATGACAAAGATTTTTCCTTTTCTGGCGATATTGTCGTTAATCGATTTGGCGATCAACTTCCTGGTCTTTCCAATCGCGAACGACTTGCTTGTGCGTAACTTTCTCTCATCGTTATCCATGGTCGTGCCGTTCTGCCTCTTGGCCTTGGGGATGCTATGGGGCAGAATCGAGCCACACTGGGCTGTGCTCGGCGTCTTTGTCTTGTTGGCGGCGTTATTTCTTTCATTGCTCTCCATGAGCAAGTCCGCGACAATTTCGGTCCTGTTGGCCGTAATCCTCGGAAGCTGGGTTCATCGCCACGGCTTGATTTCCGTTATCGGCGGCTTGCTAATATTGGTCGCAATGTATGGTTTTGTTGCCGGGGTCGTCGAGGCGGGGCGTGCGCACCCCGATTACGATGCGGAATTCAACCCGCCTTTTACCCGCCTCGCGATTCTCTCCGATATCGTCCTCGGGGACCGGACCGAATACGAAGCAGCGGACCCGGGGGCAGATGACGATTCCGTGATTCCAAAGGGTCTAGCGAGGCTTTCCGCGGCCGACGTTCAGGGCTATCTATTGAATGAGTATGATCGCGGAATTCCCGGGACCAGCCTTGACGACTTCCTGGCGGCTGCCATTCCAAGGGTGTTCTGGCCCGACAAGCCTATCATCACGCGTTACGGCGCTCAACTCCACGAGCGCTATTGGGATGTACCTGACGCGGAGAGCGCCCTGGCTCCGACCTATTCCGGCGAGGCCTATTGGAACTACGGCTCCGCGGGCGTCGCGGTGGTGTCGATACTGCTCGGGCTGGAGTTCGGCTGGTTGACTCGCCGATGGCATATCGCCGCAAAAGGCTTGGATCCGGGATATTTCGTGGTTGCTTTGCCCGTGGCGCTTTGGGCCTCTTATGTGGAGACCTGGGTTGCCGCCAGCTACATCGGGGGCTTTCTTACCCTTGTCATACTCTGGCTTTGCGCGCGTTTTGTCGCGAACCAGTTTCACGATGGCGCAACCGCGGCCATCTCTTGAATACGAAACCACGTGGTGGTGGTTTGCGATTGCTGGAGGGGCGACCCAGGCTCAACGAACGAGGAGGCATGTAATGCGGAATTACGACGGAAGAAAAAGGATATTGGTCACCGGCGGGGCCGGCTTCCTTGGATCGCATTTGGTCGATCGCCTGCTCGCGGGCGGAGGCGAGGTAGTCTGCGTGGACAACTTGTTCACCGGCAGCAAGCGCAACATCGAGCATCTACAGGGCCACCCACGTTTCGAGTTCGTTCGCCATGACGTGACCTTCCCGCTTTACCTTGAGGTGGACGAGATCTGGAACCTGGCCTGCCCGGCTTCGCCGGTGCACTATCAGCACGACCCGGTGCAGACCACCAAGACATCGGTACACGGCGCCATCAACGTGCTCGGCCTGGCCAAGCGCTTGCGCTGCAAAATCTTCCAAGCCTCCACCAGCGAGGTCTATGGCGACCCGAGCGTCCATCCGCAGGTGGAAAGTTATTGGGGCAACGTCAATCCCATCGGCCCTCGCTCCTGTTATGACGAGGGCAAGCGCTGCGCCGAGACCTTGTTCTTCGACTACCACCGCCAGCATGGACTGGACATCAAAGTGGCGCGCATCTTCAACACCTATGGCCCGCGCATGCACCCCAACGATGGCCGGGTGGTGTCCAACTTCATCGTCCAGGCCCTCAAGGGCGAGCCGATCACCCTCTACGGGGAAGGCAGGCAAACACGGTCTTTCTGTTACATGGATGACCTGATCGAGGGTTTCGTGCGCCTGATGGACACCGAGGCAGGCTTCACCGGGCCGGTCAACCTGGGCAACCCCTGTGAGTTCACCATCCGCGAACTGGCTGAAGAGGTGATCGAACTGACGGGTTCATCCTCCACGCTGGTCTATGGTCCGTTGCCGGAAGATGATCCGTTGCAGCGCCAGCCCGACATTTCCCTGGCCAGACGGAAATTGGGCTGGGAGCCCAAGGTTGAGTTAAAGGAAGGGCTGCGCCATACCATTGCCTATTTCGAGACATTGCTCTCGGGTACCCAATGAGTCGAGTTTTTCGCCTGGCGGTGGTCAACTCCCATCCTATCCAGTACTTCGCCCCGCTCTATGCGTTCCTGAACCGCGATCCGGCGCTGGAGGTTACCGCCCTATATTGCAGCGATTTCAGCCTGCGCGGCAGCATCGATCCGGGGTTCAAGCAGGAAGTCACCTGGGATGTAGACCTGCTCTCCGGCTACCGCCACGTATTCCTTGGCGAAGAGGCCAAACAGCGGGTACCTGGCGGCTTCTGGTCTTTGGTCTGTCCGCAGGCATGGTCCGAGATCCGCAGCGCCAACTACGACGCCGTATTGCTGCATGGCTATAGTTATGCGGTAAATATTTTGGCTCTGCTGGCCGCAAAGACGAGGAGCTTACCTGTTCTCATGCGTTCGGAGACGCATCTGGATCTGCAGCGACCAAAATGGAAGCGCTGGATTCGGGATTCCGTTCTGTCCATAGCCTATCGTTTCGTGGATGGATTCCTGGCAATCGGCACCGCCAATCGGGCTTATTACCGAGCGCTGGGAGTGCCGGACAAGAAGATTTTCGATGTCCCCTACACCGTGGATAACGATCGCTTTATTTCCGCTGCGGCGCTTACATCGGAACAGCGTGCCGAAGTCCGAAAAAGATATGGCTTGCCGGTAGACAAAACGGTCGTGCTGTATGCGTCCAAGTTCATGCGCCGCAAGCATCCGGACGATCTGCTCCGCGCCATGGCAAGCTTGGGCGACAGAGGCTTGGCGGCAACGCTATTCATGGTCGGCACCGGCGAGATGGAGCAGGAACTACGCGCGCTGTCGACCTCGCTGGGCATGGAGAACGTCGTCTTCGGCGGTTTCATCAACCAGTCCGAACTACCCAATGTCTTTGCGGCATCCGACATCTTCGTGCTTCCGGCCGAAAACGAGCCCTGGGGCCTGATCGTCAACGAAGTCATGTGCGCCGGCATACCGGTGGTCGTTGCCGACGAAGTGGGTTGCGTCCCCGATCTGGTCAAGGATGGCGTCAATGGCTTCCACATCAAGGCGGGCGACATAGGCTCACTGGCGAGGGCGCTCGAAATGTTGCTGGCGGATGAATCCCTGCGACGTCGCATGGGCGCGGCCGGCTTGACCATCGTCAGCGGTTGGAGCTACGAACAATGCCATCAGGGCATTACGGAGGCACTCCGCCAATGCGTGCGGACATGATGGCCGCGAGGGGGATTTGCCGATGAAGTTCGTTCGTACTTCCGCCGTGGTTCGGAAACTGATGTGGCGCTTGGGAAGGAAGATGTACACATGCGCACGCGGCGATGGCGAAAACGATCCGCGTGGCAATGGCGAATATTGGCTGCTCGAGCATGTCCTCAATGCATCAACCGGTCCTCAGGTATTGCTGGATATCGGCGCAAACAAGGGCGAATGGACGGCCCAGGCGTTGGCTCAAGCGCCAACGAAAGTCCATGTTCATTCATTTGAACCTTCGCAGGCCACACGGTCATTGCTTGCGACTCGATTCGCAGGGAACGTCGCTGTCACGGTGCAAGCCTACGCGCTTGCCGATACGGCGGGAGAAGCCAAGTTCTACTGCAACGAAGACGGTGCCGGAACGAACTCGCTTTCACCGTCGTCGGGCTTGAACGTGGAAGTTGTCGCTCAAAATACCATCGATCGATTCCTTCAGCAGTCCGGAATCGGGGCTGTCTCAATGGCGAAGATCGATACCGAAGGTTTTGATCTGCTGGTGTTGAGGGGGGCTGAGCAATCACTGCGGGATGGGCGCATAGAGATTGTCCAATTCGAGTACAACTGGCGATGGTTACTCAATCATGCGTGCCTTCGCGATGTATTCGACTTGATCGAGGACAAACCTTATCGCTTAGGCAAACTGTGCGGCGACACCATTGAGTTCTACGATCAATGGCACTTCGAACTCGACCGTTTTTTTGAGAATAACTATGTGCTTATAAGAAACGATAGCAATTTGTGCATGCTCGGCATGTCGGTCCGGTTCGATGAATCGAATGTGGGAGTGCCTGAATGAAACACCTCATGCCGCATTCCGAATTTGAACTTGCGTGTGAGCGAAACTGATGGGAAGTACAAGAATGCGCATTGGCATAATTGGCTGCGGTACGATCAGCCGCAACGTTCATCTTCCGGTCCTGTTGGCAACGCCGGGCGTCGAGTTGGCATGGCTTGCCGATACCAATCGGGTATCCGGGCAATCGCTGTCGCATGCCAGTGGAATTCCGTTTCATCACATAGCCGACGCTAGAGTTGATCTTCCGTCTGCCGACATGGTGGTCATCGCAATCCCCAGCGGCGCGAGGGAGGCTTACTACGATTATTTCGAGAAATATCCCGACATTGCTTTCTATATCGAAAAACCTTTCGCCAAGTCGCTTGCCGAGCATGCCCGCATAGTTGGCAACAGGGCGCCTTGGCAGGTGGCGGTCGGCGTGGATCGGCGCTCGTTCGGACTGACGCGTCTGCTGCGCGAACTGTTCCTCCACCGCCCTTTCGGCAAGCCACTCTCGATAAAGATAGAGTTCGGTGGGTTGGGGCGTATTCTCATCGGGGATAGTTTCATGTCCAACTCGGTTCTTGCGGGTGGTGGGGCGCTCTACCAAATGGGAGTGCATTTTCTCGATGCCGCACTTTTCGCCTCATGTGCCGAGGATGTGGAACTTCGCACTGGAAGAATGATCACCGAGAACGGGATGGATATCCATGTTGATGCCCAGCTCGAGCTCAAGTTAAGCGCGCCGGAACGACTTCCTCTCTCTATCCTGGTGACACAGTTACAAGCCACCAGTAATCGAATCGAGATTGCGTTTGAGGGTGCAACGGTATCTTTCAGCATCATGTACGGTGAGCAGTACCTTCGAGTTACTCCGCGACATTCCGGAGCATCCAGTTGGAAACTCGTTCCCGACCAAAAAACCGGGCCACTCGACGTGTTTGCTTCGTTCGGACTGCATTGGAAAAGCGTCATCGAGGCGCTCGTTACGCGTACCGAGAACTACACAAGCGCGAGCCAGGCGCTACTGACCTCGAAAGCGATAGAGCTTCTCTACGCAATTCCGGCTGAAGGAAGTCATCAAAATGGGTGAGCTTATTCCCACATCCATGCGCGTCGCGATTCTTGGCGCAAATGGCCAGGTAGGGGCTGAGCTTTGCCTTTACCTCAAGGTCATGGGATTCTGCGAGCCCGTTGCGGTCACACGGTCCTCAAATAGCAATTTCTTCTTGTCACGCGCGGGAATTGATTGTCGATCGGGCGACTTGGCAAGCCCGCAAGTTGCCGCCAAGCTGCTCAACGACTGCGATTTGATATTCGATCTGGCCCTGCCGAATGGCAGGAATTTGAGTGAAACAAAGAGAATGTTACGTGCAAGATCAACGTCGATATTCTCGGTTGCACGCCCGTCGAAGGGGTTCGTGTTGGCAAGCACGACTTCAGTCTATCGGTATTCCGCCGAGCTCCCATTTTTTCGCACCTACCGGTCGATGAAATTGTTTGCAGAGCGCCTTTCACAGTCGCTTGGCGCAAGACACCAGGTACCGGTCTACGTCTTTCGTCTGGGTCAAGTTCATGGTGCGCTCCAGTCGTGTAGCGACTCGCTGAGACGGGGTATTCTGACAAACACAGGCGCGATCCATGTTCCGGGCCAACCCAGCAATGCGATCTTCGTAGTCGAAATCGCCGAGGCGATACGGGCAGTTCTTTTCGAACAGGTTACGCCGGATACCTACACGGTGATTTCCCAACCGGCACGATCATTTATCGAGTTGATAGAATCGTATGCCGACGAGCTCGGGGTATCCCCGCCTATCATCGTCGAAGACGTCAAAACGGCCACCCCTATCCAGCAAGGGTTATCAGCTGTCTGCGGTTGGGTCAAGCAGGGTCTGTCAGGATTGGTGGGCCACTACAAAGAGTTATTGAGCGCGATCGTCAGCGCGTTTTCTGAGGAACTTGATCAGAAACTGCGATTTGCCCGCACGCGATCAATTGCCGCATCGGCAATGAGCGCATATTTGGACAGTCTTCCCTATCGACCATTCGATGCATTAAATGAAATACCCGGAACAAGATTTCCGATTGCGTCAGACTCACGAATGGCCGTGGGGAAATACCAACGGGACGTGGAAGATTTGATTCGGAGATTGACGTGATATCCGACACGACAGACGTTCAAACACGAAAAGGGTTATGCCATAGATAACTTGCGGAAGCGAATTCAGAACCATGTCAAGCAAGCGTATCCCGATCTGCTACGAATTTTTCGGCTAATCCGCTTTGAACTTCAATTGGCGATAGTCTCGCTGACGTCGATGTTCTCTCCCACGCAGTGGCGGATACGTCACCGACTCAAATCGTCCCGTGATCTGAAAGTCCAGATCGGGAGCGGACCGAATCCTGTTCACGGATGGGTAAACATCGATGGCGGATTCCACGCGGACATCAAGTTCGATCTGCGCCATACCTGGCCGCTCCGGACGGGAAGCGTCGCGTACATCTTTACGGAACATTTTCTCGACCACCTGGAGTATCCCAATGGGATAGGGCGCATGCTTTCCGAGTGCCACCGTGTCTTGAAGCCGGGAGGGACAATGCGGGCCATTGTGCATGATGCAGAGCGGTTATTGCGCGCATACGTCTACAAGGACATCGAATTCTTTCGACAAATCGGCCAGTTGAATACAACGGATGGTAATGCGCCTTCGCTCATCGGAGTGGTAAACCATCTATTTCGATTCAATGGCTTCCATCAATTCATCTACGATTACGAAACGCTGGAAAGAGAGTTTTTGAAAGCCGGATTTTCCGCCGTGCTTCGTTCGTCATTTCGCGGAAGCTCGACCCCAGAATTGAATCTGGATCTCGATCTACCGGATCGCGCACCGCAGTCACTTTATATTGAGGCCGTGAAGTGAACGGTGACCATCGATAGGTGTCGAATGATGAATTTCGCCGCTCTTGATGACGCGCATACTTTTTATCGGTGAGACATGGCAAGGATCCAGCGCGCGTTCCCTGCGCGAGGCACTCGCCCGGCTGCCGAATGTGCTGATGAGCGATGTCGGGGAAGATCATTTCCTTCCCAATTACCGGCATCTGCCTATGCGCATTGCCAACCGGTTGTTGCATGGTTTTCAGGTGCGGGAACTGGAAGGCGCGGTTCTATTCGCCATGAATGCATTTCGCCCCGACGCGATCGTGGTTTACAAGGGATCCGGGATTGGCGCGGAAGTGATTGAGAAAATGGAAAGCTCGGGAAGTCCTGTGATCAACGTGTTTCCCGATTATTCGCCGCATGCCTACGGTAGCCGGCTTCAGGAAGCGATGGGGCGCTACGATCTGGTCATTTCCACCAAACCGTTTCACCCTCGGCTCTGGCAATCGGTTTATGGCTACGGCAATCCTTGTGTTTGCGTACCGCATGGTTATGATCCGGAGGTGCATTATTGGGCCGGCCCTTCGCCAGAGCAGGCTTATGACGTGGCTCTGTGCGGCAATTGGAGGCCTGCCTACCACCAGCTGATGCGTTCGTTCGCCGATGCGCTTGCTGACGACTCGGTCGCGGTTGCGATTGCCGGCGCGGGATGGACTGTGCACCGCGATCAACTCCCCCGGCATTGGCATTATCCCGGGCCGACAATCGGGCTGGCCTATGGCGAATTCCTGCGTTCGGCCAGGATCGCAATAGCACCGGTCAACCGCGAGGTGATGATACATGGCGTCAAACAGCCTGGAGATGAGGACACGACCCGCACTTATGAACTGGCGGCTGCCCACTGCTTTTTCCTGCACCAGCGCACCGATTTCGTGGCCACCGTCTACGACGAGAAAACCGAGGTGCCGCTGTGGAGTGACGCAGCCGAACTTGCCAGCCTGGTGCGGCGTTGGTTGCCTGACGAGGCGGGGCGGCGGACCATGGCGGCCAGGGCGCACGCCCGGGCAGTGCCCGCCTATTCGATTCCCCAGCGGGCCGTTAGCGTGCTGCAGCATATAGAGCAGCTCATCGAGTCGCGAAATGTTCCTGGAGAAGCCGCATGATGATCCGTTATTTCGCCGAGATCACTGAGTGCGGGTGATCCATGTCGTGCCTGCGATCACGGAGGAGGCGAGCGGGCCGTCTTATTCCGTGGTGCGTTTGTGCCAATCGTTGATCGAAACCAGCGAGGACTTGACGCTGGTTGCGCTGGACTGGTCACCTCTTCCGTCGAGACCGCTGTTTTTGAAAGTGTTCCCGCTGGGGTTTGGGCCGAGGCGCCTTGGCCGTTCGCCGGAAATGTCTCGATGGCTGGCGAATGAGACCGCCGCTGGGCGGGTTGATGTGCTGCACAATCACGGCATGTGGCAGATGAATGCCGTGTATCCGGGCTGGGCGGCCACACGCTCCAAGGCAAAGCTGGTCGTCTCGCCACGTGGAGCGTTTTCGGCCTGGGCGATGAATCATGGGTCGCGCTTCAAAAGAGTTTTCTGGCCACTGGTTCAACGTCCCGCGCTGGCGCGGACGGCGTGTTTTCATGCGACGTCCGAGGCCGAGTACGAAGATATTCGGCGCTTGGGGTTCAAGCAGCCAGTCGCCATCATTCCCAATGGAATAGATGTTCCGAAGTTAGTTCGAGAGGAAGCTCGCAATTCCAGGACTTTG
The DNA here is from genome assembly GCA_026399515.1 of Pseudomonadota bacterium. Classification (GTDB taxonomy): domain Bacteria; phylum Pseudomonadota; class Gammaproteobacteria; order Burkholderiales; family Rhodocyclaceae; genus JACRAR01. The sequence continues at coordinate 42,730 of JAPLQT010000135.1, read as the reverse complement.
CTTTTCCTGGGACGCATCCACCCGGTAAAAGGGGTGGATGTCCTGCTACAGGCCTGGGCAGTGGTGATGGATCGTTTCCCCGATTGGCGGTTATTGGTAATAGGGTCAGATGTGGGGTACGGCAAGCAAGGCGGTTATCTCGAACTGATCAAGGCACTCGCTGCAAAACTGAAGCTGAAACGCATGCAATTTGCCGAACCTAAATACGGCGAGGACAAGTGGGCGGCATATCGAGAAGCCGATTTATTCGTTTTGCCTAGCCGTTCGGAAAACTTCGGCATGACGGTCGCCGAGGCATTAGCAGCCGGAACGCCCGCCGTCGTGACGAAAGCAGCACCTTGGAAAGGCTTGCAGACGTACGGCTCGGGATGGTGGGTCGATTTCGGCGTCGATGCGCTCGTCGTCTCTCTTGAGGAAGCGCTGTCGGCACCGGTGGATGAACTGGCGCGACGCGGAATCGCCGGCCGTGAGTGGATGGTTCGCGACTTCTCGTGGCACGAATTAGGAAAGAAAATGGATCAGACCTATCGCTGGCTGATCGACGGCGGAGAGCCTCCTTCCTGGGTCAGAATGAATTGATAGATCGGTGACAGTCGTATGAGTTGGAGAACTTCTCGGGCATTGCTTATATTGCGTAACCTCGGCCGCGCCATGGGCTTGAATCGCCTGGCGGCATCGCTATTTGGAGCAGGCGGGTACGAGGATCGCTTTCAAAAGGTAATGCTTGGCGCGATTCGGCAAGGCGACGTGATCTGGGATGTGGGCGCCAATGTGGGCCTCTATTCCAGGAAATTTTCGGATATTTCGGGATCCTCCGGAAAGGTGTTTGCATACGAGCCAAGCCTCGCCAATTTGCAGCGACTCAACGAGGCAGTGGCAACACTCGCGAACGTGACCGTGATGCCGGTTGCGCTGGGTGAGGGTGAAGACGTCGTAGTGTTCGAGCAGGGCAAGGATCCTCTCGGCGCCACGAGCCGGATTGTGGATAAGGCCGCAGGCGAATCGGCGGGTCAAGTCGAAATTCGGATAACCAGCGGTGACCTCCTCATCTCTTCCGGTGCGGTTGCGATCCCGAATGTGATCAAGATCGACACCGAGGGTTTTGAATTGGATGTGCTCCTTGGCCTGAGGCAGACGCTACTGGACAAACGCCTTAGGGTGCTATGCATCGAAATGCACTTTGGCTTGCTGCAAGAGCGCGGCCTGCCCAATGCGCCTTCGGACATCGAGAAACTCCTTGTGTCCTCGGGTTTCTCCCTCGCCTGGCCCGACGCCTCGCACATCGTCGCGGCGCGGATCACCTGATGCGGCGTGTGACGCTGCCGGGAACCGATCTCAAGGTGTCCCGGCTATCCTTTGGGACGGCCAGCCTGCACCACCTGCCCACCAGCCGGCAGCGCCAATATCTAATGGCGACGGCCTTCGATCGCGGGTTTACCCACTTCGATACGGCGCCTTACTACGGCTTCGGTATCGCGGAAGAAGAACTAGGCCGGTTCCTGAGGGGCCGGCGTGGCGGTACGACCATAGCGACGAAAGTTGGCCTGTATCCACCCGGCGGCTTACACCCCAATACTGCGTCCGTCTGGCTAAGAAAGCTTGCGGGCAGGGTGTTTCCAGGTATTTCCAGACCCGTGGTCGATTGGTCCATTTCGGCGGCATCGAAGAGCCTGGACATTAGTCTGCGCCGCCTCGGGATCGACCAGATTGATTTATTGCTGTTGCATGAGCCCGCCTCGGGTGCGGTGCAGTCCGAGGTGTTTATGGACTGGCTCAAGAATGAACAACGCAAGGGAAGAATACGCGCTTGGGGAATGGCCGGCCAAGCAGATTGCATGGACACCTGGTTGTCGACAAATCACCCACTGGGAATGGTCCTGCAGGTGCGGGACAGCCTGGAGCGGAAGGAAGCGGATCTGGTTACGAGCCATGGACGCGATCTGCAGATTACCTACGGGTATCTTTCCTCATCCGCCATGTCTGGCACACAGCCCGTAGTGAAGACGCTGGAATTGGCGTTGAGGAGAAATGTCCGTGGATCGATTCTCGTGTCCACACGGCGGTTAGCCCATGTCGGTGAGCTTGCCGCCGTCGCAGAGAGAGCCGATGGCGAAACTGATTGACCTGAACCACGCCGCTCAATCGGCCACACATGCGAGTTGCGATGTATGCGTGATTGGGGCTGGCGCCGCCGGGCTGTATCTTGCCCATCGGCTTTCGCGTGATGGACTGAGAGTCATTGTTCTGGAAGCGGGCGGCGCGACATGTGGGTCGGGTGCGTCGTTGGGCATCGAGTCCATATTCTCCGCCAGTCCGTATCCCGGTGCCATGGAGGGGCGGGCCTTTGGCTGGGGCGGATCGACGTCCCGTTGGGGTGGATTGCTGGTTCCCCATTCCGACCTGGATCTTCGCGACGAAGCGACCCCGGAAGCCATGGTCTGGAAGCATATCGTCAATGTGGTTCGGGAGCGGAGCACCGCGGTCTCATCCACGCTTGGGCTGGGAGGAAAGCCGGATTTCCTTTCGTTACCGGCAACGGCACTCGGCAATGCCGCGAAACTGCTTCACGAGGGTGGATTGGAAACAGTCGCCGCCGAGTTCCTCCCGTTTTGGCGGAGGAACCTTACCTATTTGGCATCGACACGAACAGGCGGCAATTTTGTTGTCTACCTCAACGCCGTTGCGTCCAAGTGGTTCGCTGAACCAGACATCAGTGGTCTCGGAGCGGTGAGTACCGTCGAAGCGAATTCCCTCGGTGGGAAAAGTTTGAGGGTATCGGCGAAATCTTTTGTGCTTGCCACGGGCGCGATCGAATCGGCCCGCATTCTGCTGGAGATGGATCGGGCTACCGGAGAGCGAATGTTTTTCCGCACCGCGAAGATAGGCCAGAATTTATCGGATCACCTTTCCTGCGCCATTGCCGAGGTGCATGCCGAAGATAGAAATCAAGCGGCAAGGCTGTTTGGACCGATCTTCAGCAAGGGGCGGATGCGAAGTTTCAGATTCATCGAATCGCCCAAAGAGCCTTTCGTGCCCCGCCATTTCGCTCATTGCATTTTTGATATACAGAATGCCGGCTTCCGGCTGGTGAAAGACATCTTGCTTGGTCTACAGTCGAGGTCGTTGCCGGACCTACGTCTGTTGAATGTGATTGATGGAATTGGCGGACTGTCGCGCCTCGTCTATAGCCGCTTTATCCAATCACGCTTATTCGTTCCTGCGCATACTCCCGTCAAGTTTCAGTTGGACATCGAGCAAACGCCAAACTGTGCAAATAGAGTGCATCTCGGAGAGACGATGGACAGATCCGGTCGTCCACTCGCAGTCGTGCATTGGCGGATCGATGAAATAGACTACAAGAATATTCAGTTGCTGGCCCAACGGCTATTGTCGAAATGGCCAGCACACTCACATGGATTCCCTCGCCTGCTCCCAATCAATACTGGCGACACGCAAGCGAAACCGTATGATGCGTATCATCCCGTGGGCACGTGCAGAATGGGCTCCGATAAGGAAGCGGTGGTTGATTTGGAACTTCGCGTCGGAGGAACTCAAAACCTGTACGTGCTGAGCACGGGGCTTCTTCCCAGTGCAGGCACGGCAAATCCGACGTTCAGCATGCTTTGTTTAGGGGATAGGTTGGCTGACAAACTGGCAAGTTCCGGTGAGCGATTCGCAATTGGATAGAAGGGCTATATGACACCGACAGGCAATGACCATACACGTTCTGTTCCCCGGACATTTGATTCCCCGGAAAAGATCCCTTCGTCCAAAGATGAGGCACAGGAGTGGCAGCATGCCAACCGCTCGTTCTGGGAATCAACCCCCATGCGTTACGATTGGAAAGAAGACGTTGAGCACACAGAGGGATCGAAGGAATTTTTTGAAGAAATAGACCGGCGCTTTTATGGCAACGTAAGACCATTCATGCCCTGGACGCGCATTCCTTTCGACAACTTGATCCCCTTTGAAGACCTCAAACACAAGAGCGTTCTCGAGATAGGGGTCGGTATGGGCAGCCACGCAAGCCTGCTTGCGGCTCACGCGCTATCCTATACCGGAATTGATCTGACCGACTATGCGGTCAAGATGACCACAGCCCGCATGAAGCTGTTGGAAAGGGACGCCGATATACGACGAATGGATGCGGAGGCCATGGAATTCCCTGATTCGACGTTCGACTTTATCTGGAGCTGGGGAGTCATTCATCATTCGTCCAATACCAGAAGGATATTGCAGGAAATGCATCGTGTTCTGAAATCCGGCGGGCAGGCGGTGATCATGGTTTACAACCGCGGCTGGTGGAATTATTACATTTGTGGCGGACTGATCAACGGCCTGCTGCGTGGCGGCATTTTCAAGTTTGGATCGCTTGCCAAGGCGATTCAAGCCAATACCGACGGCGCGTTGGCCCGATATTATTCTGCACAAAGTTGGACGATCTTGGCGAGTGAGTATTTCGACGTGAACCATGTGGTCGTGGCGGGCCCCAAAACGGATGTCTTTCCGATTCCGGGCGGTCGGTTCAAGAAGGCGCTCATGCGCCTGATTCCTGATTGGGCCACGCGATTTCTGACCAATCAATGCCGTATGGGGGGCTTCTTGATTTCGAAACTTGTAAAGCATTAGGACGGAACTCGGCGAATGATGAGTTCGGCTAAGGGGAATGGACAACCGGGGCAAGAGCACACGCTTGCACTTATCATCCTCACCTATAACGAAGAAGCGAATATCGCGCAGGCACTGGACTCGGTCGCTGGTTGGGCGAGTCAAATTTTCATTCTCGATTCCCTGAGCACGGACCATACGTTGGACATCGCCCGTCGGTATGATTGCCAGATCGTGCAACACAAGTTCGAAAGTTATGCGAAGCAACGGAATCACGCCTTGGAGCACTTGCCCATACACAGCGAGTGGGTGCTTTTCCTTGACGCCGACGAATGGCTGCCCGATTCGCTCAAACAGGAAATATCCACCTTAATCGCCACCAGGCCCGAGGCAAATGGCTACTACATAAACCGGCGCCTGATCTGGATGGGCCGCTGGATACGCCGCGGCTATCATCCGTCATGGATACTGCGGTTGTTCCGGTATGGCAAGGGACGCTGCGAGGACCGGGCGGTCAATGAGCATTTGATCGTCAAAGGTGCCACCGGCCATTTGCACAATGACTTCATGCACGAGGACAGGAAGGGTGTGACCGACTGGATTGCCAAGCACAACGGCTATGCCACGCAAGAAGCCGCGGAACTACTCAACACTCGGGTGGCGCCGGATTATCACGAAATCGATGCACGGCTTTTCGGCACTCAAGAGCAGCGCAAACGCTGGTTGCGTCTTAAGGTCTGGAATAGGTTGCCGCCCGTGATTCGGCCCTTCTTCTATTTCTTCTACCGGTATATCCTGCGGGGCGGTTTTTTGGATGGGCACGCCGCTTTCACCTTCCACTTCCTGCAAGCGCTCTGGTATCCAATGCTGATCGACATCAAGTACCTGGAAATGAAGATGCGGGGAAAATCGAAAGACCTTACCTCTTCATGACCCCGGTATAGGCCAAGCATGTGCGGCATCGCAGGATATTGCAACGGGGGTAGTCCGGCCACGCTGGCGCGGATGGCGGATGCCATCGCCCATCGCGGACCGGACGACGCCGGCGAGTGGTTTTCATCCGATGGCAACGTGGGCCTGGCGCATCGGCGCCTGGCCATCATCGACTTGTCGCCGCTCGGGCGTCAACCCATGCTCGATGCGTCGCGTACGGCGGTCATGGTCTTCAATGGCGAGATCTACAATTTCCGTGAACTTCGAGGACAACTGGAGTCGGAGGGCTATGACTTTCGCGGCCATTCGGACACCGAAGTGCTGCTGGTGCTTTACCGGGCACGCGGTGAGGCGATGCTCCCCTTGCTCAATGGCATCTTTGCCTTTGCCATCTATGACCTGGCCGAACGAAGCTTGTTTCTCGCCTGCGATGCGATGGGCGTCAAGCCGCTCTATTTCAGCGAGAGCCGCGACGGCTTTGTTTTCGCCAGCGAGCTGAAGGCGCTGATGGCAGGTAGTGGCGTGGCGGGGTCGCTGGATGTGTCGGCCTTATTGCGCTATCTCGGATTTCTGTGGAGTCCGGGCGGGGCGACACCGTTCAAAGGACATAGCCGGTTGGGGCCAGGTGAGGCCTTGCGGGTCAAGGATGGACGCATCGTCCGCCGCTGGCCTTGGGCAGGCTCGACTTGGGCAGAGGTACCCTTGGCCCTGGATACGGCTGAGGCTATTCGCCGCGTGCAGAAGGGCTTGCGTACGGCAGTGCATCGCCAGTTGGTTGCCGACGTTCCCGTCGGAGCCTTCCTTTCAGGCGGGCTCGATTCCAGTGCCGTGGTGGCGATGGCACGCGAGGTGTCACCCGATATCGAATGTTTCACCATCGACACCGGCGCGGTTCGCGACGCCGGAGTCACAGACGATTTGCCCTATGCACGCCGGGTCGCCAAACACCTTGGCTTGCGGCTGCATGAAATTCAAGTCGATTCGTCGCGCATGGCGGCAGACCTGGAGCGTATGGTTTTTCAGCTGGACGAACCGCTGGCCGACCCGGCGCCCTTGAACGTGCTGTATATCAGCCAGCTTGCGCGGCAGCACGGGGTGAAGGTGCTGCTTTCAGGGGCAGGGGGGGACGACCTGTTCACCGGCTACCGCCGGCACCGGGCCTTGATGCTGGAACGCTATTGGGCATGGTTGCCGCAGGCTGCGCGGCAAGGGCTGCACAACATGACTTCACGATTGAATCACGGCGGAGCGATGGGTCGGCGCCTGGCCAAGGCTTTCGCGCATGCCGATTTGCCACCGGATCAACGCTTGGCCGGCTATTTCCTATGGGCCGACCAGGCACGGGTGCTGGGCTTGTTCGCGCAAGAGCATCGCGATGCCTTGGCAAATGAGGAAATGACTGCACCGCTAACAGACTATCTCTCTACGTTGCCGCCAGATCTGCCACCGTTGCAACGCATGCTCGCGCTGGAGCAGCGATTTTTTCTGGCGGATCACAATCTGTTGTACACAGACAAGATGTCGATGTCGGCGGGCGTCGAGGTGCGGGTGCCATTCCTGGACAACGACCTGGTCCGCTTGGCCAACGCACTGCCGCCGGAGTTCAAGCAGCGTGGCCCAGACGGGAAGTGGGTACTCAAGAAAGCGATGGAGCCTTATCTTCCTCGCGAAGTAATCTATCGGCCCAAGACAGGATTCGGTGCGCCCTTGCGACATTGGCTGCGCCATGAATTGAGAGACTGGGTCGGTGATATCCTGTCCGCCGACACGCTGCGGCGCCGAGGTCTGTTCGATCCCAAGGCGGTGGCATCCCTGGTGGCGGACGATCAGGCCGGACGTGCGGACGCGGCCTATACGATATTTGGCTTGGTGTGCATTGAGATATGGTGCAGGGAGTTCATGGACAAGGTATTGAGGCGTAACGGTTGCTAAAGGGCTGATATGGGGCTACGACAACTGGTGGAGTTCGTTTGGAATCACCCGCTGAATGCGAGCAATAGGTTGGCGGCGCTGGGCCGTGTGATTCGGTGGCAACTCGCCTCGCGTCTGATGGTGGGACCCATCGCATTGCCTTTTATAGAGGGGGTCTCGTTGTTCGCAACCCGCGGCATGACCGGCGCCACCGGTAACTGGTACTGCGGCTTGCACGAGATGCGGGAGATGGCATTCGTCCTGCACTTTCTGCGAGCGGACGATCATTTCCTCGATGTTGGCGCCAATGTGGGTAGCTACTCGGTGCTGGCGGGTGGCGCAGTCGGGGCACGGGTGACATCCGTGGAGCCGATTCCCGAAACATTCGCGCATCTCGATCGCAATGTCGCCCTCAATGGTCTTTCAGGCCGAGTGCGGACTTGTCAGTGTGGCCTGTCGGATTTTTCAGGAACATTGCGCTTCACGAAAGACCTGGATTGCGTAAACCATGTCCTTGCCCAAGGAGAAAGTCTCCGGGCAATCGAAGTTCCGGTTCACACCATGGATGAAATGATCGGTGCAGATGTTCCGGTACTAATCAAGATAGATGTCGAAGGGCACGAGCGCTCGGTACTGTTGGGCGCAAACCGCACCTTGGCTGATCCCCGACTGCTGGCCGTCGTGATGGAGACAAATGGGAGCGGCATCCGCTACGGGATTGACGATGCCGAGTTGATTGCCCTGATGCAGGGGCATGGTTTCTCGGCCTTTGGATATGACCCGTTCGGCCGTCGGCTTGTCGCCGCCGATCAATCGGAGGGCAACACGATATTTATTCGGGAGCGCGCGACGGTGGAGGCGCGGCTACGCGACGCCAGGAGCTATAGATTGGTCAACGGAACGATCTGAGGAACGGATGCAACGAGTGGATGACCTGAAGAAAGAAGTGCGCGATTTTTGGAATGAGGCGTCGTGCGGGGAACGATTGCTTCTCGATGCCTCGGATAAGCCTGGCTATTTGGCGCAGATGAGTAAACGCTATTCACTGGAGCCGTTTATCGAAAGCTTTGCCCACTTCGATGCCTCAAGCGATCTGGACGTGCTGGAAATTGGTGTCGGGCTGGGCGCCGATCACCAGCGCTTTGCGCAAGCGGGCGCAAAACTCACGGGAATCGACTTGACCGATCGCGCCGTGGAACATACGCGCAGACGTTTCGACTTGTTTGGACTGGTGTCCGATCTTCGGGTGGCGGATGCCGAGTCTCTGCCGTTTTCGGATGCATCCTTCGATAGAGTCTACTCATGGGGCGTTCTGCATCACAGCCCGGATACGATGCGCGCCATAGCCGAGGTCTGGCGGGTACTGCGGCGCGGGGGCACGGCACGGATTATGATTTACCACAAGCACTCGCTGGTCGGCTACATGCTCTGGTTGCGCTACGCATTGCTGGCGGGGAAGCCGTGGCAAAGCCTCGACGATATCTATGCGAATCATCTCGAAAGCCCTGGCACGAAGGCCTACACCTTGAATGAGGCGCGAGGACTTTTCCGGCAATTTGCCGAGGTCAGGGTAGCGACGGTGCTGACCCACGGTGATCTGCTCGAATCCGACGCCGGGCAACGCCATCGGGGTTGGATGTTGTCTTTGGCGAAGCGTCTCTGGCCGCGCCGATTGTTGCGATGGGCGCTACCGGGGCATGGCTTGTTCATGTTGATCGAGGCCATAAAGTGAAACGAATTTATCTCCTTGCAGGTACGATTCGATCGTATGCTGTCGACGAGCTACGCAGAGTGAACAGTTAGCATGCGACTTCCATCCTTGGCCCTGGCAGCACACGACATTTACCGTTCATCTCCGTCGCATTCCGGCGTCGAGGCCAACATCAGCGTGGCGGCCGACGTCCTGGTGGAGACAATTGGAACCTTGAGAGGGATGGGATATAGATTCGTCAACTTTGGCGAATTCATGGCTGAACATCGTGGCGGTGCTGTCGTGCTCCTGACATTCGACGACGGGTATCGGAGTTTTCGCGATTGCGCGCTTCCTTTGCTGACGGCCCAAGGCATCCCGACCGTAATTACTCTCGTGTCAGGGGCGCTCCGCTGCCCAGGCGACCCGTTTCCCCTCTGGCTCCACACGGTGCGTGACCATCCGGGCGCACTTGAACAGGCGGCATGTGCGCCGTTCGTCTCGCACCCCCATGTCAGGCGTGTCGTCGCCGCGAGCGGTTTTCCATCGCTCCGCGATTTGCTGGCGCAACCGCTCGGCGTCCCGAGCGAAGCGTTTCGCACTTCCCTGACTCACAACCAACTCGAGGAACTCGCCGAAATCGTCGCGGGAATCCCGGACCTTGGACGCGTGACCATGACCGAAGCCGACATCAAAGGGCTCAGTGGTCTCATCGAGTTTGGTGCTCAGTCCGTCACACACCGCTCTTTTGCCTTGCTGACCAACCGAGAGATTGAATTGGAAGTCACCAATTCCGCAGCCTCCATTTCCGAGCTAAGCGGCAAGCCGGCCGGTTCGCTTCCATTCGTCTATCCTTATGGCGCCGTCACGACATACGCCGAGCGAGTCGTTCGCAGCGTGTTCCGTGCAGGTTTCACCTGTCACAGCCGACCGCTCACGGCGCTCGACCACGCGTCCTCATTCCCTCGCATCAACCTGGACGGCGAAGCGATCAGGAACGCTACCTCGGGCGGTGCAGTAGCCGATCTTCTTTCCCTGGCCCGCGAGAAGCTGAAGCTGCATGCCAGAACCGGCCCGGCCTGGGTTGTGCTAGGGCCCATACGCAACGCTGTTCGGCGACTGGGCCGTAGCGTTTGAAAGCCGAGAGAACAGGGCATGAGACAGATACTTCAAAACCTCAAAACCGGCGCCACCGAGGTGGCTGACGTCCCCTGTCCGCACGCAGGCGCGGGGCAGGTTCTGATCCGCTCCCGCGTGTCGCTGGTCTCGGCCGGTACCGAGCGCATGCTGGTCGACTTCGGCAAGGCGAATCTGCTCGACTGCGCGACAAGATCGGAACCGATGGACTCTTGTCGACCATCGAGGCGGTGCGCAATAAGCTCGATCAGCCCGTGGCGATGGGCTACTGCAACGTCGGCGAAGTGCTGGCGGTGGGCGTTGGGGTAAGCGGCTTTGCGCCGGGCGATCGGGTCGCCTCGAATGGCAAGCATGCGGAAGTCGTGGTCGTGCCCGCCAACCTCTGCGCGAAGCTGCCTGACGGCGTTGAGGACGAAGCGGCGGCGTTTACCGTGGTCGGCGCCATTGCGCTGCAAGGCATACGCCTGGCGCAGCCGACGCTGGGGGAATGCGTCGCCGTCGTCGGCATGGGATTGATTGGCCTGGTGACGACACAGCTCCTGCGCGCCAACGGCTGCCGGGTGCTGGGTATCGATTTCGATGGGGCGAAGCTTGCGTTGGCGCGCGAGTTCGGGGCGGATACCGTTGACCTGTCGCGCGGCGAGGATCCGGTTGCGGCTGGGCTGGGCGCGTTCTCCCGTGGGCGGGGCGTGGATGCGGTGATCGTCACGGCCGCCACACAGAGCAACGAACCGATGCACCAGGCGGCGCGGATGTGCCGCAAGCGCGGGCGTATCGTGCTGGTGGGCGTGACGGGCTTGGAACTGTCGCGCGCAGATTTCTTTGAGAAGGAGCTGTCCTTCCAGGTGTCATGTTCGTACGGGCCGGGACGTTACGATCCGGAGTACGAGGAGAAGGGGCACGACTACCCGGTGGGTTTCGTGCGCTGGACCGAGCAGCGAAATTTCGAAGCGGTGCTCGACATGCTTGCCGCCGGGCGGCTCGATGTGGGGCGGCTGGTATCGCATCGGTTTCCCATTGAGGCAGCCGGGAACGCTTATGCCTTGCTGGGCGCCGATGAACCATCGCTGGGTATCCTGCTGACTTATCCGACGGCGAGCGAACAGCCGGACCCCGAACTGCGGCGGGCGACGGTGCATGTTTCCGCGACGCCGGGCCAGGCGCTACCGGGCGTGCCAGTGCTGGGGCTGATCGGTGCGGGGAACTATGCCACGTCGGTGCTGATCCCGGCCTTCAAGGCAACTGGCGCACAGATCAAGAGTGTCACCTCCGCCCAGGGGGTCAGCAGTTTGCACGCGGCGCGCAAGTTCGGCATCGAGGCTGCAACCACCGATGTCGGTGCGGTGATGAGCGATAAGGACGTGACTGCCGTGGTGATCACGACACGCCACGACAGCCACGCACGCTTTGTCCTGGCGGCGCTGGAGCGCGGCAAACATGTTTTCGTCGAGAAGCCGCTGTGCTTGACGCTGGATGAACTGGAAGCGATTGAGGAGGCGCACCGGGCTAAGCTCGATGCCGGACAGGTACCTGTGGTGATGGTTGGCTTCAATCGCCGTTTTGCGCCGCAGGTGCGGAAGATGAAAGATCTGCTGGGTGGCGTTTTCGGGGCGAAGGCCTTCGTCATGACGGTGAATGCCGGCGCGATTCCGCTGACGCACTGGACGCAGGACCCTGCCGTAGGCGGCGGACGAATCGTCGGCGAGGTCTGCCATTTCATCGATCTGCTGCGCTTTCTGGCGGGCAGCCCGATCACTGGGTGGCAACGCAGCGCCATGAGCGTGGCGACCGGCGACACGGTCACGCTGCAACTGGCGTTCGCCGACGGATCGATGGGCACGGTGCATTACCTCTCCAATGGCAGCAAGGCTTTTCCCAAGGAACGGCTGGAGGTGTTCTGCGCCGGCAGAGTGCTGCAACTGGACAACTTCCGGCGCTTGCGCGGCTACGGCTGGCCGGGCTTCGGCAAGATGAATCTGTGGCGGCAGGACAAGGGGCAGCGCGCCTGTGCGGCGGCATTCGTGCATGCCATCCAGGCCGGCGGGCCTGGCCCGATCCCGTTCGACGAGTTGCTCGAAGTCGGCCGCGTCAGCATACTCGCGCAGCAGGCGGCGAATTAGCCGATGTCTCTGTGGTCGAACTATTTCCATACCCTCCGCCACCTCCGGCCGATGCAGATATTCTGGCGGGCGAGGCGCAAACTTCCATCATTCTTTAAACTCGACAGCGGACCGGCGCCGGCGCAACGAGCTTGCCGCCCAGCCGTGGTGTTCGCGCCCAAACGGTGTTCCATGCTTGCCGCCGACACGTTTTGTTTTTTGAATGAAGCGCATCGTCTGGCGGGGGCTGAGGACTGGAACAACCCGCGCTGGGAAGCGCTCTGGCTCTACAACCTGCATTACTTCGACGATCTCTGCGCGGAGGGCACGGTCGAGCGGGCCGGCTGGCATCGGGCCCTGATCGCCCGCTGGATCGCTGAGAACCCGGTGGGACGAAGTTGCGGTTGGGATCCGTATCCCACCTCGCTGCGTATCGTGAACTGGATCAAATGGGTGCTATCGAATGGAGATCTGAACGAGCCGGCTCGGCATAGTCTGGCCATACAGGCACGCCGCCTCGCTTCACGGATCGAGTGGCACCTGTTGGGCAATCATCTGCTGGCAAACGCCAAAGGATTGGTGTTTGCCGGATGTTTCTTCGAAGGCGCTGAAGCGCAGCGTTGGCTGAATACGGGCATGGAGATTCTTGAGGCGCAGCTCGACGAGCAGGTGCTCGCCGACGGCGGGCACTTCGAGCGCAGCCCCATGTACCATGCCATCGTGCTGGAGGACGTGCTCGACCTGATCAATCTTTCCAACAGCTATCCCGGTGTCATCGACGAGAACCTGCTTGCGTCGCTGAGGCTAACGGTGGGGCGGATGCAGCGCTGGGCGCACACGATGAGCCATCCGGATGGCGGCATCGCGTTTTTCAACGATGCGGCTTTCGGGATTGCGGCGGAGTCTGGCGAACTGGGCGCCTACGCCAAAAGGCTGGGGATCGAAGGTCCGCGCGGATACGAACACCGATTGGTTGCGTTTGAAGAGAGCGGCTATATTCGCCTCGCACAGGGACCGATGACGGTGCTTTTCGATGTCGGAGCGGTGGGGCCGGACTATCTTCCCGGCCATGCACACGCCGATACATTGTCGTTCGAGCTTTCCTGGGGCCGGCAGCGTGTGATCTGCAATTCGGGAACATCTTGCTATGGACGTGGCGCGATCCGGCATTGGGAGCGTTCCACGGCTGCGCACAACACGGTCGAGATCGACGGCGAGAACTCTTCGGAAGCGTGGGATGGTTTCAGGGTGGCGCGGCGGGCGTATCCGGTGGGATTGAGTTGTTCCGAGGACGCCGAAGCCTTGCACGCCTCGTGCGCGCATGACGGCTATCGGCGATTGCCAGGAAGGCCGATGCACCGGCGCACGATAGAGCTTACTGGCAATGCGGTTCGATGGACCGACGAGGTCGAGGGTGTCGGCGAGCACCGCGCGATCGGACGCATTCCGCTGCACCCGGACGTGACGGCGCGACGCCTGGGCGAGGCGCAATGGCAGCTCGACCTGCCGTCAGGCGACAAGCTGATGCTGGCCCTTGAAATGGCGGGAGTGAGGCTAGACAAGGAAACAGGCCGCTACTCGCCGGAGTTCGGGCTGTCTTTGGAGCGCTCTGTGCTCTTTTGGGCGGTCTCGGGAAGGCCGCCGTTCTCAATTGCGATCAGTCTCAGGTCGATCGAAAGATAGGCGGTCGTGCATATTCTTTTCCTGACCGATAATTTTCCGCCCGAAACGAATGCGCCTGCCTCGCGCACGCATGAGCACACCAAGCGCTGGGCCGCTGCCGGACACCGGGTGACGGTGGTGACGACGGCGCCGAATTTCCCGGCCGGGAAGATCTTCGAGGGCTATCGCAACCGTTTGTGGCAACGCGAGCGGATCGACGGGGTGGAGGTCATTCGCCTGTGGACCTACATCACGGCGAACGAAGGTTTTCTGCGCCGGACGCTCGATTATGTCAGCTTCATGGTCGTGGCGATTCTCGCCACGCCATTTCTGCCGCGTTCGGACGTGATCGTATCCACCTCGCCGCAGTTTTTCACGCCGTGCGCGGCCTATGTGGTTTCGCGCTTGAAGCGGCTGCCGTGGGTGTTCGAACTGCGCGACCTGTGGCCGGATTCGATCGTCGCCGTCGGCGCCATGAAGGAAACGCTGCTTATCCGGGCGCTGCGCAAGCTGGAGTATTTTCTCTACCGCAAGGCGACACGGATCGTCAGCGTGACGCAGTCGTTCCGCGAGATACTTTCGAAGAACGGCATCGATGCCGGCAAGATCGAAGTCGTGCCCAATGGCGCGGATCTGGAGGCTTACCGGCCCGGAGAGCGGTCCGGGAAGCTGGCTGAGAAGTTTGCTTGCGAAGGCAAGTTCGTCGCGGCCTATGTCGGCACCATCGGTTTGGCGCACGGGCTGGGCACGCTGCTCGATGCCGCCGAACAATTACGTGAGCGTGGCGACATTGCCTTCGTGATCGTGGGTGCGGGCGCCGAAGAAAAAACCCTGATGGCCGAGGTCGTTCGCCGCGGCCTCGACAACGTGCATTTTGCCGGATCGGTGAGCAAGGCCGAAGTCAGGGAGTACTGGCGTTTTTGCGACGTGGCCATGGTGCTGCTGCGGGATTCGCCGTTGTTCCGGCATGTGCTGCCTTCGAAGATGTTCGAGGCGATGAGCACCGAGCGCCCGATCATCCTCGGCGTGAAGGGGGAAAGCGAAGCGGTGCTGAAGGAATCCGGGGCCGGTATTTCGATACCGCCCGAGGATTCCGGGGCGCTCGCGGCGGCGATCCTCCGGCTTGCGGCGGACAGGGAAGAGCGCATCGCCATGGGCAAAGCCGGGCGCGAGTTCGTTACCAGCCGCTTCAATCGCGATGTGCTCGCCACGCGAATGCTCGACGTGCTCGGTCGGGTCGCGCGAAAACAGGGAGTCGTGCAATGACGGTACTGGTCGATCTCATCGCGGCGGCGCGGCCGAATTTCATGAAGGTGGCACCGCTTTATCACGCGCTGGTTCGCGAGTCGGCGTGGTGTACCGTACGCCTGGTGCACACCGGGCAGCACTACGATGCGAACATGTCCGATGCGTTCTTTCGCGACCTGCGCCTGCCGGATCCGGAGGTGCATCTGGGCGTGGGCAGCGGCACGCACGCCGAGCAGACCGCCGGAGTGATGGTCGCCTACGAGAAGGCCTGCAGTTGGCTGCGGTAAAGCTCGGCATCCGGGTAGCGCATCTGGAAGCGGGGCTGCGCAGCGGCGATCGCGGCATGCCGGAAGAACTCAATCGCCTCGCAACGGACGTGCTGGTCGATCTGCTGTGGACGCCGTCCGCGGATGCCGACGAGAACCTCATGCGCGAGGGGATTCCGCACGAACGCATCGTTCGGGTTGGCAATATCATGATCGATTCGCTCGAGATGATGCGCCCGGAGATTGAGCGGCAGGGCTTGAGCGAGGCCCTCGGACTCGCGTCGCACGGTTACGGAGTTGTGACGCTGCATCGGCCGAGTAATGTGGACGACAGCGGACGGCTGGCAGGGCTGACCGGCGTCTTGCGCCGCCTGGCGGCGAGGATGCCGTTGGTGTTTCCCGTGCACCCGAGGACGCGCGCGCGGCTGGAGGCCGCGGGCCAGTGGGCTGGGCTCGCAGCCTGCCCCGGCATGCGGATGCGGGAACCGGTGGGTTATGTGGAATTCATGAGTCTGGTATTCGGCGCGGCGTATGTGCTCACCGATTCCGGTGGCATTCAGGAGGAGACGACCTACCTGGGCATACCTTGCCTGACGCTACGCGAGAACACCGAGCGTCCGGTGACGGTCATGCAAGGGACCAATCGATTGGTGCGGATGGAGACGGTTGAAGCAGCGGTCGAGGAAGTGTTCGCGGGCCGTTGGCCGAAGGGAAGCGTTCCCGATCTGTGGGATGGGCAGACGGCGGCGCGGGTCGTGGCAAGCTTCAAGCAGGGCGTGTTTGCCACCTCGGGCGTGCCTGGGAAAAGCGGCACATGAGAGAAGGGAATGATCAGACGCGCTTCGAAGCGATAGCTGAAGACTTCCCTGAGCCACGCTTTCAGGGCCTTTTGGGGGATTGCGGTGAGGAGGAGCAACCGGGCATCGAGGACTTGAAGGAGTGGAGGGACTGGTCGCAAATCAAGACATCCCGGGATCAGCTCAGGATCGAGCGACGCCTGCTCGATTTCGTCAATAGCGACAGCCGCATCCTTCACGTCGGTATCGGAAATTCCCGACTCGCCAAGCGCTTCGCTCACCGGGTCAGGGGCATCGTCGGCATGAGTGTCTCGCCGGCCGAGATTGCCCGGGGGCAAGCCTTGGCAATTTCCAATTACGAAGTGCTGCAGTGGAACAAGTATCGGTACTGGAACGATCCATCCGGCGAGGGCTTCGATGCGATCGTCGACAACAACCCGACTGGCTTTGCATGCTGCCTTAAACATCTCTCGACCATGCTTGCCTGGTACGCGGACGCGCTCCGCCCTCAAGGCGCTATTTTCACCGACCGGGTCGGGCTGGGGTGGGTCGTCAGTACGCCGGGGGTCGACCGCCGCTGGCGTGGCTTCGACCTCGAAGACTGCGCTGTAATGGGCGCACGCTTGGGTCTGCACGCGATCGATATCGATGGTAGCGTTTATGCCTTGGTCAAGAAGGCGGGACGCGGGCGGATAGGGCAGCTTGAACGTTACCGCCATTGGCCGCCGCCGCTCCGCGGGTGGTTGAGCCGCGTCGAGAGTTCCGTCACGGTTCGAACATTGAACGAAGACCGGGGATGAGCCAGTGCACCCGACAATAGGTTTTTTACGGGGGCTGAGTTCATGGCGTGCGCGGACGTTCTATGTGTTGAATCATGTCGCAGGTCGCTTACGGGCGCCCGAAAGCGTCATGAGGTTTTTGCAATCACGGGTTTCCGGCCGATACAACAATGACGGGATGGCCGCCTACTTTAGAGCCGCCAGCATCGACGCCTGGGTTTGTCACCCACTTTACGAACGCGCGACCCGTGCATGGCTGGATGCCGCTTTGTCGGGGAAAGTCGGCGTAATGATCGATGTGGGCGCCTATTGCGGGAGCTTCTGCCTCCGGCATCGGGACAGATTTCAGCGAGTTTATGCATTCGAGCCGTTTCCCGACAACTATCAGGCGCTGGTGACGAACCTTGCCCTCAGCCATGCCGACGAGATCGTGCCGGTAAACCTGGCCGCCGGCGACAAATCCGGAAGAGCACGGCTGTATCTTGGTACACCGGGAACGCAGAGCCTTCTTCCAACAGCCAGTGGCGCGCACGTGGAAGTGGAGGCAGTGACCCTGGACGATTTTACGGTTCGGACCGGGATAGATCCTCTTGATGTCCGCCTTATAAAGATAGATGTCGAAGGCGCGGAACTGTATGTTCTGAGAGGGGCGGAATGTCTCCTCTCGCAAGGTGCGCCACTTCTTGTCTTGGAAGCAAACACCAACGATCATGCGCGGAAACTGCGTGAGTATCTCGGTGGATTTGGCTTTGTAGAAGAGGCCAGACTTGACAATCGCAACTTCATATTTCGCAAATCAAGCGGGGAAGCATACAACCCGGGTTCCAATAGCTGATCATCGCGGCCGCCTATCCAAGTGGGGGCACAGATCAGTTCACGGAACGGAGGAAAGTTCGCAATAGCAGTGACCTGCGTCGATTTTTTATTGACTAGGGGTGCGAAAGTGGTTATTCTTCACGTAAGGTGTTGATTATTTGTGGTGGATGCCATGGGCAAGGGTTTGAAGGCAGTCTTATTGGCTGGCGCGCTTTCGCTAAGTTATCCCGTTGCGGCTTTTCAGCCGGGGATGTCGGCGAATGACGTGGAATCTGAAGTCCAGCAGCGGCTGCAAAGTGGGGAAACTCTACAGAGCCTTGCTGCCGCAGCGTCTGTAGCAGGCGTCTCGCCCGGCGTGCTGACCGTGGCTCTGATCAGCCAGAACCAGAATCCGAGTGCAGTCGTTACAGCCCTGGTATCGGCGGGTATGCCGGCGAATACGGTGGTCAGTTCAGCCGTGGCTGCGGGCGCCAATGCCGGCAACGTGGTGACTGCCGCGGTAAACGCCGGAGCCAATGCCGGCAGTGTGGTGACTGCAGCGATCAGCGCAGGCGCCAATGCCGGCAACGTGGTGACGGCGGCGGTGGGCGCGGGAGCCAACGCCGGCAGCGTGGTGTCAGCGGCGGTAAACGCCGGAGCCAATGCCGGCAGCGTAGTGACTGCGGCGGTCAGCGCCGGAGCCAATGCCAGCAGTGTGGTGACAGCCGCCGTCAGTGCAGGTGCCAATGCCGGCAGCGTGGTGTCCGCGGCGGTGAGCGCGGGCGCCAATGCCGGCAACATGGTGTCCGCGGCGGTCAGCGCGGGTGCCAACGCCAGTAGCGTGGTGTCTGCCGCGGTGAGCGCGGGCGCCAATGCCAGCAGCATGGTGTCTGCCGCGATAAGCGCGGGCGCTGACCCCGGTTCGGTCACCAAGCCAACGACAGCGGGCGCAGCCGGCACGACGGCGACGGCGGCGGCGGCGGCGAGCCCCGCTGCTTCAAGCACACCGGCGCCGACCGTATCGACCGTACCGGGTGCAGCCGGCGGCTTTGCTGGAACCCCGGGGGCAACCGTCAGTGGTGGTGGCGGTGGCGGTGTCAGCCCTAGCTAGGCAAAATCATGTACCCCAAAGAAATCAATGGCAGCGTCGGCTGCCATTTTTGTTGTGGGATATCAAGGTGGCTGTGAGAGAGGAAGCGAAATGAGGTTGCGAAACCAACTGTTTGTTGCCATCTCCCTGGTATTTCTGCTGATATTTTTTGGGTTCATGTACGTTAGCGTCTCGGCAACCAAGGGTTATCTGGAAGAGCAACTCGGCTCGCACGCACAGGATGCGGCAACCTCGCTGTCTTATCCGCTCGCCGAGTCTCTTGCCAGGAGCGATGTCAGCCTGGCAAAGACGCAAGTGTCCATGGTTTTTGATCGGGGCTACTACCAGAAGATTACGGTGATTTCTCCGACGGGTGTCATTGTCGACAAGTCCCTGCCCCCCAAGATTGAAAACATCCCACTTTGGTTTTCCGATCTTGTTCCGCTTGAGATTCCCAGTGGCGAAGCGTTTGTCTCCGCCGGATGGCGCCAACTCGGCAAGGTCATCGTCACGAGCCAGCCGACTCAAGCCTATCAGCACCTGTGGCGCATCTCCACCGAATTGCTCGTTTGGCTGGCGGTGATCTACGCCGGGTCGATGGCCTTGATTCAGCTAATGCTGCACCTCATCCTGCACCCGCTACGCTTGATCGAACAATCCGCGCAGTCGGTGCAACACATGCACTTCGAACAGATAGCCATACTGCCGCGGGCGCCGGAATTGGCCAGCGTGGTCAAGGCAATGAACGATATGTCGCGACGTGTCTCGGAAATGCTGGATGCCGACATGGCCAAAGCTGAGGATCTGCGCAAACAGGCTCACGACGACAGCATGACCGGCCTTGCCAATCGGCGCGGCTTTGAGTTGCGGCTGAACGAACTTCTGGACGGCGATTTGCAATTTTCGTCGGCGGCGGTGATCGCGGTGGAACTCGACAATATGCGGATGTTCAGTTGGTCACATGGGTTCGGAGAGTGCCTCGCGCTCTTGCAGGCAGTAGCCCATGCGGCACGGGATGTACTGGGCGGGCAACATGTCACGATATTTGCGCGCACTGGAGAATTCAGCTTTAGCTTTGTGGTGGTGGATCTATCCACGGAGCGGGTGGCGGAAATGGCCGCTGAACTGAGACTGCGCATGGTGCGCGATATCGAAAGACGCCCGGCGGTTGGATATGTGTCTTTCTGCATCGGCGTTGCCTACTTCCATAAGGATGACAAACCGTCCGATGTCTTTGCGCAGGCTGACCTTGCGGTCGAATCGTCCAGACATTCCGGGCGCAACAGATTGATGGTTCTACCTGACCAGCATAGGGAAACCTCCTCTCTCGGCTCGTTTGGCTGGCACATGCTGATCGCCAATGCGCTGGCTGAAAAGCGCCTGCTGCTGATGGGGCAGCCGGTAGTCAGCTTGACCGATCCGAAGACGCTACTCCATGTCGAGCTCCTGGCGCGGCTGATCGACACCCACGGACAACTTGTGCCGGCATCGAATTTCTTGCCGATGGCGGCGCGACACCGCCTGATGCCTGATATCGATCAGGCATTGGTAGGCTTGGCGCTTGCCAATCTGGAGCAGAAGGAAAATGGGAACGACAACATCGCACTCAACCTTTCGCCACAGAGTATCGCGGACGAGGGTTTTGTCGCCTGGCTTGCCGAGAAACTCTCTGATCTCGAAGGCGCCGGCAAGAGGATCTCGATCGAAGTTTCGGAATTCGGAGTGCTACGCAATACAGTCGTTGCGGTGCAGTTGCGCGAAATCGCGCGGCGTCACGGGGCGAAATTCGGGATCGACCATTTCGGCCTTGATTCACAGGCGCTGGAACTGATGCGGCAACTGGCGCCGGACTATGTGAAACTGACGGGCAGCCTGATCAGGGATATGACGCTCGACGACCAGGTAAACCAGCGGTTGCTGTTGATAGTCAAGTTGGCACATTCGCTCAATCTGAAGGTCATCGCGCAGAATGTGGAAACAGAAGCGCAGATCGCCGCACTCGTCGCCGCCAAGGTGGATGGCGGCCAAGGTTATTACTTCGGCGCGCCAGAGCTTGCATGACGAAGGACCATGACAAGGCCGCAATCCATTTCGCGGGTCTCAAGGCGACGGGGGTTGTCGGTGGCGGCTATCTTGACAATCGACGGAAATGAATATGTCTAATGGTAATATATCCACATCTAATGGTAATATAGTCGATTGTATTCAATGCTTGAGTCAGTGTGAACCTATAGAACAGACCTCCCCTGCAGAAAACTTTTCTCTTGAGGTCTTTTAATGACACATATCTACATTGGGCGCTCGCTGCTTCTGGTGGCCGCGATTGTCGCTCAACCCGCTATTGGACAGAACAACCGCCCCGACGCCGGTTGGCATGAGGCTTCACTTCATCTGTCGTTTTTGTTGGCATCCGCTGAAGTGGGTGCTTCAAGAAATGCCGGCGTAAAGGGTCCAGGCGAGAATACAAACGAAGCGCCATCCCCCCCACTTCAGCTTGCGTTCTTGCTGGCAACGGATGAAGAAGTGAGTGCCAGAGGAGACGCGACGGCAGCGGATCCAGGCAAGTGGGCCAGCGACGCTCCCGCCGAAGCCGTGCCTGCGGGGGTTTCTGTCGGGATTGGGGCTTCCCCGGGACCCTTCGGCGGTAGTGATCCTTCCCGTAGTCTTGGCCAGCGATCCGCAACTGCCGGTTATGAGCTGGGTAAGGCCGGCGCCGATGCGGTGAGTTTTCCTGGGAGCGCAAACAGCTTGACCGTCCCGGCGCGCGGAAGAGCGATCAATATTGGAAACGGGGTGTTTGTTTATCCGTCGCTCTCCATTAGTTTGGCCCACAATGACAACATCCTGAGCCAGGCAATCAATCCGATATCTTCCGTCGTTTACAACATGGTTCCCGGAATCGTCGCCGAGCTGAAAACTCATGGCGATCGCTACACGCTGAGCTACCTTGGCAATTACACCCGGTACGCGGGCAGTTCCAGCGACAACTACCTCCACCATGACTTCTTCCTTGCGGGGGATAAATATTTCACCAGCCGCGAACGCCTTAACTGGAGCCTTGGATATCTTGAGAGCAGCGATCCCCGCGGCGCAACCGATCGTGCAGTTGCATCCGAACCCGACCGCTGGCATTCGCCTGTCGCGCAGGGAGTTTTTTCTTACGGGGTGGTGAGCGCTACCGGCCGGGTGGAAGTTGAAGGCTCGGTTCAGAACAAACGATATCTCAACAACAGGGCGACCACGGAGGCGTCCGACATAAACATTACCGTTCTTTCAGGACGATTCTTCTATCGCGTCATGCCTAAGACGTCGATGCTGTTCGAGGTCCGGAACATGCGGGACGATTATGTCCAAAGCGTGTCGACGAACGACAACACGGAGCGCCGTTACTATGTCGGCGCCGCGTGGGAAGCGACCGCCGCGACCACGGGGAGCTTCAAGCTTGGCCGTTTGACCAAGACTTTCACGGATTCCAGTCGCCAGAACTTCTCCGGTTCGAGTTGGGAGGGGGCTCTCCGTTGGGCTCCGCGAACCTACTCGACCGTCGATATGGTCACGTCGAAAGCAACATCGGACTCCACCGGGGTCGGCTATTATATTGTCAACACGAGCATGAATCTGACTTGGAACCACAAATGGCCGGGCTCAATGGCCTCCAAGGTTTCCGCGGGGATTCTGAAGTCCGACTTCGCGGGTACGGGTCGGCGGGACGATACCAGGAACTATGAAATTGGCCTGTTCTATGAGTTGGGTCGCCGGTTGCGTACCGGGCTGGACTGGACCTTTGCGGAGCGCAGTTCCGATCAAAGCATTAACGGTTTCAAGCGAAATGTGCTGATGCTGTCGATTGAAGGAACCCTGTGATTGGAGATATTTTATTCCAGGAAGATGAACAGGTAATCGTCTCGGCTCGCGATGAACTTGGCATGACTTTTCCCCGTTTTTTTGAATTCAGGAAAACCGGGGCGCTGGTGCTGGCGATATTTCTGCTGGCGCATGTCCCCACAATTGCCGCCGCCGGACCGGAAGCAGCAAGGACGGCGGACGCCGGGGAGCAGATTCCAGGCTCGGATTTCTCCACCTATCGTCTGGGAGCGGGCGACGTGATCACCATTCGTGTTTTTGGCGAAGATGATCTGAGCAAGGAAAGGGTCAGGCTAACCGATGCGGGTACCTTGTCCTATTCGGTATTGGGTGAGATCAAGGTACAGGGCCTGACCGTGGGAGATCTCCAGCGTATTATCGCCGACGGACTGCGCGGTCGCTATCTGGTCAATCCCCGGGTATCGGTCAATATCGAGGAGTATCGACCGTTCTACATTAACGGAATGGTCGAGAGACCCGGTGGCTACCCATATCAACCGGGGCTTACGATACGCAAGGCGTCTTTGCTGGCAGGCGGATTCAAGGAGCGGGCTTCCACCAGCAAGATTTACATCATTCGCGAAGGCGACCGTGCACAGCGGTCCCAGAAGGCGGATCTGAGCACCAACGTCGGTCCGGGAGATATCGTCACGGTGGAAGAAAGCTTCTTTTGATTCGTTTCGCGCTTTAACGGTTCCTACCCAGCAGAAAACCCAGGCTGGTTTCACTCACCTTCGCCCCAAGAGTTTCCGGATATGCCCAACCCACCAGAGCAAGATTCCCCACAGAATAAGCATATTTTCATGCATGGCACCGACGCCCAGGAAGACGAGCCCGACATTCTCGGGTATTGGCGCAGTGTCACCAAGCGCAAGTGGTCCATTCTCGCGCTTGCCGCGACAGTGGCCTTGCTGGCCGCTGTCATTGCTTATTCGATGACGCCGGTTTATCGTTCGACTGCCGTTTTGCTTATCGAAGCCAACAAGCCGAAACTGCTTAGCATCGAGAATGCGTACAGCGGCGTTGTCCAGAACCGGGAGTACCTCCAGACCCAGATAGAAATAATCAGGTCAAGGGAAGTGGCCGTCAAGGCGGCTATACAGTTGAAGTTGTGGGAACATCCGGACTACGACCCACGTATCAGGAAGACATCGGTGCTCACCGGAGTTCTGGATGCCATCGGTTTTTCAGAAGATATACAGCCCCAGGACTGGCCGGAGTCTGCCTTGGTAGACGCGGTTGCCGGATCGATTTCCGGTCATCTGAGCGTTGAACTCGTCCGTAACAGCCAGCTGGTAACCATAAGTTTTGAATCCACGGATGCGGCGTTGGCGGCCAAGGTCGCCAATACCGTAGTTAGCGTTTACATTGAAAAGGACCTTGAGGAACGCTACAAGATGACCAAGCAGGCCAGCACCTGGTTCCAGGATCACTTGGGCGACCTCAAGAACAAGCTCGATGCATCGGAGACATCCTTGCAGGCTTACCGTGAAAAGGCGGACATCGTAGATATCAAGAGTGCGGCACAAAGCGGCGCCGGCAAACAGTTTGAGGATCTGACTACACGCACGGTAGAGGCCCGCATGCGACGTGCGGAAGCGGAAAACGCCTATAAGCTGATCAAGAACGCCCCGAAAGAGGCCGACATTTCTTCATTCCCCGCCGTCCTTCGCAATCCCGTTGTTGCCGATGCCAAGAAGCAGGAAGTCGAAGCGGAACGCAAATTGTCCGAAGTATCTCAACGCTATGGGCGCGAACATCCAAAATATATACAGGCCACGGCCGAATTGACAACCGCCAGGGAAAACGTCCGGCGTCAGGTCGACAGCGTGGTGGCGAGCGTGACCCGCGAATACGAGATGGCCCGGCTTACGGAAAGAACCTTGGAAAGTGCACTCGTCGCCGCTCGGGGGTCGATACAAAACCTCAACCGGAAAGAGTTCGAGTTGGGCGTGCTGGAGCGTGAAGCTGAATCCAATCGCCAGATGTACGACCTCTTCATGAAGCGTGCCAAGGAAACCAACGTGTCCGGAGATTTGCAGACGCCGGTGGCTCGCGTTGTTGACCCCGCCATGCCCGGCGGGCTTATCAAGCCGCAAAAGCAGCGGATAATCCTGATCGGCTTTTTTTCCGGCCTTGCCGTCGGGATGCTGATATCGCTACTACAGGATCAACTGGATAACACTCTGAAGACCACCGCGGATGTGGAGCGCAAGCTAAAACAACCGCTCCTGACCAGTTTGCCACTTTTGAACAAGAAAGAACTCGCCCGGACTTCAACAGCGCGTCTATTCCTCGACAATCCCAAGTCGGTTTATTCGGAAGCCATTCGGACTGCGCGAACAGGGGTTCTGCTCTCGTCGATCGATTTGCCAAATCGTATCCTGTTGGTGACATCCAGCGTTCCCGGCGAAGGAAAAACCACCTTCGCCATCAATCTGGCGATGGCACATGCCCAAACCAAACGGACCCTGCTGATAGACTCCGATCTGCGCCGGCCGGATATCGCCAACCGGTTGGGGCTGCCCGAAGGCGCCATGGGTCTAACCAACCTGGTGTCCGATAGCGCAACCCTGGAAGAGTGCCTGTTATCCGTTCGCGGTTCCGATTTAAAGGTGATCCTCTCGGGTACCATTCCGCCCAACCCGCTGGAGTTGTTGCATTCCCTGAAGTTCCAGAAAACGCTGAACCGGCTTGCTGAATGGTTTGACGTGATTGTGATGAATTCTCCGCCGGTTGAGCTGGTGAGCGATGCCCTGGTCATCGGCTCGCACGTGACTGGAGTCATCTTCGTCGTCAAGGCCATGCATACGCCGTTTCAGTTGGTCCGGAAGAGCATACTCCGCATGAAGCGGGCCGACGGACACATCCTGGGCGTAGTGCTTAACCAGCTGGATTTCAAGAAAGCACAGAAATACCACGGTGAGTTTTCCGGCTATGGCAATTACGGTTATGGCGACAAGACTTACGGCGAGGTCTATGGAAATACGCTTGGAAGAGAAGAGCCTTCGGAAACAAGCAAGACATGACCGGACCAGCGAAACTATTAACCCAACAATGGTTTGGGAGCGTCCTGTCAGCATCCGGAGAGTGAATTGATCT
The DNA here is from genome assembly GCA_026399515.1 of Pseudomonadota bacterium. Classification (GTDB taxonomy): domain Bacteria; phylum Pseudomonadota; class Gammaproteobacteria; order Burkholderiales; family Rhodocyclaceae; genus JACRAR01. Next base: position 16,749 of record JAPLQT010000135.1, on the reverse strand, counting down.
TGAACGGCATGCCTGGCGTAATACGAGGCGCCTTTGTTGTTGCGCTGCTGGCAGGAGGGCTTCACGCAGCCTATTACGGCCTCACTTCGGCATGGTCCGATATTATCGTGATGAAAGCGCGCTGGAACTTGACGCAATGGCGAGAAGGGAAGGTGCCTCTGCCACAGGCCGTTGAACTAGGCGAGACGCGTAACGCGTTAAACAGGGCTTTGGCGATTGCACACGAAAACCCGATGATCCATGAAGACCTCGGGTATCTCTACGGAATTCGGGCTATAAGGGCAGGCGGGCTTCCTGATCTCCGGAATGAAATGTTTTCGCAGGCCCTCGACTATTATCGGAATGCCGCGACGTTGCGGCCCATGTCGCCTCAAACCTGGGCCAATATTGCCTTGGCGAACCACTACATGGGAACTACAGGCCCGGAATTCTGGGACGCATTCGATCGATCCTTGCACTACGGGCGCAATGAATTCTCTGTGCAGAAAATGTTGGCTGAAGTTGGTTTTTCCCGTTGGCGGGAGCTGAATGATGTTCGGCGGAAGATGCTTCTCACCATGATTGCCGACGCTCCCGAGAGCTCCCGCAAATCGCTTGCGGACATTGCCGCACGTCACGGTCAGTCAGTGCCGGGCCGCTGAGTCTTGGATCGACTACATCTTTTGTTCCTTCTCCAGTTTTTCCAGCAGATTGCGCCAGAGGCGCACTTGTGATGCCCCGCCTTTTTTGGCGGTTCCGCTGGGTAACCATAAGTCATCATCATTGAAGCTATAGACGGGCTCCAGATCTGTTCGCATGGACGCGGGACGAACTTCGCCGATCAGATTGTCCAGAATCAGAGGGTCGGCGTCGGGCTTGCGATAATAGGCGAGTACCATGTGCGCCTCACCCAGTTTTTGCGCCTTGACGTAAGTCATGCGCAGTCGGTCGATAGGAATTCCCAGTTCTTTCAGAGATAGATACTTGGAGATGACATAGTCTTCGCAATCGCCTCCGAAAATGCCCAGCATTTCAACCGGTGTGGCCCAATAGTCCTCGACACCCCAGAGTGATTGATCCGTGGCGTAAGGCACTTGGTTGAAAAAATCATTTACTTTCTTTAGAGTCTGCGTGTCCGTCAAGGGCTTGGCACCCCCATCGCCCCCCTTCATGTCCCGCACCAGCTTTTGCCATACCAGCAAACGTGGCGGAGCTTCACGACCGAAACGTTTGCCGACGTAAGCCAGAAGATTTCCGGAAAAATCGACGACTCCCCCCACACATGGCAGAACTGCGAATAACGCAAGCGCGGCCACCATGAGTTTGAAGAAACGGGTCGGATTGTGCATCCAGAATCTTTGAGTCATCTCGGCTGGTTGAATTTGGCTACTATTACTTCCACCTTGGAACGACCGATAAAGGGAAATCCAATATCCTGAAGCTTGCAACTCTACGTGCCTCTGCAACCAGAAGAATAGATTATCGCCTCGAAATAAACACTCAGCGATTGCTTCTATTTATCCGTTCTTGTCACGAACTAGCCAATCGAATTACCATAATTGTCATATGGTTAATGGCCATGGAAATCCATCAGCTTGAAGAAGACACTCGTGTTGCCTGTTTTGTCGCACGCCAAAAAAACTTCATCTGCACTTGAATTTTCATCGATCCGCCCCTATCATTAGCACTCGTCGGTAGTGAGTGCTAATAATTACCTCTGTCGATCAACCCACGGCGGCCAGGCCGCCAACCTACAAGTCGTCATTAGGAGATAACTGTATGAAAATTCGTCCATTGCATGACCGCGTGATCGTCAAACGCCTCGAAGAGGAGCGTAAGACGGCCTCCGGTATTGTCATTCCCGATACCGCCGCCGAGAAACCCGATCAGGGCGAGGTTCTCGCCATCGGCAACGGCAAGATCCTGGAAGACGGCAAGGTTCGTCCCCTGGCAGTCAAAGTAGGCGATCGCGTCTTGTTCGGCAAGTATTCGGGCCAGACCGTCAAGGTCGATGGCGATGAACTGCTGGTCATGCGCGAAGAAGACATCATGGGCGTTGTGGAGGCCTGAGCCTTTCCACTCACCTGAGCTTAATCCAGAAATATCAAGGAGATATATAGAATGCCTGCTAAAGAAGTCAAATTTGGTGATTCCGCCCGCCAACGCATGGTCGCCGGAATCAATATCCTCGCCGACGCCGTCAAGGTGACCCTCGGCCCGAAAGGCCGCAATGTCGTGCTGGAGCGCTCTTACGGCGCCCCGACGGTGACCAAGGACGGCGTTTCCGTCGCCAAGGAAATCGAATTGAAGGACAAGTTCGAGAACATGGGCGCGCAGATGGTCAAGGAAGTCGCTTCCAAGACCTCCGATGTCGCCGGCGACGGCACCACCACAGCCACCGTGCTGGCCCAGTCGATCGTCCGCGAAGGCATGAAGTACGTTGCCGCCGGCATGAACCCGATGGACCTGAAGCGCGGCATCGACAAGGCCTTCGCTGCCACCATCGATGAACTGAAGAAGCTCTCCAAACCCTGCTCGACCAGCAAGGAAATCGCCCAGGTCGGCTCCATTTCCGCCAATGCGGACGCCGATGTCGGCGAAATCATCGCCAAGGCCATGGACAAGGTCGGCAAAGAAGGCGTGATCACCGTCGAAGACGGCAAGAGCCTGCAAAACGAGCTGGAAGTCGTCGAAGGCATGCAGTTCGATCGTGGCTACTTGAGCCCGTACTTCATCAACAATCCGGAAAAGCAGGTTGCCATTCTCGACAACCCCTATGTCCTGTTGTTCGACAAGAAGGTCAGCAATATTCGCGATCTGCTGCCGGTGCTGGAGCAAGTCGCCAAGGCCGGCCGTCCGCTGCTGATCGTCGCCGAAGATGTCGAGGGTGAAGCCCTGGCTACCCTGGTGGTGAATAACATCCGCGGCATCCTCAAGACCTGTGCTGTCAAGGCCCCTGGCTTCGGCGACCGCCGCAAGGCCATGCTCGAAGACATCGCCAACCTGACCGGCGGCACGGTGATCGCGGAAGAAGTCGGCCTCTCCCTGGAGAAGGCCACGCTCAACGAGCTCGGCCAAGCCAAACGCATCGAAGTCGGCAAGGAAAACACCATCATCATCGACGGAGCCGGCGACGCAGCCAGCATCCAGGCGCGCGTCAAGCAGATCCGTGCCCAGATCGAGGAAGCCACCAGCGATTACGACAAGGAAAAGCTCCAGGAGCGCGTTGCCAAGCTGGCCGGTGGTGTGGCCTTGATCAAGGTCGGCGCCGCCACCGAAATGGAAATGAAAGAGAAGAAAGCCCGCGTCGAAGACGCTCTGCATGCCACCCGCGCGGCGGTGGAAGAGGGCATCGTTGCCGGCGGCGGCGTGGCGCTGCTGCGCGCCCGTCAGTCGATGGCCAAGCTCAAGGGCGACAACCACGACCAGGACGCCGGCATCAAGATCGTCCTGCGCGCGTTGGAACAGCCGATGCGCGAGATCGTCGCCAATGCGGGTGACGAGCCTTCCGTGGTGGTCAACAAGGTGCTCGAGGGCAAGGGCAACTTCGGCTACAACGCCGCGACCGGCGAATACGGCGACATGGTGGCGATGGGCGTGCTGGACCCGACCAAGGTCACGCGCACCGCGCTGCAAAACGCCGCTTCCGTGGCAGGCCTGATGCTGACCACCGACGCGATGGTGGCGGAACTGGTCGAGGAGAAATCTTCGGGCGGCGCCGGTGGCATGGGCGGCGGCATGGGCGGTATGGGTGGCATGGGTGGCATGGGTGGCATGGACATGTAAGTCGAACTTCGCGCTTCGGCGCGAAGGGCTTCACCCCTGCAACTCGGAAAAGCCCTGCTTCGGCAGGGCTTTTTTTCGCCTGTTTTCCCGCTTGCAACATGCCTCGGGTCGAAACAGCCATGTGATAGACTTTCCCCATGAGAATCCTGTTGGCAGAAGATGACCGCATCATCGCCGATGGCTTGCAGCGCTCGTTGCGGAAGACCGGCTATGCCGTCGATTGCGTCACCACCGGTGCCGAAGCAGATGCGGCGCTCGCCAGCCAGCAATTCGATCTGCTGATTCTCGATCTGGGTTTGCCAAAACTCTCCGGCATCGAAGTCTTGCGCCGTCTGCGTGCGCGCAAGTGCGCCTTGCCGGTCCTGATCCTCACCGCCCAGGATGGCATCGAGGATCGCGTGCGCGGCCTCGACGCGGGCGCCGACGATTACATGACCAAACCCTTCGCCCTGCCGGAACTCGAGGCGCGTGTCAGGGCCTTGACTCGTCGCGGCACCGGCATGCCGACGCGGATCGAATTCGGCTTGTTGACCTATGATCAGGCCGACCGGCAGGTGTTGATCGACGGTCAGACGGTCGAACTCTCGGCGCGCGAATTAGGGTTGATTGAAATTCTGTTGTTGCGGGCCGGACGGCTGGTCAACAAGGAACAACTGGTCGACCACCTCTGCGAGTGGGGAGAGGAAGTGAGCACGAACGCCATCGAAGTGTATGTGCATCGCTTGCGCAAGAAGCTCGACGGCGGCGGGATCAAGATCACCACTGTCCGCGGTCTCGGCTATTGCCTGGAAAAACCGCCCGTGACCGGCGACGCTTCCGGCGCCTAGAGGTCCGATGGGCTCTCCGCCGGCCGCCGAGGGTACGCGCGCCACCCGCATCTTCGGGACGCCGACCGAACTCAATTCGCTGTTTGGGGAAATCCTCGACTGGATGCTGGCGCCCTTGCTGTTCCTGTGGCCCGTCAGCATCGCCCTGACCCACCATGTCGCCAACAATATTGCCAACCAGCCCTACGACCAGGCGCTGGCAGAAAATGTGAACGTCATCGCCCGGCAGGTCAAGGTGGTGGGCGGCAAGGTGGTGGTGAATTTTCCCGCGCCGGCGCGCGCCCTGTTGCGCGCCGACCAGAGCGACACGACTTACTATCAAGTCCTTGGATTGCGCGGAGAGCTGGTGGTCGGTGACAAGGAAATCCCCCGTCCGGAAATACCCGACGAATTCTCTCCCGATACCGTGCTGTTTCGGGACGACGACATTCATGGCGAGGAAATTCGCGTCGCCTATCAGTTCGTGGCACCACAGGCGCGCGGCCTATCGGTGTTGGTGCAGGTGGCGGAGACGCGCAAGAAACGCGAGGATCTCGCCAGCCGCATCATTTCAGGGGTGATCCTGCCGCAATTTGCGATCATCCCTCTCGCGGTCGTGCTCGTCTATCTCGGCCTGACGCGGGGTATCGCACCCTTGACGCGCTTGCAGAGACGTATCCGCCAGCGCCGTCCGGGCGACCTGGCGCAGATCAACATTCATGGCGTGCCGGAAGAAGTGCGCCCGGTGATCGTCGCCTTCAACGACATGATGGCGCGCTTCGAGCAGAATTTACAGGGACAGCAGCGCTTTATCGCCAACGCCGCGCACCAGATGCGCACGCCATTGACCGGCTTGAAGATGCAGACCGAGCTTGCCCAGTCGGAAACCGATCCGCAACTGATCCGGGCGTCGCTGCAACATATCGCCGAGAGCGCCGAGCGCGCCGCACACCTCATCAACCAATTGTTGACGCTGGCCCGCGCCGAAGCCAGCCACGAAAAAATGCATGTGTTTACCACCGTCGATCTGGAGAACCTGGCGCGCGAGGTGACGCAGGAAGCCGTTCCGCGCGCCCTGGCGAAAGGCATCGATCTCGGCTTCGAAGACAGCGGCTGGCCGTTGCTGATCGACGGCAGCCCGGTGCTGCTGCATGAATTGATGAGCAACCTGGTCGACAACGCCATCAAATACACCCTCCCCGGAGGCAGGGTAACGGCGCGCACGCGCGCCGAGGATTTCGCCATATTCGAAGTCGAGGACAATGGCATCGGCATGTCCGAGGCCGACCGGGAATTGGTGTTCGAACGCTTCTACCGGGTGCTCGGCAGCGAAGCCGACGGCAGCGGGCTGGGTTTGGCCATCGTCCGCGAGATTGCCGAACTGCATCGTGCCAGCGTCCAGTTGCGCCCTAATGCCGCGGGTCGGGGGACCTTGGCGCAGGCTGTTTTCCCGCGTCAGGGCGTCTCCTATCCGCTGCAACCCGCCGCCGCGGAATGACCTTGTTATATCCGTGGACTCAGCGCTCCGTGTAAGCACCGCGTAAGCCCGCCGTAAGTTATTCGTCAGTTGCGCCTGCTAGATTTGGCGCGAAGCTGGGAAAGGCCCAGCTTATATAAATTATAAAAGGAGGGACTATGGCTGAAACTTCCATCAACTGGGTCGCGATCGACAACGACCCGCGCTTTCAGCGCCTGCATGCCAAGAAATTGGCATTTCTTACGGGCCTGATGGTTTTCTCGCTGGTTTATTATTTTCTGCTGCCGATAGGCGCCGCTTATTTCACCGACATATACAAGGTCAAAGTCTATGGCGTGGTGAATGTCGGCATCCTCTTCGCACTTTCGCAATTCATCGTCGCCTGGGGCATCGCCTTCTATTACACGGCCAAGGCCAAGGATTTCGACGCGATGGCCGCGGAACTGGTGCGTGATGCAGAGAAAATAGGAGCGAAATGACATGATGACCCTGAAAAACAAAATCTGGCTGGGCATACTTGCCTGTGTCCTGCCGTTGATCTCGCTGCCGGTTTTCGCCCAAGGCGCCGTCGCAGACAAATGGAAGTGGCTGACTTTCCTGGTGTTCGGCACCATCATCTGCATCACCATGTATGTCACCTACCTCGCGGCCAAGCGGGTCAAGACGACAGCCGACTTCTATGCCGCCGGTGGCGGCGTTTCCGGCTTGCAAAACGGCTGGGCAATCGCCGGTGACTATTTGTCGGCGGCGTCCTTCCTCGGCATCGCCGGCCTGATCTCGTTGTATGGTTATGACGGTTTCATGTATTCGGTGGGCTGGCTGGTGGCCTACATCACCGTATTGCTGGTGATCGCCGAGCCCTGCCGGAATATCGGCAAGTACACGCTGTCGGATATTCTGGCCTATCGCAACGATCCGAAGAAAGTCCGCATCGTCGGCGCGTTGTCGACGATCACGGTGTCGACCTTCTACCTGACGGCGCAGATGGTTGGCGCGGGCGTCCTGATCAAGACCCTGATCGGCATCGACTACGAAATTTCGGTCATAGCGGTGGGCGTACTGATGCTGGGCTATGTGCTGTTCGGCGGCATGGTCGCGACGACCTGGGTGCAGATCATCAAGGCGATCCTGTTGGTCTGTGCTTCGATCGTGATGGTGATCATGGTCTGGAGCCAGTACGGCTTCCTTGGCGAATTCCTGAACAACGTCGTGAACGATCCGAAGGTTCAGCAGCGCGTCGCAACCATGTTGGGCGACAAGGCCAAGAATCTCTCTCCCGCGGAACTTGGACAGATCTTCCTCGAGCCTGGCCTGTTCCTGAAAGTGCCGCTCGACCAGATCTCGCTGGGCATGGCGCTGGTGTTCGGCACGGCCGGCATGCCGCACATCCTGATGCGTTTCTTCACCGTGCCGACGGCACAGGCCGCGCGCAAATCGGTTAACTGGGCTATGGCGATCATCGGCGGCTTTTACGTGCTGACGCTGTTCCTCGGCATGGGTTCGGCGATGAAGGTCGGTCCCGCCAACATTGCGGCAATCGATGCCGGCGGAAACATGGCCAACCCGCTCCTGGCCCAGGCGCTGGGAGGCGGCCCCGACAGCCTGATGGGCAACTTCATGATGGCTTTCGTTGCCGCCGTAGCCTTCGCCACCATCGTCGCAGTGGTCGCGGGCCTGGTGCTGGCAGCCGCTTCGGCGATGGCGCACGACCTCTATGTGGGCGTCATCAAGGAGGGGCATGTCAGCCAGGAGCAACAGGTCAAGGCAGCACGGATCGCCACCATTCTGGTCGGCGCTATGGCCATCGTCATCGGCATCTCCGCCAAGGGTCAGAACGTTGCCCACCTGGTGGCACTGGCCTTCGCCGTCGCCTCCTCGGCCAACTTCCCCTGCGTGCTGATGACGCTGTTCTGGAAGCGCTGCAACACCGGTGGCATCGTGGCCGGTATGATCGTCGGCACCTTCCTCGCCATCGGCCTGGTGATGGTTTCCCCGAACCTCACCTACCCGCTCGCCGTGAAAGCCGCCAATGAGAAGATCGTCAAGGCATCAGACGATAAACTCGCCAAGCTCAATGCCGATCTGACGGCAGCCACGATGCCACCCGCCGCGCCCGCGGCTCCAGCGGATGCGGCTGCCGCCCCGGCTGCCGCCATGCCCGCGATGCCTGCGGTCGATCCGGCGGTCATCGAAAAGATGAAGGCGGAAATCGCCAAGACCGAGAAGGCTAAGAAAGCCGCGACCGACAAGATCGCCAGCCTGGGCAGCGACATGACCAGCATCATGGGTCTCGAGAAGCCTTGGTTTGAATTGCGCAATCCCGGCCTCTACTCGATTCCGCTGGGCTTCCTTGCCGTCATCCTCGGCTCGCTGATGTATAAGGACAAGCGCGCCGAAGACATGTGGGACGAGCTTTATGTCCGGCAGAACACCGGCATCCTGGCAGCCAAGGCAACTGCGCACTAAGCAGGCCTAGGTCAAACTGAAAGGCCCTTCCCCAAAGGAAGGGCCTTTTTCTTGGTGCACCCGGCGCGCTTATCGTATCCGGCACCATTGACACTTATGAGTGGATGGGTTGATGATCTTGGGAGTTGAATCGGGTCCCCACCAAATGCAGCTGAGCGCTGAGCAAAAGGAATATTGGCACCGCAACCTGAGAGTGACCATCCTCTTGCTTGCGGTATGGTTCGTGGTCACTTTTGTCATGGGATATTTCGCCCGCGAACTGAATACCATTACCTTTCTTGGTTTTCCTTTGGGTTTTTATATGAGCGCTCAAGGCTCGCTGATCGTGTATGTGGCAATCATCGGGTATTACGCGCATTACATGAACAGGCTTGACGACGCATACGGTGACCGGGAACACGGCGATAAATAGAGCCGTTTCCCGGACAGACCATTAGCGCTCCGCCGACAAGTCCCGAGCTTACGCATTGGCTACCCCGGAAATTCTCGTCATCAGCATCCTCCGCGTCCTGACCGAGGTGGCGCTGCTGACGCTGCTCGGACAAGGCTTGCTGGCGTTGCTTGCCGGTGGCCGGCGGGCGACGAACCCTGTCTATCAATTGTTCGATGTGATCACCCGGCCGGCCATCAAGGCAGTGCGTTTCATCACACCGAAACTGATCATCGACCGGCACTTGCCCTTCCTCACTTTCTTCCTGCTGTTCTGGCTGTGGATCTTTCTCGCCTACTTGAAACGCATGATCTGCGAGATGAACGGACTCAGCTGTCTCGGCGCTTAGCGCAAGGAATACTGGCTTTGCAGGCAGTTGCGCCCCAGGCCGGGCGCTATAATCGGTCGCGAGAAAGGAGACGCCATGAACAGATCCCGTCTGACAGGCCAGCGCTTGGCGGCAACCTTTCTGCTCGGCTGCGTCCTGCTCAACTACCCGCTGTTGTTTCTTTTCAACCGGGGCACCGACCTGTTTGGCATTCCCTTGCTGTATGCCTATATCTTTCTCGCCTGGGCTGGCTTGATCGCGCTGATGGCGTGGGTTATCGAGCATCGGAGCGATTGATGCTGCAAGCCTGGTTCATCGCGCTGGTATCGTTTGCCTATCTGGGCGTGCTCTTCGCCATTGCCTGGTACGGCGACCGGCGTGCCGACGCCGGCCGCTCGATCATTGCCAGCCCGACCATATACGCGTTGTCGCTGGCGGTCTACTGCACTACCTGGACCTACTACGGCAGCGTCGGCCGCGCCGCCGCAACCGGCATCGGTTTCCTGCCGATCTACCTGGGGCCGACGCTGATGATGGCCTTGTGGTGGTTTGCGATGCTGAAAATGATCCGCATCGCCAAGGCCAATCGCATCACTTCCATCGCCGACTTCGTCGCCGCCCGCTACGGCAAGAGCCAACTGCTCGGCGGCCTGGTCACCGTCATCGCGGTGGTCGGCGTCATTCCCTACATCGCGCTGCAATTGAAGGCGGTGTCCAACAGCTTCACGATCCTGTTGCATTATCCCGAGATCGTCATGCCGGCGCGTGCTGCGGCCTTGCCCTTGTTGCAGGACAGCACTTTTTACGTGGCGCTGATCATGGCGGTATTCACCATCCTGTTCGGTACCCGGCATCTCGACGCGACCGAGCGTCACGAAGGACTGGTTGCGGCCATCGCCTTCGAGTCGGTGGTCAAGCTGCTGGCCTTCGTGGCGGTGGGAATCTTCGTCACCTTCGGTATATATGACGGGTTCGCCGACATCTTCGCGCGCGCCAGCCTCGTACCCAAACTCGATGCCCTGATGAGCTTCAGCGGCAACTACAGCAGCTGGGCTTCGCTGACTTTTCTTTCCATGGCGGCGATCATGCTGCTGCCCCGCCAGTTCCAGATCGCCGTGGTTGAGAACGTCAACGAAAATCACTTGGGCCGTGCCGTCTGGCTGTTCCCGCTGTACCTGTTGCTGATCAATGTTTTCGTGTTGCCGATCGCGCTCGGCGGCTTGCTGCATTTTGGCGGCGGGAGCATCGAGGGCGGGGTGGATGCGGACACTTTCGTGTTGACGTTGCCGATGGTGCATCAGCAACAGGCGCTGGCCTTGTTGGTGTTTATCGGCGGCCTGTCGGCGGCGACCGGCATGGTGATCGTCGAAACCATCGCCCTGTCGACCATGATCTGCAACGACCTGATCATGCCGATCATGCTGCGCTGGGAATGGCTGGGTCTGTCGCGGAGCACCGATCTCTCGTGGCAGTTGCTGAGTATCCGCCGCTGGGCCATCGTCATCATCCTGATGCTCGGCTACCTCTACTTCCGGGTTGCCGGGGAAGCTTATGCCCTGGTCGGCATCGGCCTGATTTCATTTTCCGCCGTGGCGCAGTTCGCGCCAGTGATCGTCGGTGCCCTGTACTGGAAGGGAGGCACTCGTTCCGGAGCGCTGGCGGGGCTTTCCGCCGGCTTCCTGGTATGGGGCTATACCTTGCTGTTGCCATCCTTCGCCAAGTCCGGCTGGTTGCCGTCCGACTTCATGGAACTGGGCCTGTTCGAGGTGACGCTGCTCAAGCCGCAACAACTGTTCGGCTTGACCGGTCTGGACGAGATCGCCCATTGCCTGTTCTGGAGCATGCTGGCGAATATCGGCGCCTATCTCGGCGTGTCCTTGCTGCGGCAGCCGAACGCGCGCGAGGCGGGACAGGCGACGCTCTTCGTCGATGCTTTCCGCGGCGCGCAGGCGCCCACGGGCGCCCGCTTCTGGCGCGGCAGCGCCCAGGTGCGGGACCTGCTGCCCTTGATCGGCCGCTTCCTCGGTCCCGAGCGGGCGTATGAGGCTTTCAACCAGTATGCGCGGCAGCGAGGCGTCGCTTCAGTCGACGAGCTGGTCGCCGACGCCAACCTGGTGTTGTACGCCGAGAACCTGCTGTCCGGCGCCATCGGCAGCGCCTCGGCGCGGGTCATGATGGCGTCGGTGGTGCAGGAGGAGCCGCTGGGCCTGGATGAAGTGATGAACATTCTCGACGAGGCGTCCCAGGTGCGCGCCTATAGCCGTCAGTTGGAGCAGCAGTCGCGGGAACTCTCGGCGGCGACGCGCGATTTGCGGGCTGCCAATGAGCGCCTGAAGGAACTCGACCGGCTCAAGGATGATTTCATGTCCACCATCACCCACGAATTGCGCACGCCCCTGACGTCGATTCGCGCCTTCTCCGAGATGCTGCGCGACGACCCCAGGACAGGACTGGACGAGCGCAAACGTTTCCTCGGCATCATCGTCGCCGAGACCGAGCGCCTGACCCGGCTGATCAACCAGGTTCTCGATCTGGCCAAGATCGAGTCGGGCCAGGCCGAATGGCATACCATCGAGGTCGATTTGCGCGACGTGGTACTGCAATCGGTGGACGCCACCAGCCAGCTTTTCAAGGAGCGTGACATCGAGCTGGAGGTCAAGCTGCCGCCCGCAGTGGCGCCGATTCCCGCGGATCGCGACCGGCTGATCCAGGTTATGATCAACCTGTTGTCGAATGCGGTGAAATTCTGTGTTCCCGGGGTGGGCAGTGTCGTGGTCCGCTTGCGGCAGGCCGGCCATGAACTGTGCGTCGATGTCGCCGACAACGGACCCGGCATCCCCAAGGAGGATCAGGCGATTATTTTCGAGAAGTTCCGCCAGGGAGGGGAAAGCAGCGACGTGTTGACCGGCAAGCCTCAGGGCACCGGTCTGGGCCTGCCGATCAGCCGTCAGATCATCGAGCATTTCGGCGGTCGCCTGTGGGTGGAGAGCGGGACGGAACCGGGAAAGGCCGGCGCCACGTTTTCATTCTCCCTGCCGTTGCGCACGGTGCGGAGGAACAAGGCTGAGGAGGAGAGGGCATGAGCCGGAAAATCCTGATTGTCGACGACGAGCCGAACATCGTCATTTCGCTCGAGTTCCTGATGACGCGCGAAGGTTACCTGGTGTCGGTGGCTGTCGATGGCGAAGAGGCGTTGAAGAAGATTGCCGAAATTCAGCCCGATCTGGTGCTGCTCGACGTCATGATGCCCAAGAAGAGCGGCTTCGAGGTCTGTCAGGAAATTCGCGCCAATCCGGCCTGGACGGCTATCAAGATCGTCATGCTTACAGCCAAGGGACGCGACACCGAAGTGCAGAAAGGCATGGCGCTGGGCGCCGACGCCTATATCACCAAACCGTTTTCGACCAAGGATCTGGTGGCGAAGATCAGGTCGGTGCTGGGGCTGGACAGTACGGCATGAATGCTCGCTGGCGTTACGTCCTGGCGATTGCCGTGCTGGGCTTGTTGATCACCGGACCGTTCTTATTGACGGCGGTGTTGCTGATGGCCGAAATGTCCGAGGCCGAAGGACAGGCGTTAGCAGGTCTGTTGCTGCCGCGTCTGCCGATCGGGATCATGATGACCGGACTGGGCTTCGCCATCGGCGTGGCTTTGTTGCGTGGCCTGTTCAACCAGTATGTGCAAGGGCTGCTGAAAATGGCCGAGCTGATGCGCCTGATGCTCGGCGCCAATCGGAATTTTCGCGTGATGCCCGAGGGCCCGCCCGAAGTGCAGTTGCTCGGCCGGGCGGTCAATGAGCTGGCGCAGCAGCGCGACGACCTGCTCAGCGATGTCGAATCGCAGATCCGCCGCGCCAACACTTCGCTCGTCGAAGAAAAGAACCGTCTCGCGGCCTTGATGTCGGAATTGACCCAGAGCGTTGTGGTCTGCAATCTCGACGGCCGCATCCTGCTTTACAACAACCGGGCACGCTTGCAGTTCCGCGCCTTTGTCCAGGAGGGGAGCGATGGAGCCGGCTCGGCGCCGTTGCTGGGCCTCGGCCGCTCGATTTTCTCGGTGTTCGACCGCAATCTGATTGCCCACGCACTGGACAGCTTGCAGACGCGTCTGGCAACCCAGGGCAGCCAACCGTCGACTCATTTCGTCACCGCCACCCGTGCCGGCCAGTTGATCCGTGTGCAAATGGCGCCGGTGCTCTCCGCCACTGGCGGCGATGGCGAAGGAACCGAAGAAAATGCCCCGCGCAGCATCGGCGGCTATGTGCTGATGCTGGACAACATCACCCGCGCCGTCGACAGTGAAACCAAACGCGACGAGTTGCTGCAGAATCTGACCGAAGGCAGCCGCGCCGCCCTGGCCAACATCCGGGCCGCGGTGGAGACCCTGCTGGAATATCCGGATATCGAAGCCGAACCGCGTGAGCGCTTTCTGCACATCATCGGCGACGAAGTGCTGGCCATGGGACAGCGCCTCGACCAAACCCTGGACAGCCATGCCGATGCGATGAAGGCGCGCTGGCCGCTGGAAGAAATGCTCGGCGCCGACCTGATCGCCGCCGCGCAACGCCGCATCGAAAGCAAATTCGGCCTGAGCGTGAAGATAGATGCCCTCGATGCCGATCTCTGGATCAAGGTGGACAGCTTCTCGCTGATCCAGGCCATCAGCTATCTCGCCGGACGTCTACAGGAATCCTTCGACATCCGCCTGCTGCGTTTTCGCCTGGCTCAATCCGGCAGGCTGGCCCATCTCGACATGGTCTGGATGGGCGCTCCCATCTCCACGGAAACACTGCATGGCTGGGAACTGGAACCGATGAACCTGTCCGGCGAGAACAGCCCGCTGACTTTGCGCGACATCATGGATCGTCATGGCGGCGAACTCTGGTTCAAGCGCGACAGCGCGACGCAGTTGGCCTACTTTCGCCTGTTGATTCCGGTGGCGGCAAGACACGATGCGATCGAGCCCGTCGCCCTGCTGCGCGGCGAGAGCCGGCCGGAATACTACGATTTCGACCTGTTCAGGCACAGCGACCAGGATCACGCGCTCGATGACCGCCTGCTGACCGAGCTCACCTATACGGCGTTCGATACCGAAACCACCGGCCTGCAACCCTCGGAGGGCGATGAGATCATCCAGTTCGGCGCGGTGCGCATCGTCAATGGGCGCATGCTGCGCGGTGAGAGCTTCGAGCAATTGGTGGATCCGCGGCGCGGGATGAGCGCCGAATCGATCGCCATCCATGGACTCAGCCAGGAGATGCTGGACGGCCAGCCGGCAATCGAGAGGGTCCTCCCGGATTTCCACCGCTTCTGCGAAGATACGGTACTGGTGGCGCACAACGCCGCGTTTGACATGCGCTTCCTGCAACTCAAGGAAGCGTCGACCGGCATCCGCTTTACCCAGCCGGTGCTCGACACGCTGCTGCTCTCCGCGGTCATCCATCCCAACCAGGAATCCCACAAGCTCGAACTCATCGCCGAACGCCTGGGCATTGCCATCATCGGCCGCCATACGGCGCTGGGCGATGCCATCGTGACCGGCGAAGTATTCTTGCGCATGATCCCGCTGCTCAACGACATGGGCATCCGCACCCTGGGCGAGGCGCTTGCCGCCGCCCGGAAAACCTATTCCGCCCGAGTCCAGTACTGACGAATCCCGACATGACCCCGACCCCCAGCCCATCCGCTTTGAGCGGCACCGGCCTGAGCCTGCACAGCCAACTGGCGGCACTGATACGCCGCAAACCAGTCACCGCCTCTCCAGAAACGCCGTTGCGCGAAGCCTTGCAGCTGATGTCCGAGAACCGGGTCGGCTCCATCGTCGTCGTCGAGCCGGAAAGCTACCGGCCGATCGGCATCTTCACCCTGCGTGACCTGCTGCATAGGGTCGCGGCGAAATCCTGCGATGTCGAACAGTGGATCGCCTCGGTGATGAGCGACAGCGGACTGGTGATGCTCAACTGGCGCTCCACCGTCTATCAGGCAGCCTTGTTGATGGCGCGCCGCGGCGTGCACCAGGTGATCGTCGTCGACGCCGCCGGACGACTGGTGGGCGTCGTGTCGCAAGAGGACATTTACGAATTGCAACGCGGCGGCGTCAAGGCCATCAGCGGCGCCATCCGGAATGCTCGCGACCTTGACGCGCTGGTCGCCGCGGCTGACGAAATCCACCGTATGACCATGCAGATGCTCGCCGACGGCAGTACCGCCGAGGCGCTTACTCAGTTGATCTCCACGCTCAACGATCACCTGACGGTGCGCATCATCGAACTGACCGCGAGCGAGTTCACCCTGCCGAAAGTGGAGTGGTGCTGGCTGGCATTCGGCTCGGAAGGGCGCTTCGAGCAGACTTTCAGCACAGATCAGGACAACGGCATCATCTTTCAGGGGCCCGACGATAATGGCGAGGCGACCGAAGCGCTGCGCGGGGCTTTTCTGCCTTTCGCCCAGGCGGTCAATCGCAAGCTCGACGCTTGCGGCTTCACCCTGTGCAAGGGCAACATCATGGCAGGCAACCCGGAATTGTGCCTGTCGCTCGCCGAATGGCGGGCCAAGTTTTCCACTTGGCTGCACGCGGCGAATCCGCAGGCTTTGTTGAACGCCACGATCTTCTTCGACCTGCGCTGCATCTTCGGTGCGGACAGCCTCGCCGATGAGTTGCGCGACTGGCTGCTGGCGCGCACCGGCACGGCATCGATGTTCCTGCGCTTCATGGCGGGGAATGCCGTCCAGGCTGCTCCCCCGCTGGGCGTTATTCGCGATTTCGTCTATGAAAAGAACCAGCTGTTTCCGCACACCCTCGACCTCAAGGCTTTCGGCTCGCGGCCCTTTGTCGATGCCGCCCGCATCTTCGCGCTGGCCAACGGCATCAGCCACACCTCGACGGTTCAGCGCCTGCGCGCAGCCGGCGAGCGCATGGAGTTCGCCCGGGACGACGTGGCGGCGATGGTCGAGGGTTTCTATTTCATTCAGCAACTGCGTTTGCGCCACCAGCAGGGTGATGGAACCAGGCCGGACTCCGCCAACCGCATCGATCCCGACCACTTGAACGAGCTGCATCGCCACGTGTTGAAGGAAGCCTTCAAGCAGGCGAGGAAACTTCAGCAGAAACTTCAACTCGACTACCGGCTTTGAGCGATCTTTCAAACGCCCGGTCCGCGGTCAAGTTTGCGCTTTGACTCAGGCACGCACCACGGCTATAATCGCGCGCTCATTTGCAAGACATGGCCAGGTAGCTCAGTTGGTAGAGCAGCGGACTGAAAATCCGCGTGTCGGCGGTTCGATTCCGCCCCTGGCCACCATTCCCCTCAGGTCCAACCGATTAATTCCCGGAGAGTCTGTAAGCGCGCGCGCATTTTGGCACTGTTTTGCGCGCATTTTGGCACAACACCACGACCCGATTTAACCCCTCCTGGACGCGTTACGGGCGCCCTTCGTTGAGCCGGGATAACGCCACCTGGAAGTAGTGCTGGCTGACC
>JAPLQT010000031.1 GCA_026399515.1 Pseudomonadota bacterium | reverse complement strand
TGCGTTCGTGGCCGAGCAGGAACTTGGCGTAGGTCCAGCCCTTGTTCTCCTGGCCGACGATGTTCTGCGCCGGCACCTTGACGTCCTCGAACCACACCTCATTGATCTCGTGTTCGCCGTCCAGCATGATGATGGGCCTGACGGTGATGCCGGGCGTCTTCATGTCGATCCGCAGGAAGGAGATGCCTTCCTGCTGGCGGCCTTCGGTACTGGTGCGCACCAGGCAGAAGATCCAGTCGGCGTACTGGCCGAGCGTGTTCCAGGTCTTCTGGCCGTTGACGATGTAATTGTCTCCGCTGCGTTCGGCGCGCATCTTCAGCGACGCCAGGTCGGAACCGGACCCCGGTTCCGAGTAACCCTGGCACCACCAGTCCACCCCTGAAACGATGCGCGGCAGGAAATACTCCTGCTGGGACTTGTTGCCGAAAGCCATTATGACCGGCGCCACCATGCGCAGGCCGAACGGTAGTTGCATGGGCGTGCCGGCGTCGGCGCATTCCTCCTCGAAAATATGCTGCTGCACGGGATTCCAGCCGGTTCCGCCGAATTCCGCCGGCCACATGCTGGCGCCCCAGCCCTGCTGGTGGAGGATCTTTTGCCATTGCACGAAATCTTCTTTTTGCAGGCGCTTGCCGCCGTGTACCTTGGCGCTGATATCGGCCGGCAGCTTGGCGTCGAGAAAACGCCTCACCTCGGCGCGGAAGGCTTGTTCTTCTGGAGTGAAATTGAGGTCCATGAATATTCCTGGGAGAGGTTCAGCAAGGATGTTTTGCAGAGCGAAATATGGTTTTGCAAACACGGTTAGAATACGTCAATTGTTTTTTCGCGGCAAGTTCGTCCCGATGAAATTCGATTTCGTACCGTTCCCCGAACGATGAGCAAGCAGAATCTTCGCCTGGGCCTGATGGCCATGAGCGTTACGGTCTTGTCGTGGGCCGGGATGTTTCCGGTCGGCAAGATCATGCTGGCAACGCTCGATCCCTATGCCATCACCTCGATACGCTATGGCTGTGGGGCCGTCATCCTGCTGGCGATCCTGTGGCTGGTGGAAGGCAACGCGCCCTTCGTCGCGTTGCGCGGCGATCCGCGGCGCTGGTCCCTGTTCTTTTACGGCAGCATGGGGTTTGCCGGGTTCAGCCTGTTCAATTTCGAAGGCTTGCGGCTGACCAGTCCGCAGCAGGCCGCGATCATCGCCGGCATGCAACCCCTGATGATCGCGCTGACCCAATGGCTGCTGCGCGGGGTGCGGCCGGCCCGTGCCACCCTGGTATGCGTGGCGGTGGCCTTCAGCGGCTGCGTGGTGGTGGTGAGCAAGGGTAGCTTTGCCACGCTGGCGCTCAGCGGCAGCCTCGGCGGCGATTTGCTGGTGTTGGTGGCCGCGATCTGCTGGGTGGTGTACACCCTCGCCGCGGCGAAGTTTTCCGATTGGTCGCCGCTGCGTTACACGGCGCTGTCCTGCGGCCTGGGGACTCTCAGCATCCTGTTTCTTTCAGGACTGGCCGTCTGGGTCGGCCACGCCCACGTACCGAGCATGCAACAGGTCGAAAGCCAGGCATGGCCGATGCTTTTCCTGATCCTGATGACTTCGGTGGTGGCGGTGCTGCTGTGGAACGTCGGAGTCAAGCACCTCGGCGCGCTGAATGCGTCGCTTATGGGCAACTTCATCCCGGTGGTGGTTTTCCTGATCGGGATAGCCATGGGACAGGAGATCGCGCCGGCCGAATTTTTCGGCGCGGGGATGGTGCTGGCGGCTTTGATCGCCAACAACCTCTTCGCCAGGAGAGCGCTACAGGCGAGCTTGAAAAGAATGTAATCGCAAGGAGATCTTTCCTTCGGTACCCCGGCAAAAAGGCAGTTTACAAACCTGGCGACGAACGATACCATGACTCTGGAAAAGCGAAATCCAATTCCGCACTGCAAAACTGGCGCCAAAGTCGAAATCCGCTTTGCAGTCCTTGAATGATTTCTGAGACACTGAATCCCGGCGTTTCATTTCCCAAACCGTGGAAAACGGAAAAAACCATCTAGGAGGAATCATGACAAACAAGATACGCAGCAAAATGATCCTGGCGGCGGGTGCAATTCTCCTCGCCGGGTCGGCCCTGGCGCAGGTGAAGATCGCCTACATCGATCCCTTGTCGGGAATGATGGGCGCGACCGGGGAACATGGTCTGAGGGAGTTCCAGTTTGCCGTGGATCAGCTCAACGCCCGTGGCGGAGTTCTCGGCAAGAAATTCGAGATGGTTCCCCTCGACAACAAGCTGTCGCCCCAGGAAAGCATGGTGCTGCTGAACCGCGCTATCGACCAGGGCGTGCGCTACATCACCCAAGGCAACGGTTCGAGCGTTGCCGGGGCGTTGATCGAGGCGGTCAACAAGCACAATGCACGCAATCCCGACAAAACGGTGTTGTTCCTCAACTATGCGGCGGTCGACCCGGATTTCACCAACAGCAAATGCAGCTTCTGGCATTTCCGCTTCGACGCCAACAGCGACATGAAGCTGGAGGCCCTTACCAATGTCATGGAAGGCGACAAGAAGATCAAGAAGGTCTACATCTTCGGCCAGGACTACAGCTTCGGCCACCAGGTGTCCAAGACCGCCAAGGAAATGATTGCCAAGAAGCGCCCCGACATCAAGATCGTCGGCGACGAACTGCATCCCCTGGCCCGCATCAAGGACTTTTCGCCCTACATCGCCAAGATCAAGGCCTCGGGTGCCGATTCCATCATCACCGGCAACTGGGGCAGCGATCTTGCCCTGCTGATCAAGGCAGCCAAGGATGCCGGCCTGAAGGCAAACTTTTATACCTTCTACGCCGGCGTGGTGGGTTCACCGATGGCGCTCGGCGACGCTGGCATCGATCGCGTCAAGGTGGTGTCCTATCACAGCGAATCAGGATTAACAGCCAAAGGCCTCAAGTACGTGATGGATTACAAGAAGAAGTATGGACAAGCCGAGGATCCATATACCCAGGCGGCGACCAATGCGGTCGGAATGATCGCCGCCGCCATGGAACAGGTCAAGAGCGACGACCCGGTCAAGGTCGCCAAGGCGCTCGAAGGGATGCATTACGATAGCATCACCGGCGACGTGCAGATGCGCGCCTCCGACCACCAGTTGATCCAGCCGCTGTTCGTCGAGACCTTTGCCAAGGTGGACGGCAAGAAGGTCAAGTTGAATGCCGACGGTGTGTTGGAGTATGGTTTCCGTAACGACAAACGGGTAGAAGGCTACGCGACCGCACTGCCCACCAGCTGCATCATGGAGAAGCCCTAAATCGCAGGCGCATTACTCGGCGAACCGGCGCGTTCCGGTTCGCTGAGCCATTTCTGATTGCTTAATCTTTGGGGAGTACTCAAGTGTTGAACAAAAAGCATAATCGTCTGGCGGTGGCTATCGCTGCCATGATGTTCGCCGGGGCCGCCACGGCTCAGGTGAAGATTGCATATATCGATCCGTTGTCCGGTGCTTTTGCCAATGTCGGGGAGGGTGGGTTGAAGCAGTTCAAGGAGATTGCCGACTATGTCAACCAGAAGGGCGGCGTGGTAGGGCAGAAGCTGGAAATTGTTCCCTTCGACAACAAGGGCAGTC
Organism: Pseudomonadota bacterium; assembly: GCA_026399515.1. Taxonomy (GTDB): domain Bacteria; phylum Pseudomonadota; class Gammaproteobacteria; order Burkholderiales; family Rhodocyclaceae; genus JACRAR01. The sequence goes on along the minus strand of JAPLQT010000031.1, from coordinate 5,464 downwards.
CCCAGGAAAGCCTGATCAACTTGAAGTCGGCGACCGACCAGGGGATCCGTTACATCACCCAGGGCAACGGCTCGGGTGCGGCACACGCGCTGGTCGAAGCGGTTAATAAGTGGAACGCACGCAATCCCGACAAGACGGTGTTGTATTTCAATTATGCCGCTGTCGATCCGACGCTGACCAATGAAAAATGCAGCTTCTGGCACTTCCGCTTCGACGCCAACAGCGACATGAAGATGGAGGCGATCACGTCCTTCATGGTCAACGACAAGAAGATCAAGAAGGTCTACATCATCGGCCAGGATTATGCGCACGGCCACCAGGTCGCCAAGGCGGCCAAGGAGATGCTGGCAAAGAAACGGCCCGACATCAAGATCGTCGGCGAGGACCTGCACCCGATCGGCCGGACCAAGGACTTCGCGCCTTATGTCGCCAAGATCAAGTCCTCGGGAGCGGACACCGTCATCACCGGCAACTGGGGCAACGATTTGTCGCTGCTGATCAAGGCGGCCAAGGATTCCGGCCTCAAGGCCAAGTTCTATACCTACTATGCGGGCGGCCTCGGAACGCCGACCGCGATGGGTGCCGCGGGCGACGGCTTGGTGGTGCAATTGACCGAGTGGCATATGAACGTCCAGCCCAACAAGGCAGAGAAATTCGCTAATGACTTCAACAAGAAGTACTGGCCTCCGAACGAGTTCTATTATTTGCGTGTCAATACCATGGTCACCATGGTGGCCAAGGCGATGAATGACGCAAAATCGGTGGATCCGCTCAAGGTGGCCCGCCAGCTCGAAGACATGCGTTTCGAGGCAGACAACGGCGAAGTATGGATGCGCAAGAGCGATCACCAGTTGATCCAGCCGCTGTACATCTCGATTTTTGCGAAGCAGGACGGGAAGACGGTGAAATACGACACCGAGCATACCGGCTTCGGCTTCAAGACTCTGGCGTCGATCAGCGCCCGCGACTCGCAGTTGCCCACCAGCTGCATCATGGAACGACCGTAAGCGGTTGGTATTGCAGTCGGGCGATTCCGGACTCCCGGCCCTTGGTGCGAGAAGGGAGCTTTTGCCTTCGAGGTATCGGGGCCGGGCGAACAAGCGACAGTTGATTGGGTGATTGTTGATGGAATTTGTTTTAATTTCTCTCCTGAACGGAGTGACCTACGGGTTGCTGCTGTTCATGCTGTCTTCCGGGCTGACGCTGATTTTCAGCATGATGGGCGTGCTGAATTTTGCCCATGCCAGCTTTTACATGCTTGGGGCTTACTTTGCCTACCAGATCAGCACGCTGGTCGGTTTCGTGCCGGCGCTGGTCGTGGCGCCGCTCCTGGTCGGGGTGGTGGGCATGCTGGTCGAGCGCTACGGCTTGCGCAAGGCACACAAGTTCGGCCACGTGGCCGAATTGCTGTTTACTTTCGGCTTGAGTTTCCTGGTCGAGGAAGCGGTGCATCTCATCTGGGGCAAGGCGGCGGTGGACTATCGCATCCCCGAAGCGCTGGACGGCACCTTGTTCACTCTGTTCTCGACCGACTTCCCGATCTACAAGGGCTTCATGATGCTGATCTCGCGCTGGGCTACAATGTGCCGCGCATCTTCATGCTGGTGTTCGGCGGCGGCGTGGCGCTGGCGGCGCTGGCCGGGGTCATCGGCGGCAACGCCTTCATCACCGAACCCGGCATGGCGGCAGCGGTCGGTTCCATCGTCTTCGTGGTGGTAGTGGTGGGCGGCCTCGGCTCGCTGGCCGGCGCCTTCGTGGCGTCGTTGCTGATCGGCATCGTGCAGACTTTCGCCATCGGCTTGAATGTCTCGATCACCGACGTGGCCGCCGTATTTGGAATCGAACTGGTCGCCAGCGGGGCGATGGCGCGCCTCACCGTGACCCAGTTGGCACCGATACTGCCTTACCTGTTCATGGTCGCCATCCTGATCTTCCGGCCACGCGGCCTGATGGGAGCGAGGGAATCATGAACGACGTCCGCCGGGCCGCCCCCAAGGACGGCGCAGCCAACTCTCCGGAGCCGCGCTGCGGCGAACAAGCGTCACCCCTTTCCCCGGGAAAGGGGATGGGGGATAGGCAAATGCACGCGGTTCCGCCTTTGCTCCATCGCCGCCGGCTGTTCCTGTGGGGCGCGCTGGCGTTGCTGATGATTGCGCTGCCGCTGGTGTTCAATAAGGGCTTCGCCCTGTCGCTGCTGTGCCAGATCAGCATCATGGTGATCTTCGCACTTTCTTACAACATGCTGCTCGGCCAGACCGGGCTGCTGTCCTTCGGTCACGCCGTGTATTTCGGCACAGGCGCCTTCGCCACCATGCATACCTTGAACCTGCTGGGAAAGACCGCCACGCTGCCGGTGAGCATGCTGCCGCTGGTCGGCGGGCTGGCCGGCCTGCTCGGCGGGGTGCTGTTCGGTTATGTGTCCACCAAGCGTGCCGGCACGACATTCGCCATGATTTCCCTGGGGATCGGCGAACTGGTGGCGTCTGCATCGCTGATGTTCCCGGCGGTATTCGGCGGGGAGGGTGGCGTTTCCGGCAACCGGGTGATCGGCAAGGCGGCGTTCGGCATCACCTTTGGCCCGCAGATCGAAATGTACTACCTGATTGCCGCCTGGACCTTCGTCTGCATGCTGGCCATGTATGCATTGACCCAGACGCCGCTCGGGCGCATGGCCAATGCCGTGCGCGACAATCCAGAGCGTGCCCAGTTCGTCGGTTACGATCCGCGCTGGGTACGTTACATCATGATGATCCTGGCGGGATTTTTTGCCGGCATCGCTGGCGGACTGTCGGCCCTCAACTACGAGATGGTTACCGCCGAGACCCTGGGAGCCTGGACCTCGGGGGTAGTGCTGATGATGGCTTTCGTCGGCGGCATCGGTTTCTTCTACGGACCGATCATCGGCGCCATGCTGATTTCCATGCTGGCGATCGCCGTGGCCGGCGTCACCAAGGCCTGGCTGTTCTACTTCGGACTGTTCTTCCTGACCATGGTGTTGTATGCCCCCGGCGGCATCGCCAGTCTGCTGGCCATGCATAAGCGGCTATGGAATGCCGGCCAGCTCACCAAGGTGATGCCCGCCTATGCGCTGGTGGCTCTTCCGTTGTTGATCACCTTCTGCGGCGTGATCGGCCTGGTGGAGATCGCTTACCACCATGCCGAAGGCGTGGATGAACCGCTGCAGATATTCGGGGCGGACATCGATGTCATGTCGGCGGCGACCTGGCTCATGGCGCTGCTCGTCTTGGCGGTAGGCCTGATCCTGCTGAAGCTGACCTGGCCACGGGTGTCGGAGGCCTGGCGGCGGGTGCTGGCCGGCATCGACGGCAAGGAGGCGGCATGAACGTCCCCGCCTTGCAACTGACCGAGGTCAGAAAGAGCTTCGGCCAGACCGTCATCATCAATGGCGTCAACCTGAGCGTGCCGCAAGGCGAACGGCATGCCATCATCGGCCCGAACGGTGCCGGTAAGTCCACGCTGTTCCACTTGGCCAGCGCGCGATTCCCGGTCACCAGCGGCGGCATCTTCCTCAAGGGCGAATCCGTTACCAGCCTCAAGCCGCACCAGATCAATCGCCGCGGCCTGAGTCGCAGCTTTCAGGTGACCAATATTTTCACGAACTTGACGGTGTTCGAGAACGTCCGTTGTTCGGTACTGTGGGCGCTCGATTACCGGTACTCGTTCTGGCAACGCCTGGCAGCCCTGCGCGACGCCAACCAACAGGCCCGCCGGGTGATCGCCGAAATCGGCCTGGCGCATCGCAGCGACACCGTTGCCGGCATCCTCTCCTACGCCGAGCAGCGGGCGCTTGAGATCGGCATCACCATAGCGGGCGGCGCTGACGTGATCCTGCTCGACGAACCGACAGCGGGCATGAGCAAGTCCGAAACCGGGGATGCGGTGGCGCTTATACGCCGGGTGACCGAAGGCAAAACGCTGATCATGGTGGAGCACGACATGAGCGTGGTGTTCGACCTGGCCGATCGCATCTCGGTGCTGGTCTATGGCGAGATCATAGCCACCGGCACGCCGGCCGAGATTCGCGCCAACCGCACGGTCCAGGAAGCCTATCTCGGCACCACTTTCGCGGAGGAGCATCATGACTGAGCCCCTCCTTGAGGTGCGCGACCTGCATGCCTTCTATGGCAAGAGCCATATCCTGCACGGCGTCCACTTCAGCGTCGGCAAGGGCGAGATCGTCAGCCTGCTGGGCCGCAATGGCGTCGGCCGCTCGACCACCATCAAGGCGGTGATGGGCCAGGTGGTGGCCAAGGGCAGTGTCACCTTCAAGGGTGAGCAGTTGCTCGGATGCAAGCCCTTCGAGATCGCCCGAAAAGGACTCGGCTACGTGCCGGAGGACCGCGCCATATTTGGCGACCTGACGGTGCGGCAGAATTTGATGCTGGGCGAGAAGAACACCCGGGGCGCCGGCCGATGGAGCATGGAGGACATGTTCGAGCTGTTTCCGCGGCTCTCCGAGCGTGTCGACACACTCGCCGGCGTGCTCTCCGGTGGCGAGCAGCAGATGTTGACGCTGTGCCGCACGCTGATGGGCGATCCTGAACTGGTGATGATAGACGAGCCGACCGAGGGCTTGGCGCCGAAGATCGTCGTACAGGTCGGCAATTTTCTCGCGGCGATCAAGGAACGGGGCATCTCCATCCTGCTCATCGAGCAGAAGCTGGCGATCGCCCTGGACATTTCCCAGCGGCTCTACGTCATGGGCCACGGACAAATCGTATTCGAGGGCACGCCGCAGGATTTGCGCGACAACGAAGCGGTGCGCAAGGAATGGCTGGAAGTTTAACTCGCATGGTCATCAGACCACACCCGTGCCATGAAAATGTTCAAAGACAGGAATTACGCCCCCACCCCCGACCCCCGCCCAGGCGGGGGCTACAAGTTGTTCGCTGCGCTCATGGGGTACGGGGCGCTTCCGAACGGGGTTTCACGCTTATCAATGCAGCAATGAAGGACAACAAGGAGAAATGAGCATGAGTGCAGCAGAGTACCAAGTTCGCGGCGCGGTCGCCGTGATCACCCTGAACAACCCGCCGGTGAATGGCCTGGGCCACGCCTTGCGTAGCGGCATCGCCGATGGCATAGGCCGCGCCAACGAGGATGCCGGCGTCAAGGCCATCATCCTGATCGGCGCCGGCAAGGCCTTTTCGGGCGGCGCGGACATCACCGAATTCAACAAGCCGGCGGCCTTGGCCGAGCCCAACCTGCATACCGTGATCAACTTCGTCGAGCGCAGCGAGAAACCTGTTATCGCCGCGATCCACGCGGTGGCCATGGGAGGTGGGCTGGAGCTGGCGTTGGCCTGTCATTTCCGCGTGGCGGCGCCCGGCGCCAAGATCGCCCTGCCGGAAGTCAAGCTGGGCCTGCTGCCGGGTGCCGGCGGCACCCAGCGCCTGCCGCGGGTGATCGGCCTCGAAGCCGCACTGAACATGATCGTCTCGGG
>JAPLQT010000072.1:27457-31930 GCA_026399515.1 Pseudomonadota bacterium | reverse complement strand
GTCCGTCTCGGGGTTGCCCGCCGCGCAGTCGTTCGCCAGGCGGATGAAGGCGTCGAAGCACTGGAGGAGGGTTTCGTCGGACACCAGCCGGCGGCCCCCCCGCGTCAGTCCGGCGACCTTCCGGTAGGCAATCGTCGGTTTGAAAAGCTCGAGGAATTCCTCGGCGGTGGTCAGCGCGGTCGAAGCCGACACCACCGCCTGCCCGCGGCGTGAGCCTGCGGCATAGAGCTCGGTGTCGATGCCGCCCATCCCCGCGCTGAGGATCATGCCGAACTCGCGCGTGTTGCGGATGCCGACCAGGAGCTCACTGCCGGCACCCGCGGCGTCGGCTTCGATGAACTCCGTCAGCATCACACCCGCGATGTCCTGTTGCGACAGTTTCGCGAGCATGCCTTGGCAGGCGGCGCGCACCGCCGCCGGCTGGTTGGGCACGACGACGACCCCGCCCACGTCCGACTTGTGGGCAATGCTGCCTGAGACGATCTTCACCACCACCCGGCTTCCGGTGAACGACGCCAGGAGTTCGTCCGCCGGCTCGGCCCCGCCGGCGAGCACCACGTGTCTTGGCGTCGCGGCGATGCCGGCCGCGGCCAGCAGCCGGTAGACCTCATGCTCGAACAGCGCGGACCGCCCCTCGCTGTGCGCCTTCCGGAAGATGTCGTTGATCAGTGTTGCGCTCATGGTGGTTCCTCGTGTGTAAATACTTGATGAATGGTGGGTTCAGCGATGTCGTTGGATGAGACTCTCGGCATTCAGCCTGGCCTCGAAGTAGCGCACCAGCGCCTTGGTGCCCCGGGCGCAGTTGCGGAATACGCAGACGCCTTGATCCATAAGCTTCGCCGCCATCGCATCATATAGCGTCCCGCCATCGACGATGCCGATGATAGGCTTGTCGCTGCGATCGACGATGGGGGGCATCAGATGCACCGTGCTCTTGGCGTCGCTGAGGTCGAAACCTGGCCGCAGCTTGCTCTGCTCCAGGGCGCGTACCGACGGCGCGGTCGGGTCGAGGCCGACCACGACGGCGTCGATATTCGGATCCTGGATGAAGGCTTCGGTGATCTGCAGGTGAGCCTCGTCGTCGGCGCCGGGATTGATGTCGATCGGATTTCTGACCTCGACCAGGGCGTCGAGTTTCTTGGACACCAGTATCTCCTCGACATGCTTGACGGTATCGGCCTCCAAACTTCCCATCTGCATGGCGAAGGTATCTGATTTGATGCAGTCGGCCATGCCCACCGCCTCGAAACCGGCGCCGCTGATGGCGCCCAGGCGATTGCCGCGGACCTGCTTGTGGTGCAGGGCGCCGGCCATGTAGAAGAGGTCGTCGAAAGTATTGAAGTCCTCGGCGAAGATGGCCCCGGCGTGCCGCACCACCGATTCGAACAGCGTCAGGCCGCCGGCGATGGAAGCCGTGTGGCCCATCACGCCACCCGCGCCGGGAGCTGTGCGGCCGGACTTATACACCACCACCTGCTTGCCGCTGAGCACCGCCTTGCGCACGGCCTTGGCGAAGGCTAGACCGTCGAGATCATTGAAGCCTTCGACATAGACACCGATGGTCTCGATATCCGGGCGTTCGGCGAAGAAGCTCAACATATCGCCGTGGGTGAGGTCGGTCTGGTTGCCGATGGCCAGCATGTAGCGCGGATCCAGCCAGGGATTCTGGCTCAGGCGGGTGATCATGAAGGCGCCGCTCTGGCTCAGCATGACGGAATTTCTTTCGAGTTTCTTTTGCGGTTTCGGCAGGCGTTCCAGGGGAATGAACCAGGAGTCGTAGGCGCCGGGATGCGATACGACGCCCAGGCAGTTGGCGCCGAGGAAGATCGGGCCGCCGCCGGCCTGGCCATGGGCGGCGTTGATCCGACCAGCCAGGGCAGCAGCAGGCTCGCGGCTTTTCAGGGTCTCCCCCAGGCTGCCGGGGATCAGCATCACCGATTCCACGGAATCGGTGGCGATGATTTCGTCGACGAGGTCGTAGACCGCGCTGGCGGCGATCGCCACGATCAGCAGGTCGAGTTTGTGGTCCAGCGCTTTCAGACTTTCGGCGCACATGACGCCGTCGATCTCGGTCTCGCCGGGGCGGATGATGGTCAGGCTCTCCTTGGGATAGCCGCTGCCGATCAGGTTGCGCAGGATGATCCGGCCGAAATTCATGCCGCTGCCGGATACCCCGATGATGCCGATGGACGCCGGGTGAAGCAGCTTGTCGATCTTGTGGATCGGGCGGCTGAGCCGGCCGGCCGCGGCTGCACCAAATTCGCAACGAGCCGCCCCGGCAAGCAGTTGATCGCCGCAGTGTACGGGATTCAGTTCGAGGTTTTGCAGTACGCAGGGCGCATCGGGAGCGGTCGGTGACAAACCCCTTGCCAACATCAGCAGCTTGCCGAAACAAGCCTTGAGCTGAGCGTCGGGCAACGCTCGTCCTTGACGTTTCGCCATGCCGGCGAGTCTCTGATACGCCAGGGTGCGCTGGAACAAGCCGAAAAAATCCTCCGCATCGGTCAGTTCAACGCTGGCATAGACAGCGGCACGGTCCTTCCTGAAATTGTCCTCGTCCAGTTCGGAATCAACACCGCCCAATCCGGCGCTGATCACCATACCGAACTCGCGGGTGTTGTTCAGGCTGATGCGCAATTCAAGGGGGTGGGCCGTCTCGGCGGCCTTTTCGTCCAGTTTGATGCAAAGTTGGGCGAGCAGGCCGTTCAACTCCGTCTTGTCGAATTCGCTTCTCCCTGCAGCGGCTGCCTGTTTGAACAAGGCGCTCATGGCCGAACTTGCCGCCGCATCGGCTGATTTTGGATTCAAAGGCTGTTGCACTGGGCTACCTCCTTGCATCATGGGTTCAAACTGGGTTCGGCATCGCCGGCGATCAAGCACAAACAGATACAACTTTAATCCAATAACCACACTGAAGTGTATCACTTTCTAAACGGCAATCGTCAGCTTCACGCCCACACCGCGTCACTCCGAACAAACAGCCGGCAGCCTTGGCGGAAGTTTGTCTTGCTCCCTTGACCTGGGTCAAATTCGATTTTCGCTTCGGGCTTGCTCCGGGCGATGCGCTGGATTATGATTGTGATACAAAACTGTCACAATATTCCTGAAAATCTGTATCATGTAGTCGAGGCATTGGAGGAGAAGATGAACATTGCAGATGCCGATGCGCCGCATGAGACGCGCAAGGTTCCCCAGTACTGCTACCAATGCGTGGCGGGTCCGGATTTATTGACCGTCAAGGTCGAGGACGGCGTCGCCACCGAAATCGAACCGAACTTCGGCGCCGCCACGGTGCACCCCGGCGCCGGAAAGTGCTGCGTCAAGGCCTACGGTATTATCCAGAAGACTTATAGCCCGAACCGCCTGAACGGGCCGATGAAGCGCACCAACCCGAAGAAGGGGCGGGACCAGGATCCGGGCTTCGTACCGATATCCTGGGACGAGGCTTTCGACATCATCGGTGCGAAGATGAAGGAAATCCGCGCCAAGGGACTGCGCAATGCCGAAGGCTACCCGCGCGCGGCGGCGAGTTTCGGCGGCGGCGGCATCCCGACTTATTACATGGGCACCTTCCCGGCTTTCCTCGCCGCCTGGGGTCCGGTGGATTTCAGCTTCGGCAGCGGCCAGGGCGTCAGTTGCACGCATTCCGAGCATCTCTACGGCGAACTGTGGCACCGTGCCTTCACCGTCTGCCCTGACACGCCGAGTTGCAATTACGTGCTGTCCTTCGGCGGCAACGTCGAGGCCTCGGGCGGCGTGGTCGGCGGCTGGCGGCATGGCGAGGCGCGCGCCCGCGGCTTGAAGCGCATCGATTTCGAGCCTCATCTTTCTGTCACGGCCGCCGCCTCCGCAGAATGGATACCCATCAAAGTCAAGACTGATGCCGCTTTCCTGTTCAGCATGGTCCACGTGCTGGTCCGCGAATTGCCGCGTGAATCGCTGGACGTGTTCTTCCTCAAGCAACACACCGGCTCGCCCTACCTGGTCGGCCCGAACGGTTTCTACCTGCGCGATTCGGCGACGAAAAAGCCGCTGCTGTGGGACCTCAAACGTAACGCCGCGGTGCCATTCGACACGCCGGATACCGACCCGGCGCTGGAAGGCAGCTTCACCGTCGACGCCCTGGAAGTAGGCGCCGACGGCGAGGAATGGCAGCACCGAGGCATTGCCGGCGAAACCACCTTCAGCAAATTGATCGCCCAGATGCAACCTTACACGCCCGAATGGGCGGAGAAGACTTGCGACGTCAAGAGTGGAACGGTGCGCCGCATCGCCGCCGAGTGGGTGGAGCAAGCCCAGGTTGGCGCCACTGTCGAGATCGAAGGCCAGGTGCTGCCCTACCGCCCGGTGTCGATCCAGTTCGGCAGGACCGTCAACAACGGCTGGGGCGCCTACGAGGCGGTCTGGGCGCGCACCCTGCTGGCTTGCCTGGTGGGCGGCCTGGAGGTTCCCGGCGGCACGCTCGGCACGACG
>JAPLQT010000072.1:0-27447 GCA_026399515.1 Pseudomonadota bacterium | reverse complement strand
CACGACGGTGCGCTTGAACCGTCCCGCCACCACCCGCCAGGCGAGTGTCAAGATCAATGAAGACGGCTTCATGTATTACCCGATGAACCCGACCAGCAAGGAACATTGGGCACCCAACCCCGCCGTGCGCAATGCCCACGGCACCATGGTGCCGCTGTCGGCAAACTCGCCCTGGAGCACCGCGCTCGGCCCCACCCATTTCTCCTGGATGTTCCAGAAGGAGTCGCCGGAAAACTGGCCCAAGGTCACCGCGCCCGACATCTGGTTCTGCTATCGCACCAACCCTTCGATCTCCTTCTGGGACACCAAGGAAGTCGTCAAGCGCATCGCCGAGTTCCCCTTCATCGTAGCGTTCGCCTACAGCTACGACGAGACCAATCACATGGCGGACGTCCTGTTGCCGGAATGCACCGATTTCGAGAGCACCCAGTTGATCCGCGTCGGCGGCAGCAAGTTCATCGAGCAGTTCTGGGACCACGAAGGCTTCGCCCTGCGCCAGCCGGCAGTCAAGCCCCACGGCGATACCCGCGACTTCACCGAGATCGCCACCGAGCTGGCTGTACGCGCCGGCCTGCTGGAAGACTACAACAAGGCCATCAACCGCGGCTCGGCTTGCGTCAGCCTGCGCACCGACAACTATGATTTCAGCCTCGACACTACGCAAAGACACTCCGTCGACACCATATGGGACCGCACCTGCCAGGCGGCCAGCGCGGAGCTGAGCAACGGCCGCGACAGCGACGGACTGGGCTGGTATAAAGAGCATGGACTGCGCACCCGGCCGATCTCGCGCCTCTCCTGGTATCTGTTTCCCGAGCTGAAGAAACAGGGCATCCGCTTCGAGATGCCGTTTCAGGAACGCCTCTACCGCGTCGGCCTGGAACTCGGCAACCGGCTCCACGAACGCGGCATCAAGTGGTGGGACACCCAGCTCTGCGAGTACGGCGGATTGCCGAAGGTGCACGATTTTCCGGGTATCTGGGAACAGGAAACGATCAAGCAGGGTGGATCGTTCAAGGAGTTCCCGTTCTGGCTGATCACCTCGCGCAGCATGCAGTATGCCTGGGGCAGCAACGTCGGCGTCCAGTTGATGGACGAGGTCGCAGGCAATCTGCGCGGCCACAAGGGCGTGGTCATCAACAGTGGCAAGGCGAAGGAATTGGGGATCGCCGACGGCGACCTGATCGAAGTGCATTCCTACACCGGCAAGACCCAGGGACCGGCGATTCTGTCCCAGGGCATCCGCCCCGATACGCTGCTGATGATGGGCCAGTTCGATCACTGGGCCACTCCCTATGCCAAGGACTTGAAGGCGCCGAGTATGAACAGCCTGATCGCGATGTCGATGGCGCTGACCGACTCCACCGGTTCGGGGGCTGACCTGGCGCGGGTCGGCGTCAAGCGACTCGGAGCAGCGTCATGACGCGCTACATCATGACCGCCGATCTGCGCCGCTGCATCGGCTGCCAGACCTGCACCGCCTCCTGCCGCCAGACCAACGCGACGCCGCCCGACGTGCAATGGCGATCGGTCATCGACGTCGAGAGCGGCGAATACCCCGATGTGCGCCGCAGCTTCATCCCGGTTGGTTGCCAGCATTGCGGCGATCCGCCCTGCATGCATGTCTGTCCGACCACAGCCACCTACCAGCGCGACGACGGTCTGGTCGAGATCGATTACGACAAATGCATCGGATGTGGCTATTGCGCCGTCGCTTGCCCTTATCAGGCACGCCACATCACCCACCGCGTCAGTTTCGCCTACGGCGACACGCCGATGGCCTCCGAGGAAGCACGTCTGGATCCGCGCCGCACCTCGGTCGCGACCAAATGCACGTTCTGCATGGATCGTGTCGATGCGGCGAAGGTGAATGGACTGACGCCGGGTGTCGATCCCGAAGTAACGCCGGCCTGCGTCAATTCCTGTATCGCCGGCGTGCTGGCTTTCGGCGACAAGCAAGATCCCGACAGCAACGTCTCGAAACTGCTCGCCGAAACCCAGCACTTCCGTATGCACGAAGAACTCGGCACCGATCCGGGCTTCTATTACATCTGGGACAAGAAATGAGAGGCCCAAAATGAGAGTCGCGCCCTGGCACCAAACCAACTGGGATTGGCGCGCCGCCGCCAACTTCATGTGCGGCGGCTCCGGCACTGGCCTGATGTTATTCGCCCTGTTCGCCACCGACACACCGGCCACCTATCGCGTCATGGCGACGCTGGCGATGGTCCTGGTCGCCGCCGGCCTGAGCTGCGTCTGGCTGGAAATCGGCCGGCCCTGGCGCGCCCTGAACGTGTTCCGCCACCCGCAAACCTCGTGGATGACGCGCGAAGGCATGGTCGCGCCGTTCTATTTCGGCTGCGGCGCCATCGCGGTGTGGGTGGGCGGCGGGGAGGGAATATTCCCCATCCTGGCCGCCGCCCTGGGTCTGCTGTTCCTCTACTGCCAGGGGCGCATCCTGACTGCCTCCAAGGGCATACCGGCCTGGCGCGAACCGAAGATCATCGCCCTCGTCATCAGCACCGGCTTTGTCGAGGGCGCCGGCCTAGCGGCGCTGATCTTCACCGTGATGCCGGGCGACACGCCGCGCTGGCTGGCGATCCTGCTACTGGGCGCCTTGATCTTGAGGCGTCTGGCCTGGACGAGATATAAAGACGCCCTAACCCAGAAAGGCGCACCCAAGAAGGCGCTGGATGTTCTACTGGGGTTTGGAGTAGGCTTCGATAAGTTCGGCCAACTATTGCCGGGGATACTGATCTTGGGCAGCTTGCTGTTCGGCGATGGAACCGGCGCCATGATTGCATTGGCGGGACTGGTGGCGTTTGGCTCGGGCTGGTCGCTCAAATTCACCATCGTCGCGCGCGCCGCCTTTAATCAGGGTTTTGCCCTGCCGGTGTTGCCGATACGCGGACAAGGCAAGGAAATGCCCGGTGTCAAGCCGGGCTGGAGCAAGTAGTACCTCTCAGGAGGATGGACATGTACGAGATCCGCATACACGGACGGGGCGGCCAGGGCGCGGTGCTGGCGGGCGGCATACTCGCCACCGCGCTGGTCGAGGAAGGCAAGCACGTGATCGCCATTCCTTCGTTCGGCTTCGAACGACGCGGCGCGCCGGTCACCAGTTATCTGCGCTTCGACGACAGAGAAATCCGCCAGATGACCAACATCTACCATCCGAACTGCATCCTCTGCATCGACCCGACCGTGGGTCGCGCCACCAACATCTTCGACGGCATCCGGGACGACGCGGTGTGGGTCCAAACATCGTCCAAGCCGCTGGGCGAATTGCAGTTCCCCACCCAGGTCGCCACGGTGGGATTGTGCGACGCGGTTTCGATCGCGCTCGACATCTTCCGCCGCTCCATCACCAACACCATCATGCTCGGCGCTTTCGCCCGGACCACCGGTTTCGTCTCGCTGGAAGCCTTGAAAGCGGCGGTTCATCATTCGGATTTCCGCGATGCCGGGTTGCAGCAGAACCTGCGGGCGCTAGAACGCGGATACAACGAAACTACGGTGCATCACATCGAGAGGAGGGCGGCGGCATGATCAAGCAATCCAAGCCTCTCTTCGACGCCAAGACCATCCCCAACGACCTGTGCCCCATCGCCACTCGCGAGAACCCCATGCTGCCAGGCGACTGGCGCAGCATGCGGCCGGTGGTGGACAGAGCCAAGTGCGTCAAATGCGCCGTGTGCTGGCTGTATTGCCCGGTGCAGTGCGTGGTGGAAAAAGCCGCCTGGTTCGATTTCAACCTGGCGACCTGCAAGGGCTGCGGCATATGCGCCAACGAGTGTCCGCACCGAGCCATCTCGATGATAGAGGAGGCGGCATGAGTGCAGTATTGAAACCAAAAGCTCATTTCATCGTCTGCGACGGCAACGAAGCCGCGGCTCGGGCGGTGACCCTGGCCCAGGTGGACATGGTGGCGGTGTATCCGATCACGCCGCAATCTTCCCTGGTCGAGTACCTGGCGAAATTCGTCGCCGAGGGCAAGCTCGACGCAGAGATCGTCGATGTCGAGGGCGAGCACTCGGTGCTGTCGGTGCTGCACGGTGCTTGCCTGGCTGGTGCGCGCACCTATACGGCCACCTGCGGTCCTGGCCTGGCCTTCATGTTCGAACCCTATCTGCGCACGCCCGGCATGCGCATGCCGCTGGTCATGACCATCGTCACGCGCGACACCCTGACGCCGCAAAGCGTCTGGGGCGGCCAGCAGGATGCCATGTCGGTGCGCGAGGTCGGCTGGCTGCAGATCCATTGCGAGACGGTGCAGGAAGTGCTGGACACCACCATCATGGCCTACAAGATCGCCGAACATCACGATGTCATGCTGCCGGTGAATGTCTGCCACGACGGCAACTACCTGTCCTTCGGCGCGACCCGGGTGGAACTGCCGGACCAGGCCGAGGTCGCCGCCTTCCTCGGCAAGCGCGACGTCAACTGGCATGCGGCTCTGGATCCCGACCGACCGATGGCCATCGATCCGCTCACCGGCGGCTCCGGCGGTCCCGGCCCCGCGCTTTTCGTGCGCTACCGCAAGGGGCAATGCGCCGGCATGCAGAATTCGCTGAAGATCATCGAGGATGTCCATGCCGAATGGGGACGGCGTTTTGGCCGTTACCACGCACCGCTGGTCGAGTCCTACCGGATGGACGATGCCGAATATGCCATCGTCACCATCGGCTCGATGACCGGCGCAGCCAAGGATGCGGTTGACGAAGCACGCGACCGTGGCGAGCGCGTCGGCCTGGTCAAGGTCAAGACCTTCCGGCCCTTCCCGGTGCACGCCACGGCGCAGGCGCTGGCCAACGTCAAGGCGGTCAGCGTGGTGGATCGCTCGGTGAGCTTCGGCTGGAATTGCGGCCCGCTCTACCAAGATGTGATCGCCGCCCTCCAGTTCGCCCCGCTGCGCCCACCCGCCATGAGTTTCATCGGCGGCCTGGCCGGCGCGGACATCACTACAGCGCACTTCGGCCAGGTGATCGAACGCACCGCCGCCATGGTCAAGGGCGTTGCGCCGGGCGGAACGGTGTGGATCAACGAAAACGATTAGGAGAATGGTGATGCAACAAACCCAATATCTGATCGTCGGTGCCAGCCATGCGGCGCTCGCCGCCGTGCAGGCCATCCGCATGCATGATCCGGTGGGCAGCGTCACCGTGGTGTCGAAGGACGATGCCCTGCCCTACTCGCCCACCGTGCTGCCTTATGTCGTCTCCGGCCGCTCCGACCCCACTGGCGTGTTTCTGCGCGATGACGCCTATTTTTCGAAGCACCAGGTCAATTACGTGAAGGGCGCCGCGGTGACCGGCATCGCGGCGGCAGGCAAGCGTGTCAGCCTGTCGTCCGGTGAGGAAATCGCCTACGAAAAACTCCTGCTGGCGACCGGCGCGGCGCCGCTGCTGCCGCCTATTCCCGGATTGAATGCCGTCGATTACCATGTGCTGCGCAGCCTCAATGACGCCGTGAAATTGCGTCAAGCACTCGGCGAGGCTCATCATGCGGTAGTCCTGGGCGCCGGGCTTGTCGGCATGCACGCCGCCGAAAATCTTTCCAAGGCCGGCGCACAAGTCACCGTGGTGGAAATGCAACCGACCGTGCTGGCCGGTTATTTCGACCGCGATGCCGCGGCGATCATCGAAGACGTTTTTGCAGCCAAGGGCGTCACCCTGAAGATGAACAACAAGGTGGTGAAACTCTCGCCGCGCAACAAGACCGGTGCAGTCGTCAGCCTGGCCGATGCTCAGCAACTGGATGCTGACCTGCTGCTGGTATCCGCCGGCGTAGCGCCGGTGATGGACTACCTGAACGGATCGGGCGCCAAGATCGACAAAGGCATCCTGGTGGATGACAACATGCATACCAGCGCCGAAGACATCTGGGCCGCCGGCGACGTCGCTCAGGCGCGCGATTTTTTCGGCGCAGGTCAAGACGGTGCAAAAATCATCAACGGCATCCTGCCCGACGCCGTGGAGCAAGGCAAGATCGCCGGCATGGCGATGGCAGGAGATCCGGCGCTGAAAGGCTATCCCGGCGGCGTGCCGTTGAACACCTACACCTTCTTCGGCCAGCAGGCCATTTCCGTCGGCAGCCAGAATCAGGGAGTAGTGGTCGCGCTCGAAATCGACCGGGTCCAGCGTCGCTATCTGAAGATCGTCATGCAGGACAACCGCCTCACCGGCATTTTCGGCATCAACGTGGCCTTCGATCCAGGCGTGATGTGGGAACTGATATTGCGCCGGATCGATCTTTCCGCGGTACGCGAAAAATTTCTGGCCGATCCCCAGCGCACAGCGCGGCTGCTGATGTCCCGGACCTGGAGATAGATCATGGCCACCGCCTACAACACCCTCGCCTTCAAACCCGAGCATTGCGATGGCTGCAACGCCTGCATGACGGCATGTGTCGAAGTCAATAACGCCGGCTCGGACCTGTTGAATTCGCGCATCCAGATCGTCGCCGACCAAGACAACGCTGGCGGCGGTTTCGAGCTGGCCATGTGCCGCCAGTGCGGCGACCCGAAATGCGTCGCCAATTGTCCGGCCGGTGCGCTGGGCAAGGACGCGGAAGACGGCGTGATCGAGTGGGACGGATCGAAATGCGTCAACTGCCTGCTATGCACCGTCGGTTGCGCATTCGGCGGCATCACCTACAATGCGTCCGCCGGCCATGTGGTGAAATGCGACATGTGCGGAGGAGACCCGGCTTGCGCCAGGGCCTGCGCGGCTGCGGGCAAGACCGCCCTCAAGTTCATCACCACCTCGCGCATCTACCGCGAGGTCGGTGATCTCGAAGATCTGTTCGTGCCGGGACTGTCAGGCTGCCAGGGCTGCAACACCGAGCTCATCATGCGCCATACGCTGCGCCGCGTCGGTCCGGAAACCGTGCTGGCGGCGCCGCCCGGCTGCATCCCCGGCATGGGCGCGGTCGGCTACAACGGCTTGACCGGCACCAAGGTGCCTGTGTTCCATCCCTTGCTCACTAATACGGCCTCGATGCTCTCAGGCATCAAGCGTCATTACAAACGCCAAGGCCGCGAGATGACGGCGATGGCGCTGGCCGGCGACGGCGGCGCCTCCGACGTCGGCTTCCAGTCGCTGTCGGGCGCGGCTGAGCGCGGCGAGGAAATCCTCTTCATCGTCGTCGACAACGAGGGCTACATGAACACCGGCATGCAGCGTTCCAGTTGCACGCCTTACGGCGCCTGGACGTCCACAACGCCGGTGGGCGAGCGCGGCCAGGGCAAGACGCAGGACGCCAAGAACATGCCGGTACTGATGATGATGCACAACTGCGCCTATGTGGCGACGGCATCCACCGGCTTCATGGAAGACCTCTACGACAAGCTCGACAAGGCCATCGCCGCCTCCAAGCACGGTTTCGCCTATCTGCATATCTATTCGCCCTGCACCACCGGCTGGCGCTTCCCTTCGCAGGAGAACATCGAGGTGGCGCGCAAGGCCGTGGAAACCAATTTCGTCATGTTATGGGAATTCACGCCCGCCACCGGCCTGCAACTTTCCCGTTCCCTGGATGAAGCGTTGCCGATAGCGGAGTATCTCCAGGTGCTCGGCAAGTATCGCCACCTCTCCGACGAGCAGGTCCAGCACATCGAAGCCTCGCTGGACCGCAACGTCGCCTTCATCACCAACCTGACCGCCAGCCGGTCTTCCAGACCCGCACACGCCGCGGCCGGGATGTAAGTTGGCGAGTTGTAGAGTTGTGCGGCAACGAGGTAGGATGCGCCATCGCATTTCCTATCCGTAGAATCGATGAACGCAACCGATACCGAAGTGCTGGGAACAGCGCTTGAATGGCTGGAACACGGGCAACGCGTGGCCCTGGTCACCGTCGTCGAAACCTGGGGTTCCGCACCGCGCCCGGTCGGTTCCCTGCTCGCCGTGCGCGAGGACGGCCGTTTCTTCGGCTCGGTCTCGGGGGGCTGCATCGAAGAACACCTGGTCGCGCGCATCGACCAGGATTTTCCTACCCTCCCCTACCTCACCGGTTATGGCGTGACCGCGGATGAAGCGCGCCGCTTCGGACTGCCCTGCGGCGGCAACCTGCGTCTGGTGATCGAACCGATCCGGGATAGCGCAGGCATAGCCAAGGTGGTGGATGAAATTCGCCAGCGTCGCCGCATCTGTCGCACACTGGAAATGAGCAGTGGCGAAGCCACAGTGGCGGCGACTGTCGGCGAGCAGGCGTTCAGCTTCGACGGCAAGCTGCTGGTGAATGTCCATGGACCGCGCTGGCGCCTAGTCCTGGTCGGCGCCGGACATCTGGCGCGCTACCTGGCGCAATTTGCGCAGATGCTCGATTTCACCGTTTTCGTCACTGACCCGCGACCGGAATACCGGACACAGTGGGACGTTTCCGGCGCGCAACTCCTCGACGGCATGCCGGACGACGCGATCAACGAGTTGGGGGTCGATGCCTTCACCGCCATCGTCACCACTGCCCACGACCCGAAGGTCGATGACATGGCGCTGCTTGAAGCGTTGAAGTCCGAAGCGTTCTATGTCGGCGCGCTCGGCTCGAAGCGCACCAGCGCCTCACGCCGTATCCGCCTGGGCCTGTTCGACCTGACCGCGGAGCAGATCGACCGTCTGCACGCGCCCGCAGGCCTATCCATCGGCAGCCATACCCCGCCGGAAATCGCCTTGGCGATGATCGCCGAGGTGATCGCCGTCCGCAACGGAATCACTCGTGGATAGCCAACTATCGTGGCCGTCGGACTCCGACGGCTGCGTCCTCGTCACGGCTTGCTGGTGAATTTGCTGTAGTACCGCCTCCCGAGATTGTCCTGTGCACCCAGCCAGATTTGATAGCTGACGGGTAAAAATCCCCCGGGAATCGAAATCGCAGGCACCTTGATGGCTGTCCCCGGAGCTGGCGGAATCAAAGCATCCGAATAGACATACGACCCTTTACTCGAAATCAGGGTACGCGCCATGAACACCTTGAGATTCGGATTCGCCGCCGCCCAGTTTGCCCAAGACAAGTTCAAGCCTGAGCTGGAAGATATGTCGGAGATCGCCACGGGCTTGGACGTAATTCCGTCCAGCATTGGGTAAGGCGCATTGCTCAGGTCGGCGGGAACTTCCGCCGGAAGATACACCGGGATAAGCACATTTGAGCCGGCCAGGGAAGCCAGATACTTGGCGCCGGTGATCGAATCCAGGTTTCCGATGATGCCCAAAGACAGTTTCAGGGGCAGGGTGTCCAGCAGTTCGCCGGTGGCAACAGGGTCGTCCGTCGGGCTACTCTTGACGCATAGATAGCCCAGGTTGCAGTAAGCCATTGGAATACTATATCCGCTCGGGATCTGTACGGTTCTGCTCGCGGTATCGCCCGCGGCGAGGGAGATCACTACCTGGACACCGGCGCTTGGTTTCGCCGCCAGGGTCGTGGACAAGGCGCCGTTCAACCCATAGGTGGCATAGGCGACAGGGTAGACCGCAAAGTCCGAAGTATAGCCATTGCCGACGAGCACCCAGTTAGGCGTGGTGGTCTTGCTGTAGGTGACCGCATCGCTGAAGACTTCCACCTTCTGTCCGGCGGAATTCGTGACCAGAGCCGAGATCGTCACCTTGACGCATGCCTTTGCGACAACCGGATTATCGGCGCATCCCGTCACCTGCATCTTGCTCAGCTGATAGTTGTTTGCGGCATACACAGCCAGCTTGTCGGCAAGGTCCGCCCGGGTTCGCCCGTTGTGGGAGCCATAGGTGCTGGAGAGGGATGGAGCAGCCAGGAAATCGGTGGCGGTCGCTCCTTGGGCAATCAACTTGTTCAAGGCGATGTTCAGGTTGTCGATCACGCCGAGATTGGTGAGAACCGCGGTCAGGCTGGTTGTCGCCTTGAGAGTGGAGGTAATCGCCTTGGCAACACTTCCCCCGGTGGTCTTGGTCAACTCGGTCTTTGCCATTGCCAGGTCGATGGTCACTTCAGTCGACCCCGGCGAATTGAATTTGTTGCTGAACTGCAGTACATCCTTGCCGCCCGCATCCCTGGAGACGTGGATTCTCAAGCCTTCCAGCACCGCATCCAAGCCGGCCTTATTGGCGGCAAAATTTGCATCCTGAAAAAAGTCGAGTGTCTTGGCGTCCACCTTGCTGTCGGTCAAATTTGTCTTGATAATTGTTTTGACCAGCTCCGATGCATTCGTCACGATGGCGGCATCGCCAAGAAGCGCAATCGAGCCAAGGTTGCCGTCGGCCTTCAGAAAAACCGTTTTGGGGTCGGCGCCCAGGACTTGTGCGACTACCGCATTGGATGCCGGAGTGATATTGGCGATCAGTGGCACGGCGCTGGTCTTGACCAGCGAATGAAGGGTAACTGGATTTCCCGCGGCATCTATGCCGACGACTTGAATCAGCAACGGCATTTTCGGCGCAGACGTGTCAAGAGCGAACCTATAAGCGCCGTCAGTCGTGCTGGTAGTGCCACTGCCGACTATCGCTCCGGTTGCATCAACGACTCTGATGACCGCCCCGAGCAGGGGTGCTCCGGTGGCGGCGACACCCGTCAAGCTGGGAGTAGTCGAACCGGTCGGTGAAAGCGTCGTAGTGGTAGTCGTTGACGTGAACGTTGAGCTACTGGTCGATGCGGTGCTCCCTACATCCCCTCCGGCACTGCCTCCGCCGCCACATCCGCCGAGGAAGACCAATCCGGCCACCAACGGGATCAACTTCCATATGAGGTTAGCGTGCGTTTGCATTTGCCGTTGGGTTTTCCAATAAAGTTGTATCAAATGCATCTTATTCCCGTCGGTGGCTCTTAAAACCGATTCACAAGTACGTTTTCCCGCCCCAATTCGGTGATTCAAACTCGGTAATCGCTTGCTTTCACTAGTGCAGAAGGCAGCCCAGCGGGCATGGCGCTAGAATGGCGAACATCGGCATCAAGCTGAGGCGCAACAAGCCGTTAATAGTCAGATTGAAGTCGAATTCACAGGCAATAGGGGTGGTCAAGGAATGAACAACTTCAAATTGAGTTACGGAGTCCTGACCGCGGCGACGGTTTCGGCTCTGCTTGCCACGCTGGCCAGTTGCGGTGGAGGCGGCAGCGCTGGCAGCACTGCCAGCGGTAGCAGCACTCCGCCGGCACTCGTCGGCACCGCAGGAAAGATCGTCGATGGCTACTTGATCGGCGCCACCGTATGCCTGGACCTAAATGACGACCGCATCTTCCAGGCCACTGAACCCTGTGTCGTCACCGGTGCCGACGGGTCGTTCGCCTTTCCCGGCCAGGGCGAGCACATGGTCAGATCGGTGGGCGGGGTCGACAGCTCGACCAATACCCCGTTCATCGGTGAATTGAAGGCTCCGCCGGGCGCGACCGTGATCACGCCGCTGACGACCCTGGTGGTCGCCGATGTGGAATCCAGATTGCCGGTGCCGGTCGCGAACACTGTTTCGCCGGTGACGGCGGCCGCGGCGACGGCGGCCGAGACGGCGGTGAAGAGCAATCTCGGCATTCCCGCGAGCGTCGCATTGTCAACCACGGATCCGGTGAAGGCAGTGAAGGACAATCCCAACGATGTCACTTCCGCCAAGCTGGTTCAGCAGAACACGGCGGTGCAGACGCTGGTACAGCAGACAGCGAAGGCGGTGGCAGTAGCGACCGGTCTCGCCGCGCCGACACCTGCACAGCTCCTGGCAATCTACAAGGAGGCGAGCAAGGTGATCGCCACCTATGCCGCGGCGCCGACTTCCGCGACATCGGCGATCAACCTGAGTTCGACGACCTCCACCTTCGTCAATACGGTGGTCGGCAATACCGTTAGCCAGGCCAAGACCAGTACCGAAGTCTTGGCGTCGCTGTCGGCACAACAAGTTACGGCCCTGTCGGCGTTGGCACCAGCCAGTGTGGCAGCGGTGGCTACGAAAACGATTGCCGACCAGGTGAAGGCCGTATCCGATGCATCCGCGGCCACGCTGGTGGCAGCCGCTTCCGATTCTGCCGCCACCGGCAACCCGGCTCTGGCCGCCTTCAGGAACACCGATATGCAAGTAGCGATCTCATCGACCGCATCCTTGCTGACGACGTCGGTCGCGGCGGTAAATTCTCCGGCGGTGTTGCAGAGCCTGTCCAGCAGCGTTGTGTCGGCGTTGAGCACCAGCAGCGGCGGGACCAATGCGGCAGCGGCTGCAGTGTCTTCCATCATCAACGAACAAATCATCGCCACAAGCCTGGCGGTTCCAACCGCAAACATCGCTCTAGTGAATTCGACGGCCATCCAGTCGGCGCAAACCGCGGTGAATACCGCTGTCTCGACGGCGATTGCAAGTGCAGCCACTACGGTAGCGTCGGCAACCACCACCTCTCTGGCGGGAGCCACTACCACCTTGGCGACTACGACGACGACCAAGGCGCCGACAACCACCACAGCAGCACCTACGACCACTACCGCGGCACCAACCACCACTACAGCCGCACCGACTACCACTACCGCCGCGCCAACCACCACTACGGCCGCACCGACCACGACCACATCAAGCACTTCAACCACCTCAAGCACGTCGACGACTTCAACCACGTCGACAACCACTACGACCAGCACGACCACCACCACCACGGCAGGCGGTGGCGGTATCGTGACGGTCAGTCTCGACGGGCTTAGCGGGACGATCTCGGCGCCAGCCACTTACGATGCGTCGTCGGGTGGCGGGCGTTTCAATTTTACCGACAGCGTCGCGACGGCCAGCTTCACCCGCATCACCAACTGTGGTACTAACGCCACCATCACCATCTCGGGCGGAGGCAGCAACCACCTCATCGTTGCCAACAACGGCGCCGACGTTGTCCTGACCGTCAATGCCGGCGGCACCGTCTCGCAGATCACCCTGGTCGGCGTTACTTCAGCATCGGCAATCATCGGCTCCCTAGGCGTCTTCAACGCGCTTGGTGTCTGCGTTGTTACTTACAACTGATTGCCTTGATAGCCAACCGTCAGATCCAGCTCACCGAGGCGCAAATTTGAAATCCGTTGACCGACAGGGTATCAGCGAGGTAAACCAAATGCACCGTCAATATCTGCCGTCCGTTTCCCTCGAGATTCTGATCGCCGATGCCGGCGTCGAAGATCTCGACATCCTGCTCGACGGCCTCAACCCAGGCATTGACACCTGGTTGGTGCGGCCGGGTGAAAATGCGATCGACCGGATCATCGAGGCTCTCGCCATCCCCGGTCTGAAATCGCTGCACCTGCTGGCTCACGGGGCTCCAGGCGAAATCCGCCTCGGCGGCCGTGCGCTCACCGCGGCTGATTTCCGCCGCCACTTTGGCGGCACGGCCGCGCGCGATCTGAACATCGCTCTGTGGAGTTGCTGTAGCGGCGCGAATGACGCGGGTCGAAACTTTGTTCAAGCCGTCGCCGAGGCCACAGGCGGACGGGTTGCCGCCGCGACAGGCCTGGTGGGTAACGCGGACCGCGGCGGCAGTTGGTTTCTGAATTTAGAAGTAAATGCGCCGTTTCGCGAAGACGCGCGCCGGGCATTCAAGCATGTGCTGATCAGCGGGAACGGGGGGAGTCTCGCGACCGCGTGGACGGGTACGGTCGCTGAAATCGCCGGAGCCACCATTGCCCATGGTGACTATGTGACAGTGATCAGGGACACCCCGACTGTATCCCAAGTGAACACCATTTACGGTCGCATTTCCGGCGGCGTAGGCTACGTCACGGCGACGCTCAGCACCGGCGATACAGCCACCCTGACGACGCTAAACGGAACGACCAACGCCTACACTATCGCCGTAACCGATACCTCCGCGGCCGCCGCGGATCTGACAACCATCGACGGCAAGACCGCCGTGACGATTGACGCCACAGCGGTGACCACGATCACCGGCACCGCAGCCGAAATCGCCGCCGTTGCCGGGGCGGCAGGCATCTCCAAGGCCGCCAACTACGCGGCGACCGTATCCGGCGCGGCGGTGTCCGATGCCCCCAACCTGACCACCATCGATGCCAACACCACGGGCGTCATCACCGCCACGTTCTCCGACACCGCCGCCAATCTGGATACCCTGACCGGGAGCGGCAATGCCTACACCATGACGGTATTTCCAGGTTCGGTGGCAGCGACGGTGCTGACATCCCTGGACGGCAAGACGACGGTCACGGTGGGCGCCTCCCTGGTTTCCACCATCACCGGCACGGCGGCCCAAATCGCTTCTGTCGTTGCGGCGACGGGCATCACCAAAGCAGCGGACTTTACCGCGACCGTGTCGGGTACGGCCGCGGCTTCCGATCTGACTTCCATCGACAACGCGACCACGACCGCGGTGGACGCATCGGCCGTGACCAGCATCAGCGGCACGGCGGCGCAGGTGGCTGCCGTTGCCGGCGCGGCGACCATCACCAAGGCCGCCAACTATACCGCGACCATATCGGGCACCTTAACCTCGTCCGACATCACCAATCTGAACACTATCGATGCGAATACCACCGGCCTGATCACCGCATCGATCACCGCCACGGCGGCCAATCTGAATACCCTGACCGGAAGCGGCAATACCTACACCATGACGGTGTCGGCCGGGTCCGCCGCAGCTTCCGACCTGACCTCCATCGACGCAGCGACGACAGTCGCCGTCGACGCTTCCCAGGTCTCCACCATCACCGGAACCGCGGCGCAGATCGCCTCGGTTGCCGGTGCGCCGGGCATCACTAGGGCCGCCAACTACGCGGCAACCGTGTCCGGTTCCTTAACCTCGGCCGATATCGCCAACCTCAACGCCATCGACGCCAATACCACCGGCGTCATCACCGCGTCGATAGGCGACACTGCGGCCAATTTGACTTCGTTGACCGGCACCGGCAACGCCTACACCCTGACCCTGTCGGCAGGCAGTGCGGCGGCCGCCGATTTGACTTACCTCGATGCCAGGACGACCGTTGCGGTCGACGCCGGCGCGGTAACCATCATCACCGGCACCGCCGCGCAGGTCGCCGCCGTTGCCGGCGCGTCTGGCATCACCAAGGCCGCCAACTACGCGGCGACGATATCCGGTTCCCTGACGTCGGCCGACGCTGCCAACCTCAACATCATAGACGCCAACACCACCGGGGCGATCACCGCATCGATCACCGGCACCGCAGCCAACCTGGACACCTTGACCGGCACCGGCAATGCCTACACCATGACAGTGTCTACGGGTTCGGTGGCGGCGTCCGTGCTGACCTCGCTCGACTCCAAGACCACGGTAGCGGTTGATGCCTCCCTGGTATCCACCATCACGGGCACAGCGGCGGAAATCGCCTCGGTTGCCGGTGCGGCGGGTATCACCAAGGCCGCCAACTACGCGGCGACCGTGTCCGGTGCCTTGACCCTCGCCGATGTATCCAACCTGAACACCATAGATGCCAATACCACCGGCGTGATCACGGCATCGATCGCCGACACTGCCGCCAACCTGGACACGCTGACGCTCGGCGCAACCAATGCCTACACCATGACCGTCTCGGCGGGTTCGGTGGCAGCCTCGGTGCTGACGTCTCTCGATACCAAGAGCACCGTCAATGTAGACGCCTCCCAAGTTTCAACGATGACCGGCACGGCGGCGGAAATCGCGTCGGTCGCCGGCGCGCCGGGCATCACCAAGGCCGCCAACTACGCGGCGACGGTGTCGGGTGCCTTGACTTCGGCCGATGTCGCCAACCTGAATACCATCGACGGCAATACCACGGGCGTAGTCACTGCTTCGATCACCGCCACTGCTGCCATTTTGAACACTCTGACCGGGACCGGCAATGCCTACACCATGACCGTTTCGGCGGGTTCCGTCGCCGCGACCGTGCTGACCTCCCTTGACGCCATGACCACGGTCGCGGTTGACGCCGCCCTTGTCTCAACTATCACCGGCACGGCTGCGGCAATTGCGTCGGTGGTCGCCGCGACGGGTATCACCAAGGCCACCAACTTCACCGCCACCGTATCGAACGTGTCGACCGCAGCGACCGATCTGACTGCCATCGACGCCGCGACCACGACGGCGGTAGACGCCTCGGCAGTGACCAGCATCACCGGCACGGCGGCCCAGATCGCCGCCGTCGCGGGCGCGGCGGGCATCACCAAGGCTGCCAACTATGCGGCAACAGTGTCCGGTACCGCGACTGTGGCTGACTTGAACACCATAGACGCCAATACCTCCGGAGTCATCACTGCATCGATCACCGACACGGCGACCAACCTGGACACGCTGACCGGGAGCGGCAATGCCTACACCATGACGGTGTCGGCCGGTTCGGCGGCAGCGTCCGTGCTGACCTCCCTCGATGCCGCCTCCACCATCGCCGTTGACGCTTCCCAGGTTTCCACGATCACCGGTACTGCGGCACAGATTGCCGGCGTTGCCGCTGCTGCGGGCATCACCAAGGCCGCCAATTATGCGGCCACGGTCTCGGGTGCCTTAACCGCGGCTAACGTGGCCAACCTGAACATCATCGACGCCAATACCACCGGCGTAATTACGGCATCGATCACTGCGGCTGCTGCCAGTCTGGACACCCTGACCGGAACCGGCAATGCCTACACCATGACGGTGTCGGCGGGTTCGGTAGCTGCAACCGTGCTGACATCTCTCGATACCAAGACAACAGTGACGGTGGACGCCAGCCAGGTCACTGCGATCACCGGCACGACCGCAGAAGTTGCCGCCGTCGTTGCAGCTGCGGGTATTACCAAACCCACCGATTTTGCCGTCACGCTGTCTGCAGGTTCGGCCGCGGCGGCCGATCTAACCGCCATCGATGCCGCCACCACCGCAACGGTTGACGCTTCTCTGATCTCCACCATCACCGGCACCGCGGCGCAGATCGCCAGTGTCGCCGGCGCGTCGACCATCACCAAGGCAGCCAACTATGCGGCAACGGTGTCGGGTGCGTTGACCGTCGCCAACGTGGCCAACCTGAACATCATCGACGCCAATACCACCGGCGTGATCACCGCATCGATCACCGACACCGCCGCCAATTTGGATACCCTGACCGGCACCGGCAATGCCTACACCATGACGGTCTCGGCGGGTTCAGCGGCAGCAAGCGCACTGACCTCCCTCGATGGCAAGACCACGGTCACGGTGGACGCCTCCTTGGCCTCCACCATCACCGGCACGGCGGCACAGATTGCGGCGGTCGTCGCCGCGCCAGGCATCACCAAGGCCGCCAACTATGCGGCGACGGTCTCGGGTGCCTTGACCGTGGCCGACGTGGCCAACCTGAACACCATCGACGCCAATACTACCGGCGTGATCACCGCATCGATCACGGACACCGCCGCCAATCTGGACACCCTGACCGCGACCGGAAACGTCAATGCCTACACCATGACGGTGTCGGCCGGTTCAGTGGTAGCCACGGTTCTGACCTCCCTCGATGCCAAGACCACGGTCACGGTTGACGCCAGCCAGGCCACGGCGATCACCGGTACGACCGTGGAAATTGCCGCCGTCGCCGCAGCGGCAGGCATCACCAAGCCCACCAACTTTGCCATCACGCTGTCGGCGGGCTCAGTGGCCGCAACCGATTTGACCGCCATCGACAACATGACCACGAATGTCGTTGGCGCAACCGCGGTGACCGCAATCACCGGCACGGCGGCACAGATCGCCGCCGTCGCCGCTGAGAAGGTGGCGACCACCTTGAGTCTGGCAGCCGGCGTTACGGCGACGGTGTCAGCCGGGTCCGCAGCCGCGACCGATCTGACCGCCATCGACGCCATGACCACGACAGCGGTTGACGCCACCCTGGTCACAACAATCACCGGCACGGCTGCGGAAATCGCGGCTGTCGCCGCGGAGAAAGTGGCGACCACCTTGAGTCTGGCCGCTGGCGTTGCGGTGACGGGGTCTACAGGTTCGGTGGCTGCGACCGATTTGACGGCCATCGACGCCATGACCACGGCCGCGGTTGGCGCAACAGCGATGACCGCAATCACCGGCACTGCGACACAGATTGCCGCCGTCGCCACCGCGATTGGAGCGGGAACCATCACCGCTGCCAACTTTGCCGCGGCACCGACGACTTCGGCAACCGTCACACAAGCAAACAACATCGATTTAAATAATGGCACCGGATCCATCACCGCGACGATCAGCGATGGGGTAGCTGCGACCCTGGCGACCCTGACCGGAACCCACGCGTACACCATCGTGGTGACCGACGCTGCGGTTGCCGCGGCGGATCTGACATTAATCGACACCGCCACCTCCGTAGCGGTTGACGCGACGGCGGCGGCCACGGTTACCGGCACGGCGGCACAAATTGCGGCCGTCGCTGCGGAGAAAACGGCCAGCACCTTGACTGTGGCCGCTGGCATTACCTCGACGGTGTCTGCCGGTTCAGCCGCTGCGGCCGATCTGACATCCATCGACGCCATGACCACGACGGCTGTTGGCGCCACTGCGGTCACGGCAATCACCGGCACGGCGACTCAGATTGCCGCCGTCGCTGCGGAGAAGGTGGCCACCACCCTGACTCTGGCAGCCGGCGTTACGGCGACGGTGTCGGCGGGTTCTGCGGCTGCGACCGATCTGACCGTCATCGACACCATGACTACGACGGCTGTCGACGCTACGCTGGTCTCCACAATCACCGGCACGACGGCTGAAATTGCCGCGGTCGCATCGGAGAAGACGGCCGCCACCTTGTCTTTGGCCGCCGCCGTCACGGCAACTCTGTCGGCGGGTTCTGCCGTTGCGACCGATCTGACGGCCATCGACACCATGACCACGACGGCCGTCGACGCCACCCTGGTCTCCACGATCACCGGTACGGCGGCACAGATCGCCGCCGTCGCCGGCGCGGCGGGCATCACCAAGGCAGCCAACTATGCGGCAACAGTCTCGGGCACCTTGACCGTCGCCGATGTGGCCAACCTGAACATCATCGACGTCAATACCACCGGCGTGATCACCGCATCGATCACCGACACCGCCGCCAATTTGGATACCCTGACCGGCACCGGCAATGCCTACACCATGACGATCTCGGCGGGTTCAGCGGCAGCAAGCGCACTGACCTCCCTCGATGGCAAAACCACGGTCACGGTTGATGCTGCGCTGGTCACCACCATCACCGGCACGGCGGCTGAAATTGCCGCGGTCGCCGCGGAGAAGGCGGCCGCCACGTTGACTTTGGCCGCCGGCGTTACCGCTACTGTAGGCGCGGGTTCCGCGACCGCAACCGACCTGACGGCCATCGACGCGATGACCACGACTGCGGTTGGTGCAACAGCGGTGACGACGATCACCGGCACGGCGGCGCAGATAATTGCCGCCATTGGCTCGTCCGGTATCACCAGGTCCACGACCTATAACGCTACGATCTCCGGTTCAGCGTCCGTAGCTGCACTGTTCGCCATCGACACCGATACGAGCGGCACATTGACCTACACCAGCATCACCGACACTGCCGCCCACCTGGCTACACTTTCAGGCGGGAAATGGACGGTCAATAGCTATATTGCGACTGGAACCAACGTCATTGTGTCCGACTCGATAGAGACATCTGAACTGGCCGCCATTGACGCTGCCAACGGTGCCGGCACGGTGACTTTGTCCGCCGCGCTCTTGTCTGCGCCGACTACCTACCTCATAGCCAGTTCCACAAACCCAATCCCCACAATTTCCAATAATATGGTTGCCAACGTGATTGACGGCGCGGGTGCGCAAACATTCCATATCGCGTCAGGCGGCAAATTGAATCTTATCGGGTCCGACGGTCACAATGTCATTGTGTTCGATGCTTACGCGCCAGGAACGCTGGATGTTTCGCAATCCGGTACCACTGTGATTTTCACCGACCACTCAACCTCAAAGCAGATCGCCAGTATCGCCATGGATTCAACTTATGCACCTTCACAGACCATAACTTACAGCGATGGGTCTCACGTCGAGTTGACGCTCGTTGGTACCACCCTGGCGCTCGACGGCGTTACGATTTCGACCGTGGGATCGATCTTGTAAGCCGAAACCATATTTGGCGGAGAGGGCGGGATTCGAACCCGCGTTAGGCTTACACCTAAACACGCTTTCCAGGCGTGCGACTTAAACCACTCATCCACCTCTCCGGGTGAGCCGCGCATTCTAGCAGAAAGGTGATGGCTATTGTGCCACCCGGACGGGTCACGGTATAATTCGTGCGCTGTTTTCGGGCGATTAACTCAGCGGTAGAGTGCCACCTTCACACGGTGGAAGTCAGTGGTTCGAACCCACTATCGCCCACCAGTTTCCATTCCCAGCTTCATCCAGACGCAGTTACCCTTGCTCTCCTTGGCGATCTCGGCCAGCACGCGCTCGTTTTCGGCCAATTCCTCGGGAGTTGCACGCAAAACCGTCAGCGGCAATCGATCTCCGGCTGGCATCGTCAAGGCATCGGAGCTTGACGCCATGTCGAGGTCCATGATCAGGTTTTCCTGGCCGCGGGTCATCGCCAGATACACTTCGGCCAACAACTCGGCATCCAGCAGGGCGCCATGCAACTGCCGCCCGGAATTGTCGATGGCATATTCCGAACACAAGGCGTCGAGTGAGTTCTTGCGCCCCGGTCTCAACTCCCGCGCCAGCCTCAAAGTATCGATGACATCGCCGCAGACCGTGCCCAGTGGTTCCTGCTCCAGCAGCGCAAGTTCGCTGTTGAGGAAGCCCACGTCGAACGCCGCGTTATGGATCACCAGGTCGGCACCGCGAATGAAGTCCAGAAATTCGGCGGCAATTTCCGCGAACCTGGGTTTGTCGTGAAGGAATTCATTGGTTAATCCATGAACCGCCTGGGCGCCTGCTTCTATCTGGCGCTCGGGATTGATGTACTGGTGGAAGCGGCGATTGGTCAGCTTGCGGCCGACCAGTTCAACGCAGCCGATTTCGATGACGCGATGACCATGGCGATGTTCCAGGCCTGTGGTTTCAGTATCGAGCACAATTTGTCGCATGTCTTCCTAGCTTCTATTCAAAGTGTCTATTCCGCGCCGCGCCAAGGCGTCGGCCCGCTCGTTTTCGGCATGGCCGGCATGTCCACGCACCCATAACCACTCCACTCGATGACGCGCCGCCTGTTCATCGAGGGTGCGCCACAGATCGGCGTTCTTCACTGCCTGCTTGCCGGCGGTGCGCCAGCCGCGCCGCTTCCAGGCATGGATCCACTCGCTGATGCCTTTTTGAACATATTGCGAGTCGGTATGCACGCGTGCCTGTACCGGACGTTTAAGCGCCTTGAGCGCCTCGATCACCGCAGTCAATTCCATGCGGTTGTTGGTGGTATCCGGCTCCCCGCCGTAGAGCTCCTTTTCCCGGCCGTGGATGCGCAGTATCGCGCCCCACCCGCCGGGACCCGGATTGCCGCTGCACGCGCCGTCGGTAAAGATATCGACGATCTCTTCCGGGTTTTCGCTCATTGCTCTTCGCGTTGCGTATGCTGGGGTTGCCTTTGCTGGGCGACGGTGGCCAGCGATTTCGCGCGCGCCAGCAAGTCACGCCGCGCCGGGGTGATCAGACGCATCCCGGGCACGCGTTTGACCGCCTGAATTATGTAGGTGGCTCCCGCGTAGGGCCACCAGCGGTTTCCCGCCAACTCCATGAAGCGCCAGCTTTGCAGCCATTTTTCCCGGGTGACCGGCGGTGTGTAGCAGCCGAAGTTGCCGGCGTGTGTCTCGAAACCGAGCAGCGCGAACCAGTCCTTCAGGCGCAACACGCTCAGATACTGGCCGCGCCAGGGCGGCGGCGAATCCGCCCGGGAAAACTTGCGTCGCGCACCCCACAAACTGAAGGGATTGAAGCCGGTGACGATCACATGGCCCTCCGGCATCAACACACGTTCGACTTCGCGTAAAATCTGGTGCGGAGCCGCATCGAACTCCAACACATGCGGCAGGATGACCAGGTCGATGCTGGCGCTGGCAAAGGGCAGGAAATGAGGTGTGGCCCGCAGGGTAGCGTGCGGCGCAAATTTCTCGCCGCAGGAAAAACGAAACGGCATGCGGTTGGCGCGCAGAAAATCATGTTGGGGCAAACCGAGTTGGACAGCGTTGAAGCCGAAAATATCGGCCACCAGGAGGTCGTATTGCGCCTGCTCCCATTGCAGAACATATTGCCCTTGCGGGGTTACGAGCCAATCATCGAAACCTTGAATTGACATTGTGTGCAGGTAGGTGAAAATAGACCGAAATGGATACCGATTACGCGATTGTTCCGCTTCCCGCCTTCAACGACAACTACATCTGGTTGATCCGCCGCGGCGACCAGGCGGCGGTCGTCGATCCCGGAGACGCGGCACCTGTTCTCGAATACCTCGAACGCAATCACCTGAATCTCTGCGCCATCCTCGCCACCCATCATCATGGCGATCATGTCGGCGGAATCCCCGATCTCCTTGAACAATTCGAGGTTCCGGTCTTCGGCCCGGCCGGTGAACCGATAGAAGACTTGACGCAATCACTGATGGACGGCGACCACGTCGAACTCGCTCAATTCGGCGTTGACTTCGAAGTCATCGCGGTCCCGGGTCATACTCGCGCTCACATCGCCTATTATGATCGAAACCATAGTTCCTGTGGCGCCCTGTTCTGCGGCGACACCTTGTTTGCCTGCGGGTGCGGACGAATTTTCGAAGGCACGCCGGTGCAGATGCGGCACTCGCTGGCGAGGCTCGCCGCTCTTCCCGGTACGACGAAAATTTACTGCGCTCACGAATACACCCTTTCCAATTGCCGCTTCGCTCTTGCTGTTGAACCCGACAACGCCGCATTACAGAAGCGCGCAGAAGAAGTCTCGCGTCTGCGAAATGAGAACCAGCCGACCGTTCCGTCCACCATGGCGACCGAACGGAACGTCAACCCTTTCCTGCGCTGGGAGGCACCCGCTGTCATCGAAGCCGCGCAGCGCATCAGCGGCAAGCCATTGACGCAGCCGGATGAGGTGTTCACAGCCATACGCGAGTGGAAGAATCGTTTCTGAACAGCGATGCATTTGTTGGTAAAATCGCGCATCTCTAGAACCGCCGTGGATATACATGCCATTGATCCGCCGTAGCCTGGTCTTCTGCGCTTGTGCCTGCCTGTCGCTGAACGCATTCGCCGAAACCGCGGCCGATTCTTCAATCAGTCTGAAAACCCCTCCGGCATCGTATGAACCCTCGTCGCCGATTCCGCCCGATCTGGCCCTGGCACGCGAACTGCCATTGGAAATTCAGGACGATTTTCCGCCCCTGACCACCATCGATCTGACCGCATCGCCGGACGACTTGTGGCAACGTGTGCGCAATGGCTTCTCGATGCCGAACCTCGACAGCCCGCTGGTCGCCGATCGCCAGGCCTGGTACCTGAATCGCCCGGAAATGTTGAAGCACGTGCTCGACCGCAGTCGTCGCTATCTTTATTACATCGTCGAAGAACTGGAAAAACGCGGCATGCCCACCGAGCTTGCGCTGCTGCCGGTGGTGGAGAGCTCCTATAACCCGATGGCCTACTCGCGCGCCCGCGCCTCCGGGATCTGGCAATTCATTCCGTCGACCGGAAAGACTTATCGCCTCGAGCAGAACTGGTGGCTGGACCAGCGTCGCGACATCGTCGCCTCGACCGGCGCCGCCCTCGATTATCTACAGGCCATTTATGAGATGCATGGCGACTGGCACCTGGCATTGGCATCCTACAATTGGGGTGAAAACGCGGTCGCCAGAGCCGTCGCCAAGAACCAGGCCAAGCACCTGCCAACTGATTACGCAAGTCTCACCATGCCCGGCGAAACACGCTACTACGTGCCGAAATTGCAGGCGTTGAAGAACATCATCGCTCAACCGCAGTTGTTCGGAGTCAAATTCAATGCCATCCCCAACCAGCCCTACTTCGATCTGGTCGGCAAGCCCGCCGACATGGACATGTCGCTGGCCGCCAAACTGGCCGAGACCCCACTGGACGAATTCATGGCGCTCAACCCTTCCTACAACCGTCCGGTGATGCCGGGCAGCAAGGGAAGCCCACTGGTGCTGCCTGCAGGCAAGGTGCAGACCTTCCTGGTCAACCTGCAACATCACGAGAACCAGGAAAAGCCTCTCACCAACTGGCACACCTACAAATTGAAAAAGGGTGAGAAACTCGACAAGGTTGCCGCACGCTTCAAGATTTCCACCGCCTATCTGAAGCAGATCAACGGCATCACCCGCCGCACCCGCGTGACCACAGGAACCACTTTACTGGTGCCGCGCAAGGCAGGCCAGGTCAATGCCGACATGCACGAAATCAACCTGCCGCTGACTCAGCCCGATCTACCCAAAGTCAAAGCCCAAAGGAGTGGCAAGAAGGGGGCCAAGAAATCCGCTGCCAAGGGTGGAAAGCTAAAGAAGCCTGTCGGGAAAAGCACGAAAGCCAAGAAACCCGTTAAGGCCGTGAAAAGCGCAACTCCCAAGAAACAATAAACCACTACGGTTCCCGGATGGACTCATCCAGTGCTTTGGTCAGCGGCCATAGCAGATAGGAAATCACGGAGCGCTTACCCACCACTATTTCCGCCGATAAGGTCATGCCCGGCAGCAGCCTGGATTTTTCGGGCATTTTCTTCAATTGGGAGTTGCCCAATTGAATCCGGCTCAAGTAGTACGCATCGAGTCCCTGTCCGAGTGTCGCGTCGCGACGAAAGGCATCCTCGCTGATAGTGCGCACTTTAGCGGTGATATCGCCATGGCGCTGGAAGGGAAAGGCATCCAGTTTCAAGTGAGCGACATCCCCGACTTTGACGTAGCCAACATCGAGGGAATCGATCTGGACCTCCGCTTCCAGTTCGGCCACCAGAGGGACCAGGGTGAACATGGGGTCTCCACCCTTGGCAACCGAGCCTTGAGAGAGTTTAGCCATATCCAACACCACTGCATCGACAGGCGAAACCAGGGTCACCAGTTTTTGACGCTTATCGGCTTTTTGCAATTGCTCTTTTACGTCATCCCTGTCACGCGAAGTGGACAGCATGTCTTCCATGGTTTTCTGGCGCCAGCCTTTTTCAAAAGCCGCCTTCTCGGCTTCCGATCCCGCCAGATCGCGCCTGACCTCTTGCTCACGGCTCTGGGTTAACATCAGGTCGCGCTCGACTTCCAGACGTTTGTCTTGCGCCTCCAGCAACCGCGCCCGCGCGCCAAACTGCATGGCCACGAGCTTTTCCTGCATGGTTTCCATTTCCCTGAGCGACTTGACGCGGGCGCTCAGCACTTGTTGATCTCGCAGGTTTGTCTCGATCGTCGCTCGTAGGCGGGCGATCGTTTCCTCCATCTTGGTAAGTTGGGCTTTGTAATTGGCCTGCCGTTCCGCCGAGAGTTGCGCCTGGAGTTTGCTGTCTGCATCGCCGTTGGCTTTGCCCGGCGCCTTTTTGCCGGAGAGCTCCGACTCCAGGCGTTGCGACTGGGTGTCCAGGCTGCTTAGCCGCGTGCGCAACTGTGATTGGTCGGCTTCGGTGAAGGTCGGGTCCAGGGTCGCCAAGCGCTCGCCCTTTTTGACAACCTGGCCGACGCGCACATCGAGGGTCAGGATGATGGCTGTTTCCAGGGGTTGAACGATGATGTTGGGCAAGGGAGTGACCAGACGGCCACGTGCAACAACAGCCTGATCGATCTCCGAGAGCGACGCCCAGAGCACGAAACAAACCAGGGTCGCCATCAATACCTGCAAGGTAATCTGGGCCAGGCGGGGTAAGGGACTACGCTCGATCTCGTCCGCATCCGGAAGAAACTCGACGACCGTCGCCGATTTTCCTTTCAGCAGATTCCGCGCCTTGATTAGAGGTGACTGGTTTGTTGGTTCCATAGGTCCTGATAGGTTGCGCAACGGGCCAGCAACTCTTCGTGACGGCCATTATCGACCAGACGCCCCTGTTGCATCACCAATATGGAATGGGCATTGACCAAGGTGGAAAGTCGATGGGAAATCATCACCACCGTTCGGCCAACGGCGATACGCGACAGGTTGCGAATGAATATCGACTCGCTCTCGGGATCCAGGGCGCTCGCCGCCTCGTCCAGAATCAGGATCTTGGGCTTCGAGAGCAAGGCGCGCGCTATCGACAGTCGCTGTTTCTGTCCGCCGCTCAGATTAGCGGCATTTTCCTCCAGCAAGGTATCGTATCCCTGAGGTAGACGCTCAATGAATTCATCGGCCCCGGCGGCTTGCGCCGCAGCAACGATTTCCTCGAACGAGGCGTCGGTCTTGGCCATGGCGATGTTCTCTCGCACGGATCCACGGAACAGAAAATTCTCCTGTAGCACTACACCGGTTTGGCGTCGCAAGTGAGGCAGTTCAAGTTCACGGGCATCAATCCCGTCAAACCGGATGATACCTTCCTGAACGCTATACAAACCCTGGATCAGTTTCGTCAAGGTGGTCTTGCCCGAGCCGCTGCGCCCCACGATGCCGACCACGGCGCCCGCGGGAATGGTGAAGCTGGCCCTGTCGAGCGCCGCCACGCTGGCGCCCGGATAACGAAAAGTCACTTCTTCGAAGGTGATCTTCCCCGCCAGTTGCGGCCGCAATCCACCTGCCCCGACGCGTCCCTCGGGGGGATGGTTCATGACGCCGCTCAACATGCGCACCGACAACGCTGTTTGCTGATACTCGTTGACCAGGCCCACGATCGAAATCAACGGGCCGGAGACGCGTCCCGAAATCATCTGAAAGGCAATCAAGGCGCCGACGGTCAAAGTCTGATCGAACACATCCTGGGCGCCGATGACGATAATGGCGATCGGCAGAAGCTTTCCGAGGAAATCGGTGATCGAGTTTCCGGTGATGGATATTTTCCCCACCCGGAAATGCATGGTGATCGCCTCAGCCGAGATCTGGTCCCAGGTTCGGCGTTGGCTTGGTTCGATTGCCAGCGCCTTGACCGTCCGCATGCCGTGGATGGTTTCGACCAGCAGCGCCTGACGCTTGCCTTCGGCGCTGTATAGCGCATCCAGGCGTTGCTTGTAAGTCGGCAGCATCGCCGCAAGTACCGCCCCGATCATGACAGTGAACGCCAGCACGATCATCGCCAACTTGATCGAATATGTGAACAAGATCGGAATGAAAATCACCAGGGACGTAACATCCAGGGCGGAAAAGAACAGCCGGCCGGTCAGGAAGTTGCGGATGCCCTCCAGTTGTTGCATATGCCGGGTGACGACGCCTGCGGTGGTGGTTTCGAAATAATCGATGGGCAAGGACAAGAGATGCCCGAAAGTGCGCCGGGTGAGCCGCATGTCGATCTTGTTGGTGGCCGCCAGCGTCAAGTACTGGCGCAGAAACCCGAATACCGAGTCAAACACCAGCGCAATCACTATGCCTGTAGACGCTGACCGAAAACTGACCCAGTAACAGGAGATATGCCGACTGAAAATTGACCCAGGTGTTCCACTAGTCCTGCCTAATTTTAGGGCAGGAGAAAAAGGGTGATCACCATGGAAATGATGGGCAAGATTCGACG
>JAPLQT010000002.1:22385-24532 GCA_026399515.1 Pseudomonadota bacterium | reverse complement strand
CTGAACGCGCTGTGATTATGCGGACAGCGAAATGCACGCCCGCCGCTCATCAGCAGCGGTTGGCGCTCGTTTCGTATCCCTAATCCACATAATCGAGAGGTCAGCATAAGTGCCCTTATGTGGAACTCCACATAAGGGCACCTTGCCGCCGGTCGGAGTTTTCTTACTCAGCACATGTAATTTCGCCTTTTTCTTGTGTCGCGCGGCGGTATTCGCATGTCAATGAATAGTTTCGAATGCCGGATCTATGCGATGCGCGGTGAGGGGAATCGCCGCCTACCCGCTGTTCATAAATCTCGCCACAATGCCGTTGAGAGCCAGGTAATTGTTGCGCCGATTGCACGGTCACCCGGCGGAGTCCGAGCGGACCGCGTATATCGTTCAACGCAGCTGAACGACGCAGGCCATCAGCCTATACTCACACGGTTCGACCTTCAGGAGGTGACCATGAGCACCATGATTCTTACCGGCAAACGGCAAGTGGTACAGCCCGCCGAGCTTTGTCGGCAGCTTGCGCTTGCGCCGGGCGCCCGTGTTCGCGTCGAGCTGGCACCGGATGGCGATGGCATTCTGGTGCGTGCCGACAGCGCCGGGGAAAAGAAACCGGCGTCCGTGCTGTTCGACCGTATCGCTCATCGTGGTAAACCTCTTTCAGTCGAAGACTTGCAGGGGCTGGCGGTGGCGAAGAGGCTTGGCAACTTTCGATAAGCAGTTCTCAAAGGCTGCCCGCCGTTTCGGCCTGGAGCCCCCGGTGTCGGCGCCATGCTGAATTCACTCCGAGTGGCGAACCGGCCGGAGTGAATTCGCTGCCGCAAGAATTTCCTACCCGCTGTTCCTCAATCCCGCCGCAATGCCGTTGATGGTCAGGTAAATGCTGCGCCGGACGCGCTCGTCGGTGGTGCCGGCGCGATGGCGTTGCAGTAGTTCGATCTGTAGGTGGTTGAGCGGGTCGAGGTAGGGAAAGCGATTGCGGATCGAGCGCTTGAGCAGCGGGTTGCCGTCGAGCAGCGCCTGCTGGCCGGTGATGGCGAGCAGGGCGTCGATGGAGGACTGCCATTCGGCTTTGAGACGGGGAAAGATGGCGTGGCGCAGACCTTCGTCCTTGACCAGTTGCGAATAACGCTCGGCGATGGCGATGTCCGTCTTGGATAGCACCATGTCCATGTTCGACAGCAGGGTGCGGAAGAATCCCCATTCGCGGTTCATCTCGGCCAGCAGTGCCAGGCCCGCTTCGCCGTGTGCCGCGCGGTAGGCCGACACCGCCGCGCCGAAGCCATACCAGCCGGGCAGCATCAGGCGGCATTGCGCCCAGGAAAACACCCAGGGGATGGCGCGCAGGTCTTCGATGGCGGTGGTCTTCTTGCGCGAAGCAGGGCGGCTGCCGATATTCAGCGCGGCGATTTCGCTGAGCACCGTGGATTCCCAGAGATAGCGCTCGAACCCGTCGGTTTCGTAGACCAGGTGACGGTAGGCTTTGTAGGCGTGGGCGGAAAGTTCCTCCATTGCCGCCAGGAAATCCGGGCGCGGATCGTCGTGCTGGTGCGGCAGCAGGGTGGCTTCGAGAGTGGCGGCGGCGAATATTTCCAGGTTGCGGCGGCCGAGTTCGGGGTTGGCGTATTTCGAGGCGATCACCTCGCCTTGTTCGGTGATGCGGATGGATCCCTGAACCGCGCCCTGCGGTTGCGCCAGGACGGCCTGGTAGCTGGGACCGCCGCCGCGGCCGACCGAGCCGCCGCGGCCGTGGAACAGGCGCAGGCCGACGCCGTGGCGGCGCGTGACCTCGACCAGCGCCGTCTCGGCGCGATACAGCGCCCAGCCGGAAGTGAGGAAGCCACCATCCTTGTTGCTGTCCGAGTAGCCGAGCATCACTTCCTGGGCGGCCGCGCGCGATTCGAGCAAGCGCCGGTAGAGGGGCAGGGCGAGCAGGCGGTCGATGATGGTGCCGCAACGTTCCAGGTCGCCGATGGTCTCGAACAGCGGCACGATATTCACATCCAGCGCCCCTTCGGCCGGCCGCAACATGCCGGCTTCCTTGAGCAGCAGCGCGACTTCGAGCAGGTCGGAGGCGGCATCGGTCTTGGAGATGACGACATTCTCGATGGCGGCCCGGCCGTAGCGCTCATGGATGGCGCGCGCGGCCCGGCAGA
>JAPLQT010000002.1:0-22369 GCA_026399515.1 Pseudomonadota bacterium | reverse complement strand
AAGATCTCCAGCTCGCCGGCGGTTTCGTCGGAATAGCGGACGAAGGGCGAGGCCAAAAGGCGCGGCGTCGCCAGTTCTTCGAGCAGCAGGGCGATGCGTTGCTCCTCGGCCAGGGCCAGGTAATCCGTGCCTGGGCGCGATACCGACAGCAGTTCCGCCACGCTGCGGGCATGCACGTCGGAATTCTGGCGGAGGTCGAGCGGCGCCAGGTGGAAGCCGAAGATCGACACGGCGCGGCGCAGGCGGCGCAATCTGCCGCGTGCCAGCAAGGTCGAACGGTGGGCGAGCAGCGAGCGGTGCAGCACATCCAGCTCGGCGGTGAATTCGCCGGCGCTGGCATAGGCTTCGGCCGCTCCCACGGCGTGGCGTGGCGCTTCCAGGTCGTCCAACCGCTGCGCAGTGGTGGCGAGGCGGGCATACAGGCCGGCGATGGCGCGTCGGTAGGGTTCGTCGTCGCGGTGCGGATTGTGGTCCGGCGATCGCTCGGCGAGTGCCTTCAATTCATCGGAAACCTCGACCAGCAGCGTCGTCGCAGACAGGTCGGCGCCGAGCACATGCAACTGCTCCAGGAAATAAGTCAGCGCGCGCCTGCTCTGGGCACGCATCGCGGCAGTCAGCACCGTCGCGGTGACGAAGGGATTGCCGTCGCGGTCGCCGCCGATCCAGGACCCGGGCCGCCGGCACGTTAGCCGCCAAATGATCCTCCAGCGCGCCATAGAGCCTCGGCAGTTCGCGCAGGAACGTGGTGTCGTAATAGCTCAGCGCGTTGTTCACTTCGTCCATCACCGACAGCTTGGCCCGCCGCAGCATGCGCGTCTGCCATAGCGACTGCACGGTGCGGCGCAAGGCTTCGTCGTGGGCGGCGCGCTCTTCCGGCGTCAGCACGGTGCGGTCGCGCTCGTCGAGCAGGCGGGCGATCTTCCATTGCGCGTCGAGTATGCTCTTGCGCTGGACTTCGGTCGGATGGGCGGTCAGCACCGGACTGATACGCGCATGGGCGAAGAATTCATCGAGACCTTGTGCGCCGATGCCAGCGGCCAGCACGCGGGTAAGGGCGTGTGGCAGGCTGCCCTCGCGCGCCGGAGAGCCGGCGCATGCGTGAGCCCTGGCGCGGCGGATGTGATGCTGATCCTCGGCGATATTGGCGAGATGGGAGAAATAGCTGAAGGCCCGCGCCACCTGGTTGACCTGGTCGCGGTCCAGGGCGTCGAGCATGTCCGCCAGTTCGTGCCGCGCCGCATGGTCGTCGTCGCGATGAAAGCGTATCGCCAGTTGGCGCACCCGCTCGATGGTCTCGAAAACGGCTTCGCCTTCCTGGTCGCGCAAGGTGTCGCCGAGGATGCGTCCGAGCAGGCGGATGTCGTCGCGCAGGGGTTGGTCCTTGTCGAGGCTCTCGGCGTCGCTGGGGCGGGGATTCATGGCTGACTTTCGGGCAAGAGTTGGGAATGGCATTTCGTCATGCCGCGGATCGAACGCAATGGTCGGCAAGCCAACGCGGGTGGCTCCGCCAGGGCCGGCTGAACGAACGACCGGACAGGCAGGCATGCTAGAATCCACAGCCGTTGGCGTGGTTTGCGTGTACACGCTTTGTATGCGCTACGCATTTGTGGCGTCAAGAGTTCCCTTTCGGTCTGAGAATCTGTGAGCATAAGTAATCCGGAACGTATCGTCATCGCCACGCGCGAATCGCGCCTTGCCTTGTGGCAGGCCGAGCATGTGCAGAGCCTGTTGCAAGGATTATACCCAGCCAGCCGGGTGGAACTGCGCGGTATGACCACGCGCGGCGACCAGATCCTCGACCGCCCGCTCGCCAAGGTCGGCGGCAAGGGGCTGTTCGTCAAGGAACTCGAAACCGCCCTGCTCGACGGCAGCGCCGACATCGCCGTGCATTCGATGAAGGATGTGCCGATGCAACTGGAAGCTGAATTCGCCCTGGTCGCCATCGGCCCCCGCGAAGTGCCGCTCGACGCCTTCGTCTCGTCCAAGTATGCGAATCTAGCCGACATGCCGCCGGGCGCGGTGGTCGGCACTTCCAGCCTGCGCCGCGAGGCGCAACTGCATGCGAACTTTCCCTACCTGGCCGTCACCAGCCTGCGCGGCAACCTAGATACGCGGCTGCGCAAGCTCGACAGCGGCGAATATGACGCAATCATCCTGGCGGCGGCGGGCCTGACCCGCCTCGGCCTCGGCGAGCGGATCCGCGCGGTACTGCCGGCGGAGTTGTCGCTGCCCGCCGCAGGGCAGGGCGCGCTGGGCATCGAGGCTCTTTCCTCGCGCCCCGAGGTCGCCGCCTGGCTGGCGCCCCTGAACGATCCCGCCACGGCCGCCTGCGTGCGCGCCGAGCGCGCCGTCTCGCGGGCGCTGGCCGGTAGTTGCGAAGTGCCTTTGGGCGCCTATGCGGTGATGCAGGATGCTGCGCGGATGCGGCTGCGCGGGTTCGTCGCCACGCCCGACGGCAAACGTTTTGCCCGCGCGGAGTTGGTGGGCGCCGCCGCCGATCCCGAAGCCCTGGGTCTCGAACTTGCAGCCCAATTACGCGCCCAGGGTGCCGTCGAAATTCTCGCCTCGTTGGGTTGATCGGCATGGCCATCCCTGAGCGTGGGACCTTATCCCTGGCCGGTCGGCATGTTGTCGTTACTCGTCCTGCCGATCAAGCCGGCTACCTCGCCGCGCAAGTCACGGCCGCGGGAGGGATCGCGGTGCTGTTTCCGGTGCTGGCGATACACGACATCGAGGATCCCCAGCCACTGCTGGATATCGCCGCGAGACTGGATGAATTCGACCTCGCCGTGTTCGTCAGTCCCAACGCGGTTAACAAGGCGCTCGCCATCATTGCCCGGCAGCGCTGCTGGCCTGCCCGGCTGCGCGTGGCGGCAATGGGCCTGACCAGCGAACGGGAACTGGCGCGTTTCGGCCTGACCGAGGTCATCGCGCCGCGCCTGCGTTTCGATTCCGAAGCTCTGCTGGAGCTGCCCGATTTGCGGGAGATGGCCGGCAAGCGCGTCGTGGTGTTTCGCGGCGACAGCGGCCGCGACCTGCTGGGCGATACGCTGACCCAGCGCGGCGCCCGCGTCGAATATGTCACCTGCTACCGGCGCGGCAAACCTGATCTTGATATCGCACCCTTGCTGCAGCTCTGGGAGTCCCATCAACTTGACGCCATCGTCGTCACCAGCAGCGAAGGCCTGCGCAATCTGGCCGAGATGCTGGGAAATTCTGGCCGGGATTTGCTGAAGACTACGCCGCTGTTCGCGCCGCATGCGCGCATCGTCTCCGAAGCGCGCTCCCAGGGTTTGCGCCAAGTCGTGCCGACGGCGCCGGGAGACGAGGGGTTGCTGGCCGGACTGGCAGCTTACTTTTCTTCGCTCGCCGGGGATCCGGCGGAGCGTCCCGAAGAAGACGCCCAAGGCACATCGGCCCATCATGGAAGCTGAAATGGAAGCTGAACAACCCGCCCTGCTGATTTCCGAACCGCCGCCGCCGGCCTGGAGACGCTTGCTGGCGGCGCTGCAACGCCCG
The DNA here is from genome assembly GCA_026399515.1 of Pseudomonadota bacterium. Classification (GTDB taxonomy): domain Bacteria; phylum Pseudomonadota; class Gammaproteobacteria; order Burkholderiales; family Rhodocyclaceae; genus JACRAR01. The sequence goes on along the minus strand of JAPLQT010000002.1, from coordinate 18,850 downwards.
GCGGTGCTGCTGGCCACTCTGGCCTTGCTGCTGCTCGGTTGGCAGTGGCTAGAGACGCGCACGCGGCTTGCCGACTTGCAGCAGGAGCTGGCGAAACGGCTGGCCGAGGGCGACGCGATGGCGAAGGAAAGCCGCACCCTGGCCCGGCAGAACCAGGAGCTGTTGCAAGGCCTCACCGCCAAGACAGGAGTGCTGGAAGCCAAGCAGGCCGAGACGCAGAGCCAGCAACTGGCGCTCGAAAGCATGTACCAGGAATTGTCGAGGAGCCGAGACGAACGTGTCCTGGCGGAAGTCGACCAGGCGGTGGCGATTGCCGCGCAGCAATTGCAATTGACCGGCAACGTCGAGGCGGTGCTGATCACCCTGCAAGGCATCGACGCGCGCCTGGCGCGCACCGGCCAGGCGCGCCTGCTGCCGCTGCGCAAGTTGATCAATCGCGACATCGACCGGCTCAAGGCCTTGCCCTTGGCCGACGTGCCGGGCATCGCGCTGAAACTGGAAAGCGTGATCGGCGCAGTGGATAACCTGCCGCTGGCCTACGAACAGCGCGCCCTGGTGGAGCCCGTGGCCAAGCCCAAGGCCGGCGGCAATGCCAAACCCGTGCAGAACGAGATGGGGGTCGTGGAGAAACTGGGCCGCGACCTGTGGGCAGAAATGAAGCAGTTGATCCGCGTCGAGCGCGTCGACCATCCCGAGCCGGCCCTGCTTGCCCCAACCCAGGTATTCTTTCTGCGCGAGAACCTCAAACTGCGCCTGATCGACGCCCGCCTAGCCTTGCTGCAACGCGACGGCCGCATGTATCGCGAGGATTTGCGCCACGCGCGCGAACTGCTCGAACGCTATTTCGATAGCCGCGAGAAGCCGGTGAGCAACGCCCTCGCCTTGCTGAAGAGCCTCTCCGCCGCCGAGCTGAGCCTGGAACTGCCGAATCTCAACGAGACGCTGGGCAGCATCCGAAACTTCAAGGTCGGGCTGGATCGGGACACCCCCGCAGCCAGCGCGCGTCCGAAAGCCGGTGGCGCATCGATCCCGCCGGGCACTGCCGGAGGAGCCTCGCGCTGATGCGCGCCCTGCTCTGGTTGTTGACGCTGGCTGCGCTGGCCGTGGGCCTTGCGCTGGCGGCGCGCTACAACGACGGCTATGTGCTGCTGGTGTTGCCACCGTGGCGTGTCGAACTCTCGCTGAACCTGTTGATCCTGCTGCAATTGGCTGGATTCACGCTTCTCTACCTGTTCGTTCGCGTGGTTTCGCACACCCTGGGTTTGCCGCAAGCGGTGCGTGAGTACCGCGCCCGGCGGCGACGCGGACAAGCCGAACGGGCCTTGGGCGACGCCGTGCGCTTCAGTTTCGAAGGCCGCTACGGCCACGCGCTGAAGAGCGCCGCCAGCGCCCATGGCGCCGGCTATGCGCCCGCCTTGTCGGCCTTGGTGGCGGCCCGCGCCGCACACGCGCTACGCGATTCGGAGCGCGAAAGCGAATGGCTGCGCCGGGCCGCCCAATATGAACTGGATGACGGCACGACCCGCAACGCGCGCCTGATGACCGATGCCGAACTCAATCTCGACGCGCATCGCTACGCCGACGCTCTCGGTGCGCTGGACGTGCTGGCCGCCGGCGGACAGCGCCACATCGCCGCACTGCGGCTGGCATTGCGTGCCCAGCGCGCGCTGGGCGACTGGCGCGAAGTGTTGCGCCTGGTGCGCCAGTTGGAGAAGCATCGCGGCCTGAGCGCCGAGCAGGCCGCACCGCTGAGGATGCGCGCCTACCAGGAGATCCTGCGTTCGCTGAGTCTCGATGCCGGGGCGATGGTCGCCTACTGGGGCGAGATTCCGGCCGCGGAACGCCATGCGCCGCGCCTGGTCGCCGAGGCGGCGCGCCTGCTGATTGCGGCCGAAGATTGCCTGAATGCGCAACGCATCATCGAAGACGCCCTGGAAGAGGAATGGGATTCGTCGCTGCTGGCGGTGTATGCCGAATGCCGCAAAGGCGACGTGCTCGGCCGCATCGCCCAGGCCGAGGACTGGCTCAAGCAGCAGCCGCGCGATGCGCAACTGTTGCTGGCGCTCGGCCGCCTGTGCCGGCAGCAGCAATTGTGGGGCAAGGCGCAGAGCTACCTGGAAGCCTCACTCTCGATAGAGCCGACCCGCCTGGCGCATCTGGAACTGGGAGAGATGTTCGACCGCCTCGACCGGGTCGATGACGCCAATCGGCATTACCGCGCGGCAGCGTCGATGTAGCACCGCCTATTCGGGTATCTCTACCTCGTCAGTAGTGGAACTCGGCGACTACGATGTGGTTGTCTTTTGCAGGCCAGGTCTGAACGGCGATGGTTTCGTCGTTGAAGCGCGCAAGGACAGGTCGCGGCGGTTCCGCCGCTAGCATAAGTTTACCGGCTGCAGTGCCGGGTACGCCTTCGTTGATGCCGGGCGGCACCTTGCCGTCGAGCAGGAAGGTGTCGCGGCCATGGCCGAAGTAACCGCGTGGCCGGGTCATCGTGATCACGCTGCCGGCGCTTGCGTCGCTCTTGGCAAAGTCCGCCGGCCGCAAGTGCACAACATCGCTGGATCGCGGAAATGGAGAGCGGTAGATGTGAGTGATGGCGTGCCCCGGTACTTGAATCACGAATTCGTAGTACGCGTCCGGCTTCGCGCGGAATGGTCCCCATAGGCCATCGCTGCCGGTGATTCGAGTGTGTAGCGCAGCCCCTTCACGCGCACCCGTCGTCGCCGAGACTTGGTAAATCTGGACATTGGCCCCGGCCACCGGTTGATTCGTGGGTACGCCGCCCGGCATATCGTTGACCTTGCCGTTCAGCATTACCTCAAGTTCGGGTGCGATGTCCTGGCGTGTAGGGAGGTGGCCGGTGATGAAGCGATACATCTGGGCGAAAGCGACCGGACTGAAGCCGGTCTCGCGGTGGTCGATCCTCGGGATTACCACGTTTTCCGCTCCCTTCAGTTCGGGACCAGCGTAACCGACACCCGTGGGCCGGCCCGGTTTGCCGAGAAACTTCCCGTCGGGCTGTGCGTACTTGTCATTGTTGTCGCTGCGTATGGTCATGAAGCGCACCCCCGCGACCACCTCATCGGAGCCCGCGTTGAGCTGGGTCAGGAATGATCCCTTACCGTTGAACTCGGCGCCGCGCGTCTCCTCCCAGTCGAACACGCCGTGGTTGGGCGTGCCGGCCAGAATGGCCTGCGACACATGGGCCGCACCGTCGCCGTTCTTGAGGTAATTGCGGATGGAATTGCCGCCGCGCGATTGGCCGATCAGGATAACCTTGTCGCGTCCGGTGAGGCGACGCACCTCGGCGATTTTCTGTGTGAGTTCGGCCATCTGGTCCGCCGTGGACGAGCGCAGCGGTTGAGGCTTGGCGTCAACATCGCGCGCCAGCGGATTCGGGAAATCGATGGCATACAACAGGTTTCGGTCGTAACCGTTAGACTCGAAACGCCAGATCGTCGTCTCCCACAGCGCAGCGGTGTCTCCATTGCCGTGCACGAACACGATAGGGAGGGAATGTTCTACAGCGGGCCGGAAGCCGGCGCAGCCGGTCAATAGGAGCAACAGGAAAATGGGCAACGCACGAACACGGCGGAGCAGGCTGGTCACGGACTTCTCCTTGAATGTTGTTAAACGCACTTGCGCTACTATACCCCCTCCCTTTGCCCCGGCTGCGGATCCATATCTTTAGGTTGAACCGTCTGACCGCGACACACGAACTTTTCGGTGGCTGCCAGCGGCCGCTGCCAGGAAGCAGAATCGCCATTTGGCAGCCGATCTGTTCATTCGACTTCGATTTCGCCACCCTCGTTATTCGCATAGCGCTCGGCGATGGTTTTGCAGTCGTCCTGGATAGCCACGAAGGCGTCGACGATGTCCGGATCGAAATGCCGGTCACGGCCTTCGATCACGATGGCGACGGCCTTCTCGTGGGGGAATGGTGGCTTGTAGACTCTGCGGCTGATGAGGGCGTCGTAGACATCGGCGACCGCCATCAGGCGCGCCGATATCGGAATCGCATCGCCGATCAGTGCCTGCGGATAGCCGCTGCCGTCCCATTTTTCCTGGTGCGAATAGGCGATTTCCTTGGCGCAGAGCAGGAAGGGTACGTTCTTACCGAGGCGCTGTTCCGCGCTTTCAATCGCATCGCGCCCCTGGGTGGTGTGGGTCTTCATGATTTCGAATTCATCGGCTTCCAGCTTGCCGGGTTTCAGCAGGATGCGATCGGGAATGCCGACCTTGCCGATGTCGTGCAAGGGCGCCGACTTGAACAGGAGGGCTATCATCGCGTCGCTGAGATAAGTCGAAAATCTCGGGTGATTTCGCAGATGGATCGCCAACGCCCTGACATAGTACTGGGTGCGCAGGATGTGGTTACCGGTCTCGTTATCGCGGGTTTCCGCCAGTGAGGCCATGGTCAGGATGGTGACATCCTGGATGTCCCTGATTTCGAGGGTGCGGCGGGCCACCTCCTGTTCCAGGAAGGCGTTCTTGTCGCGCAGGAAATCCGCCGACGCCTTCAGCATGAGATGGGTCTTCACGCGCGCCATGACGATCGGCGGGCTGATCGGCTTGGTGATGTAATCGACCGCGCCCAGGCTCAAGCCCAGCTCTTCGTCCTGCGTTTCGGTTTTCGCTGTGAGAAAGATCACCGGGATCAGTGCCGTCACCGGATCGGCTTTGAGCTGGCGGCAGACTTCGTAACCGTCCATGTCGGGCATCATGATGTCGAGCAGGATCAGATCCGGCGGCGCGTTCGAGCGCACGATCTTCAGGGCGCGGGCGCCGCCCGTGGCAACCTTCACCTGGTAGTCGTTTTCCAGGAGGTCGCTCATCAGCGACAAATTTTGCGGCGTGTCGTCGACCACCAGCACGGTCGGTCTGCGGTCCTTGTCCTGGCTGTCGCTCATGGCGTGCTCCCTTTCTCTGTCGCTTCGTTCAAGACGGCCAGGGCGGTTTCAAAGTCGAATTGGCGGATCGCCTCGTTCAGCCGGCGGAAATGTTCGGGCAGCGCCGCGGACAATAGGTCGGTGTGTTCGACAAGCAGCTTCTCCGCCTTCGGGTCGTCATTGCGCAGGAGCTTGTCCAATTGTGCCAACATGCTGTCGCGCAGGGCCGGATCGAACTGAGCTGTCTTCGCTTCGGTCGTCGCCGGCAAGGCCGCGACGATCGCGGCGACTTGTTCGTCCAGAGCGGTCTGTAGCGTGTCGAGCGCCTCGGTGCTTTGCGGCGCAGGCGCGCCGTCCCGCAGCAGCGTCTCCAGTCCGCCCGCTTTTTGCTGCAAGCCGGTCGCGCCGATGTTGCCCGCCAGGCCTTTGAGCGTATGGGCCAAGCGCTCCGCAGTAGCGCGATCGTGTTGTGCCAGAGCCGCCCGAATCTCCCGGGCTGCCTGTGCCTGGTTGGCCACAAAGCCGCGCAGCATGGCCGTGTAGCGCGGTCGCTTGCCGAGCACCCGGCGCAGGCCGGCCTCCATGTCGAGGCCTGGAATCCGGGGCGGTAGTCCGTCGGTGTCCTGGCGGATGTCCGCCGCCTTGGGTGCGGGAATTGCGCCGGTCGGCTTGATCCAGCGCAGCAAGGTGCGGAACAGCTCGTCCGGTTCGATCGGCTTGGTGATGAAATCCACCATGCCCGCCTCCATGCAACGTGTGCGGTCGGCCTGCATGGCATTGGCGGTCATGGCGACGATGGGAATGTTCTTGCCGTCCGGCTGGGCGCGGATGATACGGGTCGCATCAAGGCCGTCGAGCACCGGCATTTGCATGTCCATCAGGATGATGTCATAGCTTGCCGCTTGCGCCATGTCGACAGCGATTTGGCCGTCGCCGGCCACTTCCACCACCAGTCCTGCGTCGCTCAGCAGTTCCGTGGCAACCTGCTGGTTGAGCGCATTGTCTTCGGCGAGCAGTACCCGCGCGCCGTGTATCGCCGCCATCGCCTCGAGCGATGTGGAGGCCGCCGGTACGAATACCGGTGCTTGCTGCGGAGTGCCGGCGACCAGCCGGATCATGGTGTCGAACAGCAAGGAGGGACTCACCGGCTTGATCAAGATCTCCTCCAGCCCTGCCGCGCGGGCATCGGCCAGCACCTCTTCGCGCCCGTAAGCCGTAACCATGGCCAGGTGCGGCGGGGGGGAAAGCGCCAGGGCATTGATCTGCCGGGCGGTCTCGATGCCGTTCATGCCGGGCATTTGCCAGTCCAGCAGGATCACATCCAAAGGTATTCCCGCGGCATCGGCGGCACGGGCCGCCTCGATGGCAGCCAGACCGGACGCTACATCGCTCACCGCGAAGCTCATGCCCGCGAGTGCCTCGGAGAGGACGGCGCGGGCGTTTTGATTGTCATCCACTACCAGTACCCGGCGCCCGCGCAAATCGGGGCGCGCCAGCAAGGTCTTGGGCCGCTCTGCGCCCAAGCCGAGCCTGGCGGTGAACCAGAAGGTCGAACCCTGGCCGACGATGCTGTCCACGCCGACCGAGCCGCCCATCAGTTCGGAGAGCCGCTTGGCGATCGCCAGGCCGAGCCCGGTGCCGCCGTATTTGCGGGTGGTCGAGGCATCGCCCTGCTGAAAGCTCTGGAACAGCCGGCCGATCTGTTCCTCGTTGAGGCCGATCCCTGTATCCCTGACCGCAAAATACAGCAACACATCGGATTCGCTTTTCTCGCGCACCCGGACGATCACGTCGATCTCGCCGGCCTCGGTGAACTTGACCGCATTGTTGGCGTAATTGATCAGGATCTGGCTCAGGCGCAATGTGTCTCCCAGCAGCATGGCGGGCACGTCGCGCGCGACGTCGAAAACCAGCTCCAGGCCGCGTTGTGCAGCTTTCTCGGCGATCAGGTTGGCGACGTTGTCGAGCAATCCTTCGAGAGCGAACTCCGCCTTCTCGACCCTCAGCATGCCGGCTTCGATCTTGGAGAAGTCCAGCACGTCGTTGATGATGCCGAGCAAGTGTTGGCCCGACTGCTGGATCTTTTGCAGATAGTCGCGCTGGCGCGCATCGAGATCGGTCTTCAGCGCCAGGTGACTCATGCCGATGATGGCGTTCATCGGCGTGCGGATTTCATGGCTCATGTTGGCCAGGAAGTCGCTCTTGTGCTGGTCGGCGAGCTCGAGTTGGCGGTTCTTCTCCTCGATTTCGCGGAACAGGCGCACATTCTCTATGGCGATCACCGCTTGGTCGGCGAAGGTCTGGGCCAATTTAATTTCCTTGCCATCGAAGTCGCCATCCTCGGCGCGCAAAATGATCAGGGAACCGATCGCCTTGCCTTCGCGCAGCAGGGGTATGAAAAGCCCGGAACGATAGCCAAGCGCCACCGCCAGTTGGCGCATGCGCGGGTAGACCGAGCAGCTTGCGGCGTCGCAATCGGCGATCGCAATCAGCCGGGAGTCAAGGATGCATGCGCCAGCGGCGCTGTCGTGGTCGAGCGGCCATGGTGCAACACGCTCTTCGGGACGCACCGTACCGTTTGCGTCGGCCATGGCCGCGACCTCAAGCATGGATCCTTTCGGCAGTCCCAACGCCACGAAGCGGCCCGCGAACAGCCGCTGGCAGCTTAGTACGATGGCGTCGAAAGTTGGTTGCACATCAGTCGGCGATTCGCTGATGACCTTGAGAATCTCGGCTGTGGCTGTTTGCTGTTCGAGCGCGTCGGTGAGAGCCTTTGTACGCTCCTCCACCTTGCGCTCCAGGCCGCAGTAGGACTCATTCAGATCGGTGCCCATCTTGTTGAACTGCTCGGCCAGGCTTTCCAGTTCGTCGCCGGTCTTGACTTCGATGCGCCGGTCGAGCTGGCCCGCGCCGATATGCGCGGCCCCGTCTTGCAAGGCGCGCAACGGCCGCACCAGGGCGCGGGCCAGGAAGAAGCTGGCGATCACCGAGACCAGGAGGCCGGCGACCAGCAACAGGGCGGCGCGCAGGATCGAGGCGTAGAGCGCTTCGAAGGTCTCGCTGCGCGGTGCCTCGACAAACACCGTCCACTTGAGCGTCGGGATGCGCGCATGCGCCGAGAACACCTCCTGGCCGTTCAGGTCGCGTCCGAGCGATGAGGCCTGGTCGGTGTTCATCGTCGCGACTTGCGGCAGTGCCAAGAGCTTGGAGTTTTTCAGCACCAGACTGATATCCGGGTGAGCAATCAGGGTGCCACCGGCGTCGATCACATAGGCCAGACCGGCTTTGCCGATCTTGATCTGCGACACCACTTCCCAGACGAATTTGAGATTCACCTCCACGACGGTGACGCCGCCGCCACGCGCCTGCCGCGCGATGGTCATGTAGGGTTCCGTGCCTTTGCGAAAATACACGGCGCCATAATGCGTCTTGCCCGCGCCAGCCCCGAGGAAATTTGCATCCTGCGAAAAGTCGATACCGCTGTGCAGCTTGTCCATGGCGAGGCGAGATACCCGCAACTGCTCATGTCCGTTGCCGTCTATCCAGGCAACTTCGGTGATCGCCGGTACCTGGCGCAACAGTTTCAGGTATTCGATGCGCCGTTGCTCGATCTGGTCCTTGCCATCGTCCATGCCGGGCAGCGCCGTCCAGCCGAGCTGATGTTCAATGTCGAGTATGTATTGTTCGATGCGGGTCGCCGCGTGTTGTGCCTTTTCGATCTGCACCGCCAACAGGTGCTCCTGGGTCTCCCGGTAGGAAAAGTAAATGCTGATCGCTCCGCTGACCAGCAGCAAGCCGGCGACCAGCGCGATGATGAGGGTCGCATACTTGGGAAACAGGCGCCAGCGGCGGATCATCCGATCACCTCATCGGCGCGCAGTAGCAGTTCCTGCGGGATAGCCAGCTTGAGCGCCTTGGCGGTCTTGCGGTTGATCGCCAAGTGAAATTTTGTCGGCTGCTCGATCGGTAGTTCGCCTGGCTTCGCGCCCCCCATGATCTTGCTCACATACTTTGCCGCCCGCGCGAATATTTCGACGAAATCCTCGCCGTAGCTCAACAGTCCGCCGGCTTGCGCGCTCTCGCGGTCGGCGAAGATCGACGGCAGGCGGTGCTTCAATGCCAGTTCAGCGATCTGCCGCCGCTCCCGGTTGAACATCACATCGGCGATCGTAATGAATCCGCCGGCGCGTTCACGGACCATGGCCGCGAATGCACGCGGGAGTTGTTCCGCCGAGTCTATATTCACGATCTGTAAACGTATTCCCAGCGATTGCGCCGCCTCGCGGATTGCCTTTTCGACGGTCGTATCCTCCACCATCGCCTTGGCGTTGGCGAGGATTGCGACGCGCGAGGCCTTGGGCGCAATCGACTTCAGCAGCTCCAGATGCTTGGGAATAATGTTCGCGTAGAAGGTTGCCAGGCCGGTGAGATTGCCGCCGGGACGGGCCAGGCTGGTCGCCAATCCCAGGCCCACCGGATCGTGTGCGCCGATGCAGACGATGGGCACGGTTTTGCTCGCCTGGTGCGCGGCGCTCACGGCGATCGGAGACACCGGGAGGATGATGTCCGCGTTCTGCCGCACCATTTCCTTAGCCAGCGCCGGCAGGCGCTGGTAGTCACCGTTGGCCGAGCTTAGCTCGACGACATAGTCCACTCCGAAGGTATGGCCGGCGGCCTGCATTTCACGCAGAAACGCCGCGCTGTAAGCGTCGCCTTCGCCGGGATTCGATTCGGGCCTGTTGGGCGTCAGGAAGACGATGCGCCAGACCTTGCCCTGCTTCTGGGCGAAAGTCAGGAGTGGAACGGCGAGCGCGCCCGCGCCAAGCGCGAAGAGTAATCTGCGGCGACTGTTCATTCTCCCTCCCCTGATGAGCGTACCCATTATGCTTCTTAGTCGGACAGTCGCAAAGGGCGGCTCTTTGAGCCGGATGGAACCGCGTCGCGTTGCCCGTACTACTGAAGAGTTTTTCCGCCGCCGAGTCGATTTATTCGGAAAAATCAGTTCACCATTGGCAACCCTTATCCGTCGCCGTGTCGTATAGCAGCAAAGGGATGGCGAACAGTCCTGCACCGGCATACTTGGTTCCGCAGGCGGGTCGCTTGGCTTGGGCGATCGGCCTGGTGAGAGGCGTGTCACTTTCCAGGATGGGAGTAGGCAGACTCTGGCCGAGATTCCGCGGGGCGACGAGCGGAGCCTTGCGTCCGCGCCGTTCCAGGTCGCGGGCCTGTTGCCGCAGGGCATCAAGATCGAATTGTAGTGAACCGGTTGTCGGCGGCGGGGCGAGTGAATTTACGTCAGTTAGGTCTGACGGTTGTGGTTGCGTCGACAATAACGCGGCGTGCGGTGCGACCGGCGATGCGCCCTTTTCGGGACGGCGCGTTGCCGCGAGTTCCTCGGCGGATGGCTTGGGTCGAACGAACGCTACGGCGAGCGGCGGCGCTGGTTTTTCCGCATCGAAGACCGCAGGAACGAGGCGCAATTCAATGCTGGCCATCAACATCGCGTGTATTGCCAGTGATCCCGCCAGCGCGAAGTAGGCTCGTGTACGGGCGGTGGAAATTGTTGCTGCCACGATGACGGGGGTTCAGACCCAATCGCGCGGCACGAGAAATTCCGAGTAGAGCTTTTCTTCCTCGCTGCCCGGCTCGGGGTGCCAGTCGTAACGCCATTTCACCAGCGGCGGCAGGGACATCAGGATCGATTCGGTGCGGCCGCCCGATTGCAGGCCGAACAGCGTGCCGCGATCCCACACCAGATTGAATTCGACGTAGCGGCCGCGCCGGTAGGCTTGGAAGTCGCGCTCGCGCTCGCCGTAGGTCATGTCCTTGCGGCGTTCCAGCAGTGGTAGGTAGGCGGGCAGGAAACTATCGCCGACGCTCCGGGTCAAGGCGAAGCAGCGCTCGAAGCCGCCTTCGCCATCGTCGTTCAAGTCGTCGTAGAAAATCCCGCCGATGCCGCGTGGTTCGTTGCGGTGCTTGAGGAAGAAATAGCGGTCGCACCACGCCTTGTAGCGGCCATGCAGGTCGGCGCCGAACGGCTTCAGCGCACTTTTGCAGGTGGCGTGGAAGTGGCGAGCATCCTCCGCGAAGCCGTAATAGGGCGTCAGGTCCATGCCGCCGCCGAACCACCACACTGGATTCTCGCCGGGCTTGGTGGCGACAAAGCAACGCACGTTCATGTGGCTGGTCGGGCAATAGGCGATGACGTGGGAAAGATTGACGCCGCCGCGCTCAAAGACCTTGCCTTCCTCGATCAGACGGGAAATTCCGCCGCCGCCTTGCGGCCTGTCCCAGGCATCGCGCCGAAATGGTTGGCCGTCGACGTCTTCCAGCGCCGCGACGATGCGGTTCTGTAGTCCGGTCAGGTATTCCTTGACGGGGCCGGTGTCCATGGCGGACGTCGAGATCACTGAGGCAGGTTGATCTGGCCGCGGCCGAGTTCGACGACCCGGCCCCCGACCTGGATGGTATTGTCAGGGCCGAGCGTCAGCTTTAGGACGCAGAGGCGTCCGACCTGGTCGCCCTGGCACAAGGTCCATGCCAGCGGACCTTGGCGGCCGGTGGCCAGCAGATAGCCGCCGAGATTGGCGCAGGCCGAACCGGTGCCGGGATCTTCGACGACGCTGCCATGCTTGTCGAAAAAGAAGCGCACTTGCGCCACTTGCGCGCCGCTGCTGGCCCAGACATAGGCGAGGACGCGCTTGCCGTTGTTGCAGTAGCGTTGCATCAGGCCGGCATCCGGCAGGCAGCGGCGCACGGCCTCTGGCGAGGTGAGCGGGATGACCAGTTGATCGCTGCCGGTGTCGACCCACAGCGGCGCTTCCCCGATGTCGTCTTCGTCGAGGCCGAGCGCCTGCGCCAGTTCGGCGCGCGAGGATTGCGGTGCGCGGGTGCTGGGGCGGCCTGCGGTCAGGGTCCAGACGTCATCCGTCAAGCTGACCGGGATGCGGCCGGCCGGCATCTCCGGGGTGAGGTGTTCGGCGCAGTTCTGGAGGCTGTGCACGACCGGGGCGGTCCCCAGGGTGGGGTGGCCGGCGAAGGGCATCTCGAAGGTCGGCGTGAATATGCGCACTCGCGCCGTGGCTGTCGCGGACGGCAGGATGAAAGTGGTTTCGGAGAGGTTGAACTGCAAGGCCAGCGCCTGCATGGTCGCGTCGTCCATGCCGTCAGCATCTTCGAACACCGCCAGCGGGTTGCCACCGAGCGGCGTTTCGGCGAAGACGTTGAGAATGCGAAAGGAATATTGCGGCATCGCCGTCGCTCCGGAGGATTAGCGTGAAATACGGCTACGAAGCGCCCAGTAACCCACGAGCGCAGCGAGCAATTTGTAGCCCCCGCCTGGGCGGGGGTTGGGGGTGGGGGCGTAGCTCCTGTTTTTGAACGATTTCATGGCACAGGGGCGGGCTTGGCGACCATGCGAGTTATGTTCAGCGCTGGACGATGGCGCGATAGCCGATGTCGCGGCGCATCTGCATGCCGTCGAAGCGGATAGGCTCGGCGACTTCGTAGGCGCGTTTCTGCGCTGCGCGGACGTTGTCGCCCAGGGCCGTGACGCAGAGCACGCGTCCGCCGCTGACCACCACATCTCCGTCCTGTTGCGCGGTTCCGGCATGAAAGACATGGCTGTCTTCGGTGGCTTTGGGCAGACCTTGCAGGATGTCGCCCTTGCGCGGCGCGTCTGGGTATCCTGCGGCAGCCATGACCACGCCCAGCGCCACGCGCCTGTCCCAGTCGGCTTCGATGCTGTCGAGACGGCCGTCGATGCCGGCATCGACCAGTTCCAGCAGGTTGCTCTTCAGGCGCATCAGGATCGGCTGGGTCTCCGGGTCGCCCAGGCGGCAGTTGAATTCCACCACCTTGACCGAGCCGTCGGCGAGGATCATCAGGCCGGCATAGAGGAAGCCGGTGTAGGTGATGCCATCCTTGGCCATGCCCATGAGGGTCGGCATGATCACTTCGCGCATGACGCTGGCGTGAATCTTCGGCGTCACCACCGGCGCCGGGGAGTAGGCGCCCATCCCGCCGGTGTTGGGGCCGCGGTCGCCGTCCTGGAGGCGCTTGTGGTCCTGGCTGGTGGCCAGCGGCAAAGCGTGCACCCCATCGGCCATGACGATGAAGCTGGCCTCCTCGCCGTCGAGGAATTCCTCGATGACGACGCGTGCCCCCGCATCGCCGAGCTTGTTGTCGAGCAGCATCTGGTCGATGGCGGCGTGCGCTTCGGCCAGCGTCATCGCCACCACCACGCCCTTGCCCGCGGCCAGGCCGTCGGCCTTGATGACGATGGGCGCGCCTTCGCCATTCACATAGGCGTGAGCCTGGGCGGCGTCCGAAAATGTGGAGAATTTCGCCGTCGGGATGCCGTGGCGGGCCATGAAGCGCTTGGCGAAATCCTTGGAGCTTTCCAGTTGCGCGGCCGCGCGGGTCGGGCCGAAGATCCTCAGGCCTGCGGCGCGAAATGCGTCGACCACGCCGGCCGCCAACGGTGCCTCGGGACCGACGACTGTGGCGTAGATCTTTTCCGCCTGCGCGTAGGCGACCAGGTCGGGAATGGCGGTCAACGGCAAATTTTCGACGCCGTCCTCCAGCGCCGTGCCGGCGTTGCCCGGCGCTACCATGACTTTCTGCACCCGGGGTGCCTGGGCTAGGCGCCAGGCCAGGGCATGTTCGCGCCCGCCGGAACCGATGACGAGTATTTTCATCGCAAGCGGCTTAATGCCTGAAATGCCTGAAACCGGTGAATACCATCGCGATCCCGTGTTCGTCCGCGGCGGCGATGACTTCCGCATCGCGGACCGAGCCACCCGGCTGGATCACAGCCGTGGCGCCGGCTTTGGCGAGCACGTCGAGGCCATCACGGAAGGGGAAGAAGGCATCCGAAGCGGCCACCGAGCCGGCCACGCTGAGGCCGTTGTTTTCGGCCTTGATCGCGGCGATGCGCGCCGAATCGACGCGGCTCATCTGGCCGGCGCCGACGCCCACCGTCATGCCGTCCTTGCAATAGACGATGGCATTGGACTTGACGTACTTGGCGATACGCCAGGCGAACAGCAGGTCGCGCATCTCCTGCTCGTTCGGTGCGCGTTTGGTTACCAGCTTGAGGTCGGCCTGATTGATGCGCGCGATGTCGGCAGTCTGCACCAGCAAGCCGCCGCCGACACGCTTGAAGTCGAACGGCGCGGCGAGCTTGCCTGTCTGGTGCGGCAGGGGCACCAGCAGCACCCGCAGGTTCTGCTTGGCGGCGAAAACGGCGCGCGCCTCGGCGGTGATCTCGGGCGTGATGATGACTTCGGCGAACTGACTGGAAATCGCCTCGGCGGCACTCTGGTCGATGGCGACATTCACGGCGATGATGCCGCCGAAGGCCGAGGTCGGGTCGGTCTTGAAGGCCTTGCGATAGGCTTCTTCCGCCGTCGCGGCGACTGCTACGCCGCACGGATTCGCGTGCTTGACGATCACGCAGGCGACGCTGGCGCCGTCGAAAGCCTTGACGCATTCCCAGGCGGCGTCGGCGTCGGCGATATTGTTGTAGGAGAGTTCCTTGCCTTGCAACTGGGTGTAGTTGGCGATGCAGCCGGATACGGATTCGTTCGCCAGAGCCTGCTCGCGATAGAAGGCCGCCTGCTGATGCGGGTTCTCGCCGTAACGCAAGGTGTCGACCTTGTCGAAGGCCAGTTGCAGGCGCTCGGGGAACATACCGCGCTGGTTTTCGGCGTCGAGGCTGGTAAGGTAATTGGCGATGGCGGAATCGTAGCGTGCGGTATGGGTGAAAGCCTTCTTCGCCAGGGCGAAGCGGGTCCGGTAAGACAACTCGCCGCTGGCCTGGAGCTCGGCAATGATGCCGGCGTAATCGTCCGGGTCGGTGACGACGCCTACGCCGCCCTGTTCGTTGCCATGGTTTTTCGCCGCCGCGCGGACCATCGTCGGACCGCCGATATCGATGTTCTCGATGGCGTCTTCAAGCGTGCAGTCGTGCCTGGCGATGGCCTGCTGGAACGGGTAGAGATTCACCACCACCAGGTCGATGCGGGGGATGTCGTGCGCCGCCATGGTCGCCAGATGATCGGGCAGGTCGCGCCGGCCGAGGATCCCGCCATGCACCTTGGGGTGCAGGGTCTTGACCCGGCCGTCGAGCATCTCGGGAAAACCGGTGTAGTCGGAGACTTCGGTGACGGCCAGTCCGGCGTCGCGCAGCAGCTTGGCGGTGCCGCCGGTGGACAGCAGCTTGATGCCGAGGTTGTGTAGGGCGCGGGCAAAGTCGACGGTGCCGCGTTTGTCGGAGACGCTGATCAGGGCTTGTTCAAGTTTCATTTTTTCTCTGCGGAAGACTGATGGGGGAACTATTGCAGGGGATCGTTCGACCCGCGCTTGCTGTCTGTCAAAGCAATTCGTACTCGTTCAATTTTCGTCGCAACGTGTTGCGGTTGATGCCGAGCATTTCTGCAGCAACGGTCTGGTTGCCGTCGGCATGATGCATGACGGTTTCGAGCATGGATTGTTCGACGTTTTTCAACACCATTTCGTAGATCGCGCACGGCGTTTCGCCGTCGAGGTCGCGGAAATAGCGATTCAGCGTGCGTCTGACGCAGTCGGCGATTTCATTGGTGCTCATGCGGCTAGCGATTCCTCGTAGGTTGAATTGTCGTTGGCGGCGATATTCCGGTGCTCGTATCCCAGAAAGAACTCGTCGGCCGCGGCGAGTTGCGCCTCGACGCTGTCGAGCTGGTTCATGGCGTGCCTGAAATGCGCCGCCCCGGTCAGGCCCTTGGTGTACCAGGAGATGTGTTTGCGCGCGATCTTGACGCCGGTCTGCTCGCCATAGAAAGCATACAGGTCGGCCAAGTGGCCTCGCAGGATTTGATGGATCTCGAGGGCGCTCGGTGCCGGCAGAAATTGCCCGCAGGCCAGGTAATGCTCGATCTCGCGAAAAATCCATGGCCGGCCTTGGGCCGCGCGACCGATCATGATGCCGTCGGCTCGCGTGTAATCCAGCACGAACTTGGCTTTCTGCGGCGTCGTGATGTCGCCGTTGGCGATCACCGGGATGCTCACCTGCGACTTGACCAGGGCGATGGTGTCGTATTCGGCGCAGCCCTGGTACTGGTCGGCGCGCGTGCGGCCGTGGATGGCGATGGCGCGGATGCCGCAGTTCTCGGCGATGTGCGCGATGCTCGGTGCGTTCTTGTGGTCGCGGTTCCAGCCGGTGCGGAACTTGAGCGTCACCGGCGTGCCGGGCACGGCGTTGACGACGGCTTCGAGAATTTTCGTCACCAGCGGTTCGTCCTGCATCAGCGCCGAGCCGGCCAGGACGTTGCAGACTTTCTTGGCCGGGCAGCCCATGTTGATATCGATCAACTGGGCTCCGCGGTCGACGTTGTGTCGAGCCGCGTCGGCCATCATGCGCGGATCGGCGCCGGCGATCTGCACCGAAATCGGATCCACTTCACCCACATGGTTGGCGCGGCGCAGCGTCTTGGCGCTGCCGTAGAGCAAGGAGTTGGAAGTGACCATCTCCGACACCGCCAGCCCCGCGCCCAACTGTTTGCACAACTGGCGGAACGGCCGATCGGTTACCCCGGCCATGGGCGCGACGAACAGATTGTTGCGAAGCCGGAAGCCGAGGAAGTTCATGGCCGGGTGCGAAACTGGGAAGGCGCGAATTCTACTCCAGTCCGCCTAAGAATTGTGCAGCGGATATGGTTGCGGTTCGTTCCCTGACTTGTGACTCCGAAGGGTCAGCCACGGTCTATGACCCTTTCCATGGACATGATCTCGGGTCTCGGATGAGGTGCCCGTTCGGCAAAGCCGAGCTTCGAGTAAAGGGCGATGGCCGCCGGGTTATCGCGGTAGACACCCAGGGTAAGCCGCTCGACCCCGGTATAGGACGAAGCCTCTGTAAGTAATAGTCGGCACAGGCAGGCGCCGAGGCCGAGCCCGCGCTTGTCCGGGGCGACGATGATGCGGGCGAGGCGAAGGACGGATTGCTCCGGCTTCACCAACTGGCCAAAGCCAAGCAGCTCGGGCGAATCGCCGACCATGGAATAACTAGTAGCGGTGTCGCCTCCTAGCAAATCCGGAAGCTCGGCAGGTGAAAACGGAAAGCGCAACAATGGACCCGCCCAGCGCGCACAAGCGGCTGCATCGGGAATCCACGAGGCAATGGTCGCGTAGTTCGAGGGAATTGGCGAGCGCAGGGTTGGAGTCATGTGGCACAGGTTTGAATTCGCTGGCCTGCGCGGTGCTTCGCGCGGCGTTCGTGTCGCCTGCCGAGGTGAGCGGTTTGCCGCTGCGCGGAAGTCTGTTCGGCGGAAAGCGTATTCATGGGGCTAACTTCCGGTGGCCCTAGGGAACACGCGGCGTTGGCTCAT
This sequence comes from Pseudomonadota bacterium, assembly GCA_026399515.1. GTDB lineage: Bacteria > Pseudomonadota > Gammaproteobacteria > Burkholderiales > Rhodocyclaceae > JACRAR01. The sequence continues at coordinate 1,593 of JAPLQT010000002.1, read as the reverse complement.
GCGTGCAGACCACCGTCAATGACGAGGCTGTGGCCAACCACGTAAGACGATTCCGGCGAGCTTAGCCAAAGGATCGCGCTCGCTATTTCTTCGGCCTTGGCCAGTCGGCCTATTGGAATGGCCTGCGCCAACTGTTCCTGGTGCTCATGAAGTTGATCTTCGGTGAGATGTGCCGTCCGGCGTGCGCGACGCGGTGTTTCGGTAGCGCCCGGACAGACTGCGTTTATTCGTATTCCCCGCCCGATATATTCCTTTGCCGCCGAGCGAGTGAGACCGATGACAGCGTGCTTTCCCGCACTGTATATCGCGGCCGTAGGTGTCCCGGACAGTCCGTTCACAGATGAAATGTTGACTATGGTGCCTCCGCCAAATCGGAGCATCGCCTCGATTTCGTATTTCATGCAGTTGAAGACGCCGAGCACGTCGCAGGAAATTATTCTGTCGGCCTCTTCGCACGGTACCTCGTGAGTGGCGGAAGGTTTCGAATCGTAGGCGGCGCTGTTCACCGCGCAATCCAGTCGGCCAAAACGATCTATGGCGAAGGCCATGAGCTCGGCGACGGACGACGGATCGCTCACGTCACAGCTGTGGAAAGAAGCATCACCGCCAAGGCGGCGGAGTTCCAGTTCGGCCTGCGCTCCCGGTTCCGGGTTTCGCGCAGCCAAGATTACGCTTGCACCGCCCGCGACGAAAGCCTGCGCCGCCGCAAGACCGATGCCGGTAGTCCCACCGGTAATTAGAGCGACTTTGCCTTGAAGGCCGATCATTTGGATCTCCGATAACGAATTGGGTTTTGTTCATTCTGCGACAGCATAGCGGATGAAACCAGTTGAACCGAACCAACGGAGCAGTCGACGGAGTGCGCTACCAGGCACGTGCCCCGAATAGCATGCGCCGCGCGATGAAGGAGCGTGCCGGCGGTAGCAGGTCGAGGGCGAGCAGGCCGAGGCCGCGGGCGTGGCGCAGCAGCGGGTCGTTGCTGCCGAAGACGCGGATCAGGGTGTCGGTGAAGCCGATGACGCCGCGCCGGTCGAGGCGGCGTGCATGCGCATAGCTCTCCAGCACAGTTGGGTCGCCGGGGTCGGCGACATTCGTCAAGGTGCGTGCCAGCTCCCAGGGATGCAGGGTCTGCGCCGCGTTGCCGAGCCAGACCGAGCGCAGGCCGATGGGGGATTTGCGGTAGCGCAGGACGAGCGGGAAGAGGTGGCGTGGCGAGACGCCGGCGAATGCCAAACGGTTGCCGAAGTGTTCCTGTAGGCGCGCCAGAAACTCTGCGTCGGGCAGCGCTGCGAGCGCCGCCCCTTCAGCGGACGGGCAGGTGAAGACCACCGCCAGTTCGGTGCCGAAGGGCAGCAGTGCCAGCGGCCCTTGCGGCGTGAATCGCTCGTAGGCGAGATTGCGATGCGGGGCTGCCGGTAAGACGGTGCAGATCACGGCTTGTTGCCCGTAGTCGCGGGTGACGGTGGCCGCATCGTCTTCGGCTTGAATGGCGCCTTCGGCATAGACGACGAGGCTGGCGGGGACAGACGCCTTTCCGTCGTCGGTGTGCAAACGGACTTCGTCCGCGAAGCTGTCGACTTTTCCGACGCGGGT
>JAPLQT010000017.1 GCA_026399515.1 Pseudomonadota bacterium | reverse complement strand
TAAAGTGGTACGTGAGCTGGGTTTAAAACGTCGTGAGACAGTTTGGTCCCTATCTGCCGTGGGCGCTGGAAGTTTGAAGGGACCTGCTCCTAGTACGAGAGGACCGGAGTGGACGTACCTCTGGTGTACCGGTTGTCACGCTAGTGGCATTGCCGGGTAGCTAAGTACGGAAGAGATAAACGCTGAAAGCATCTAAGCGTGAAACTCGCCTTAAGATAAGACTTCCCGGGGGTTCAACCCCCCTGAAGGGTCGTCCTAGACCAGGACGTTGATAGGTCAGGTGTGGAAGCGCAGTAATGCGTTAAGCTAACTGATACTAATTGCCCGTGTGGCTTGATCCTATAACCTTGAGTCGTTCAACTCATAATCATTACGCATTACAATCAAAACCCATTACTTCTTCCAATTCAGTGATCCGATCCAACGCATAGCAATATGCCCGAACCACCCCTTCCCTTCTCGAACAGGACCGTGAAACACCTCCGCGCCAATGATATTGCCCAATGCGGGTGAGAAAGTAGGTCAGCGCCAGACATCCCCTCCAAACCAAAGCCCTCGCAAGAGGGCTTTGGCGTTTACGGGTCGAGGAAAACGCGTCCATAACATAGCCATCATCCGGCTATCCTTCCTGTAAAATGATGCTTTCCGCGCCAGATCAATGCCGATGAAAACCACTTTTCTCGATTTCGAACAGCCGATTGCCGAACTCGATGCCAAGATCGAAGCGTTGCGTTTTGCCCAGGATGATTCGGCAGTCGATATTTCCGAGGAAATCGGCCGGCTCGAAAGCAAAAGCCAGAACCTGACCAAGGACATCTACACTAAGCTGACACCATGGCAGATCGCCCAAGTGGCACGTCACCCGCAACGTCCCTATACGCTGGATTACGTGGAGCACGTGTTTACCTCCTTCGAGGAACTACACGGTGACCGCTCCTTTGCCGACGACAACGCCATAGTAGGTGGGTTGGCGCGCTTCAACGGTCAATCGGTGATGGTCATCGGACACCAGAAGGGGCGTGATACCAAGGAGAAGATCTTGCGCAACTTCGGCATGCCGCGCCCCGAAGGCTATCGCAAGGCTTTACGGCTGATGCGCCTGGCGGAAAAGTTCTCAATTCCGGTGATCACTTTTGTCGATACCCCGGGCGCATATCCGGGTATTGATGCCGAGGAGCGCGGCCAGTCGGAAGCCATCGGCCGCAATCTGCTCGTCATGGCCGAACTCAAGGTCCCGCTGATTTGCACGATTATCGGTGAAGGAGGTTCAGGTGGTGCGCTGGCAATTGCCGTCGGCGACGCGGTTCTGATGCTACAGTATTCGACCTACTCGGTGATTTCTCCTGAAGGTTGTGCTTCCATCCTCTGGAAGAGCGCCGAAAAAGCCAACGAAGCCGCCGAGACCATGGGCATCACCGCAAGCCGGCTGAAAACTCTCGGCTTGATCGACCGTGTCGTCACCGAGCCGCTGGGCGGTGCTCACCGTGATCCGCGAGCAATGGCTGCTTCCCTCAAAAAAGCCCTGCAGGACGCACTGCGTCAGGTTTCCGATCTGTCTCCGTCCGAGTTGATAGAGCGTCGCTTCGAGCGTCTGATGGGCTATGGCAAATTCAAGGAACTGCGCGTCGCCTGATTTGTTGAGAGAGGCCGTGGCGGCATGCTTACACCGCCACCTGACGCCTGACCAGACGCTGGTCGTCGGGTTCTCAGGGGGAAGAGATTCGGTTGCGTTGCTGCACGTACTGCATCGATTGCAAGACCTGATCGATTTTCGCCTTGCTGCTTGTCATGTCAATCATGGCCTCAGTCCGCATGCCGAGGAATGGCAGTTATTTTGCCGTCGCGTCTGTGATGACTGGCGCATCCCGCTTGAGGTCATTTCGATCGCAGTCCCACGAGGTTCCGCCGAAGGTCTTGAGGCTGCGGCAAGGAACAAGCGCTACGCAGCCTTCAGCAATCTTACCGCCGACTGGATTGTGCTCGCTCAGCACCGTGGCGATCAGGCCGAGACATTGATCTTCAACTTGCTCAGAGGTACCGGTTTGGCGGGAATGGCGGGGATGTCCGATATCCGCTCGCTCCGCCCCGGCATGGGGCTCATGCGGCCCTGGTTGAATATCGCCCGCTCCGACATCGATGCTTACTTGGCAACGCATGATTTGGCTTGGGTGGAAGACGAGAGCAATCGCGATACCGGTTTTTCCCGAAATTTCATACGTCATCAAGTGCTACCTTTGCTGCAGTCGCGTTTCTCGGCGGCCGAAAGCAAGCTAGCCTCGGCCACGGCGCATTTTGCAGAGGCACAACTGCTGCTGGACGAACTGGCGATGCTGGATCTGGGAGAACTGCCGCCACTGTTTCCACTGTCGCTTTCCTGTCTTGCACGCATATCCGAGCCACGCGGACGCAACGTTTTGCGCTTTCTTCTGGCACGTCACGGTGTCGGAATTCCGAGCGAGGAACGTCTGCGCGAAGCCATGCGGCAGCTATTGGAGGCCCGGCAAGACAGACATCCGGCTGTGATCTTCGGCAACCAGCGCTTGTGCCGGAAGCGGGACAAGGTGCATCTCGAGCTGCTTGGTCCGATAAAAGGTTGAGCGGCTTATTCTGCCGGTTTCTGAACGCCGGCTATCGGCTCTTAAGTTCCGCCAATAGCTGAGCCAGATCAACCGCTGAGCGCACTCCCATTTTCTCGAAGATCCGGGCTCGATGAACTTCCACGGTGCGCATCGCAATCCGCATTTCGTCGGCGATGACCTTGTTGTATTTGCCGGCGAGAATATGTTCCATCACCTCGCGCTCGCGCGGCGATAGCTGCGCGAGCCTCGCGGCAATATCCGCGCTGATGATCTGATGATTGCGGCGCGCGGAGTCCTGGGCCAATGCGGCAATGACACGATCTACCAGATCATTGTCATCAAACGGTTTCTCCAGGAAATCGTAGGCTCCCTTCTTAAGAGCGGCGACGGCCAACGGTATATCGCCATGGCCGGTCAGAAAGATTACCGGCATAAGGCAGCGGCGACCCTGTAGTTGGTCGAACAACTCGAGACCGCTCATGCCGGGCATGCGAATATCGAGTATCAGGCAGCCGCAGAACTTCTCGTGCCATGCGGCGAGAAACGATTCTGCACTGGCCCAGGTTGCCGTGCTGACTTGGCGCGAACGGAGCAACCAGTTCAATGCATCACGTATTGCTTCGTCATCGTCGATGATATGGGCGAGCGGCTCGTTCATGGGGATCGTTTGGCGCGAAGCGGCAATGTCAGCTTAAAGATGCTGCCGCCGCCAGGGTTTGGCTCATACCACAACCGGCCATGGTGGCTTTCAATGACCGATCGGCAGATGTTGAGTCCCATTCCCATGCCTTCCGGCTTAGTGGTAAAGAAAGGCAGAAATATCTTACTCGCGTCATTATCCGCGATCCCACTTCCGCGATCAGAAATTGCCACACGCAAATGCTGATCGGAATTTTCGCCAGAGGTATTTGCCATGATGTGAAGTACGCGAAATTCTTCCAGAATTCCCGGCATCGACTCGATTCCGTTCTTTATCAGATTGACGAGAACTTGCTCAAGCAAAACGCGATCTCCCATGATCTGCGGCAGGTGTGCCTCAACATCTAACCGGATATCAACTCCGCGCTTACGTGCCTCACCTTCAAACAATGCTGCGGCGTCGATGATTATTTCACCCAGATCGCAGGATGCCTGGCGCGGTTCGCTACGGCGGACGAATTCGTAGATGCGACGGATAACCGCACCCGCGCGCTGCGCCTGACGGCAGATCTTCTGCAATGCATCGACCAGTTCCGCCTGCTGCATGTCCGCCTGTTCGATACGATTCAGGCAGCCGGTGCTGTAACTGGAGATTGCGGCGAGAGGCTGGTTCAATTCGTGAGCCAGACTGGAGGCCATTTCCCCCATGGCAACCAGCCGTGCGGTGAACTGTAGTTTTTCTTCCTGCTGCCGCGCATGCTCTTCGAGGCTCTTCGCTTCAGTGATGTCGAGTACTGAACTCAGCCAGCCGAACTGGGTGCCATCGCCGTCGATCAGTGGGGCAATATGCACCATGGTATGGACCGATTGGCCTTCCCTGTGCCTCAGGTGTGATTCAAAGCCGGGTCGCGACAACGCCGCGACATGCGGCCCTTCCGACTGGAGTTCGCTAGTGATTAGGTAGTCCGGATCCCAGAAGGGCATCGGAGCACTTTGGTCGACTATTTCTGTCTAACTGAAGCCCACCATGCGACAAAAAGCTGGATTGGCATAAAGGATGCGCCCATTGAGGTCGCGCGCCAACAGCCCCGTCGCCATGGAATCTTCCATCGCTGTGCGGAAGGCATACTCCTTGCGCAATGCCTGTTCCGCGGCGAGACGCAACTTCATGTGACGGCGTAAGGCCCATAAACTCCATAGCATGCTTACCGCCAGTCCGATCACAGTTAAGATCAGCAGGCTACGCGCCAAAGATGTTTTTAGTTCATATGCCTCGGCGCGCAAGATCAAACTGCGACCCGGTGGGTCGAAGGGAATCTGATAGAACATTTGCGAGTTCACCGCGGTGACCATGGACTTGCTGCCCAAAACGCCCCCATCGTCGGTGATGCTGATGCGATAGCGTTCGGCCAGCCACCATGGGACCAATTCATCCAGGACACGACGTACCGAATAGATTCCGACGATCATGCCGGCGTAGCGGCCATTGTTGAACTGGGGAATATGCACCTCAAATTGGGCATCGCCAAGGACGATGGCGTATGTCGGGCTGTAGGCTGGTTTGGCGAGCGCGCGAGCCAAGCGCAGGATTTCGGGCATCGGTATGGTCGGAGTGCCTTCGCCGACGGTTACCGCGTCCGTGGTTGCCGTTGGCACAGCTGCGCGCATGGCACCGGATGTGTCCAGCCAGAAAATCTGGCTCAGACCGGTCTGATTCGCCAGAAGAGAGCGTGCTCCCGGTTCGAATGACCCGGTTCTTACGTTGGTTGGCGCAAGATCTCGCGCCAGTTGTTGCAGCCTTTCTTCATTGCGGATCAGGTGAAAACGAATTTCCTGCTCCAGCCAGAGCATGTCGCTTATCAACGTCACGCGTTGCTCTTCCAAGTCCGATCGCCAGGATATCCACAGCAGGGCAGCGAGTGCAATCAGAAAAATCGCCAAAGCACCACGCGGCAACCACCACATCCAGCCGGAAGCGGTCGGAACTAAGCTCAACTCTCGCGACGGAGTCTGGGTGGGATTGCCTTCTCGCATGTATGCCATGGTAGCCCGACTGTGCCGAAAATGCTCGCTGCGGATATCCACAATTGTCTGAATTTGCCATGCCAAGCAGAATGCCGCACACTCCGGTTTCCCGGAACCGATAAATAACAATTTTTTGAGGAGGTAAACATGAAACTTCGGATCCTGCTTATTGGTATTGCCGCTGCCATGATGTCCGTGTCCGTGTCGGCCCAACAGCCGATAGTGATCAAGTTCAGCCACGTTGTTGCGCACGATACGCCCAAGGGCCTCGCGTCGGACTTTTTCGCAAAGAGGGCCAGTGAATTGACTAAAGGAAAAGTGAAGGTCGAGGTTTACCCGAACAGCCAGCTATATAAGGATAAGGAGGAGATGGAAGCTCTTCAGCTCGGCGCGGTGCAGATGCTGGCCCCCTCCATGGCAAAGTTTGGCCCGCTCGGTGTCAAGGAGTACGAGGTATTCGATCTTCCGTTTATTTTTGACGATTACAACGAACTGCATAAGGTGACACAAGGCCCCATCGGCAGGCAGTTGCTCGACAAGCTCGATGCCAAGGCCATCAAGGGGCTGGCCTTTTGGGACAATGGCTTCAAGTCCTTCTCGGCCAACAAGCCGATCAAGTCTCCCGCTGACATCAAGGGCTTGAAGATGCGCATCCAGTCCTCAAAGGTGCTTGAAGAGCAAATGCGTGCCCTCGGAGGGTTGCCGCAAGTCATGGCCTTCTCGGAGGTATATCAGGCACTGCAGACGGGCGTTGTCGATGGCACCGAGAATCCGATTTCCAATCTTTACACCCAAAAGATGCATGAGGTGCAGAAGTATCTGACGCTGACAGAGCATGGCTATCTTGGTTACGTGGTCGTCGTGAACAAGAAGTTCTGGGACGGTTTGCCGAGCGACGTACGCAG
>JAPLQT010000050.1 GCA_026399515.1 Pseudomonadota bacterium | reverse complement strand
GAAACCGGACGCAAGGCCACCAGCACCGCCAGGCTCATCGGCAGGATCGCCACGCCGCCACCGATGCGCATCGCCCAGGTGAGCAGGTTGCGATGCTCGACCGAGGCGATGTCGTAGGCCAGGTATGCGTAGGGCGTGACGAAGACGCAGCAGAGTGCGAGCAGGAACATCAGCAGGGCGACGCGCGGAGAGAGCGGCACCCGAGCGCCGATCGCGCTGGTCAGCCACAGCCATGCCACCAGCATCAACAGGGTCCATGTGAATTGCAGGGCGTGGCCGCCGCCCCAGAAGAGGATTTCGTAATAGGGTTTGCCGCTCAATTCATTCGGTGCCACCGCGTAAGACCAGACGAAGGCCATCAGCGCCACGGCGGCAGAAATGGCACCTGCGTTTAGGCCGAAACGCAATACACCGCCGCCGTCGAAAGCCCAGCCCAGCCGGGGTGCCAGCAGCAGGCTACGCAACACCAGCGCGCCGACGCCGAGCGCGAACACCACCAGTCCGCCGAGAAACAGCGGGCCGTCCAGTACCGGAATATAGTTGGCCATCAGCGCTTCGCCGCGATCGAAAAACGGCGCCAGCGACATCAAGGCGGCGCCAGTCGCACTCAGCGTCAGGGCCAGCTTGCCCCAGGCCAGGCCGCGGTCCGACGCATTGATACTCCACAGCATGCCCGCCAGGGCAACGAACCAGACCAGCACAGAGAGATCGACATGGACCACCAGGGCAACGCGAAAGAAATCCGCCACCGGGAACAAGTTCTGCAAGTATGGAGTTCTTGAAAGCACCAGCAGCACGGCAAACACGCCCGAGCCTATCAGCGCCAGCAAGCCCAGCCACAGCCAGCCGCGCACCAGGGCGCGGCGTCCATCGTCTGGTATGGCGAAGGCATACTCAGTGCCGGAGCGGGTTGGGGGGATGGATGGGAGTGTTGGAAGATTACCGGTGGTGGATGGTGTATTCATAGCAGCGTGATTCCGCCTTTTTCCGCATTGAAATCGATGACCAAGACCTGCCCGGGCTTCAGCGTCACGGTTTCCTCCCGGCGATAATCGAAGTCGCTGCCGCCGGCGCTGTCCTTCAGGCGGACCGCCAGACGGTGCTCTCCGGCCAGCATCTCCAGGCGTTGATAGACCGTCGAGGCACCGTCCTTGGACAAGCCGGAGGGCGCGGCCACATGCCGGTAAATCCGCTGGCCATCGAGGTCGACTTCGACGGTGACCGGTGATCTTTCCCGTTGGCATTGCATCGGCGCACGCATATTCGGCGGCAGCTTGGCTAGCTCCTCGGGCGTGCGTTGGCGGCAATCCTCCACACGTTTGCCGTGATGCGTGAAGCTCAGTTTGATCAGCGCCTGCTCCGGCGCCAGATGCCGATACTTGGGCCAGGACGAGAAAGTGCCGATGATCAACGCGAACAAGGCATAGAGCAGTCCCTGTGCCAGCCACGCCAGGGGTTTAGATTTGACCATCCGCAGTGCCTCCAGTGCCCGCATTTGTTTCCGGGGTATTTGGCGAGATGCCATCAAGTCGGTTAGCCTGCAAAACAGGCGGTGGAGCGAATGTCGCGAGCCTACGCCGAAAATCCGTCAGCGTGGCGAGCAGTTCCGGTTCTTCGCCCGGGTCGGCCCAGGCGATGCAAAGTCTTTCGCGCGCCGCATTGAAACGCAAGCGAGGTTCGCGCAAGCCGAGCAGGCGTTGTTCCGACCAGCGGCTGCCGAGGCGGAAAGCGCAAGCGCTGTCGCGGCAGCCGGTGACCAGCACGCCGGCGGCGCCTTCGCGCCAGGCGTAGTCGACGAAAGAGGGCGGCAACATGCCGGTGCAGATCAGGCTGAAGCCGGCCACATCCGCGCCACTCAGTGCTTCCACGGAAGCGCCATGATCGCAGCCGAAGACGACGATTCTGGTATCGCCCTCCAGCGCGGCCAGCCTGAGCTTCAGTGCCTGGCGCAGTGCCTCGACCGGGAGTTGCGGCATGTCGATGCCGGTGACCAGCGCAGGCACATTGCGAAACGGTGTCGAGGACGGGCAGGAACCGGCGCAGATGCCACAACTGGCACACAGATCGGGCATCACCTTGGCAAGCTGTAATCCCGGTTTGACTATGGTTGCTTGCGGGTGAGGCACCATGACGATGGCCGCATACGGGCAATCATCGAAACAGCGGCGGCAGCCGTTGCAGTTGTCAGGGTTGACCACGGCGATGGATGGGACGCGACGGGAAGAAGGCAGGAAAGGCAGGAGCAACAGGAACAGGGTAATGCCGGCGATCAGGGTCCAGACGCTTGCGGGAGACGACACATACATCAAGGGATGTAGAAACAGGTAGAACCAGTCGAGCGCCAGCGGACCGGGAACGACCGCAAGATCGGCCTTCCCCTGGCTGACCACGGGGAGCGCCAGGGCCAGCGTGAGCAACGCAGCGAGTGCCCCGATTCCCAAGGCGCGCGGCGGAAACACCTCGGCGCGGTTGATGCGTTGCACATGGAACCACAGGCCGAAGATCAGCAGCAGGGGAACCCCGATATGGACGAACACCAGCAGCGTGAACAAGCGGTCGCTGACGGCGGCGGCCGTCAGGAAATTGCGGGTGAACGGGGTGGCGAAAATCGGTAGCCAGTCCAGCCATTCGGCCGAGGCGACGGCGGAAAACTGGCCGAGTTGATCCCAGTTCAGCCAGAAGCCGCCGATACCTGAAATATAGGCGAACCACAGCAGGGGCACGCCGGTCAGCCAGGAGAAACGCCGAAAGCCGCCGTAACGTCCGAGCAGGAACTCGCGCGTCAGGTGCAGCAGGGTGACGAGGATGAAGGCATCCGCGGCATAGCGATGCAGGCTGCGGATAATGCCACCCAGGTACCATTGCTCGCGGGTCAGCCAGACGATCGAGCTATAGACGCCTTCGACCGAAGTGTCGAGCACGGCAAACAAGTAAAAACCGGTGACCGCGATCAGCCAGAAGAACAGGAAGCCGAGCGAGCCCAGGTGCTGCCAGGGATAGCCGCGAATCAAGTATGGAATAGCCGGCGGGATCTTCTGCGTGTGCGCCATTCGAGGAGGAAAAACCAGATCACCGAAATCAGGAAAGTCATGAAGCCGGCGATTTCGAGGAACAGACCGTTGTTGACGCGGTACTCACCGGTGACCGGGTCATACACCGTACACAAGATACGCACCCGGTCGAGGATCGCCGCGAAGCTCACGTCGTTGGGAACGGGTGCGCCGGTGATGAGTTGCTTGATCGGTTCGCCCAGCTTGTCGCCGCTGTAACTCTCGCCGTAGATCTGGCGGTAGATCTTGCCCTGGGCGTCGACCAGCGTGACCTGCAGGATGTGATCGAATCCCGCCGCGGTGGCGACCTGAGTGAAACCGAAGCTGCGCGTGAGATCTGTCACGATCGAAGCATGCGGGCTGAGAAATTCCCAGTTGGGGTAGTTGATGCCGTTCTGGGCTGCGAAGGACTTGAGCGCCTGCGGAGAGTCGGCCGGCTGGTTGAAGCCGATGCTGATTACGTTGAATTGGTCAGTGCCCAGCCCGTCCTGCGCTGCTTTCAGGGCGCTCAGCAAGGCGCGGGTAGTGGTCGGACAAACCTGGAAGCAACCGGTGTAGATGAAGCTGACCAGCAGCGGTTTGCCGCGATAGCTCGACAACCTGACCGGCCGACCCTCGCGGTCGAGCAATGTGTAGTCGGGTAGTGTCCGCCCGACCACGGCCTGGCTGACGCCCAGCGCTGCCGTCGGATCGAAGGCTGCCAGTGCCGGTAGAGCAAGGAAGCACGCTGCCAGCAGCGCATGCCTGAAGCGCATGTTGCCGCCCTTAACGGATCAGGACGTCGATCATCGCCACCGCCAGTAGCAGGCTCAACTGCATCAGGGAAGCGAAGAACGAACCCATCGCGGTCTTGCGACATGGATCGATGGCAAGTTGGCGCGCCTTGAATATGAAATAGCCGCCGCCGGCCAACGCGCCGACGACATATACCGGGCCGGCGCCGAAAAATCCCGGCAGTAGCGACACGGCAACCAGTGCCACAGTGCTGGCGTAGACAATGCGTGCGGCAAGGGCATCGCCGACCACCACCGGCAGCATGGGTACGCCGGCGGCGACGTAGTCGTCGCGGTTGGCGATGGCCAGGCTCCAGAAATGCGGTGGAGTCCATAGGAACAGCACCAGCGCCAGCAGCAGCGACAGTGTGCCGAGGGCCGGGTTCACTGCCGCGGCGCCGGCCAGCACGGCGAAACTGCCGGCCAGACCGCCGATGACGATGTTGAGCCAAGTCCGGCGCTTGAGCCAGACGGTGTAGACGACGGCGTAGAAGAAAGCGCCGAGAAACACGAACAGTGCCGATACCGGGTTCAAAGTGTACCAGGCCGCGGCGACCGATACCGCGAGCAGCAGGCCGATGATCATCAGCCAGGCCGGTGTATGACGCAGCGCGCCGCTCGGGAAGGCTCGGTCGCGGGTACGCGCCATCAGCCGGTCGCTCTCGAATTCGATGTACTGGTTGAAGGCGCCGGCGCTGGCGGAGGAGATCAAAACCGACAATGCAAGGACGGCGAATTGCGCGGCGCTGAGCGCCGGGCCGGGCGTCACCGCATAGCCGGCAAGGGCGGTAATCATAATGACGAAGCCGATGCGCAGCTTGAACAAGCCCAAGATTTTGCGCGTGTAAGAAACCGCACTGCCGGTATGAATTAGTGTCGATTCCATGGTCTGGTTTCCTTGGTGTGAAGGTCAGTGGCCGAAGCGTTACGAAGGTAGCGCCTCGGCCGACAGAACTACTGCCCCCAGGTGCACATCCGCGTCAACTGAGGCCCCACACCTGGGACAGGTATTTCCAGTTAATGAAGTAGTAGAGCACAAAAGCCACCAGGAACACCATCGCCAGGGTAAATGTACCCGGCGCCGCGAAACCCGCGGAGCCCGTGCCATGCACGGCGACCGAGGCCGGGGTCGGAGGAATCGGCGTCGGCTGTTGACTGATGGCGCCGTCGTCCAGCTTCTTGCCCCACAGCAGCGATCCCACGGTGACGTAGATGTAGATCGCGCCGCCGGTGATCGCCGAGATGCCGGCGATGCCGACCAAGCCCATCATCAGGTAGGCCGCGCCGGGCCACTCGTAAGCCATTGCTGCGCCGCTGAAGGCCATGTCCCAGTGGCGACGGGAGACGCCGAGTGTGCCGGCACCCATCATCACCAGGCAGAAGAAATACATCGACAAACCGAACAGGTAGGGCTGGATCTTGGCCAGGCCGGGGGCGATCATTTCGCGCTTGAACAGCACCGGAATCAGGAAGTAGGTCAGCGCCATGAAGGACAGCGTCGTGCCCACCACCACTGTGGCATGGAAATGTCCCGGCACATAAATGGTGTTGTGGATGATCATGTTGAGCTGCTCGGTGCCCATCATCACGCCCGAGATGCCGCCGAGGAAGCCGAAGCCGATCAGCGAGATGAACATACCCGAGAACACCGGGTTGCCCCAGGGCGCTTTTCTCAGCCATTCGAACAGGCCGTTGGTGTAGCCTGGTGTTGACGACCTTCCAGGCAGTGCTGACGCCGGGGTCGGCAAGCAGGTGGTGCGCACTGGCCAGTTGCAGGAATAGGATGTAGAGCAAGAACGCACCGCGGCTAACCCGCTCGCTCATCGGCTTGGCGCCGAAGGCGATCGCGGCGACCGCGTACCAGATCGAGATGTGCGCCGCCACGTTGATCTGCTGCGAGGAGTGGCCGAAGGCCCACCAGATGGTGCGATAGACCAACGGATCGACTTCCTTGACGATGCCCACCGACATGAGGAAAGTGGGAATCAGGATGATCGCGCCCGATGCGATGGTGAACACTGCGATGATGCAGGCGGTGATCGCGCCGAAGGTGACCAGCGGTACCGAACCCTGGTAGGTCTTGTCGCGCTTGGCGATCACCAGGGTGCCGAGGAAGACGAAGCAGGCGATCAGCGCACCGACCGCGAACAGGATCAGCCCGAGGTAGAAGGCCGGCGAGGCCATCATCGGCACGTAGGAAGTCATCATCACGCTCGACTCGCCCCTGAATACGGCGATGTTGTTGGTCACCGCACCGATCAGCATCAGGGCGAAGGCCAGCCAGGCGATTCTGGGCGTGGCGAGACGGCAGCGCAGCAGCGTCGAGGAACAGAAGTAGAGCACCGCCACTTCGAAGAATATGATCCAGAAGATCAGCATGTCGATGCCGTGTGCGGTCAGCACCATGTAGAAGGTGTCGGCCTGCAACCAGTGGATCGCCGGCCAGCGGGTCAGCACCACGCCGACGGCGAGGATGCCGCCGATCAGCAGGAATACCACCGCCACGACGGCGTTGGCAAGCATCAGCTTCTCGGCATTGGCTTCGAACTGCAAGCCGGAGCGGGGGCAGGTGCGATAGGTCGCAGCGTTAGTAATGTTAGCCATTTGCGCTTCCCCTTATTTCACGTAAAGGCGGCCAAGCATGGTGTGATGGCCGATCCCGCAGTATTCGTTACAGACGATGGAGAAAGTGCCCGACTGGTTCGGCGTCACTTTCACCACATGTTCATAGCCCGGCACCACCTGGATGTTGATGTTGGTGGGCTGTAGCGAGAAACCATGGTTGTAGTCCATCGAGGTGAGGTGCAGACGATAAGTCTTGTCCTTCTCCAGTTCTACGATGGGCCACCAGTCCCACAAGCGGGCAATCAGATATACGTCGCCGCCTTCAGGCGGATGCACCACCGGCAGTTCCTTGTCACCGAACTTTTCCTTGCGCACGGTGTATTGGTCCACCACGGCTTGCGCCTTGGCGGAATATTTTTCCGGCGTGGTCTTGTAGGTCTCGGTGGACAGGTTTTGCTTGCCGTAGATGTGCCAACCCACCATCATGGCAAACATGATCAGGCACCAGGTCAAGGCAATCAGGATCCATGTGCCTTCGACGCGATCTATCGGGTGTTTCCACCAGAGTCGCTCTGACGGCGGCAGAATTGCGCTCATATTCGTATCCCTTTGGTTATTGTTTGTCTGCTCGGCCGGGTGTTACTTGGCCAGGGGAACCGTCAAAATATCGATGACGCCCCACAAGGTGTAGACCACCATGGGAATCATGACGCCAAGGAACAGCAGAAGGAACGGGTTGTCCAGCAACTGTTGCATGAGCGGGACTTTTTCGATTTCTGTATCAGCCATTTAAGCCTCCTCCTGTGGCACCGGTCGGGTGCGCGGGTGTGGAAAAAAACATCAGCCTGCATTGTCGCGTTGATGGCAGGGCAATAAAATTGATCTCGGATAAGAAAATCGGACTTTTCGCCTCAACTTGAACCGAGACGCGTCATCCGTATTTTTTCGGCGCATATAATCGGCGGGTCAATTGCGCAAGGAACTCCGATGGATTCGTCCACCCGCCGCCAGATCGCCATCTGGCTCATTGCCTGCTGTGCCATGGTGTTTGCCACGCTGGTGGTCGGCGGGGTAACGCGCCTGACCCACTCCGGCCTTTCCATCGTCGAGTGGCAACCTATCGTCGGCACCTTGCCGCCGCTGAACCAGGCGGAGTGGGAGGCCACTTTCGACAAGTACAAGCAAACGCCTGAATACCAGAAGGTCAACGACCGGATGGAATTGGACGAGTTCAAGGGCATTTTCTGGTGGGAATACTGGCATAGGGTGCTCGGCCGGAGCATCGGCCTGGTGTTCTTCGTGCCATTCCTGTATTTCCTGTTGCGTCGCAAGGTGGCGCCGCCGCTGGTGCCCAAGCTGATCGGCATTTTCGTGCTCGGCGGCTTGCAGGGCGCGATGGGCTGGTACATGGTGAAGAGCGGGCTGGTGGACGATCCGCGCGTAAGCCAGTATCGATTGACGGCACACTTGTCGCTGGCCTTCCTGATTTTCTCCGCCATGTTCTGGGTCGCGCTCGATCTACTCGCCGCGCGCGCCCGCTCGGTAGGCGATGCACTGCTGCAACGGCTGCAAAGGATCGCCTTCGGTCTGGCGCTGCTGATGTTCTACATGATCGTCAGCGGCGGCTTCGTCGCCGGGATACACGCCGGCAAGGCTTATAACACCTTCCCATTGATGAACGGGCAGGTGGTGCCGGACGAGATTTTCCTGATCGATCCGTGGTATTTGAATTTCTTCAACAACATGGCCACCGTCCAGTTCGACCATCGACTGGGCGCATGGCTGTTGGCCTTCCTGGTGCCATGGTTATGGTTCAAGTTGCGCGCTGCCCGGGTTACGCCGCGTGCGCGGCTCGCCGCCAATGTGCTGATGCTGGCTTTGTCGGCTCAGATTGCGCTAGGCATCTCCACCTTGCTGTGGGCTGTCCCTGTCGCCCTGGGTGCCACTCATCAGGCCGGGGCGATGGTGCTGTTCGCTACTGTGCTCTGGCTTAATCACGAGTTGCGCGTCGCTACGCCGGCTAGATGCTGAAAGCGGAAAGACGCCGACGCTTGTTGCAACGCATGGCGATGGTGTGCGCAATTCTGGTGTTGGCCATCACCAGCCTCAGTGCCTATATTCGCCTGGGCAACGCTGGCCTCGGTTGCGCCGACTGGCCGCAATGTTACGGCGAAAGATTGCGCCAGACCCAACAAGGCATCGATACCAAAGCCTCCGAGAGTGGCGCCACGGTCGCTGCGCGCCTGATGCATCGGATCGTCGCAGTAGCGACCTTGCTGCTGATCATCGTCATGGCCATGGCCTGTTTTGCCGGGAAGCCTGTCCTTTGGCGCGAAGGCGGTATGACGCTAACGTTGTTGGCGCTGGCTCTGTTCCTGGCGGTGCTCGGACGCTGGAGCGGCGGCGCGCGGGTCCCCGCGGTGAACATCGGCAACCTCCTGGGCGGCTTTGCGATGCTGGCGCTGTGTTGGCGGCTGCGCTGGCGGCTGCGTCAGCCGGCGATTGATACCGTGCTTCCCTTCGATAACTTTCGGCTGCGGCTGTTCGCCTGGCTGGCCGTGGTCTTCCTGCTCGGCCAGATAGCACTCGGTGGCCTGGTCAGCGCAGGGTTTGCGGGCCTGAGTTGCACCGGCATGCCCGACTGCGGCGCGAATGCGCCGATAGCCCTGAGACTGCAGGACTTCGATCCCTGGCGCGAACCGGTATTCGCCGCGACCCCGACGCCTCCTGCCAACCCCGCCGGCGCAGCGGCCCACATGGCGCATCGTTATGGGGCGATCGCAACGTTGCTGGCGATCGCGCTGTTGGCGTGGTCGACAATTCGCTCCGGTCGGGTTCGAGCCGGGTGGGTGTTGTTATCGCTGCTTGGCATCGAGATCGCGCTGGGTGTGTTGCTGGTCACCCAGTCGCTACCGTTGGGCGTCGCGTTGGCGCATAACCTCACCGCGGCCATGCTGTTGGCCGCAGTGTTTGCCCTGGTTTGAGGGCAGCCATGCGCACAGTCTTCCGACAAGTAAATACAAGATGAGGCTTTCCACTCACCCATTCTGGCTGGTCGGCTTTCGCCCGTTCTTTGCTTTGGCCTGTTTGTCCGGCTTGAGCCTCCCGGTGCTCTGGGCCCTGCTGTTTACGGGGGAAATATCCGCGCCGCGGATTTCGTTTTCGATCATTCAATGGCACGCCCACGAAATGTTTTTCGGCTTCGGCTGGGCGGTGCTGGGAGGATTCCTGCTGACTTCGACCAAGAACTGGGTCGGGGTTCGCGGCTACCACGGCAATGCATTGATTTTCTTGTCCGCTGCCTGGCTCTTCGAACGTATCGGCATGTGGTGCGAGGGCGCGTGGCCGCCGCTGCTGTTCCGGGTTTCAAACAACCTGTTTCTTGCCGCGATACTCGCCATGTTGTTGTGGACCCTGCTGAGGAATCGCCGCGCTGACTCCTATCGGGACAATCTGGTATTCATCCTGATCCTGCCATTGTTCCTGGTGGCGAAGAACCTGATGCTGAGCACGGAGTTCTTTCAACAAGGCTGGAGCATGGCGCTGGGATTGTTCCGAATGGCTTTCCTGGTGATGCTGGAGCGAACACTGACCCAGTTCATGAAGAATGCGTTTCAAGTCGCCATTCTGCGCAACGCCGCGCTCGATGGTGTTATCAAGTTGCTCGGTGGTATTCTGGTTTTTGCGAGCTGGCTGCCGCCTCAGGTGACGGTCGTTCTCTTCGCACTGCTCGCCTTGCTCTTGCTGGTCCGCCTGGCATTCTGGAAACCGCAAATGGCGCTGCGACGGCTCGACATAGGCATCATGTATCTGGGCTACATGGCCCTGACGTCTCAACTATTGATCGAGGTCTTGGAGCGAGTCCATCATCCCGGCTGGATCGGCAGCGTGTCGGTGCATGTCTTTACTTTCGGAGTGATGGGTTTGATCATTCCCGCCATGCTGATCCGCATCTCCAACGGCCACACCGGAAGACCGGTAAATTTCGACACCATGGACAAAACGGTGCTGCGGATCGCGATGCTGGCTTTCGTGTTTCGCGTCGTTGCGCCGCAGCTCTACCCGGCCGGCTACGCGATCTGGATCGCGCTTGCGGCGGCGTGCTGGTGTGCCGACTTTTCCATCCTGGGGTGGCGGTATATTCCCTACCTGCTACAGCCGCGGGTGGATGGCAAGGAACACTAGCACCCCAGAACCAGGGGCGGGCACTAGTCCTTCTTGGCGTTGCCGGTCACTGCGCGAACGCCGGCCGATGTCACATCGACGGCCGCACCAACCACGGCCGCCCCGGCTTTGACGGCAGTTGCCCCAACCGTGACCGCGGCGTCGGCGACCGCCACCACCGCACATCCGGACATGCAAGTTGCCAGGCTGAGCAAGAGGGCGACTCGCAGTGCGGGTCGCGGAATGCCAGGGGGAGTAATCAATTGAGCGACGTGCGTGAATGGCACAGAGATAGGCGTCGCCACGGAATCTGGCGAGCGGCGAGCGGTCTTACTTTTCTATATTCAATACCAGGCGTGCCTTGCTTTCGGCTTCGGCCTTGTTGATGGCGGACATCTGCCGGCCGAAAGCCTCGCGCGCCTCGCGTCCCTGCTTGGTGGCTTCGATGCTCTTGATGCAGCGCCAGCGCTTGCCGCCTTTGGTTTCGATCTGGCGCATTTCTTCCTTCGGATGATGCAGCCGGCAGTGATAGCAGAAAAGAGTGTCTGGCATGGGTATGTTGTGAGTGGCGAGGAACGTCTGGCAATCTTATCACCGGCGGAAATGGCTGGCGACGATTGCGTGAGCAGAGCGCATTATACGCTTAATAAGTCGCCATTCCGAAATCCGGATTATGAAATCAAATCATGGGCGAACATGGACTTGGCTGAGCCTAGCAATCAGAGCGGCTGTGGTTGCGGCACTTCATGATTTTCGCGGTGGCGGCTGTGACCGAAGCTGTGGCTTTCGGGTGGTCGTTGTGCCGGCCGGCTGGTACGCCGGGATCAGTTGCCGCTGGCCGTTGCCGATCAGGTCGGCGCGCCCCATCTGGCGCAGCGCTTCGCGCAGCAGCGGCCAGTTGTTGGGGTCGTGGTAGCGCAGGAAGGCCTTGTGTATCCGCCGCTGGCGGCCGCTACGGATGACAGCCACGGATTCCGAACCGGCCGTGACCTTGCGCAAGGGATTCTTTTCGGTGTGATACATCGCCGTTGCCAGCGCCAGCGGTGTCGGCAGGAAGGTCTGGACCTGGTCGAGGCGGAACTTGTTGCGCTTCAGCCATAGCGCCAGGTTCAGCATGTCTTCGTCGCTGGTTCCCGGATGGGCGGCGATGAAATAGGGAATCAGATACTGTTCCTTGCCGGCCTCCTTTGAGAACTTCTCGAACATCGCCTTGAATTTGTCATAGGAGGCGATGCCCGGTTTCATCATCTTGGAGAGCGGCCCCGGCTCCAGATGTTCCGGCGCGATCTTGAGATAACCGCCGACGTGGTGGGTGACCAGTTCCTTGACATACTCCGGCGAACGCACCGCCAGATCGTAGCGCAGCCCGGAACTGACCAGCACTTTCTTGATGCCCGGCAGGGCGCGCGCCTTGCGATAGAGCTGGATCAGCGGGGCATGATCGGTGTTGAGGTTTTCGCAAATGTCGGGGAACACACAGGAGAGGCGCCGGCAGGACGATTCGATTGCCTTGCTCTTGCAGGCCATGCGGTACATGTTGGCGGTGGGCCCGCCCAGGTCGGAAATCACGCCGGTGAAGCCTGGCGTCTTGTCGCGAATGGCTTCGATCTCGTGCAGGACGGATTCCTCCGAGCGGCTCTGGATGATGCGCCCTTCGTGTTCGGTGATGGAACAGAAGGTGCATCCACCGAAACAGCCGCGCATGATATTCACCGAGTGGCGGATCATTTCCCAGGCCGGAATCTTGGCGCTGCCATAGGCCGGATGAGGCGCCCTGGCATAGGGCAGACCGTACACATAGTCCATCTCCGGCGTGGTGAGCGGCAGCGGCGGCGGATTGAGCCAGACGTCGCGCTGGCCCGTTCCGTCACCGTGAGACTGGATCAGCGCGCGGGCATTGCCTGGATTCGATTCGAGATGGAGGGTACGCGAGGCATGGGCGTAGAGCACCGGATCGTCCCTGACCTGTTCGTAGGACGGGAGCCGCACGGCAGTGTGGGCGCGCAGATTGCGGTGCTGCGCGAGGCGTTCGGCGCGCGAGACGAGGCGCACCGGATGGGTTCCCGGGTTCGCCTGCGGCGGCGTTTCAGTCTTCATCGCATAGGGATCGGGGTGCGCATGAACCGCTCCCGGCGTGTCGACCACGGTCGAATCGACTTCCTCCCAGCCGTCCGGACGCCAGGCGTGCGGCACCATGAACGCCGTGCCGCGCAAGTCGCGGATTTCGGCGATGGGCACTCCCTTGGCCAGGCGATGGGCGAGTTCCACCAGAGCCCGCTCGGCGTTGCCGAAGAGCAGCAGGTCGGCTTTGGAATCTGGCAGGATAGCGCGCCTTACCTTGTCCGACCAGTAGTCGTAGTGGGCAATGCGGCGCAGGCTGGCTTCGATGCTGCCGATGACGATACTGCTGTCGGAATAGGCCTCGCGGCAGCGCTGGGCATAGACGATGACGGCGCGGTCGGGCCGCTTGTTCGGTTCGGCGTTGGGCGTGTAGGCGTCGTCGGAGCGTATCTTTCGGTCGGAAGTGTAGCGGTTGACCATCGAATCCATGTTGCCGGCGGTGACGCCGAAAAACAGGTTCGGCTTGCCGAGCGCCTTGAAGGCCGCCGCCGAGTGCCAGTCGGGCTGACTGATGATGCCGACGCGAAAGCCTTGTGCCTCCAGCAACCTTCCCACCAGCGCCATGCCGCCGCGACATCGGCAGGAAGGGCGCGGTGCCGAAGCGCTGTGCCCAGAACTTGCGGTAACCGGAGAGGAGTTTGGGCGCCGCGGAGGGCGCCGTTCCGAGGAGTTCCCCGGATTTTACGTCTATCAACATCCGCCCATTCTACAGGCGCGTTGCTTATGGGTTGTGGTGGCGTTTCGCCCGGCTGTGCACGGGCACATGGCGGGCAAGAAAATCCATCTGGTCGAGGAGTATCTGGCGGTTGGAGAGGATCAGGTATTCGGCCTTGTTCGGCACATAGGGCGCATACAGCAATTGCATGTTGGCCTGCTCGGGAGTGCCGCCGCTCTTGTGCTGGTTGCAGGCGCGGCAGGCCGTGACGACATTCATCCAGATATCGCGGCCACCCTGCGACACCGGCACCACATGATCGCGGGTCAGGCGCAGGGTGGGGAATTCGCCGCCGCAATAGGCGCAAATGTGGCGGTCGCGATGAAACAGTTCGCGATTGTCGAGCGGCGGTACCTGGAACAGACTCTTCGACGCCAGAGCCTTGCCCTTGATGGCGATGATGCTGTTGGTGGTAATCGTTGAACGTTCGCCGGTGATGCGGTTCATGCCGCCGTGAAAAGTGAAATTGGCTTCGCCGATCGCCCACGCCACCAGGTCCTTGGCGTAATAGAAACAGGCATGCTGCCAGCTGACCCAGCGATGGGGTACGCCATGCATGTCGAGAGTCAGGATCAGCGGTGGGGCAGTCATCGTAGCAAGCATTTCAGCAATACTCTAGCTTTCGGTCGACGGGTTAGAATTGTCCTGTAGGCAAAATGCCGACAAAGACTAGCAGAGCATGGGAAATTTTAAAAGCAGGCTGTCTATCTTTGGAAGATCGGATATAGGAAGGGCGCTGGCGATTTCGCTGGTGCTGCACGTAACTCTGTTGTTGCAAACCCTGTCTGCGGACTCGAACTTGTGGTCACGGCACCGGGTGGCGCCGGCCGGTAATTCGCTGGAGGCGACCCTGCGCGGGACGATAGTGCCGCTTGCGGCAATTCCGAGTTTACCGACGCCATTGGCTACGGTGAATGAGTCCACTCCGGGGAGGAAGGCGCCGACGGCCCCATCCTCCCCCAGCTATTCCTCGCCTGAGTTGTCGGCCGGCATGGGTGATGTTTCCAAGCGCAGGGCGGCCGGTACGGAAACGATTTCATCCGCCAGTTCACCCGACGTGACTTCCCCGTCCGGTGAAGATGGGCTCGACGCCAATGGTTTGCGCCAATATCGCCTCAGTCTTGCGGTGGAGTCGCGGCGTTTCAAGCGCTATCCGCGGCAGGCGCTGGAGCAGGGTTGGAGCGGCACTGCCGAAGTGCGCGTCGCCGTGGCGGCCAGCGGCGTGCCCCAGTTTGCGCAATTGCTGAGATCCAGCGGCCATGAATTGCTCGATGCGGCGGCCCTCGACATGATCAACAATGCCGCGCTGCATGCCGTCGTGCCATCCAGCCTGCGCGGCCGGACATTCAGCGTGCCCTTGCCGGTAAGTTTCAGCGTCGATTCGGAATGATCGCCGAATAGACTATCACTCCCATCGTCACGGGTGAGAGGGGCGATTCCTGTCTTCGGGGCGAAGATCCGCGGTGTGGAAGCCGAATCTCCCGGTCTTGCGGTCCGCGAAGAAGTGGCGCAGCGTCATGGCGATGGTACGGAAAGCGATTTCGCCCCAAGGTATCTGATGCTCGGCCAGCAGCGCCACTTCCAGCGTCTCGATGCCCGGCGAGAATTCCAGACTCAGCAAACGCGCGCGGAAGATGGCATGCACCTGGCTGATGTGCGGCACGCTGATCAGGGTATACATTTCGCCGATCTCGACTTGCGCGCAGGCTTCCTCGACCGTCTCCCGCATGGCCGCCTCGGGCAGGGTCTCGTGGTTTTCCATGAAGCCGGCGGGCAAGGTCCAGAATCCGCAGCGCGGTTCGATGGCGCGCCGGCAGAGTAGCACCTTGTCTTCCCATTCCGGCAGGCTGCCGACCACCAGCTTGGGGTTTTGGTAATGGATGGTGCCGCAGGTATCGCAGATTGCCCGGGTCAGGGTGTCGCCCGGCGGTACTCGCTGGCTGACCGGAGCGCCGCAAGTGCTGCAATAGTTGAGAGCGGGGTTCATGACGTCGCTTATCAGGGTTTTATGCGGCCATTATGACCCAAAGCCAGCGCGGGTGCGGCTATCAGGTCATCCGGGACCTACCGCATAACGACCAAGATATGTAAAACAGTATAATAAATCAATAGGATATTCGTCATTTGTAAGAAAAAACCTTACAAACCTTCCGGAAGCCCTTCTTACGTCAAATACAGAACTTCCCCGCTAGTCTCGCTTGACAACACGCGGCAGAATGCGATCGTCTTCAAGTCCGTCGATTTGAGGCAACCAAGGAGTGCATGATGAAAATGACTGACACCTACAATGACATAAAGGAAGTCAATCTTGCCTACCTGATGCTGGCGCAGAATATGGTACGCGTCGACCGCGAGGCAGCGATTTTCCGCCTCGGCATCAGCGAAGAGATTGCCGATATCCTGGATCGTCTTACCCCGGGGCAAGTGCTGAAGATGGCCGGCTCCGACATGTTGCTGTGCAGCTTCCGTTTCGACGACGCACTGTTGATCAACCTTCTTGCCAACCACGAGCGCGATCGCAGTATCGGGCACGTTCATGCGGCGATACTCGCCGCCGGTAAGTCGGTTGAGACCGTGTCCTGAACCGTTGAAACTCCGGAGGCTTCTATGCGCAATAAATCCGTTATCTCGGAGGCGAGAGATATTCGCCTGGCCGTCGAGCTGATCGAGCTCGGCGCGCGTTTGCAACTGCTCGAAGCGGAGACCAAGCTCAGTCGCGAGCGTTTGCTCAAGCTGTATAAGGAAGTTCGCGGCGAATCCCCGCCGAAAGGCATGCTGCCGTTCTCCACCGACTGGTTCATGACCTGGCAGCCCAACATCCATGCTTCGCTGTTCATGGCCTATTACCGCTTCATGCTGGAACATACCCAGTTGCGCGGCCTCGATCTCATCATCAAGGCTTTCCGCCTGTATCTCGAACAAGTGCGCCGCAACGATATGGAACCAGCACTCTCATTGACGCGGGCCTGGACCATGGTGCGTTTCTTCGACGCCAACATGCTGGCTTTGGCGACATGCAAGTGCTGCGGCGGCCAGTTCGTCTCCCACGCATTCGATCCGACCAAGGGATATGTTTGCGGTCTGTGCAATGTGCCGGCACGGGCTGGCAAGACACGTCGCGCGGCCGCGCTCAAGTCCAGCCACGCCGCTCTCACTCCCAATTAGGCGCTGACTATTGCGCCTGAGTTTTGTCCCGCGCAGCCCTTCCCGGGGTGCGCGGAGATTTTCCGTTGCGCCTCCTACTATCCCGACACAAGGGCCAAATTCTCTCCATAAAGATACGGATTTGTGTCAAGGTCGATTTTTGCGGCTATTATTACGCCATTGAAGTGAGTGGCAAACGCTGGGCTGGACCACAGACCCGAACATCGGAGGGCGTTAATGTTTTTGTTTATCGGATACCTGGTCATACTCGCGGCCTCGGTTGGGACCTACTCGGTTCACGGCAGCCTGGCGGCGCTCTGGATGCCTTTGGAATATCTCGCGATTCTCGGCTTGATGGCGGGCGGTTTTGTCGCCGGGAATGGCACCAAGGAGATCAAGTCCACACTGAAGGCGCTTCCATCGGTTCTGAAAGGTTCGCGCTTTACCAAGGCACTCTACATGGAGTTGCTCTCCATGCTTTTTGAAGTTCTGGGCAAGATACGCAAGGAAGGCTTGATGTCGATCGAAAACGACGTCGAGCATCCCGAGGAAAGCGTCCTGTTCAAGAAATATCCGGTCATTGCCGCCGATCACCATGTAATGGAATTCCTCACCGACTACCTGCGTATGATGGTGGGCGGAAATTTGAATGCGTTCGAGATCGAGAACCTGATGGACATCGAAATCGAAACGCATCACCACGAGGCCCATGTTCCCGCGCACATCATGTCCAAGACGGCTGATGGGTTGCCGGCCTTCGGCATTGTGGTGGCGGTGATGGGAGTGGTGAATGTGATGGGATCGGTCGGCGAACCGCCCGCAATTCTCGGCAAGATGATCGGCGGCGCGCTGGTGGGTACTTTCCTGGGTATCCTGGTTTCCTATGGTTTCGTTGCGCCGATCGCCAGCCAGCTCGAGCAAAAAGCCGAGGAGAGCGGGAAGATTTATCAGTGCATCAAGATGGTGTTGCTGGCCAGCATGAACGGCTATGCGCCGCAGGTGGCCGTTGAGTTCGGCCGCAAGGTCCTGTACTCGACCGAGCGCCCGACCTTCTCCGAGCTTGAAGGGGAAATGAAAGGCCGCAAGGGCAAGTGACCGGCATCGTTGACCGGCGGACATTGCCGGGACAAGACCAAGAACGAACATGAGCGACGACAGCCAACAACCGATCATCGTCAAGCGCATCAAGAAGGGAGGAGGCGCGGCCCACGGAGGTGCGTGGAAAATCGCCTACGCCGACTTCGTCACCGCGATGATGGCATTCTTCCTGCTGATGTGGTTGCTCGGTTCGACCAGCCAGGGTGACCTGAAGGGCATCGCCGACTTTTTCAACCAGCCGCTCAAGGTGGCGCTGGCGGGCGGTTCGGGCACAGGCGACACCTCCACCACGCTGATACAAGGTGGCGGAGACGATCTGACCAAGAGCAGCGGCCAGGTGAAAAAAGGCGAAATGATGGCGAACAAGGAAAGCGTCAAGGTTTCGCCGATGCAGTCCGAAGCCACCCTGGCCAGGGAGCAGATAGAATCCCAGAAGCTCAGCGAGCTTAAGCAACTGATCGAATCCAAGATCGACAACAATCCCAGCCTCAAGCAATTCAAGAACCAGTTGTTGCTCGACATCACCGCCGAGGGGTTGCGTATCCAGATTGTCGATGAGAAAAGCCGGCCGATGTTCGATTCCGCCAGCGCCGAACTCAAGCCATATACCCGTACCATACTCCGCGAGATTGGCAATACCCTGAATGGCGTCGTCAACCGCATCAGTCTTTCCGGCCATACCGATGCCACGCCGTTCGCCGGGGGCAACCAGGGTATCGGCAACTGGGAGCTGTCGTCCAGCCGCGCCAACGCATCGCGGCGCGAGTTGATTGCCGGCGGCATGCAGGAGGAAAAAACCTTGCGCGTGGTCGGTTTGGCCTCCGCCGTGCCTTGGGACAAGCTGGATCCCTATGGTCCGATCAATCGACGCATCAGCATTATCGTGATGAACAAGAAGACCGAAGACACGATACTGCGTGACGGCAAGGATGCAGACAATTCGACCGACGTGATCGCCAAACCAATTTCGCCTGGAGCTCTTGCGCCTACCCCGGCTGCGAACCCGACCGGGCATTGATGTCGCCCAGCCATATCGCTTGGAGGCAACCAGGGCGGCGCTAACTCGCAAGTGTTCATGGTTCGGCGATGGAAATTCCACATCGTTGCTATGACGATATTTCAGGCATAAAGCGATGCTACGCCCGCAGAGAAGAGAGTAACTCGATGAGTCAATGGTTCAACAAGAATCTCTGGATGGGCGTTATCTGGACATTATTCGCCGGAGCGCTGCTTTTTTATACCACTCCACTGGGAGACGCCGGCGTCAGCGCTGTGGTCGCGCTGGCGGCGGTGGCGATGGGCTGGGCGGTAATCGGCCGATTGTCATCGAGCAATCCGATCCAAACGGGCCTCGCTTCAAGACGGAATCTGGAGCGGGTGCTGATGGCCGAATTCACTCAACTGCTGAACGAATGCGTCCGCCAGTTCAGCGGCCAGTACGACGAGATAGGCCAAGAGATCGGCCGGATGCAGACGCTGCTCTCGGAAGCGATCGCCAGCCTCACGGAGAGCTTCGAGGGCATGCATGGCCAGACCGAAGAACAGCGCCAACTGGCTTTATCCATAACGGGTGTCAACAGCGATGGTGACACGGTAAGTTTCAGCGATTTCGTCAAGAACACTTCCGAGGTGATGGAAAGAGTGGTCGAGTCCACCATAGACAACAGCAAAAAGGGCATGGAACTGGTCGAGGTCACCGATGACATTGTCCGGCATATTCAGGAAGTCCAGAAGGCCCTGTCGGAAATCACCGGCATCGCCAAACAGACCAACCTGCTCGCGCTGAACGCGGCCATCGAGGCGGCCCGAGCCGGCGAAGCGGGGCGCGGTTTTGCCGTAGTGGCGGACGAAGTGCGCGATCTTTCGGCACGTACCACCAAGTTCAGCCAGCAGATCAATGCCACGGTGTCGAGCATGTACGACTCGGTGCGCCAGAGCGAGGCGACGATACAACAAATCGCCTCGAAGGACATGACTTTCGCCCTGGAATCGAAGCAGCAAATCAGCGATATCATCACCGGCATGGGACAGCAGAACGAGGCGCGAGTCAAGGCTATCGGCAGCCTCGGCGCCAGCGCGGCCATCGTGGAAGGCCAGGTCGGGCGCGCGATTACCGCGCTACAGTTTCAGGATATGGTGTCGCAACTGATGAATCATGTACTGAAACGCGTCGAAGCGCTCGATGGCGTGGTCGGCGACCTGGGTGAACTGTCACGGAAATTGCGCGTCGACTCGGATCACGATGATGCTTCGGATGCGATCGAGGCCTTGCGCGGGGAGACCCGCAAGGTGTCCGACAGCCTGGAGAAAATGAATTCGCAGACGACCCACAATCCGGTCGGGCAACAGATGATGACGGAAGGTGAAGTGGAGTTGTTCTGAACAGGCGATGGTCGGTGCGGTATAGTATCAAGCGGGAAAAAACGGGAATAAACTCATGGCGAAAATCATATTGGCAGTTGACGATTCGGCGTCCATCCGTCAGATGGTGGCATTTACGCTGAAGAGTTCGGGTTATGAAGTGATCGAGGCTGTCGATGGCATGGATGGCCTGGAAAAGGCCAAGTCCAAGAACGTCAACCTCGTCCTCACCGACCAGAATATGCCGCGCATGGATGGTCTCACCCTCATCAAGGGTTTGCGCGCCTTGCCGCAATACAAGACCGTACCGATCTTGATGCTGACCACCGAATCGTCCGATGCCATGAAGGCGCAGGGCAAGGCTGCCGGCGCCACCGGCTGGCTGGTCAAGCCTTTCGATCCGCAGAAACTCATCGAGGTCGTCAAGAAAGTCATCGGCTAGTGTCCGCAGTGGTTTCTGTAGTACCGGTCGATTCGAATGTCGTGTACGCTATTCCCGCCATATCCGTCGCGGCGCGCTATCCGTTGCTGGAGGCAAACTCCAAGAGGGAGTTGAAGGAATCATGAGCATGGACATGACCCAGTTTTACCAGGTCTTCTTCGAGGAGACCGCGGAGCATCTCTCCGGCATGGAAAACATGCTGCTCGAACTTGACGTGCGTCAGCCCGATGCGGAGCAGCTCAATGCGATCTTCCGCGCCGCCCACTCGATCAAGGGCTCCGCGGGAACGTTCGGTTTCAACGACTTGGCGGAAGTCACCCATATCCTGGAAAACCTGCTGGATCGTATCCGCAAGGGTGAGTTGAACCTGCGCGAGAACATGATCGACGCCTTCCTCGACGCCGGCGACATCCTCAAGAGCCTGCTCGCCGCGCATCGCGGCGAAGCCGCCGCCGACCCGGGCGCGGTGGCGGCAATTTGCACCCGGTTACGCGAATTGACCTCCGATGAATCGAACGGGACCGCCGCCGCGCCGCCCGCGGCTAAGCCCGTCTCCGCCGTGCCCGAGTCGGCCCCAACGGCCGGTGAGCCAGGCTTTGAAATCAGTTTTGTCCTCGACGAGTCGACGGTCGATGGCGATAACGCCGTTGAAAACCTGGTGGCGGAACTCGGTTTGACCGGCCGACCCCAAATTGTCGAACGGCCGGCCTCCGCCGGGCAACCGTGGCGGCTGAAGTTCGCCAGCGCCACCGGGAGTCCGGAATACGCCGGCACGGCGCTTGATGAAGACACGCTGCGCGAAATGCTGGAATTCGTGGCGCGCAGCGACAGTATCCGCATTTCGCCTCTCGGCGCCGCGGATGCCGCTGCAACCGCCCCGCAAGAGACTGCCTACGGTTTCTTCGACGAACCGGACACGCCGGCTGCACCTGTCGAAGCAGCTTATGGATTCTTCGAGCCCTTGGCTGAGGCCGGCGCCGCGGTGATCCCGGGATCCGCCAGCCATGCAGAGCCCGCGACGGCCAACGATGGTGACGGCTACGGTTTCTTTATCGACTTGCCGTTGCCGGTTGAATCTGCGGCTTTGGCCGCTGTTCCCGCCGCCCCGAAGACCAGCGCCGAGCCGCTTAAGGAAGAGGCTAGGACCGGCGGCGACAGACGAGCAATGCCGAGAGGCGGCGGTGATACTTCGATCCGCGTCGGCGTCGAAAAAGTCGATCAACTCATCAATCTCATCGGTGAACTGGTCATCACCCAGGCGATGCTTGCCCAATCGGCGATCGACGTCGATCCGGTCGCTTTTGAGCGACTGTTAACCGGCCTGGGGCAACTCGAACGCAATACCCGCGATATCCAGGAAACAGTGATGTCGATCCGCATGATGCCGATTTCAGTGGTGTTCAGCCGCTTTCCGCGCGTGGTTCGGGATACGTCCCAAAAGTTGGGTAAGCAAGTCGAGCTGAAAACCATAGGCGAAGGCACGGAACTCGACAAGGGGCTGATCGAACGCATCTCCGATCCGCTGACCCACCTGATCCGCAACAGCCTCGACCATGGCATAGAAATGCCGGAACAGCGAATTGCCGCGGGCAAGCAACCGGTCGGCACGATCACCTTGAAGGCCTACCATCAGAGCGGCAACATCGTCATCGAAGTGGGTGACGACGGCGCTGGCCTGAACCGCGCCCGCATCCTGGGTCTGCCGGCCGCCGACACAATGTCCGACCAGGAAGTCTGGCCGCTGATTTTCGAAGCTGGCTTCTCCACCGCCGAGGTGATCACCGAAGTCTCCGGCCGTGGCGTCGGCATGGATGTGGTCAAGCGCAATATCACCGCCATGGGTGGCCGGGTCGAAATCGAGTCGATGCTCGGCGTCGGCACACGCATGACGGTGCGCCTGCCGCTGACGCTGGCGATACTCGACGGCATGTCGGTGGCAGTCGGGCGGGAGACCTATATCATCCCGATCGGTTACGTGATCGAATCCCTGCAGGCCAGCAAGAACATGATCAAGAGCATCTCGGGGGTTGAACGATTGATCCAGGTGCGCGGCGAATATCTTCCGGTGGTGGCGCTCTACGAAGTGTTCAACATTCCACAGGCGAGCCGGGCGCTGGACCAGGGCATCATGGTGATCCTCGAATCCGACGGCGCCAAGGTGGCGTTGTTCGTCGATGCCCTGATCGGGCAGCATCAAGTCGTCATCAAGAGTCTCGAGGCCAATTACCGCAAGGTGCCGGGAGTTTCCGGTGCCACTATCATGGGCGACGGTCATGTCGCCATGATCCTCGACGTCAGCATGTTGGCCGGCATGGCGAAAAGCATCATGCCTGCGGCTGCATAATTCAACAAGGGAGCGAACATGCTTCAAGAAAGCACCAGCAGGCAGTCCGCCGCCGAAGACGGTGGCCATGCCCAGGAATATCTGACCTTCACCCTGGGGCCGGAGGAATATGCCATCGATATCCTCAAGGTGCAGGAAATCCGCGGCTACGATGCGGTGACGACGATCGCCAATGCGCCGGCCTTCATCAAGGGCGTGGTGAATCTGCGCGGCACCATCGTTCCGATAGTCGATCTGCGCATCAAGTTCGGTATCGGCAATGTCGAATACACGCCTTTCACCGTGGTCATCATCCTCAACATCAGCGGACGAGTGGTTGGCATCGTGGTGGACAGTGTCTCCGACGTGACCATGCTGCGTCAGGAGCAGATCCGCGCAACGCCGGAATTCGCCTCCACGGTGGATACGAAGTTCATCCTCGGTCTTGGCGCGCTCGAAGAGCGCATGCTGATTGTCGTGGATATCGAGAGACTCATGCTGTCGAGCGAGATGGCCTTGGTCGACGCTGTGAATCATCAGTGACATAGGAGAGATCAAATGCGCAACAACATGCCGGTAACCAATGTCGAAGTCCCACTCACGGATGCGACGCTGATCGTATCCAAGACCGACCTCAAGGGCCAGATCACCTATGTCAATCGGGATTTTCTCGCCATATCCGGTTTCACGGAATCGGAACTGATCGGCCAGCCGCACAATCTCGTGCGTCACCCCGACATGCCCGCGGAGGCTTTCGAGGACTTGTGGCGCACGCTGAAGGCGGACCGGCCGTGGATCGGCCTGGTCAAGAACCGCTGCAAGAACGGCGACTACTATTGGGTCGAGGCCCACGCCACGCCGCTGATCGAGAATGGCCAGAAGGTCGGTTACATGTCGGTGCGCAAGAAACCCAACCGCCAGCAAGTTGAGGACACCGAACGTATCTACCGGCTGTTCCGCGAGAACAAGGCCGGCGGCATGCGTATTTCTCTGGGCGGAGTGGTCAAAGGTGTTGGCCTCGGCAGAAAGTTCGCTGACCTGAGCATGAAGGCCAAGCTGAGTTGGGCCATGGCCATGCTCTCGCTGCTAATGATCGTCATCGGTGGCATGGGCCTGTTTGGGATGAGCAAAGCCAACGACGGCTTGCGCGATGTCTACCAGCAGCACACCATGGGCATTGCCGATGTCACCAGCATCAACCGGACCGTGTTGCGCAACCGCATCCTGACGGAGGGAGCTCTGCTCGACCCCACCCCGGAGAGCATCGCCAAGAAATCCGAGGAGATGGCGGCGAATATTGCGCAGATCACCAAGACCGCCGAGGAATACCGGGCGCGCATCGCCGATCCGGAACAGCAACGGCTATTCGAGCGTTTCGCCTCCGACCGCGGCCAGTTCGTCAAGGAAGGCCTGCTGGCGGTCATGGAGTTGCTCAAGGCTGACAAGATGGACGAGGCTCGCAAGGTGTTCTTCGAAAAGACCGAACCCCTCAATGGCAAGGTGGTTGAGCATGTCAACAACCTGCGCAAGTTCCATGTCGAGGGCGCCAAGCGCGAATTCTCCGAGGCGACCGCCCGGTACGAAACCAGCCGCGCCACCGCCATTTCATTGATCGTCGTGGGTCTGCTGTTGGCCGTCACCGCCGCCGTTGTCCTGATTCGCTCGATTACACGGCCCTTGAGCCAGGCCAATGGTGTCTTCATGCAGGTCGCTCAGGGGATTTACGGCAACTTTATCGATATCACCAAGAACGATGAGGTGGGCCGTTTCCTACAGGGACTGGAAATAATGCAGACCCGCCTCGGGTTCGATGTTGCCGAGAGCAAGCGCGTCGCCGACGAGACCCTGCGCATCAAGATCGCGCTGGACAACGTCAGCACCGGCGTGATGATTGCCAATTCCGAGCGCGTCATCATCTACGCCAACAAGTCGGTGCAGACGATACTTAAGGGGGCAGAGTCGGACATTCGCAAGCAACTACCGACATTCAGCGCGGACAACATGATCGGTGTGAACATCGACACGTTCCACAAGAACCCGGCGCACCAGGCCAATCTGCTGGCGACGTTCACGAACACCTATGTGGCGAATCTGGAGATCGGCGGACGGTATTTGAGAGTAGTGGCAAGCCCGGTCATCAACGACAAGAATGAGCGTCTTGGCGCGGTGGCCGAATGGCTGGACCGCACCGGCGAAGTGATCGTCGAACAGGAAGTGGAAAAAATCGTCCAGGGAGCGCTACGCGGGGACTTTGACCAGCGTTTGGCGCTGGAAGGCAAGGAAGGCTTCTTCAAGCAACTCGCGGAAGGGTTGAATCGGTTGGCCGAGGTCACCTCGACGGGGCTACAGGATGTCGCCCGTGTCCTGAAAACTGTCGCCCAAGGCGACCTGACGCAGAAGGTCGAAGCCGACTACGAAGGCATCTTCGGGCAGTTGAAGGACGACACCAACACGACGGTCGAGCGGCTCAGGGAAGTCATCGGACGGATCAAGGAAGCGACGGAAGCCATCAATACGGCGTCACAGGAAATCGCCGCCGGCAACGTCGATCTGTCGAGCCGCACCGAAGAACAAGCGTCCAGCCTCGAAGAAACCTCGTCGAGCATGGAAGAACTGAATGCCACGGTCAAGAACAACGCCGAAAACGCCATGAAGGCCAATCAATTGGCGAAGAGTTCCAACGAAATCGCCACGCGCGGCGGCGTCATGGTCAAGGGCGTGGTGTCGACCATGAGCGAAATCCAGGGGAGTTCCAAGAAGATCGCCGACATTATCGGAGTGATCGACAGCATCGCCTTCCAGACCAATATCCTGGCCCTGAATGCCGCCGTCGAAGCGGCGCGGGCGGGAGAGCAGGGCAGGGGCTTCGCAGTGGTGGCGACGGAAGTGCGCAACCTGGCGCACCGCAGCGCCACGGCGGCCAAAGAGATCAAGATCCTCATCGCCGAATCGGTGGACAAGGTGGAGAGCGGGGCCAAATTGGTGGAACAGGCGGGCAGCACCATGGACGAAGTGGTGACCAGCTTCCAGGGCGTTGCCAATCTGGTGACGGAAATCTCCAATGCCAGCCGCGAACAGAGCACCGGCATCGAACAGGTGACGCAGGCGGTGAGCCAGATGGACGAGGTGACGCAACAGAACGCGGCGTTGGTGGAAGAAGCCGCGGCGGCGGCGGAGAGCCTGGAAGAGCAGGCGCGCGGCCTGATGCAGGCGGTGAGCATGTTCAAACTGGAGAAGGGGCACGTCCCAAAGGAAGTGGCCTTGGACCATGGCAGGCAGATGGTGACAGCTAGCACGGCGAAGACGCCCCGTCTGACAGCGCCGATCAGGCACGCTGCCGCGATCTCGGCACCGCCCAAACCCAAGAAAATTCCCTCGCCCCATGCCGCCGACCCGGAGGATGAGTGGGAAGAGTTCTGATGAGTGTATGGGCAAGCTTTGGGTGGTTGATCTGTGATTGATGCGCGCACTGGAAAACCTGCCGCGGGGCGGGGCGCGTCCAATGACGAGTCATCGCTGCTTCCTTCGCGCGAATTCCAATTCACCGCAGATGACTTCGAGCGGATACGCAAGCTGATTTATCAGCATGCCGGTATCTCTCTTGCTCCGGTCAAGCAGGATATGGTTTATAGCCGTCTGGCGCGACGCTTGCGGGCGAACAATTACACCACTTTTGGCCAGTACCTGGCGCACCTGGAACGCAACGATGAGGCCGAATGGGAAGTCTTCATCAATTCCCTTACCACCAATCTCACTTCGTTCTTTCGCGAGGCACATCATTTCGAGATTCTGACCAAGCACCTCCAGAAGATCGGGGGGCAGGGCAAGCCGATACGCATCTGGTGTTCGGCCGCCTCTACCGGCGAGGAACCCTATACGTTGGCGATCACCGCCTGCGAAGCTTTCGATACTTATGCGCCGCCGGTGACCATCATCGCCAGCGACATCGATACCAACGTGCTCGCCATCGCCGGCAAAGGCGTATATTCGTCGGACCGGGTTGAAAAGATGGCGGCGGAACGGCTGCACCGCTTCTTTCACAAGGGGACAGGCACGCAAGCAGGTTTTGTGCGGGTCAGGCCCGAGTTGCAAAAATTCATCACCTTTACCCGCGTCAACCTGCTTGATGCACGCTGGCCGAACGTGCCGGGTCCGGTCGACGTGATGTTCTGCCGGAACGTGATGATCTATTTTGACAAGCCGACCCAATACCAGATACTGAAAAAATTCGCGCCGCTGTTGCGTGAAGACGGATTGCTCTTTGCCGGCCATTCGGAAAGTTTCATGCATGCCGTCGACCTGTTCCGCCCACTAGGACGTACCGTCTATGAACGCGCGGACCGAAAGCGCTGAGCTCAGCTTCACCGAGCACCTGGCCGGTAACCGGTATTTCGACCGCACTTTTGAAGTCGAGGCGGTCAAGGTCTTGCCGGGCGAGTATTACGCCTCCACTTCCAACATGGTTCTGGTGACCGTGCTGGGTTCGTGTATCTCGGCTTGCATCCGCGACCGTGAAAAGAATATCGGCGGCATGAATCATTTTATGTTGGCCGACGGAGGGAACACCGACGAGCCTGGCAGTGCCTCGGCCCGCTACGGCGTTTATGCCATGGAAGTGCTGATCAACCATCTGCTCAAGCTTGGCGCGCGCCGAGGTAGCATGGAAGCAAAAGTATTCGGCGGCGGACGCGTCATGTCGTCCTTGTCCAGTTCACAGATTGGAGAGCGCAACTCCCGTTTTGTCATCGATTTTCTGGGGACCGAGGGCATTCCAGTGCTGGCAAGAGATCTTCTGGATATTTACCCACGTAAGGTCTACTTCTTTCCGAACAGCGGCCGGGCATTGGTGAAAAAGCTGGTCCGCCTGCACAACGATACCGTGGTACGGCGCGAGAGGGAATACGAGGCCCGACTCAGCGAAGCGCCGGTGTCCGGCGACATCGAACTTTTCTAGCAAGGACCCACGTATGGCAATCAAGGTTCTCGTGATCGACGACTCGGCGCTGATGCGCGCGCTATTGACTGAAATCATCAATGGAGCTCCTGATCTGGAAGTGGTGGGCTCTGCTCCCGACCCCATCGTCGCGCGTGAAATGATCAAGTCGTTGAAACCGGATGTGCTGACGCTGGATATCGAGATGCCGAAGATGGATGGCCTGGAATTTCTCGGCCGCCTGATGAAGCTGCGACCCATGCCCGTCATCATGATCTCGTCGATGACTGAACTAGGCTCCGGCGCAACCCTGCAGGCGTTGGAACTCGGTGCGGTCGATTTCCTGCCCAAGCCGCGCATGGAGAACATCTCCCTGTTGAAGGAGTATTCGGCGGAAATTCGCGAAAAGATTCGCGCCGCTTTTGGCGCGCGACTGAAAAGCACGGTGGCGGCCAAGCCGGCGCCACTGGTAGCCGCGCCCCGTCCGAATATGCCGTGTGCTGCGCTCTCAGCACGTCTCCTGAACGAGAAAATAATCGCCATCGGCGCTTCCACAGGCGGCACGGAAGCGATCAAGGACGTGTTGGCGACGTTGCCTGCACAAGTGCCGGGTATCGTCATAGTTCAACACATGCCGGAGACTTTCACCGCCTCTTTCGCCAAGCGTCTCGACAGCCTGTCGAAAGTGCGGGTGATAGAAGCGCAGGGCGGAGAAAAGATAGAGCCCGGACACGCTTACCTGGCACCCGGGCATTCCCACATGTTGGTGAAGAAAAGCGGCAACGGCTATGTCACCGAGCTGACGAAAGAGGAACCGGTCAACCGCCATCGGCCCGCCGTCGATGTATTATTTCGTTCGGTCGCATCCTTGATGAAAGGCAACGCCATCGGTGTGATTCTTACCGGAATGGGCAAGGACGGCGCCCAGGGCTTGCTGCAAATGCGCGAGGCGGGCGCCTGGACCATCGGTCAAAACCAGGAATCCTGTGTCGTTTATGGCATGCCGCGCGAGGCGGCACTACTAGGTGCCATCGACGAAGTCGTTCCGTTATCCGAGGTGTCCGAACGCATCATGTCCCGTTTGCGCGCTCTCGATCGCCAGGGGCAGCGAAGCTGAAAGGCCACATTTTCGACGCGAACCACTATAATCAATGAAACAGTTTGTTCGAGGAAAAAATGCAAGTTAGCGTCACAAAGGCTGCTCAAGAGGTCACCATTGGGCTGGAAGGAAGATTCGATTTCGGCACCCACCGGGATTTCCGCTCTGCTGTAGAAGAAGCACTGCGGGAAACGAAGAGTAGTCATCTCGTGGTTGACTTGGGCGGGGTCGATTACCTTGACAGTTCAGCCTTGGGGATGCTGTTGATGTTGCGTGACAAAGTTAACGCCGCGAACAAGACGGTGTCGCTCGCCAATTGTCGTGGCAACGTACGCCAGGTGCTCGCCAGGTGCTGGATATCGCCAATTTCGGCAAGCTCTTCTCTATCGGCTGATTCCGCACTTTTTCTGACGGCGGGTATTCCGTGCCAGGAATCGGAGGAGAGATGGGCCGATTGGTGCCTTCTGGTCGCTATTAAGCATCAAAATGGCGTAATATGATGTTTAGACGGATATCTTGTCCATCCGCTGTTAGACGCTTCCCGCATGAAAGGCGAGGATATGTCCGATTTGATGAAGAGTATTGACGAGCGAACACGACTGGCCGGCACTAATAAGCTGGAGATTCTGCTATTCACGTTGGGTGCGGATAGTCGGACAGGTCGACGCGAGACCTTTGGGATCAATGTCTTCAAGGTGCGGGAAGTCATGCGTACGCCAACGATCACCGCAGCTCCCGACATGCCGGCAGCGGTGAAAGGTATGGTCAGTTTGCGCGGCGCCCTGGTGCCGGTGATCGATCTTGCCGAGTACATCGGCATACAGCCCGAGTCGCCGCGCGAGATCATGATCGTGACTGAGTACAATGGCCACACGCAGGGTTTCCTGGTCGAAGCGGTCGATACCATCCTGCGCCTCGACTGGGCACAAATGCGCGTTCCGCCGGATATGCTGACGTCTAACCTCGGCGGCTTGGTGACCGCGGTAACCGAATTACCGGACAACCGCCTGGTGATGATGCTCGATGTCGAGCGGGTTCTGTCCGAGACGACGACGATCGATGACGAATTCATGTTCAAGGATATCCGTCCGGTTGCCGACGATAGTTTGACGGTGTTCTATGCCGACGATTCCTCCGTGGCCCGCGGGCAGATTCAGCGTACCCTCAATGCACTTGGGATGAAATCCATTTTTGCGGTGAATGGCCGAGCCGCTTGGGACGAGTTGCAGAGGATTGCAACCCATTCGGAAAGCACGGGCCGTCAAGTTCATGACGTTATTCAACTGATCCTCACCGACGTCGAGATGCCGGAAATGGATGGCTACATCCTGACCAAGAACATCAAGAGCGACCCGCGTTTTTCAGGCATCCCGGTGATCATGCATTCCTCGCTGTCGGGGATGTCCAACCAGCAACTGGGTCTTTCCGTCGGCGTGGATGAATACGTACCCAAATTCGAGCCGCATCGCCTGGCGGAGATGTTGACGCGTCTTGTCAAGCGCCACCCCCAGGAAGCCAGCGTTTAACAAGATAAGCTTGCGGGAAAGAGACAGTCATGAACACACAAGACAATAGCATGCTGGACGCCGTCGATGCCCGCACCCAGTTGGCGGGATCCAACCGTATGGAGATCCTGCTGTTCTCTCTTGGAACACAGGAGACCTTCGGCATCAACGTATTCAAGGTGCGCGAAGTCAGCAAGACGCCCAAGATCACCAAGACCCCAAATATGCCGGCGGGCGTCGAGGGGCTGATCAGCCTCCGCGGCAATGTCATCCCGGTGCTCTCGCTGGCGCGCGCGATGGCGCTCGTCGACGCGCCGGGCGGACTCGGCGGATCGATGATGGTCACTGAATACAGCAAGCGCATCCTCGGTTTCCTGGTTCATGATGTCGATCGCATCATTCGCGTCGAATGGGACAAGGTTCGCGCTCCCGAGTCGGTCGTGACCGGCGGAACCCATCGCTTCATCACCGCGATTACCGAATTGCCCAGCGGCAAGCTGGTTTCCATTCTCGACGTCGAACAGATCCTCGAAAATACTTTTGGCGAAACCCTGGTCGGTGACTTGCAACGATTGGACGACAGTGTCGACTACAACGTATTCTTCGCCGACGACTCGGCGGTTGCGCGCAAGAAGATTGCGGAAGTGCTCGACAAGATGGGTGTCAAGCACAAGCATGCGTTAAACGGACTGGAGGCTTGGACACGCTTGGTAGGCATGGCGACCCATGCGCAGCAAACGGGCAAGGACTTGCGCGACGAAGTGCAGCTTATCCTGGTCGACGCCGAGATGCCGGAAATGGACGGCTATGTGCTGACCAAGAACATCAAGAGCGACCCGCGCTTTTCCGGTATCCCGGTGGTCATGCATTCGTCGCTGTCGTCCGAAGCCAATCGCGCCATGGGTTCGCGCGTCGGCGTGGATGCGTATGTGGCCAAATTCGATGCGGATATGCTGGCGGAGACCCTGCGCCCGCATTTGATGAAACATCATAGAAACTGAGTCGGAGAGACTTATGCCGGATCCGAGCAAGATCAAGTTCCTCGTCGTTGACGATTTTTCCACCATGCGACGCATCGTTCGCAACCTGCTTAAGGAGTTGGGGTATGTCCACGCCGAAGAAGCCGAGGATGGGGCCGTCGCATTGCAGAAACTCAAGGGAGGTGGTTTCGACTTTGTTGTTTCCGACTGGAACATGCCGAATATGGACGGGTTGCAGCTTCTGCAAGCGGTGCGTGCCGATCCGGCCTTGAAGCACCTGCCGGTGTTGATGATTACCGCTGAGGCGAAGAAGGAAAACATCATAGCCGCCGCTCAATCAGGTGCGAGCGGTTACATCGTCAAGCCATTTACCGCCGGAACCTTGAACGACAAACTGGTCAAGATCTTCGAAAAACTTGAACAATCCCCGGCGTAACACCATGCAGCGAGGGGTATTAGGAAATCATGGCGAAACCAATTAAATTTGACGAGTCAAGCGACAACGACGACTTGCAAGCCCTGTTCGACAGCATTGCCGCGGGTAGCGAAGTTCCGATGCACGCTACCAAGCCACCACCGGAGCCGGCCCTTGGCGCATCTGGGGATTCAGACGACTTGCAGGCTTTGTTCGACAGTGTTTCCGCACAAGTTGACGAATCGGCGATAGCTGCGTCGCCCGTTGCCGCGGATCACAAGGAGCCGGAGGAATCGTCGGTGGTTTTTTCCTCCCTGGGTCAAATGACGCGCGAGTTGCATGACAGCCTGCGTGATATCGGTCATGACCAGGCTCTGGGAGACGCCGCAAGAGGTATTCCCGACGCGCGCCAACGCTTGTCCTACATCGTTCAAATGACTGAGCAGGCAGCAAGTAGGGCCCTCAACGCCATCGAAATCGCCAAGCCGATCCAGGATGCGATGCAGTCCCAATCCGAGGCGTTGGGGAAGCGCTGGGGCAAGGTTTTTGCTAATCAGTTGTCTGCTGAAGAATTCAAGGTATTGGCAGCCGACACGCATACCTTCCTGAGCGAAATTCCGAAGCAGACTCGTGCTACCAACGAACAATTGACTGAAATCATGATGGCCCAGGATTTCCAGGATCTTACCGGCCAGGTTATCAAGAAGGTGGTCGATCTGGTGGAAAACCTGGAGCGGCAGTTGTTGCATGTCCTGTTCGAGGCCATGCCGCCGGAGATGAACGTCGAACCACCCGCGGGATTGCTCAACGGCCCGGTCATCAATGCCAATGGCCGCGCGGATGTGGTTAACAGCCAATCGCAGGTTGATGACCTGTTGGAAAGTTTGGGATTCTGAAAACCACCATGCTTGTTATGCTAAAAGCATTCGAACTTGGCTTCTCCTTTGACGGGAGTTATAAATGAGCGATTTTCAAGGAATGGAAGAACTGCTGCAGGACTTCCTGATGGAGGCGACCGATCTCCTCTCCAGCGTCGACAACAAGCTCGTCGATCTGGAGAAGATGCCCAACGACAACGGCCTGCTTAATGATATTTTTCGTGGTTTCCATACCATCAAGGGGGGCGCCGGTTTTCTCAATGCCACGGAATTGGTGACGCTCTGCCATCTGACCGAGAACTTGTTCGACCGTCTGCGCAATGGCGAGTTGACGCTCACCAGCGAAATCATGGATGCGATCATGGATGCCACTGGCGCCGTACGCCATATGTTCGATGCGCTGGGGCGCGGCGTACTTCCTGATCCCGCGCCGCCCGAGTTGTTGGCCTTGCTCAAGCAAGCACTCGCCGGGGAACTTACCCAGAAGACAGACACCGCTGCCGCGTCGACCGCCGTGACAGTCGCCGCTGAACCTGATTGGAGCGGGCTGCTCCAGTCGGTCACCAAGGTGCCCAATGCCGTTCCCGTAGCAGCCAGTAAACAAGCTGACGCACCGCATCCGGGGATGCCTCCTCCCGTTGCGCTCAATCAACCACCGGAACAGATTATCCAGCATGCGGTCGGTCGTCGCCCCAGCGACAAGCCGGGCTACCAAGGTCCGCCCACCAGTCGCCGCGAAGGAGAGAAGACCCGCGACAATACCATCCGCGTGGATACATCCCGCCTTGACCAAGTGCTTAATCTCTCTGGCGAGATCGGGCTGACCAAGAATCGCCTCAACGCCTTGCGCAACGACATTCTCAACGGCAACACCGAGACCGATACCATGGCCGCGCTTGACCAGGCGGTGGGTCAGTTGGACCTCCTGGTTTCGGACTTGCAGAGCGCCGTGATGAAGACGCGGATGCAGCCCATCGGACGCCTGTTCCAGAAATATCCGCGCATTGCCCGGGATTTGGCTCGCGGACTGGGCAAGGACGTCGAGCTGGTTTTGGTCGGTGAAGAAACCGAAATCGACAAGACCATGATCGAGGATCTTTCCGATCCGATCATTCACCTGATCCGCAATGCCGTCGATCATGGCGTCGAGCCACCCGCGGACCGGACCGCCAATGGCAAGCCGACGAAGTCCGAAGTTCGCCTCGAAGCCAGCCAGCAAGGCGATCACATCGTGATCGTGGTCTCCGATGACGGTCGCGGCATGAATCCGGAGAAGCTCAAGGCCAAGGCGCTTGAGAAGGGCCTCATCACCGATGAGGAAGCGAACGCCATGGATGAACGGCA
Source organism: Pseudomonadota bacterium (assembly GCA_026399515.1). Lineage (GTDB taxonomy): Bacteria > Pseudomonadota > Gammaproteobacteria > Burkholderiales > Rhodocyclaceae > JACRAR01. The sequence goes on along the minus strand of JAPLQT010000050.1, from coordinate 18,574 downwards.
GAGCTTCAACCTGATCTTCCTGCCGGGCTTCTCCACGGTCGAAGTAGCCTCGGACGTGTCCGGCCGCGGTGTCGGCATGGATGTGGTGAAGACCAACATCCAGAAATTGAGTGGCTCGATCGAGATTAAGTCGGTGATGGGCAAAGGCACCAGCTTTGTGATTTCCTTGCCGCTGACTTTGGCGATTCTGCCGGTCCTGCTGGTTGAACTGGGCGACCAGCCGTTCGCCGTTCCGCTATCGATGGTGCGGGAGATACTGCCGATCGATATCAATCTCGTTCAGGAAGTCGGTGGCAACGCCATCATGGTGGTGCGCGGCGAAGTGTTGCCGCTGCTGCCGCTCACCAGCTTGCTGGGCTGGTCGGCTGAACGGGTTCCCGAATATGGGGTCTTGATGCAGGCGACGGATAGCGCTTTCATCCTCGCCATCGACGGTTTCGCCGGCCGTGAGGACGCCGTGATCAAGTCGCTGGAAGGTTTCAGGCCCAAAGGGGTGGCCGGTGTCACCACGCTTTCGAACGGCCAGATCGTCCTCATCCTCGACATGAAGGAGCTTCTATCCGGGCTTGGTGAAAACCGCGGCGTGCCGCGTTCATCGTTTATCACCGAAGCGGCCGCTGCCTAAGCGTTTCTTCACCCGCGCATTTGCATGGCGGCCCGGGCTCGATCGCAGCCCGGCACTTCGATCGGGGGATGCCCGACGACCGGCGGCGTTGCCGACGATTTGAACGAAGCACCACGGGAGAATATTCGATGAGTCATCCAGAATTGGAGGCTTACTGGCTTCCCTTCACTTCAAATCGTTACTTCAAGCAACATCCGAAGCTCATGGTTTCCGCGAAGGGAGCCTATTATCGCACCGAGAGCGGCAGAGAGTTGTTCGACTGCCTGTCCGGAATGTGGTGCTGCCCGCTTGGACATGCCCATCCGAAGATCATCGAGGCTCTGGTCCAACAAGCGGAAATCCTCGATTATTCACCCGCTTTCCAGGTCGGTAACGCGACCACCTTCCGGCTGGCCGAACGCATCGCCGACTTGGCGCCGGCAGGACTCGACCATGTATTCTTTGCCAACTCGGGTTCGGAAGCAGTAGACACGGCGCTCAAGATCTCCTTGGCCTATCACCGGGTCCGTGGCGAAGCCGGCCGCTTCCGCATGATCGGGCGCGAGCGCGCCTATCATGGCGTCGGCTTCGGCGGCATCTCGGTCGGAGGCATGGTGGCCAACAGAAAGGCTTTCGCCAGCGCCATGCTGCCCGGCGTCGATCATTTGCCGCATACCTGGAACCTGTCGCAGATGGCTTTCTCACGCGGCCAGCCGGCCTGGGGTTCGCATCTCGCCGATGAGTTGGAGCGCCTGGTCGCCCTGCACGACGCGTCCACCATTGCCGCGGTCATCGTCGAGCCGGTGCAGGGATCAGCCGGCGTCCTGGTCCCGCCGCTCGGCTATCTCCAACGCTTGCGCGAAATCTGCACCAGGCATGGCATTCTGCTGATATTTGACGAGGTGATCACCGGCTTCGGCCGTCTCGGTGCGAATTTCGGCGCCCAACGCCTGGGCGTGATTCCGGACATGATCACTTTCGCCAAAGGCGTCACCAACGGCGTTATCCCGATGGGCGGGGTGATCCTGCGCCGGGAGATATACGAAGCCTTCATGCATGCCCAGGCGCCCGAGTATGCGGTCGAGTTGTTTCACGGCTATACCTATTCCGGCCACCCGATAGCGGCCGCGGTCGGCCTTGCGGTTCTTGATATCTACCAACAGGAGGGACTCTTCGAACGCGCCCTTGCCCTGGAGCCGGTGCTGGAAGCGGCTGTGCACTCCCTCAAGGGCGAGCCGGGAGTGATCGATGTGCGCAACTTCGGACTGACCGCCGGTGTCGACCTTGAACCCTTCTCCGGACAGCCGGGCCGGCGCGCCTTCAAGGTGTTCGAATACGGCTTCGAGCATGACCAGTTGTTCCGTTTCACGGCCGACACCATCGCCATGGGCCCGCCTTTCATCTCGACGCCGGCCGAGATCGAGCGGATGGTCGAGCAGTTACGGATGGCCATTCGTGCAGTCCAACCCGATTGATTAAGTTCCCGCGTTGACCGGTCCTTTCATTGCGGCGAATTGACGGTCTAATTCACTTCTTTTCCCACGCTGATCCCTAGCCGCAGGCGGCAATAATTGCCGCCATGGGAGAAACCGTGCGTGGCTGAAGAAAGCGATCTCGAACGTACAGAACCGGCGTCGAGCAGACGCCTGGAACAGGCACGTGAAGAGGGTCGTGTTCCGCAATCGCGCGAACTGTCGGCTTTCCTGGTGTTGTTGGCGGGAGCGTCGGGCTTCTGGTCGATCGGCGACTGGCTGACTCAACATGCTACCAGCATCGTTCGACACGGGCTCAGCTTCGATCGCGCGGCGGCATTTGACATCCATGCAATGAGCACTTCATTCCTCACCCTGTCGTGGGATGCCTTGCTGCTCGCAGCCCCCTTGTTCGTGCTTGCGATAGCCGGAGCAGTGGCGGCGCCGATCATGCTAGGTGGTCTTGTGTTCTCGCCGAATGCGATGACGCTGGATTTCACCCGCATCGATCCTCTGAAAGGATTCGGCCGTATCTTTTCCATGCAGGGAGTCGCCGAACTGGTCAAGGCCCTGCTCAAGGCGGCACTGGTCGGCGGCATCGTGTATTGGGTGGTTTCGCACCAGCAGGACGCTCTTTTTGCGCTTTTGTCGCAGCCGCTCGAAACTGGCTTGGTGTCTTTTGGTCAGATGTTGTTGTTCGCCTTCCTGGCCTTGGTCTGCGGTGTGGCCTTGATCGCCGCCATCGATGTGCCGTTCCAGCTATGGCAGTACTACAGCAAGTTGCGCATGACGAAGGAGGAAGTGCGCCAGGAAGGCAAGGAACAGGAGGGCGATCCGCAGATGAAGGCACGCATCCGCAGCCAGCAACGCGAGTTGGCGCGCAAGCGGATGATGTCGGAAGTTCCCAAGGCCGATGTTGTCGTGACCAACCCAAGCCATTACGCGGTCGCTCTCAAGTACGACAGCAAGAACATGGGCGCGCCGCAAGTGGTCGCCAAGGGAATGAATCTGATTGCCAAGAGAATCCGCGAATTGGCCGCCGAGAACGGCGTACCCTTGCTCGAAGCTCCGCCGTTGGCGCGCGCACTCTATCGGCACAGCGATATCGGCGACCAGATTCCGGCGGAGCTCTACACCGCCGTGGCCGAGGTCATGGCATATGTCTATCAGTTGAATCAGTTCATTTCGGGCGGCGGCAGAGGGGTAATGCCGCCCCAGGTGCCGAAGGATCTGCCGGTGCCGGCGGATATGGATCCGGGACCGGCTATCGACACTGAAGCGGCGGCAGCGGCATGAACGGCACGCTAGCCCTGCAAGCCTTGTTCAATCGCGGCAATCTGCGCCAGCTTGCGGCGCCGATGTTGATCGTGATGATTCTGTCGATGATGGTGCTGCCATTGCCACCGTTCATCCTCGATGTTTTCTTCACTTTCAACATCGCCATTTCGATCATGGTGATGCTGGTGGCGATGTATACCCTGAAGCCCCTCGATTTCTCGGTGTTCCCGACGGTGCTGTTGGTGACAACGCTGTTGCGGCTTTCCCTCAACGTTGCCTCGACCCGCATCGTGCTGCTGGAAGGACACAGCGGTCCGGACGCGGCGGGCAAGGTGATCGAGGCTTTCGGCCACTTCCTGGTCGGCGGCAACTATGCGGTCGGCCTGGTGGTGTTCGTGATCCTGGTGGTGATCAATTTCGTCGTCATCACCAAGGGCGCCGGCCGCATCGCCGAGGTGTCCGCGCGCTTCACCCTCGATGCCATGCCGGGCAAGCAGATGGCCATCGACGCCGATCTCAACGCCGGTTTGATCGGCGAGGACGAGGCAAGACGGCGTCGTGCCGAAATTGCCCAGGAAGCGGATTTTTTCGGTTCCATGGATGGCGCCAGCAAGTTCGTGCGCGGCGATGCCGTTGCCGGCATCCTGATCCTGTTCATCAACATCATCGGCGGCCTCATCGTCGGGATCCTTCAGCACGACATGGAAATTGCCCAGGCGGCCAAGAATTACACTCTGCTCACCATAGGCGACGGTCTGGTGGCGCAAATTCCGGCGCTGATCATTTCAACCGCCGCGGGCCTGGTGGTGAGCCGTGTCACCACCAACGAGGATGTCGGCCAGCAAATCGCCGGCCAGATGTTCGGCAATCCCACCGTATTGTTGCTAACGGCCGTGATTCTTGGCGTATTGGGTCTGATACCCGGCATGCCCAACCTGGTATTCCTGCTGCTCGCCGGGGTTATCGGCAGCTTGGGTTGGTGGGTCATGAAGCTTCGGGCGACACCTCGACCGGAGGAGGCCGCGCCAGCCACCCAAGCGGAGCCGCAGGAATCGCTGGACGCCAGTTGGGCGGATGTCGCACCGGTCGACGTGTTGGGACTCGAGGTGGGTTACCGCCTGATCCCGCTGGTCGACAAGGGTCAGGATGGCGACCTGCTGAAGAGGATACGCGGCCTTCGCAAGAAATTCGCCCAGGAGGTCGGTTTTCTCTCCTCGCCTGTTCACATTCGGGACAACCTAGAACTCAAGCCCAACGGCTACAGGCTCACGCTCAAGGGCGTGGAGATCGGCGTGGGCGAATCCAATCCCGGCATGCATCTGGCGATCAACCCAGGCCGCGTCGCCGGCCCGCTCCCCGGAAGCCCAACCAAGGATCCGGCCTTTGGCTTGCCTGCAGTGTGGATAGAATCCGGCTTGCGCGAGCAGGCGCACGCCCTGGGTTACACGGTCGTCGATGCCGGAACGGTGGTGGCGACCCATCTCAACCACGTGATTCTCTCGCATTCCGCGGAATTGCTCGGTCGCCAGGAGACGCAGGCGCTACTCGACCATATCGCCAAGGATGCCCCCAAGCTGATCGAGGATCTGGTACCCAAGCAAATCACCCTTTCGGTGGTGCAGCGCGTGCTGCAAAACCTGTTGGAAGAAGGGGTGAATATTCGCGATATGCGCACCATTATCGAGACGCTGGCCGAGTATGCGCCGCGCACCCAGGATCCGCTTGAATTGACCACCCAGGTCCGCATCGCACTGGGACGTTCCATTGTTCAGCAGCTCTATCCCGGCAACGCGGATCTTTCGGTCATGGCCATCGATTCGGGCCTTGAGCGAGTGCTCGGTCAAACGGTGCAAGGCGCTGGGGATGCCAGTGGCATCGAACCGGGACTGGCGGACAAGCTGTTGCGCGAGACGGCCGCCGCCGCGCAACGCCAGGAGGAAGTCGGCTTGCCGGCCGTGCTGCTGGTGCCCGGTCAATTGCGCTGGTTGCTGTCGCGTTTTCTGCGGCGCGCCGTGCCCCAGTTGAGGGTTATCTCGAACGCCGAAGTGCCGGATTCCCGAACAATTAGAGTCACTGCGATTATCGGAGCGAAAACATGAAGGTGAGCCGCTTTATAGCCCCAACCGCGCGAGACTGCCTGCGCAAGGTCAAGGACGAACTGGGTCCGGATGCCATTGTCGTATCCAACAAGCCGGTAACCGGTGGCGTGGAAATCATGGCGATGTCGGCGGACAGCTTTGAGGCCTTGTCGCACCAGGCAACTCCACGTCCCGTGGGCAGCGACTCCGCGCCAAGGCCAATCCCGAAAAAATCCGAAACACAACTTTCCCCCGCAAGGGCCGGCGTGGATGCGCTGCGGGCGGCAATTCCCGCCCGAGCTGTGGCCGCCGCTGGAGCGACAGATGACGACTACACGGTGAGTTTGTCGAGTCAGGCGCGCCAACAGCCAGCTATACATCCGTCGTGGCAGGAAGTGGCGAGCGCCAAATCTTCCAGCCATACAGCCTCGGTCAAATCCAACTCCTCGCGCCCGAGACCCCTGCCGACACGGGCTGACAGCGATCCTGAGGTACTGTCGGAAGTCCAGGTCAGCGCCGCGTTGAAGGGCGTTTTGAAGGAAAGCAGCAATATTCCCGGTGAGTCGGGAAGTGGATCGGCGACGCAAGCCCAGTCGCAAGTTTCGCAGATGATGGGAGAGATGAAGACTATCAAGATGCTGCTGGAACGCCAGTTGGCCGGTTTTGCCTGGGGCGATATGGCGCGAGAAGCGCCTACACGGGCGCTGGCATTGGCCGAAATGCTGGATGCCGGCTTTTCCGGACAGCTGGCGCGCAAGCTTTGCCAGGAAATGCCCACCAGCCTGAGCATCGAGGATGGCCGCAAGTGGCTGAAGAGCGCCATCAATCGCCGTTTGCGGACCCTCGGCAACGACAGCGATATCATCGAGCGAGGCGGTGTGTATGCGCTGGTGGGGCCCACCGGCGTGGGCAAGACCACAACCACGGCGAAACTCGCCGCGCGTTGCGTAGTGCGTTATGGTGCCGACAAGATCGCATTGCTCACCACGGACGGATACCGCATCGGCGCCCACGAGCAACTGCGCATCTACGGACGCATACTAGGCGTGCCGGTACATGTAGTGCGTGACGGCGACGACCTGCGCCACACTCTAGCCGACTTGAAGGACAAGCACATGGTGTTGATCGATACCGTGGGAATGAGCCAGCGCGACCGCATGGTGGCCGAGCAGGCGGCCATGCTGATGCGTGCCGGCGAAGTGAATCGTCTGTTGCTGCTCAACGCCACCAGCCGCGGGGATACGCTCGACGACGTGGTGCGGGCCTATGCCGGGGAGGATCTGGCGGGTTGCATCCTGAGCAAGGTCGATGAAAGCGTCTCGATAGCGCCGGCACTCGACGCCGTGGTTCGTCATGGCCTGTTGCTCTGTTACATCGCCAATGGCCAGCGCGTGCCGGAGGATCTTCATTTGCCTAACCGGAATTATTTGATGCATCGCGCCCTCAAACTGCCGAACGAGGAATCGCCGCATCGCCTGCTGGGCGACGAGGCCGGGTTGGTCCTGGCTTCGCGGTTGGCGCCGGCCCCAGGGACGTCCGAACGGGGTGTTGGAGCAGCGCTTGTCTGATTGGGACCGATCAAGCTTCGACTCGGGCGGTATCGCCGCTTGGCCGGGCGACCAGGCGGCGGGTTTGCGCCGTCTATTCGGCGGCCACTCACCGCAGGTAGTGGCTTTCGCATCCGGTCATGAGGCTTGCGGACGCACCACTCTTCTGGTTCAGACTGCCGCGGCATTGGCCGCAGCGGGCCATGGCGTGCTCATTATCGACGAAAATCCCGCGCCCAATAACACCGTTTCGGCGTTTGGCCTGACTGCACGTGGGGACTTGTTCCAGGTGCTGCAAGGCGAGCGCAGCTTGCGCCAGACCATGCTCGCGGCGGCGCCGTTGGTGCGTATTCTGCCTGCCGCCCGGGCCGCCCGGGAATTGGATCATGCCAATCGTATCGCCGCGGCGGCGCGGCTGAATCTGGCTTCCTGCCTGATGGAAATGCAGCAAGATGTGGATTTTATCCTGGTAGATACCACAACCCGCCGGGGCGGGCATCTTTCGCCGCTGGCGCTGGCCGCACGCCACATGACGATGGTGGTGGCTGCCCAGGGCGCATCCATTACGCACGCCTATGCGCTGATCAAGCGTGTTGCCCAGGAGCGTGGTCGTGACGGCTTCCAGATTGTCATCACTCGCGCCCGGAGCAAAGCGGAAGCGCGTGCGATTTTCGACAATATGCAGCGCGTGGCGCGTGAGCACCTCGAAGTGAGGCTCGATTATCTCGGAGCTTCATTGGTACCGGTGACCGAGAATCTGGCAGAAGCGCTGTTACAACGCTTGCCGCCCTCCATCGACCAGAGCAACGGCTTTTCGCTGCCTACCGCCGGTCTGGCGAAACCACCCAAAATACGTGTCGGCACTCGTTCCAGGGAGGTGATGATCGGTTCGGTAGCGCTCGATTCGGTGGTATAGTTTAGCGCTCCAGGCCCTTTCAAATTTTAACGATGTACAACGCTCAGGGCGTTCCAGACAAGGACCAACTCGTCTTGCAATACGCTCAGCTGGTAAAGCGTATCGCCTATCATTTGATGGCGAAGCTGCCGCCGAGCGTACAGGTCGACGACCTCATCCAAAACGGCATGATAGGGCTACTCGACGCCATCGCCCGCTATGAGGAAGGACTTGGCGCGCAATTCGAGACTTACGCGGTACAACGCATACGCGGGGCCATGCTCGACGGCTTGAGGGAGAACGACTGGTTGCCGCGCGGTCTGCGTCGCGACATGCGCCGCGTCGAGGCGGCTATCCAGTCACTCGAACAGCAACATGGCCGTCCCCCGCACGAAGGCGAGTTGGCCGAGTCGCTGGGGATGGCTTTGGCGGATTACCAGAAATTATTGCAGGATGCGCGTGGCCACCAGCTGGTGTATCTCGAAGATCTCAACGGCGCCGACGACGATGCCTATCTCGAACGCCACCTGGCATCTTCGCAGTCGGACCCGCTGACGGTTCTGCTCGACCAGGACAGGCGCGATGTCCTGGTACGCGCCATCGAGGACTTGCCGGAACGTGAAAAAATGATGATGGCGTTGTATTATGACGAAGAGCTTAATTTGCGCGAAATCGGCGAAGTATTGGGCGTTACCGAGTCGCGTGTCTGCCAGATGCATACGCAGGCAATTGCTCGTCTGAGAACTCGCATCCTCGACACGGTTCCTCCGGCCGGGGGCGGCAAGCGCGTCAGAAAAGATAAATCGACTACGCCAGGGTAGACCACATTATGGACAAGCTCAGCCTCTTCGGCATCGTGCTCGGCGTCGGCGCAATTGTCGGTGGACAACTCGTCGAAGGCGGCCATGTCTCTTCGCTAATACAACCGGCGGCCTTTCTCATCGTCGTCGGGGGCACATTCGGGGCGGTGTTGCTGCAAAGTTCCTGGGAGGTATTCATTGCCGGCATGAAGATGACCAAATGGGTGATAGCGCCGCCCGTGGTGGCGCATTCCGAGCTCATCAACCAGATTGTCAAATGGAGCCATATCGCCCGCAAAGAGGGCTTGCTGTCGTTGGAGGCGCAAGTTGATGTGCTGGATGATCCTTTCGCGCGCAGGGGGCTGCAAATGTTGGTGGACGGCATAGAACCGGATCGCCTCCGGGATTTGCTGGAAATCGAGACCGATGCCTACGAAGCGCATTTGAAAATCTCCGCCAAGGTTTGGGAATCGTTGGGTGGCTATTCCCCGACCATCGGGATTCTCGGTGCCGTGATGGGCCTGATCCAGGTCATGGAAAATCTTTCCGATCCGACCAAACTGGGTAGCGGCATAGCGGTCGCTTTCGTCGCGACAATTTACGGCGTTGGACTGGCCAACCTGATCTTCCTGCCGATCTCCAAGAAACTCCTGGCAAATATCAGCCACTTGGTGGTGCTGCGCGACATGTATGTGGACGGTATCATTGGCATCGCCAATGGCGACAACCCGCACGTCATCGAGAGCCGGATGCAGGGGTACGTCGCATGAATAACCAAGATACCGTTGGCACGCGCAAGCATGTCGGTAGCATCCTGATCTAGTCGCCATACGACCATGTCACGTCGTCGCAAGAATAATGAAGAAGAGCACGAGAACCTCGATCGCTGGCTCGTCTCTTATGCCGATTTCATTACCCTGTTGTTTGCCTTCTTCGTGGTGATGTACGCGCTGTCGGTGGTTAACGAGGGGAAGTATCGCCTGCTGTCCAACTCGATCGTTGCTGCCTTCAATAAGAGCGTCATCACGGTCGACGTGACGCCGATCGCATCGCAAGGCGTGCCGCAGATCATGCTAAACAAGCCTTCGATCGCCATCAATCCCAAGTATGAGGAAGAGAAGCGCCAGACCAAGGGAAAGATGCGCAATATTGCACGCGAAGTTATCGATGCCTTGGGGCCGCTGGCGAAGGATGGTCAGGTCAAGGTAACCGAAGGGCTGCTCGGCATCACCATCGAAATCAATGCCAGTGTGTTGTTTTCACCGGGAGAGGCGAAGCTCGCCCCGATTGCCGTGAACGCCCTGAGCGCCGTGGCGCAATTGATCTCGCCTATCGATTTTCCCATTGTTGTCGAGGGACATACTGATAATGTTCCAATCAGAACCGAACAGTTCCCTTCCAACTGGGAGTTGTCCGGAGCGCGAGCATCGAGCGTGGTGCGCCTGTTCATCGATAATGGCGTGGCTCCTTCGCGACTGACCGCCACGGGTTATGCCGATCAGCGCCCGGTGGCAGACAACGAATCGGCGGAAAGTCGTCAACGCAATCGGCGCGTCGCCATCAACATCGAGTCCAAGACGCCGGATACGCTGGCTGATGTGCCGGTGCTGCCGAAGCCTGAAGGGCAGCCCTGACCGGATTCGCATTGCCGTCGGCATGGTTCCGCGGTGGGATGTTCCTCAAGCCTTGCCAAATAGGTGGCCGCCGCCGGTGGACTTGGTTTGCCCATCGGGGCCATACAGCGTTGCCTGATTTGCCGCCGAGAGCAGCACATTGAGGGCCTGCTGATTGTGCTGCATGCGCATGGCAATAAGTTTGCCATTGATCTCATTCAGGGCTTGAGCTTCGCCGGTCAGCGTCAGCAGCTTCTTCCAGTCGGCACGGTCCTTGGCGCCCAACCGTTGGGTGGCCAACCAGGCTTCCAGTCCGGATCGGTCATTGGGCATCCCGGCTGCGCTAATCAGGCGCTGGCGCTGTTCGGCGAACCGATTCAAGCTGGCGGCGAGGCTGGTCTTTTCTTCAATGACGGGTATCAGTTTGTCGATATCGCCTGCCACCAGCGCTTGCTGCTCCTGCTGGAGAATGGCCGTAAACTCGCGTAATGCGGCGAGTTCGTCTTTCAGACTATTGCTGGGAGGGTATGCTGGCTGAACGATGGCGCCGCCTGCTGAGGCTATCCCGAAGGGCTAGAGCGAAAAGCGTGCTGCTTAAGGCTGTTGATTCTTTGCGGCCAGCATCTGGCGCACGCTATTGATCAAGCCATCGGCGATCTTGCTGGCGTCGATCTTGAAGTTGCCTTGAGCGATCGCCTGGCGGATTTCAGCCACCCGCTCGCTATTTATCACGGGAGAACTGGCGATACTGCTTTCGATTTCCTGAATCCTGGTTGAAAGGGAGGACAATTCCACCTGCGGCGCCGTCGCCGCCGCCCCGGAACCGGCTTCCGGCTTGGCCGCACCCTTCCCAGCCCTTGAGACCAGGCCCTTTGGCGTATTCGGTGTGCCTTCGATCTTCACGCTGCAATCCTTTCCACACGGGACTTCTATGTAGGCTAACGGCCAGAGAGGGAAAAACTTGAGTTCGATTCTATCCGATTTCCCTGGAAAAATGCGTTGGTGTGCATTGGTGCGAGTCGCCGCCTTGATTCGCCAGCAATGCCGGCTTGCTTCGCTACGGCTTTCCAGCCCGAGCGCAATAAGTGGGTTTCCCTGCTCCGGGGTTAGGCTCAATCAATAACTCACTTCCACCAGACCTCCGGGACGTGCAATGCCACTGACGATGTGACCATTTCCTATCCTGACCTGCACCACTTGGCCATCGATGGCATTATTCAGGGCACGGCCATCGCCGCCGGTCACCTGAAACCCGGGACCTTTCGACAACACTTTTACGCTCTGTCCCTGTTGAACCACCAGGGCTTGCTTGAGCAAATCGTTGCGCAAAGGTTGTCCAGACGAAATCGACACGGCCATGCTCTTTCCTACCGCCTGGGCAATTTCGGTGACGATGCCGGTTGGAAGGCTGGCCAGGTCGCCGCGACTTTTTGCCAAATCCGTCTCGACCACGACTTGGCCCTGGCTCAATGGTCGAGTTGTCACCAGGTATTCGCCGATGATGCGAATCCGAACCGACACAAAAATGCTCCAACCGTTTTCCACCTGGCAACGCACATTGACGTTGGTATTGCCCCAGGCACGAGCGCCGGGCGGCATGGAGACATCCAAGGCGGGGCAGGGAGCCAGGTTGTTTTGGGAATCAATGTTGCCGATCGTGAAGCTTACTTGCCCCGGCAATCCTTTGGTCTGTATTTGAAGGAAGTCCTCGACCGCTTTCTTGATAGGCCCGGTTTCCTGTCGAGCGGCGACAGACAACGGCATTGACAGCAATAGTAGTGGGATTAACCGGCGAAGTAATGCGTATCTCGACATGGCGCGATTCAATCATGCCGGACGTGCTCTGGCAAGTGAGAAATAAGCGGCGGCCGGAATCGATGTTCCGATACGGCAAAAATTGCCTAAGGCGGTAATCACTTGCCGGCGGGGCTGGCCGGAAACCCGTCTGGAGTGATGCGTCAGCGCATTGACAGCTTTCGATCGTGGTTTGATTACATTGGCACGAATGATGCATATCGACAGACGAATAAGAAACTTGAGAAAAATATGATCAACCGCATCGACCAGGAGTTGAGTTTCAGCCAGACGGCGCTAAACCTGCGCGCGTACCGCCAGGAATTGCTTGCGTCGAACATTGCCAATGCCGATACCCCGCATTACAAGGCGCGCGACATCGATTTTAAGGCGGCTTTGGCTGGCGCGCTGGGCAATTCCCAAGGCGGCGCCCTGGGGCTGACGCAGACGGCCGAGCGGCATATGCCGGCGGCAGGCGCCAATCGCTTCGGCGCGGCAGTGCAATATCGTACCGAGCAGCAATCGAGCGTGGACGGCAATACGGTCAGCATGGATGTGGAACGTGCTGCATTTGCTGAAAACGCCATCCAGATGGAAGCCATGCTGACCTTTGTCAATGGCCGCTTCAAGACACTTGCCAACGCCCTGAGCCCATGAGGAACCAGCCATGAGCGTGTTTAACGTCTTCAACATCGCCGGGTCCGCCCTCAGCGCCCAGTCGGCACGACTGAATGCGGTGGCCAGCAATCTGGCCAACGCCGACAGCGTTGCCGGTTCCAATGGACTACCCTATCGCGCCAAGCAAGTGGTTTTCGCCGCCACTCCCGTCGGTAGCGAAGGAGGGCAAGGCGTCCGGGTAACGCAAGTCGTGGAAAGCGCCGCTCCTCTGCGCCTCAACTACGAGCCGAGCAGCCCTTTTGCCAACGAGCAAGGCTATGTATCCATGCCGAACGTCAATCCGGTCGAAGAAATGGTCAATATGATTTCCGCTTCGCGCTCTTACCAGACCAATGCCGAGGTGATGAATACCTCCAAGACCTTGTTGCTTAAAACCCTGGCCATCGGCCAGTAATTCGTCGCACAAAGGAAACGGATATGAGCACTACGACCGCCACCGACACGAACCCGGCCAGCGCCACCTACGCTGCGCTGAATTCCAAGACCGGTACTACTACTACGGCCAGTACCAAGCAAACCACTGAGACGGAGGACCGCTTCCTGAAGTTGTTGGTCACCCAGCTCAAGAACCAGGATCCGCTCAACCCGCTGGACAACGCCCAGATGACTTCGCAGATGGCGCAGATCAGCACGGTCAACGGCATAGAAAAACTCAATACCACATTGCAAGCGATGATGAGCAATACCTCCCAGAGCCAAACGATGCAAGCCGCTTCATTGGTCGGAAAAGGAGTGCTGGTGCCGGGTACCGGCTTGGCGTTGAAGGTTGCCGATGGCGCTGCATTTGCCGGCTATGATCTTGCAGGACCGATAGATAACGGAACGATCACCATCAGCGATGCTAATGGGTTAGCGGTCAGGACCATCCAGCTGAAGGGAATGGATGCGGGTACTCACACCTTCCAGTGGGATGGCAAGTCCGACAGCGGGGCCGTCGCGGCCGATGGTGCATACACCTTCAAGGTAGCCGCCACGCGCGGCGCCGACAAGGTGGATACGACCGCCCTGCAAATTGGCATGGTCACCAGCATCATGAGCAGCAGCCAGGGAGTGAGCCTGAATGTCGGAACCCTGGGGGCTTTCAAAATGACGGATGTTAGGGAAATTCTTTGAGCAGAAATGCAGCTTAGGTCGAAGATTAATACGGGAGAAGAGATATGGGTTTCGCACAAGCTTTAAGCGGATTGAACGGTGCCTCCAAGGCGCTTGAGGCGATCGGCAACAACATCGCGAACGGCGGTACTGTCGGATTCAAGTCGTCCGCGGCCCAGTTCGCCGACGTATACGCGACCTCATTGACGGGAGGCGGATCCAGTCAGGTGGGTATCGGCGTGTCTATTTCCAAGGTCGCCCAGCAATTCTCCCAGGGCAACATCACCACCAGCGGCAATCCGCTGGATATCGCCATCAATGGCGGGGGCATGTTCCGCTTGAATACCAACGGGACCGTTTCGTATACCCGTACCGGACAGTTTCTGCTCGATAAGGCCGGTTTCATCGTGAATAGCGGAGGCAAACAGCTCACGGGGTTCGCGGCCGATCCCGTCACCGGCGTCATCGTGCCCGGCAATTATGTTCCCCTCCAAATGAACAATGCGCCGATTCCGCCGGTGGCAACCAAGCTCAGTCAAATCCAGACCAATCTGGATGCGCGCGCCATACCGCCCGCGGCAATGACCCATGGCCAGACCGCCGGCGGTATCGCACCCGGGCCTATTCCTCTGACCATCTCAACAGGTATCGACGACTCCTTCGATATCACCGTCGATGGCTTGGGGCCCTATACCGTTACCTTGCCTGCGGCCACCTATCAGACCGTGGGCGACCTTGCCACCGCCATGACGCTTGCCATCAATTCAAAATTGTCTGCCACCTCGACGGCGGTGGACGTGACTGCAAACACCGCAGGTCAACTGGTCGTGTCCTCCCGCAGCGTCGGTTCCTTTGGGGCTCAAGGCAAAGGCTCGACGGTGTTATTGGAACCGACATTTGACCCGGCGGCTCCCCGTCCCGCAGGGCCTCCTGTGAATACCGGCTTCGAAATTCTGTTTGCCGGTTTACCGGGCAGGACCGCCGGAGTCGACACCCCCTCTGCTTGGCAACCGCCACCGGGGCTGCCCGGGGTCAACCCGCCTGTAGCAACGGCCGGCGTGGATAATTTCAGCTCCACCGATACCAACAGTTTTACTGCTTCGACGGCCCAGACGATCTACGATTCCCTCGGGAACCCGCACACCTTGTCTCTGTATTTCGTGAAAACCGGGCAACCGGGCACTTGGCAAACGTATTCGACCATCGACAACATCGCGGCGCCGGCGCCGGGTTCGGTGACGGGCAGCAGCGTACTGGGCGCGGTGCCCAGCACTTTGGATATCGTGGCGGGCACCAATGATCAATTCGACATCGATGTTGATGGCACCGGGCTGGTGACTGTGACCATCCCACCGGATCCCGGCGGAGGCGCCTATCCCAACGCCACGGCTCTGGTCAATGCCATCAATACAGCGTTCATCAATAGTACGGCTCTCGACGTCAACGGTCGAATCCAACACCGTGAATGTTGGCTCGTCCGTCAAAATTACCGCCCCTGCGGCCAGCCCCGGACTGTCTACTACAACTGCGCTATTCGGGGCGCTGCCGAGCACGGTGGCGGGTGGCCCGGCGAAGGTTGACACCTTGATGTTCAAGCCGGATGGCGCACTGATAACAACCTCGCCGATGACGGAAAGTTTCAGTCTAAACACCGGCGCTACCTCTCCGCTGATATTCGCGGTGAACCTGAAAGGCTCGACTCAGTATGGTATCGGATTCGGCGTCAATCAACTTTTACAGGATGGTTACACTTCAGGCAAGATCTCCGGCCTGAGCATCTCGGCCGACGGCATCGTGCAGGGCAATTATTCCAACGGCAAATCGCGTAACCTGGGTCAGATTGTGCTGGCGACTTTCACCAACCCGAACGGCCTTCAGTCCATGGGCGGCAACCAATGGGTAGAGACGGCGGACTCGGGTCAGCCGATACCTGGCACGCCCGGCTCGGGCAGCCTGGGAACGGTCCAGTCGGGCGCGGTCGAGGAATCCAATGTGGACCTGACGGCCGAACTGGTGTCGATGATCACCCAGCAGCGCGCCTATCAGGCGAGCGCGCAAACGATCAAGACCATCGACCAGGTCTTGCAGACGCTGGTCAATCTACGCTAATCCATCAAGGCTGAATTGAGGCTGGCATGGATCGCCTGATCTACACTGCGATGAGCGGGGCGTCCCAGACACTGGGACGCCAGGCTTCGGTCGCGCACAACCTGGCGAACGCCACCTCAACGGGTTATCGCGCGGAAGAGCATCGTCTGCGGGCAGTCCAGGTACTTCCCGGTGCCGGCAATCCCGCGAGCGCCCTGCCGACCAGAGCTTTCGTGGTCGATGCCAGCACACACACCAATTACACGCCTGGTCCCCTGCAGATGACCGGGCGTTCCCTCGATGTCGCGGTGCAGGGGCAAGGCTGGATAGCGCTCGCCATGCCGGACGGCAGCGAAGCTTACACGCGCAACGGCAACTTCGAGCTAAGTGCCAATGGCGTGCTACAGACGCGAAATGGTGTCCCGGTGCAGGGCGATGGAGGTGCGATCACGGTACCACCCGACGTCAAGATGACCATCGCCAATGATGGCACCGTATCGGTCGTCCCGGAGACCGGTGCGCAGAACACGGTGAACGCTATCGGACGCATCAAGCTGGTAAATCCGCCGGAGGCGAATCTCGAGCGGGGCGGCGATGGACTGTTTCGCGTGCGAGGAGGCACTGTCCCCGAGAATGACCCGAAGGTAACGTTGGCTGGCGGCTATCTCGAAGGTAGCAATGTCAATCCGGTTGAGCAGATGGTCAACATGATTTCCCTGGCGCGCCACTTCGAAATGCAGATGAAGGCGCTCACCACCGCGGATGCCGACGACCGTGCGGCAACGCAGGTCATCACGAACCTCTAGGAGTAGCCAATGATCCGCTCTCTATGGATTGCCAAAACCGGACTCGATGCGCAGCAGACGCAACTCGACGTCATTTCCAACAACCTGGCCAACGTCAGCACCAATGGTTTCAAGCGGGCGCGTGCGGTTTTCGAAGACCTGCTTTATCAGACATTGCGTCAGCCAGGCGCGCAATCATCTCAGCAGACCGCGATACCGTCGGGCTTGCAGCTTGGCACGGGCGTGAGGCCGGTCGCCACGGAAAAAATCTTCACTCAGGGCAGCCTCACGCAGACCAATAACCCGCTCGATATGGCCATCAACGGGCAGGGATTCTTCCAGATCCAGATGCCCGACGGCACACTCGCCTATACCCGTGATGGTTCTTTCCAGAAAGACGGTACCGGCCAGATGGTCACATCCAGCGGTTATCCGTTGTCACCGGCATTGACCATACCTGCCAACGCCACTTCCGTCACCATTGGACGGGATGGCGTGGTCAGCGTGCTACAAGCGGGATCCACGACACCGACTCAAATCGGAACCATCCAACTGGCTGGCTTCGTCAACTCCGGCGGGCTGCAAAGCGTCGGAGAGAACCTCTTCGTTGAAACGGCCTCGAGTGGCACGCCTACACCCAATACGCCGGGCACCAATGGTACCGGCTTGCTTAACCAGGGTTATGTCGAAACCTCGAATGTGAACGTTGCCGAGGAGTTGGTGAATATGATTCAGACCCAGCGTGCTTACGAGATCAACTCGAAAGCAATTACCACTTCAGATCAGATGCTGGCTAAGTTGAGCCAGTTGTAAGAGAGATCAACATGAATATTGTTCAGCGGATTTTGTTGCCACTCACTGCCGGCGCGATCCTCGGTGGTTGCGTCACGACTACCCCGCCGACCAGCGTTGCCCAACCGATGACGGCAAGGCCGGAACCGCGAAATGTTGCCGCACCCCTCAATGGAGCCATCTACAATATCGCCTCGATGCGACCGTTGTTCGAAGATCGTCGCGCACGTTTTATCGGCGATACCATTACGATCAACATAGCCGAAAAGACCTCGGCTTCGAAAAACTCCGAGAACAAGACTTCACGTTCCCAGAGTATCGAAGCATCGGTGCCTACCGTGACCGGCTTGCCTCTCAAGGGTCTACAGGGTACTGCGCTATCTGCTTCAGATAGCAACAATTTCGATGGTAAAGGACAAAACACTTCGGCCAACGATTTCACCAGCGCCATTACAGTGACTGTGATCGAAGTGCTCAGTAACGGCAATCTTCTGGTGTCGGGCGAGAAACAGATCGGCCTCAAGGAAGGTGAGGAGTTCATACGCTTCTCCGGGGTGATCAATCCCACCACCATCACGTCGACGAATACCGTGCAGTCGACCCAGGTGGCAGACGCGCGCATCGAATACAAAGCCAATGGTTTCATCGATTCGGCCCAGGCGATGGGGTGGCTCGGGCGTTTCTTCTTGAGCTTCCTTCCTTTCTGAGTGATTAGATCATGAAAAGCGTGAACAGGTTTGATGTGGTGCTTGCGATCCTTTGCATGCTCGGTGCAATCGTGTTGAGTCAGCCGGTTCAGGCCGAGAGAATAAAAGATCTTGCCTCTATCGCGGGCGTTCGCAGCAATCAACTGATCGGCTACGGCATCGTCGTGGGACTGGATGGAAGCGGTGACCAGACCACACAAACCCCGTTTACTGTAGACGCTGACCGAAAACTGACCCAGTAACAGGAGATATGCCGACTGAAAATTGACCCAGGTGTTCCACTAGTCCTGCCTAATTTTAGGGCAGGAGAAAAAGGGTGATCACCATGGAAATGATGGGCAAGATTCGACG
>JAPLQT010000020.1 GCA_026399515.1 Pseudomonadota bacterium | reverse complement strand
CTCCGTCAGCGTCATTTCTACCCCCGACCAAAATCGAGAGTAGACGCGATATCACTTGGGTTTACAAGACCATGTCATAACTCGCTGTCTGTAAACAACTTTTCCTCTGGGTTTACGACACCTGCGTATGCGATAGCCCTGGCGTCACCATCACTCTGAACCGATCTCGCGGTACAATCTGCCATCTCCACGGAGGTATAAAGCCATGGGAAATCAACTCGAATTGCTCGAAGCCGAAGCACTAAAACTAACAACTGGCGAACGCGCCGCTTTTGCCCAGATGTTGCTCGCCAGTCTCGACGAAGATGCCGAGATTGAGGAGGCTTGGGCTGTCGAAACCGAGCGCAGACTCGCTGAGATTGAGAGTGGTGCGGTTCAAGCCATTCCCATTGCTGACGCACTTGCGCAGGTACGTGCAGCTTTGAAGTGAAACTCGTCGTTTCCCCAGCGGCGCTTGCCGAGCTGCATGACTCGGCTGCCTTCTATACGCTAAAGGCGAATGTGGAGCTTGGTCTCGCATTTGTGAGTGAGTTTGAACGAACGGCCAATTTCATTCTGGCCAATCCTTTGATCGGTGCTGTATTTCGTGGTAATCGCCGGCAGTATATCCTCCGTCGGTTCCCATATAGCATCATCTATCATGTCGCCGCAGAAGAACTTCGAATTCTCGCCGTGGCACACCACAGGCGGCGCCCTGGCTACTGGGCACAACGGAAGTAGTACACCGTGTCACTTCGGCCAGCGACGCCCAACCCATCCATCAACACGGACGCAAGCAATAAAGCCGCTTGCGCCGGTTATGTCAGCCGTGGGGCGCCATAGAGCATGCGTCTCTGGTCATTACATGCCAAGTATCTCGATCCTCAGGGTCTAGTCGCGCTGTGGCGCGAAACTCTATTGGCGCAGGCCGTTCTGCGCGGCGAAACAAATGGCTATCGCAATCATCCGCAGCTGGACCGCTTTAAGAACCACTCAGCGCCACTCGCAGCCATCTCGCTGTATCTAAGAGCTATTCATGCCGAGGCCGAGATGCGTGGGTACTCTTTCGATAAAAGAAAGATCAAACCAACACGGAAGTCCCTGACACTGACTGTCACGTCCGGCCAGATGACGTATGAATGGACGCACCTCCTAGTCAAGCTGAAGGCGCGTAACCCGGCGCTGTATCAGAAGTGGCTAGCTACTGAAGTGCCAGAGGCGCATCCCCTGTTTAAAGTGCGAGCAGGCGAAGTTGAACCTTGGGAGCGTCAATGAACATGGCGCCCAACCCGGCGGTCGCCACCGCTCCCTCCGGTCGCTGGACGCTGCACGATAAAACCGCGCAACGCCGGTCACCTCTACGTTGGGCGTCGTAAACTACTGTCACCTCGAAAGTTCGCATGAACAGAGCCGCAATCGAGATTCACCCTTTATCACCTGATCGTTCGGCGGACTTCATGTCGTTCTTTGAGGGAGAAGCGTTCAGTGACAATCCGAAGTGGTCGTCATGCTACTGCCAATGCTTCTACGAGGACCATTCGAAAGTTAATTGGCACAGTCGAACAGCAGCGGAGAACCGCGATTGTGCGAGCCGACGCATCGCCAATAGCCAAATGCAAGGGCTCCTCGCGTATAGCGAAGGCCATGTGGTCGGCTGGTGCAATTCGGCACCGCGCCGATTGCTTCATGCGCTCGACGCCGAGCCCGTAGCCGAGCCTGACCGAATTGGCACGATCCTCTGCTTTCTTGTGGCACCAAGTGCTCGCGGCCGCGGCATCGCAGCAGCGTTGCTCAACGCGGCATGCGAATACCTCAAGCTTCAAGGCCTCCAATCTGTAGAAGCGAACCCACGCCCCAGCGCGAAGGGAAATGCGGAGAACCACTTTGGGCCGTTGAGCATGTACCTTGCCGCCGGATTTACGATGCGCCGAATCGATAGTGACGGAAGCATTTGGGTAGGCAAGGATCTTGGGCACAATTCCCAACCGACTGAGCAATGACACCTTACTATTCCATCGAGGCGACGCCCAACCGATCCATTTTCAAAAAACGTCATGTCGGCTAAGAAAAATCGACCTCTCAAAATGCCCCGTATTCGACGATCTCCGGGCGGGGAATGGTCGACTGACCCCGGCAAATCATCCAGCATGACCCCTCAACCACTTTTCCTACAGCCTCGTTGGTTCTCTCCAGTTTCACCTTTACCAATATCCGCTTCATTACTACCTGCGAGACATCAATGATCAGAATCAGCATCTTGTACCCGAACAACAAAGGTTCACGGTTTGACGTTTCCTACTATGTCGAAACCCACATGCCCATGTCCATCAAACTCTTAAGCGCTCATCCGGGCTTCAACGGGGTATCTGTTGAGCATGGTCTCGGCGGCGCGGTTCCTGGGTCAGAACCGACATACATTGCAATGTGCCACTTCCTTTTCAATTCCGTTGAAGACTTCCTGGCTGCCTTCATGCCTAACGCAGAAGTGCTTCAAGGCGACATGCCAAACTACACGGACATAGAGCCGGTCATTCAATTCAATGAAGTGCTCATTTCCAAGTAGCAACGCATTGCGCTGCGCATACGTCCGCGCAAGGCCGGTGAATCAAGACGTTTGGTGCGGTATGGCTTCCCACGATAGCCGCTCAGAATACGAAAGCCGAATGCATCGGGTGCTCGCCTACATTGACGAACATCTGGGTGAGCAACTCGATCTCGCTACCTTGGCTGAAGTCGCGCATTTTTCCTCGTTCCACTTTCATCGGCTCTTCTCAGCATGGATGAGTGAAACATTCGGCGATTATCTGCGCCGTCGGCGGGTCGAGTTGGCTGCCATGCGGCTTGCGGCTCAGCCCCGCACGAGAATTTTGAACATCGCTTTGTCGGTGGGTTTTGGCTCTGCAGAAGCATTTACGCGCGCGTTCAAAAGCCGCTTTGGATGCTCGCCTACAGTATGGCGCGAACAGCAGTCCTCACAACGCCATGCAAAAAGCAATTCCGGTCAGACGAATAGCAAGCACAGTCAGGCATTACAGGCATCGTTCGCGGAATATGAAGTCTCCCGAAAACTGAACAAGGAGATCATCATGAAAATAACACTCATTGACCGCCAACCTGCGACTGTCGCCTATTTTCGCCACCTTGGTCCTTATGGCGAACCCATCGCCAGGTTCTGGCAGGAAACCTATGTGCCGTGGGCTGTCATGAACAAGCTCGGCGCGGATCACGCGCGCTACGGAATCAGCCACGACGATCCGAGCATCACTTCGCCCGAGCAATGCAGATACGACGCCTGCGCTGAAGTGTCGCCCGATTTCATGGCAACAGGCGGTGCGCTCAAAACAACCATTCCAGGAGGCAAATATGCGGTGCTCCGCTTCAAGGGCACGGTCGAACAGGTAGGCGAGGCTTGGGCGGCGTTACTTCGGGACTGGTTGCCGTCCAGTGGGCAGCAACTCGATGGGCGCCCATGCTTCGAGTATTACCCGAAGGGTGCAGCCTGTGATGGCAAGAGAGGGGAGTTTGAATGCGAGATATGCATTCCCGTGATTCCGCTTTGAACGGAACGCGACGAACAGCCGCACCTA
>JAPLQT010000053.1:31496-39499 GCA_026399515.1 Pseudomonadota bacterium | reverse complement strand
GTGAGCGGTGTCGAGACCGGCTTTCTGAGCGCGGATGAAATCGACAACCTCACCATTCGTGCTGGTACCCTGACGCAAGCCGAGCGCGAGATTATTAATCATCACATCGTCGCCACCATCAAGATGCTCGAGCAACTGCCCTGGCCGAAACATCTGAAACACGTCCCCGAATATGCCGGCGGACATCACGAGCGCATGGACGGCAAGGGCTACCCGAAGGGTCTGACGCGCAGCCAAATGTCGGTGCAGGCGCGGATCATGGGCATCGCCGACATCTTCGAGGCGCTGACTGCGCGCGACCGCCCCTACAAACTCGGCAAAACCCTCTCCGAATCGCTCTCCATCCTCGGCAAATTCAAGGAGGGCGGGCACATCGATCCGGACCTTTTCGATGTGTTCGTTCGCCAGCGGGTATACCTGCGCTATGCCGAAAGATTCCTCGATCCCCAGCAGATAGACGACGTCGACGACAGCCGGATTCCCGGTTACGACCCTCGCCCAAAACAGGTACAGGGTTAGCTTGCGCTAAAGATAGATGTGACGTTTTTGGGCACTTATTAACGTCAGGAACAGCTTTTATTTTCCGGCAGAAAACTTCCATAATGCCTAGCCAATATAAATCATATAGTTACATCGTCATTATGGTCGGGCACGACGATTGCGTAACGATCAGCGTGTGACCTCGCACAATGTTCCAACCAACCAGGAGATATTCATGAACAAAATGCAAAAAGGTTTTACGCTGATCGAACTGATGATCGTAGTCGCCATCATCGGCATTCTGGCCGCAGTTGCGATTCCGTCTTATCAAAACTATACGTTGAAAGCCAAGTTCACCGAAGTGACCCTCGCGACTGCCGCAGCCAAGACAGCGGTTGAACTGTGTGCCCAGGATCAAGGCGCCCTTACGAACTGCACCGCGGGTTCGAATGGCGTTCCTGCCGACCAGGGCGCCTCCGGATATATCACTTCCGTGACAACTGCCGCGGGTGTGATTACAGCGATCGCAGGGACTACCGGTGGCCTGGCCAGCGAAACCTATGTCATGACGCCGACCTTCGCGAACGGCAAAGTCACCTGGGGCATTGGCGGCAGTTGCAAGACCCGCACCGCCGGCGCAATTTGCTGATGAGTTGAAAGCAACGATCCGAACAAAGCCCCTCGCTCGAGGGGCTTTGTTTTTGAGCACTCGCAAGTCTTGCCGTGAGCGGGGATCTACCCTGCGAGACACGGCACAGAATGGTTAATGGTTTCTAGCGCACACTTTCGCAAGACTCGATCTGTCCATTGGCTGTGTTCCTGAAGCTGCGCTCAACGCGCGGCGTGAATGAGGATGCATCGGGACTGTCGCTTTCAGGAGCGGCCGCTGACTCGAGTCCGCCTAGCCTGAGCCACAAGGGGAAGAAATTCGTGTGCGCCAAGGGCAGCTCGGCGTTTCTGCCGATGTTCGCCAATGACTCCGGCTTGAGCCT
Organism: Pseudomonadota bacterium; assembly: GCA_026399515.1. Lineage (GTDB taxonomy): Bacteria > Pseudomonadota > Gammaproteobacteria > Burkholderiales > Rhodocyclaceae > JACRAR01. The sequence goes on along the minus strand of JAPLQT010000053.1, from coordinate 38,027 downwards.
TGCATAGGCTTGATTCCAGGCGACGAATGCCGGTACCTTGATTTCCGCTGCGGATACCTGTTTCGATCCCGCGTGGCGCCACAGATTGCGCGCGTCGTCCTTCAGGTTTTCGCCATGATCGGATGTGAACAGGACCACGGCGGGGCGCGCATCCTGGTCGATCAAGCGCAAGATTCTGGCCAGCACACTCGCTGTGTAAGCCTCGCTGTTGGCGTAGTGAGCCCGTTCCAGCGCCAATCCGGTCAAACCTTCGACAGGAATCAAGGCCGCATCTGCCGGGTAACGATTGACATAATCGAAGTGGCTGCCTTGCAAGTGCACCACCGCCGCCACTCGCCCCGAGCTGTGCAAGAACCGCGTCAGGTCCGGCAATAAGGTTTCGTCCGGTTTGTGCGCCGAAGTCCTGCGGGCGAATATGCCCAGATCCCATCCGGACTCGCCGAAAATGCCGTCATCCTGATTGGAGATCCAGGCGGTGGAAAACCCTGCCTGCCTGAAATAGGCCAGCCCGGACGGCAGGCTGCGGGCTTTCGTTACGGCTTCATCCGGTCCTGCGCCGGTGACCAGCGCGGGTACCGAGTAGAGCGTCAGCGTGGCTCCGGCGCAGACATTCCCCAGCCACGCCATGCGCTTGTCGGCAAGGCGCAGCGCCAGTTCCCTGGTCAAGTCTGGACGCCGTATCGGATTCAGCGTATCCGTCCGGTCACTTTCGCCGATGACGAATACGACCGCAAGCGGGCCGTCGACCAGATTCTTGACGGCTAGCGGGGCGGCCCTATCCAGGTTGACGAATTCCGGAGGCGCCAGGATGGCGTCCGGCAAGCGGCTCCAGAGCGCGTCGGAAATTTTCCATAGCGGTCCGGCCGGCCAGATCGCCTCGATATCGGTTGAGGTAATCAGTGCCCACGAAGATCGTTTGCCATACCAGTAATCGTGCTGGAGGAAGGCGACCAGTGCGAGCATCAGGAGCGCCGCGGAAATCTTTCGGCGTTGTTGCCGACCGAACACCGGTGTTCGCGGTGCGTAAATGAACATGGCCACCGATCCGGCGGCCAGGGCGCCCACCATGAGCGACTGAAGCGCATGGGAAGTCATCCATTCGCGGTTTTCCGCCAGGTTGCTGTGCATCAGGGCGATCAAGGTGCCGGAATGCGGCGGGCCGCCAAACTCATGGGCGAATACACCCCATACGGCGGCTGCCGGAAAGACTGCCAGCGTCGTCGCCCAAAGGGTGCGCTGTGCCAGGGGCACTGCCAGAAACGCCAATCCGAGCGCAAAGGCGAACAGGGATTGCTCGACCAGCCGGTCGGGTTCCGGCAGGCCCGCGAGCAGCATCCAGGCTGGCCAGGTCGACGCCAGGAAAAGAGCACATGGCGACAGCCAGCGACGGCTCATATTCTGGGTTCGCAGTAAGCCTTGCCCCATTCCAGCGCCATTGCATCATCGGTCAGAGCGTGGCAGTCGAGATAGCGTTTGCGATCCAGAAGCTCCGGCATATGCGCCCTTACCCATATTTCCGCTTCGATAGTCGTCGGGAAACGTGCAGAGAACTCATTTGATTCCGACAAACGCGAGGCCAGTATGCGAATCGACGTATCCGGCAGATGGCCGTTGATGGCCGCGATGCCGTTGCTGATCCGATATACACCGGGAAATACCGATAACGCGGTTGCCGGGATGGCGGCGGCGCCTGTGGTATTGATGAACAGGGTGCCGCCGGGGTTCAAGCGGCTCCTGGCCAATTCCATGAATTCACGCGAATGCAGCATGGTCGATCCTTCGCGCCAATAGAATGAAGTGTTGATAACGATGGCGTCCCAGCGTTCTTCGTGGGCGCGCAGCCATTTGCGGCCATCGGTAAATGCATGGAGCAGGCGTGGATCGTCGAATATTCCGGCGACCAGGGGCGTCGCGCGCACCAGTTTTTCATAGCCCGGATTGATTTCGACGACGAGGAGTTCGCGCACACTCGGAAACGACAGGATGGCCTTGGTCCATGAACCCGATGACAGTCCGATTTGCAGGACGCGGGCCGGCTGCGGATGCAGCGCCATGGTCAGGTATACCCGGCTGACGAGGTTGTAGTCCGCCTTGGGATCGACGTTGAAACGACCGTCATAGGCGCCGCCACCGATCACCGTATCCGCCGGCGGGTCGGATTTGACCGCAATGATACCGGCACGCGTTTCGACGGTCGTCAGGAACGCCGGGCCGGTCAAGCCCCCGTCATACAACCATTCCCGCCAGTGGCTATAGACGGGTCCGGCGACCGCCAGAATCAGTATTGCGGCAATCATCGGCGGCGCCGATTTCGTAAGGCTGGCGCGGCTATGGGCCAGTCCGGTGAAGGCGAGGGCCATCAGCAGGCAGGCAATCGCCGACAGGCTCACGCACTCGGCGGTGGTGAAGTGATCGAGCAGGATATAACCGGTGATGCCGGACCCGGCGACCGCGCCGACGATGTTGGCCGCATACAGGACGCCGAAGTGCGACCTGCCGGACCGGTCGGGGCGCACCGCGCCGGCAAGCAACGGCAGCGAACTTCCTCCGAAGAAACCCAGCACGCCCAAGGTGGCGGCGAGCAACGGTGCTCCGGCGAAACTCGTCGTCAATCCCCCGACCACGGCCGAGAGCGCAGGCAACAGGAGTACGGCAAGCGTGGTGACCGCCCACATCCAACTCAGCTCGTGCATCAGCATTTTCTTGTCGATCCGGGTGATGCGCAGACTGCCCAGTCCCATGCCGAACAGAAAAGCCCCGACACCCAGGCCGAATACCCACGGTCGCCCGGCAGTCGACCACGACATCATTCGCAACAGCAGGATTTCCTGGCTGATACTGACAAATCCTGTCGCCATGGCCAACATTGCGGCAAGCGGCCATGCGATCCGGTCGCCGCTGTTCGCAGCGGGCGTGCTGCCGGATGGCAGCGGATTTTTCGGCCATCCGGCAGAGGCCTGCAATACAAGCACCGCGGTCAGGCCGTTGAGCGTAGCGGCCAGCCAGGTCGCACCCTGGAGACCGGTAAAGGGAAACAGGACGGTCGCAGAAAACAGCGCCGCGGCGGCCGAACCCAGCGCGTTCAATGCATACAGCCGGCCGACGTTCTCATGCAGGGTGGGAACTTTCTCCTTCAAGGTTTCAACCAGCAAGGGCAAGGTCATTCCCATCAGGATCGTGGGCAGGGCCAGCGCTGTTGCGGCCGCGGCGAGCAGTTGAGGAGGTGACAAGGAGACTTCGGCGCGTGTTCCGATCCATTCAAGCCAGCTCAATGAGAAAACGCCGAATACGCCGATTGCCGCTTCGATGACGCAGAACAAAATGATCCCCTGTCTTCCTGAAATCCGTGACGCAAACTTTTCACCGAGGAGCGCGCCGCAACCCAGGCCTCCAAGAAAGACAGCAACGATGAGCGTAACCGATTGACCATCGGCGCCGAGCAGGCTGATCAGCTTGCGCTGCCAAGTCACCTGGTATATCAGCGCGGCCATGCCCGAAACAAAAAAGATGCCGCGGATGCCGGCTGCCGATGCAAGCATGCTGCCGCGTTCGGCATATGGCTGGAGGAACAGCGCGGAGAGTGCGCGTCCGGCCAACAATACGCCGCCGAACAGCAATCCCGAGGCAGGATGGAAAGGAAGCAACATCGTGGCCAGCGAAGCCGCGGCGAGTGCCGGCAAGTCCGTCTTGGCAGACAGGTGTTTGGGTATTGCCCGGCGCAGGAAAATATCCGTCAGACAAGCCGCCAAGGCGCCGAGCCAGGCGAGAGCCAGACCGGTAGGGAGATTCAGCAGCGGTGCCCGAAGAAAGTCGGCGCTTTCATTGGGCAGCGTGAGCCGCCAACGCAGAACCAGCAGCAGTGCCGACCAAATAAATGTGGCGATATGGAAATTCAAGTCCGACCTGTCGGCAGTTGGCAATGTCGCTATCACCCGTCATGAAATGTTCCAGCGTGTTACCGGCTAGATCATATCAGGGCCGATCATGGCGCGCAGAACAGTCTGCGCCCCGCCTTCCCGAGTGCGACTCGAGAACCACCACAGCGCGCCTTTCTTGATGTTCCAGTCAGCATCCTCTCCGGAAAGCAGGAAGGCGGCGAGCCGGCCCAGAGTCGGTTGATGACCGACCAGCAAGACGGCGCAGCCGGACTTCGCGTTTCCCTCCGGCCAGCCGGCGGCAGTGAGGATATCCGCGGCATCCGCGCCGATTCCGAGCTCGGTCTCGACTTCGAATGGCAGTGCCAAGGCTCGTGCGGTCTGTTGGCAACGTTCGGCCGGGCTGACCAGTATGCGCAGTTCCTGCGGTCTGCGTTCGCGCAGCCAGTCCGCGATGCGCCGCGCCTGAGTGGCGCGAAGACGAGCCGAAGACAGTGTAAGGTACACGGCGAGGCGAAGTCGACAAAGGCACGGTTGATTTTAAATCGGAATTATTCGTAACGCAGCGCTTCGATCGGCAGCAACTGAGAGGCTTTCCTTGCCGGATAGTAGCCAAAGAATATGCCGACCACCGCGGCGAATCCGACCGCCAGAATGATGGCGGTGATCGACAATTCCGTGCGCCAGCCGGCCAGTTCCCCGACCAGGAAGGAACCGCCGACACCCAGCACAATGCCGATCAGGCCGCCTATCAGCGACAGGGTCACCGCCTCGACCAGGAATTGCGTGAGGATATCCCGGCCGCGCGCGCCGACGGCCATGCGCAGTCCGATCTCGCGGGTTCGTTCCGTCACCGATACCAGCATGATGTTCATGATGCCGATGCCGCCGACCAGCAGCGACACCGATGCCACGGCTGCCAGCAGCAGGGACAACACCCGGGAGGAGGCTTCCTGGGCCTGGAGTATTTCGGACAGGTTGCGCACGAAAAAGTCGTCGTCCTGGCCCTGCTGCAGGCGATGGCGCTGGCGCAGCAGTTCCCGCATCTTGGCTTCGGCTTCGCCCATGTCGGCACCCTGGCGCACTTTCACCATGATGCTGCCGACGCTGCGGGACTTCGCCAGGGCGGCGCCGAGCACGCGCTTTCTCGCCGTGGTGATGGGCATCAACACCACGTCGTCCTGATCCTGGCCCATCATGTTCTGCCCCTTGCGCTCGAGCAGGCCGACCACCGTCAGCGGCACCTTGCGGATACGCACGACCTGGTCGATGGGGCTGGCATCGCCGAACAGGCTCTTGGAGACCGTCTGGCCGAGCAGTATCACTTTCGCCGCGCTGTTCATGTCGGAGGTCTCGAAACCCCGTCCCTCGGCGATGGGCCATTCGCGGACTTCCAGATAGTCGGCGGTGGTGCCGTAGAAAGCGGTCGACCAGTTGGCGTTGCCGAATACGGCCTGTCCGGTGCCGCGCAAGGTCGGCGCGGCACCCTGGATTTCGTCGACCTCGCGGGCGATGGCGTAAGCGTCGTCTTCCGAAATGGTCTGCTGCGAACCGCTGCCGCCACGCGCCCCGCCGGAAAGCGCGGAGCCCGACATGACCATGATGATGTTCGAGCCGAGACTGCGGATCTGGTCCTCGACGCGCGCCTGAGCGCCCTGGCCGACGGCGATCATGACGATCACGGCGGCCACGCCGATGATGATGCCGAGCATGGTCAAGGCGGAACGCAGCTTGTTGATGCGCAGGGCATTCAGGGCGACCCGCAGGGTGGCGAGGAAATTCATGTGCCGGCGGCCTCCACAGGCGGCAGGCGCGCCAGTTCGTTCGCCGCATCCTTGGCCGCATTGGGGCGGTCATCCACGACTTGTCCGTCGCGAAAGTTGATGATGCGCCCGGCGAAATTGGCGACGTCGTTCTCATGGGTGACGACGACGATAGTGATGCCTTCGCGATTGAGAACCTGCAACAGCGCCATGATCTCGATACTGGTGCGCGAGTCCAGTGCTCCGGTCGGCTCGTCGGCGAGCACCAGGATCGGGTCGTTCACCAGCGATCTGGCGATGGCGACGCGCTGTTGCTGCCCGCCCGACAATTGCGCCGGGTGATGATCGGTGCGATCGCCCAGCCCGACCTGGGCGAGGCGTTTTTCCGCGCGGCCCTGGCGTTCGGCGACCGGTGTTCCGCTATACAGGAGAGGCAGGGCGACGTTGTCGATGGCCGAGGTGCGGGGCAGCAGGTTGAAGTGCTGAAAGACGAATCCGAGCTTGCGATTGCGCACCAGGGCCAGTTCATCTCCGGAAAGCTTGGATACCTCCTGGCCGCCCAGCCAGTACTCGCCGGAAGTGGGATGGTCGAGGCAGCCGAGCAGATTCATGAAGGTCGATTTTCCCGATCCTGACGGTCCCATCACCGCCACGAATTCTCCGGCCGCTATGCTCATCGATACGCCCCGCAAGGCCGCGACCACATTTGTGCCCATGCGGTATTCCTTGACCAGGGAAACAGTACGAATGAGCGGAGCTGACATTTCCGATTGGAACGCTGGTTCGATCTGGACGGTCGACTTTGGTAGAACTCCGCCCGACTCAGGGGAAGCGAGGTCCTGGCGGAGTCGCCGCGTTCTTCGCGGTCGCGGCTGTTCCCACGATGACCTCGG
>JAPLQT010000053.1:0-31422 GCA_026399515.1 Pseudomonadota bacterium | reverse complement strand
GTTCGCCGGAGACGATTTCCGTCATCGTCCCATCCGAAAGCCCCAGCCGGACGGGCACGGCTTTCGGCTTGCCGTCCGCATCGGGCACCCATATCCGTCCGCTGGTGGCGCCACCTCCGGCACGGGCGGATTGGAACGCGGCGCTCATTTCATCGTAGCGTTTCTTTTGCTCGGAGTTGAGAATCGCGGATATCTTCTCGCGCACCTCGGCGCGGTTGCGTTCCTGAGTCTTGGTCCTTTCGGCTTCCGGCAAGTCGCGCAGTCCCCCCGATTTTTCGCGCAAGGCGGCATAGATGCCCTCGACCTTGGCCTGCTGATCCGCATCGAGCTTGAGCTCCTTGGTCAGTCGTTCACGAATCTGCTGGCCGCCGGCGGCCGTGGCGTTCTCGGGGGAGCCCTGCGGAGATGCAGGTGCGGCGCTCTTGTCATCGGCGCCGCCGGCCGGCTTGAAACGCAAGGCGGTATTGAGCAACTTGAGCACCTTGTCCTTCTGTGCAACGACGATGCGGACATTGGCCGTCATGCCGGGGAGCAGCACCAGATCCGGATTGGCGGCGGAAATGATGACCGTGTAGGTCACCACGTTGGAAACCACCTGGGCGGACTTGCGCACCTGCATGACCGAGCCTTCGAAAGATCGACCGGGAAACGCGTCCACCGTGAAGCCGGCCTTCTGTTCGAGACGGACGCGCCCGACGTCGGCTTCGTCGATGGAGGTTTCCACCTGCATGTCGGTGAGGCTCTTGGCGATGATGAACAACTCCGGCGCCTGCAGGCTGGCGGCGACCGTCTGCCCGGTATCGACACTGCGCTTGACGACGATGCCGTCGACCGGCGAACGAATGGCGGTGCGTTCCAGGTCGACCTTGGCCTGCTCAAGCTGCGACTCTCGTTGCGTCACCACGGCAGAGCTGTTCCTCGCCTGGGCCTCCGCCACCTGGGTGGCCGCCACCGCCACATCGTAGGTGGTTTGCGCCTTGTCGCGTTCGGCCGCGGAAATGAAATTCTTTTCGACCAGCAGTTTCTTGCGCTCGAAATCGCGTTGAGCATCCATGAGGCTGGCCCTCGCCCGGGCGACCTCCGCGCGCTGCACGGCGAAGGCGGCGCGGGTCGCCTCCAGGTCGGCTTCCGCCTGGCGCACCCTGAGTTGAAAGGTTTCAGGATCGATGCGGGCGATCAATTGACCGGCTTTGACCGGGCTGTTGAAATCGACCAGGATTTCCTTGATCTGGCCGGAAACCTGCGAACCGACTTGTACCGAGACGACCGGGTTGAGCGTGCCGGTGGCGGAAACCACGGCCGTCAGCGGGCCATTTTCGATCTTGGCAAGCTTGAATCGCGGTTGATCGGCAGAGCCGCCGAAATAGCGTAACCCGCCATAAGCGCCGGCGGCGCCGAGTACAACGATGAGGATAAGCAGAATCAGCGGGCGGCGTTTCATTTTCCAATTCTAGCGCACGGCGCCGCCCGAGTCTGTGAGGAAATATTACCGGGCCATACGGTCTTTGTGCTCTAGGCAGGCGCAATCCAATGACCGGATTTTCCGCCCAGTTTCTCCATCAGGCATATATCTTCGATGCGCATGCCGCGGTCGACGGCTTTGCACATGTCATAAATGGTCAGCAGGGCGACGCTCACCGCCGTCAGCGCCTCCATTTCGACGCCGGTGCGGCCGACCGTCTCGGCGGTCACTTCACAGGCGATGCAGTGACGCTTTGCGTCGACGGTGAACTCAACGCCGACCCGGGTCAGGGCCAGCGGGTGACACAGCGGGATCAGTTCCGAAGTGCGTTTCGATGCCTGGATCGCGGCGATGCGGGCGATTCCCAGCACGTCGCCTTTCTTTGCGCCGCCTGCCTGGATCAGCGCCAGCGTCGCCGGCTGCATGGCGATACTGCCGGCCGCCCGGGCAACGCGGCGAGTCTCCGCCTTGTCGGCGACATCGACCATGTGCGCCTGGCCGTCTGTGTCAAAGTGTGTCAGCGGCGAATTCATGAGGGCAGTCCCAGGGATCGAATCGGGTCGAGCTGGCTTGTACGGCCAGCGACATCGGTGGAAGCTTACTCGCTGAAGTGGCGAACTTCAACAAGCGCACTCGACCCATGTCCAAGCAGGCTAGAACACCAGTTTTTCGCCGGGTTTGATCGGGAACACCTGGATCGAAGTCGTTCCCAAGGCCTTGATGTATTCCTCCGGTGTGCCCTTGAGTATCGGATAAGTGCCGTAGTGGATGGGCAGCGCGTACTTGGGCTTGATGAAGTCACGCGTCGCCACTGCCGCATGCTGGGGATCCATCGTGAAGTTGCCGCCGATGGGAATCAGGATCAGGTCCGGCTTGTATTGTTCGCCGATCAGTTTCATGTCGCCGAACAAGCCGGTATCCCCCATGTGGTAGATCTTGAATCCATTTTCCAGCTCGACGATGTAGCCGACCGGTTCGCCGCCCACGTGGACTTCATCCTTGCCGCTGGCCGGGTTCTTCCAGACGTATTCCGAACTGTGCTCGGCGTGGGTCATAGTGATCTTGATGTTCGGGCCGAGCGGGGTGACAGTGCCGCTCTTGTTCATGCCCGGCGCGAGTTCGGCCGGCATTTCACCCAGTTTGACCAGGGATTGATTCAGGCCCGCCGGGCTGTATAGCAGCACCTTGTGCTTCTTGGCCAGTTCGGCCGCATCGGCCAGATGGTCGAAGTGCCCGTGCGTGACCAGCACCAGGTCGACCTTGCCCAGCGCGTCGAGATCCTTGTACTCCGGCGGGGTCTTGGGATTGGTCTTCAGCCACGGGTCTATGACAATGACCTTACCGCCGGGCGTGGTGATCCTGATCGCGGCTTGACCGAGCCACAGCACTTCAACCTTGCCCGTCTGTGCCGCGGCCGGCACCATGCCCAACATGGTCGCGATGACTATCCATACGATTGTCGCAAGCGTCTTCTTGATCATTTACTGCCTCCTGTTCTTGGAATAAAGTAGTCTAAAAGTGAATATTTCAGATCAAATACATCTACAGGATATTCCAACTTTGAAAATGTAAGCAAGTATTTCGAGTGGGCTTTAGCGCGCGAACCCCGGACCGAAACGGCTATCATAGACGGCATGCGAATTCGAACATTCTTCTTGTTGCTGATGTTGACGCCGGCCGTGCTGGCGGAAGGCCTTCCGGACCTCGGCGAGATCTCCCAGGGCGATTTCTCGCCGGTGGTGGAAAGACGCGTGGGCGAGGCGATCATGCTCGACATACGCCTGCACGAACCCACCTATCTCGACGATCCCGAAATCCGCGGCTACCTCAACCGGCTTGGATCGCGCCTGGTGGCGCAGAGCCTGGAGGCCCGCCAGGATTTCGAGTTTTTTGCCTTGCGCGACGCCACGCTGAACGCTTTCGCCATGCCGGGCGGCTACATCGGCGTGCATAGCGGCCTGATCGTGGCGGCGCAGTCGGAATCCGAATTGGCCTCGGTATTGGCGCACGAAATATCCCACGTGACCCAGCACCATCTGGCCCGGCAGTTGAACACCCAAAGCCAGGCACAGTTGCCGATGCTGCTGTCCCTAGCGGTGGCGATCCTGGCGTCGCGCGCCCACGCTGGCGGCGATTTCGCCCAAGGCGCGCTGATTGCCGGTCAGGCAGCAGGCATCCAGCACCAGCTCAACTACTCCCGCGATTTCGAACGGGAAGCCGATCGTCTGGGCATCCTGCTGCTGGACCGCGCCGGCTTCGATATTCGCGGCATGTCCAGTTTCTTCGAGCGTTTGCAGAAATTCTCCCGGCTCTACGAAAACAATGCGCCGGGTTATTTGCGCACGCACCCGCTGACCACCGAACGGATCGCCGACATCGAGAACCGGATTCGGCCCATGCCTTACCGGCAGGTGCCGGATTCTCTGGATTTCCTGCTGGTGCGAGCGAAAATCAGGGCGACCGAAGGGACACCGCAGGATGCGGTGACCGATTTCGAGGAACAACTTCGCGAACGCAAATTCACCAGCGAGATCATGGTCCGTTACGGCTTGGCCGTATCCTTGTCGCGCGCCAGGAACTTCGTCGCCGCAGAGCGGGAAGTCGGTGAGCTGCGCCGCCTCAAGGCGAGTTCGCCCTTGATCGAATCGCTCGCCGCCGATCTGCGTAAGAATCAGAACGACCTCGCCGGCGCGCTGAAAATCCTGCGTCCGGCCCTGGACCGCTACCCCCAGGAGCGAGGTCTGGCCTATGCACTGGTCGAAACCTTGCTGGCGGACGGGCAGACGCAGGCGGCATTGCGCGTGACCGTAGACGAGCTGCAAACTTATCCGACCGATGCGCAGATGCAGCGCTTGCAAGCCAAGACCTACGCGGCGCTGGGCAAGCGCTTGCAGCAACATCGGTCGCTGGCCGAGGTTTATGTCTTGCAGGGCCAGTTGATGGAGGCGATCGATCAGTTGCAACTGGCGCAAAAAGCCGACGACGGAAATTTCTACGAACACTCCCAGGTGGATGCGCGGCTGCGCGAGATCAAGGTGCGTCAGGCCGAGGAAGTCAAAGAGAAAAAACGCCAATGATGGCCTACCCGAGACATCGACAGCGCCGATATACGACCTTCGGTGAGCGCGCATGAAAATCGAGACCCTCGCCCCGCAGCTCGCGACCATAGCCGAAGAGCCCTACTACCAAGCCATCGGCGACGAGACCGCGTTGTTCGAGGCGGCCTATGCGCGGCGCCTGCCGCTGCTACTGAAAGGCCCTACCGGCTGCGGCAAGACGCGTTTCGTCGAATACATGGCCTGGCGCCTGAAGCGTCCGCTGGTCACCGTGGCCTGCCACGACGACCTAACCACAGCGGACCTGGTGGGCCGCTACCTGATCGTCGGCAACCAGACCACCTGGGTCGACGGCCCGCTCACCGCCGCGGTGCGCGCCGGAGCGATCTGCTATTTGGACGAGATCGTCGAAGCACGCAAGGACACCATCGTGGTCATCCATCCGCTGGCCGACGCCCGCCGTATGCTGGCCGTGGACAAACGCGGCGAGATGGTGATGGCGCCCGACAGCTTCATGCTGGTGGTGTCCTACAACCCCGGCTACCAGAGCGTGTTGAAGGAGATCAAGCCGAGCACCCGCCAGCGTTTCGTGGCGGTGGATTTCGATTATCCCGAGGCCGCCGTCGAGGCCGGCATCGTCGCCACCGAAGGCAAGGTTGATATCGACACTGCCAGGCGCCTGGTCAAGCTCGGCGAATTGACGCGCAACCTCAAGGGCGCCGGCCTGGACGAGGGCGCCAGCACGCGCCTGCTGGTGCATGCGGCGCAACTCATCGGCGCCGGCATCACCCCCCACGCCGCCTGCACCGCCGCCGTGGCGCGGGCGCTGTCCGACGATCCCGACATGAACGGAACGCTCGATGATCTGGTGCGGGCCGTCTTCTGACTCCTGACTTCTGACAGCGATCGTCGATGACCCAACGCCGCTTGTTCGGTGACGAACTAGGGAAACGTCTCGACGAAGTCTTATTCGCTTCGCATTCGCATCGCTCGGCGACCCGCATCGCCGAGGGACTCGAAGCACTCAGCCGCGACCGGCAGGAGCGAGTCCTGCATTGGGCCAACGTCGCCGCCGGGACTTACGCCGAGATCGGCTACCAGATCGCCACCCTGGCGCCCCAGGCATTCGCGCTGCTGGACGATGCCGGGTTCGACGCCTGGGCGCTGGCCAGCCTGGATGCCTTCGATCGCCAGGGAGGCCGCGCGGCGATGGACCTGCTGCGCGATATCGAGGGCTTCCGAGGCGCTCGCGGCGGTGCGCTGGCGGTGGCGAAATTCAGCGACATCGAAGCGCGGCTGTCGCGCTTCATCCAGGGGCTGTCCGGCCGTCCGCTGAGTCTGAGCGCGGACCCGGAGGCCGGCGCCGCAGCCTGGACCGACAGCGAAACCATCCATCTGCCGGCGCGGCTCGCCAGCCTGCCGCGGACCGAAGCCAACCGCGGCCTGTACAAGGTACTGGCGGTGATCCTCTGGGCGCAGACCCGCTACGGCACCTTCGGCTCGGCGCTCGTCGATCTCCAAGCAGCCCTGGCGCCCTGGCTGGAAACCGTCGACCATGCGCGAGCCTTGCGCTGGTTGTCGGTGCTTGAGGCAGTGCGGCTGGAAGCCAAGATCGCCGTCGATCTGCCGGGCCTCGCCGCCGAAATCGCCACCCTGCGCGGTCCGTGGCCAACCGTGCTGACGCCAATGGTGGCGCGCTTGTCGAGGCCGGACGCGACGCTCGCCGATACGCTGGCGGTGTTGTCCGACTGCATGGCCGGCGGCGAGGACGCGCCGCTCTTGCCGCATCAGGTGAAGATCGATCCGGCTGCCGCCTTGCGCGTTCGTGCCGCGCGGGTGGCGCGCGACAAGCAGATACTCAGCCGCGCCATCAACGCACTCAAGGGAAGCAGCGGTCGCCCTGGTCCGCGCGACGAGAGCATGGCGCCGCTGGCGGCGGAAGGTGGTGCGGTGGACTTCAACTTATCCGACGAGGCGCTGGCCCTGCCGCCCGAAGCCCGTGCGGCGGCTCAGTCGCTGCTGCAAGATCTGGGCGAGGTGCCGCCGGAGTGCCTGGTCCCCGCCGGACCGGGCGCATGGCAGCCGACCGAACGCACCGATGGAGGCGAAGGTCTCGCCGACCAGCGCGAGCCCGACCGGCGCTATGACGAATGGGACTATCGGCGCAAGGCCTACCGCAAGGACTGGTGCCATCTCTTTGAATCCGACGTGGCGCCCGGCGATGCGGATTATGTCGCCGAGGTGAAACGCCGTCACGCCGGGCTGATCCGGCAGATCCGCCGGCGTTTCGAGATGCTGCGCGGCGAGGACCGCATGCTCGGACGCCAGGCCGAAGGCGAAGAACTCGACCTGGATGCCGCCGTCGATGCCATCGCCGATTCCAACAGCGGCATGGAGTCTTCGGAGCGCCTGTTCCGCCGGCGCATCCGCAACGAACGCTCGCTGGCGGCGATGTTCATGGTCGACATGAGCGGCTCGACCAAGGGCTGGGTGAACGACGCCGAGCGCGAGTCGCTGGTGATGCTGTGCGAAGCGCTCGAATCGCTGGGCGACGCCTATGCCATCTACGGATTTTCCGGCTGGACACGCACCCGCAGCGATATCTATCGCATCAAGCGTTTCGACGAAGCCTATGACTCAACGGTGCAGGCCCGCATCGCGGCGGTCGCGGCCAAGGATTACACGCGCATTGGCGTGGCGACCCGGCATCTCACGGAGTTGCTGTTGCGCCAGCCGGCGCGCCACCGCCTGCTGGTAACCCTGTCGGACGGGCGCCCCGACGATTACGGCGACGAATACCGCGGCCACTACGGCATCGAGGACACCCGCCGCGCCCTACAGGAAGCACGCCAACGCGGCGTGCGCAGCTACTGCATTACCATCGACCGGCAAGGCGCGGATTACCTCGCCCACATGTACGGCGCCGCTCACTACACGGTGCTCCACGACGTGAAGAAACTGCCGCTGAAGATCGCCGACATATACCGGCGGCTGGTGAGCTGAGGGGTCAGGAAGGCGGAAGCCAGGCGCGGAACAGCGCTGCGGCGTCCGGCTCGCCGATTGTCTTGGCTTGCTCCATAACGTCGGGTGGCACCCATTGCGGGAATGCCATTGCGCGACTTGCGTGGCGACCCGATGGCATGTGTTCCTCTCGGATCAAGGCGAGCTGCTCGGGCGTGTACCGGTTGGCGAGCCGAACCAGCGCGGGCCAGAGCCGCCGATGAACCAGGGTGAGCTTGCCATCGATGATGCGGCAGACGAGGACTTGTCCGGATTCGGTGACCGTTCGAAGGATCGCATAGATGCGGCGACTCTCCGGATGTGCCCACCAGCTACCCTTGATCGGTTCGCCGATGATGGCCTCGGTGAGGCGAGGCGCCCTTCCCTTGGCTGAAACGAGGACGACGCCATGCGCCTGAACAAAGGCCAAGGCCTCCTCGGTGGTCGCACACTTGCTTATGACGCTCAAGCCTGTAGTTGAGCCATCCGCCGCGCTCAAATCCAGCGGGTCTCCCCGAACGAGTGCTCAGGGCGCCGCATTGCGTAGCGCGCGAAGCCAGCCGCCTGTAGCGACGAACCTCGGGAAGTTAACCCACTGCTCCAGTAGGATGCGGGAAACCGCGTTGGCCGCCCCTGTGAATGGCACTGATGGAACCGCTTCAATCCGGTGTCCGCGTCCCTGCAATGCCACCGAGACGACCATGGCAACAATACTCGCGGCAGCCAAGCCCCAGGAGCCGTTCAGCAACGCGACGATTGCGCCGACATTGCCGGCAAGGAACATGGGTACGACGACGATGTGGAGCAACAGGTTGGCCCGCGAGGCGTGATACTTGGGATACCCTTCCCACTGCCATTCCAGTAACTCTTGAACAGACATGCTGCTTCCTCCTCGTTGTTTGCGTCAGGCGGTGGTTCACCGCGTAAGGGATTTTCGAAACAGCACTCTATGCTGCCCAGGCCCGCCGTGGTCCAGGCAGACGGGCACGCCATCGACAATACCATTCCCTGCGTCGATCTGGAAACCCATGTGTCGGTGAAACTGAATCGAGCCCAGGTTCACCGGCGAGGTAATGCAATGAACCTCGCTACAGCCCAGGTCGCACGCAACGCCGAAGAAGTGTTCGTACAGCATGCGCCCATAGCCGAGCCCACGGTTATCGGGATCTATGCCCACAAAGTGAATGTAGGCAACGGCCGGATCCGTTTGTGATCGGAAGCCGATCAGGAATCCCCGGAGACGCCGATCTTCCTCCAGGACAAAACTCGTCGGCCTGAAATGCTCGAAGAACAGACGCGGGAGCATGCCGCGCATCGGCCGGCCACCCCACCAGTCATCGACGACCGTTGATACGGTCGCGTAGTCGGATAGCTCGAGGTACCTCAACGCCATGGCCGTGGGCTTTCGCTGTCCAAGGTTCAGACCGACCGGCCTGCGCAGGTGTTCGCGTGGTTCATACGCGCTTAGGCGTGCACGACCTGCGCTATCAGCTTGACACCCAGCGCTGCGCACACGCGGCTGATGGTATCGAAGCGCGGTTGCGCATTGGGGCGCAGCGCCTTGTAGAGCGCCTCGCGGGTGATACCTGAGGCCTTGGCAATTTCGCTCATGCCGCGCGCGCGGGCGATGTCGCCCAGCGCCGCAGCGAGCAAGGCGGGATCGTTTTCTTCAAGAATCACGGTCAGGTATTCGGCCATTGCCTGGTCGCTATCGAGATGTTCGGAGAAATCGAAATCGGGCAGATCGGCAATGCGAGTCTTCTTATTCATGGATCACTCCTCAATGGTTGCCGCTAGCTTCAAGGCCTTGGCAATATCGGCGGCCTGTGTCGATTTGTCGCCACCGCCCAGCATCACAATCAGCACCGCGCCGCGCTGCACGTAATACATGCGCCAGCCCGGACCGAAATGCTCCCGCATCTCAAACACGCCCCCGCCGACCGGCTTCACGTCACCCAGATTACCCAGCGTGGCCTTACGTAACCGGCCCAGCAAGCGGCGATGCGTCATGCCGTCCTTAAGGCCATACAACCATGCGTCGAATTCGTCGGTGCGCTTGATCGAGAACATTGGCAAACAGTAATCGAACGATTACAAAATGTCAAATCGTATCGTGCGGACTGTTGTGCCGAACGCCGGCGCCGGCGAGACGGTTGAATTTTTGCTGTCCGTTTTTATCCCGCTGCTCCTTATCCTGCGACGATTGCTTAGCCCTCGAACACCACATCTTCGGCAAGCCGGGCTTCGATGACGGGGCCGAAGCTAGTGAGGTCGGGAAGCGTGGCGTTGTGATGGGCCCTGATTTGCGCGCCGGAAGCGTGCGGTTTGTCGTGCGTGGTGTGGGCATCCGACACCAGTACGACGGGGAATCCGAGTGCGGCGGCGCGCCGGACGGTCGTATCCACGCAAAACTCAGATGCGTAACCGCATATGACGAGCTTCTGCGTTCCCAACTCCGCAAGCAGATCGCCGAGTTCTGTTCGGAGAAAGGAATCCGGCGTCGTCTTGCACAGGGCGAGGTCGCGTGGCTCGACAACGAGACGTTGATCGAGCCGCCACTTTTCGGACCCATGTTGTAGCGGGCTGCCGTCGCATTCGTGTTGAACGAACACGACCGGAACTTCAGCCATCCGGGCACGAGCGGCGAGCGAGTTGATGCGCTCGATGACCGCATCAGCTTCGAACGGTGGGGGCGTCGTTTCAAAGATGCCGCGCTGAACATCGATCACGAGCAGGGCAGACTTCATGGTCGGTGACATGTTGGCTTCAGTCCACGATGAACAGTTTTGCCCCGGCGGGCGAGTACGAGCGATGAGGTTCCGCGTTGTCCGCAACCTGGTAGCTGGTACCGGGTTTCAGGACGAATTGCCTGCCATCCTTCAACTCCGTATGCAGTTCGCCTTCAAGACAAAGCAGGATGTGTCCTTTCGAACACCAATGGTCCGCGAGATAGCCGGCCGTGTATTCGACCATCCGGACCCGTATCGAGCCGAACTGACAGGTTCGCCAAAACGCCGTGCCTTGTTCGCCTTTATGTTCGGTCTTTTCGATTAGCGACCAATCGGTCGTGCCGAAGGGAATGTCCGAGAGTTTCACTGGTGATGGGTCAAGATGTTTGACGAATAAGGTAACGGGCCGCCGGAGCGCGAAGCGCCGCTTCCCGGCAGGCCATGTTAGTCGCGATGTTACACCGCATTTCTCAGCGCCACGAGTTCGTGAGGAAACGCCAAGAGCGTACCGGGACCGGCAGCCGTCAACTCCTCGACGGAGCCGTGACCCCAAAGCACGCCTACCGATCCAAGCCCGTTTGATCTTGCGGCTTCGATGTCGACGGCGCGATCCCCGATCATGATCGAAGCCGGAGATATTGTTCGGTCGGACAACAAGGCAGCGAGTTGCTGTCGCTTGTGAACACCGATCTCGCCGCCGCTGAGGAAGCGAAAATGCCGGCGAAGCCCGAACAGGCCAAGAATGCTCTCGGCAAAGTCGACGCGCTTCGAGGTGCATAAGCCGATAGCCACACCGGCGGAAGCCAGAACTTCCAGCGCTTCCGGGACTCCGGAATAGAGAATGTTTTCGGCGTACCCGACATCGGCATAACGTTCGCGGTACTTCGAAACCAGGGCGGCAAGGTGATCCGGTGATGAATTGCCGGTGATCAATGCGAAGGAATTATCCAGCGGCGGGCCGATGAACTGAGGAACTTCGGTTTCGGCGATCGTTGGGTAACCATGGTGTTCCAGAGCGTAGTTGATCGAGCGGCCGATGCCGACCGCTGGATCGCTGATGGTCCCGTCGAGATCAAAGACAAGGAATGAGCTTGGGGTCATGAGGTCAGGGCAAGGCATCTGGCGTCTGCGTCGAAACGCGGGCGGTCGGAGGTGACTTCGTATGTTCGCATAGTGGGATGTTGGCGGGGACGACGGATGGGTTATGCCGCATATTTGCTACAGCCGCATCGTCATGAACACGCTGTTCGGGTCTTCGACATACTCGCCAAACGGCCCGCAGTAAGTGAACCCAAAGCTCTCGTAGAGTTTTTGCGCGGGCTTGAATGCTTCCATGGAGCCGGTTTCAAGGCTCAGGCGCCGATAGGCGCGGGACCTGGCGACCTCGATGATATGGGCGAGGATGGCCCTTCCGGCGCCTTGACGACGAAGCGCGTTGGGAGTGCGCATCGACTTTACTTCGCCGTGCTTCGGGTCCAGTTCCTTGAGAGCGCCGCAACCCAGCAGGAGCGAGCCATTCCAGGCGGACCAGAACGTGATCTCGGGCTTGCGGAGTTTTTCAAGATCGAGCGCATGTACGCTCTCGGGCGGTGACAGCTCATACATGCTTTGTAGATGTTCGTTCAGCAGGGCATGTATTTCGGCGCGGGAGAGGTCGTCGATTTGTATCTTCATGTGTGAGGCGGGCTGTTGTAGGGGCTCGATGTTCAAGTTCGGGGACGCTCCGCCGATACGCGGAGCGTCCCCTGCAACGTAGCCGGAGTTACTCCAAGGCGGCTCAGGATTGAGTCGCAGGCGACCGCGGTCGAATTGCAATCGGCGAGGCGCGTCGCGATTTGCCGGCAGCGCTGGCGCAACGGGCTGTCCGCGGTTAGCTTCTCCAGCGCGCTGGCGACGGTTCGACCGGCATATTGTTTCGGCAAGACCTCTTGCGCCACGCCAAGACGCACCGCCCGGCTCGAGTTGTCGAACTGGTCATATGCGACGGGACGAATCAGTTGTGGAACGCCTGCCCGTAGTGCCTGGCTGGTGGAGCCGATGCCGCCGTGATGGACAAATGCCGCGAGTTTGGGCAGCAAGGCGCCGAAGGGGGCATAGTCGATATGCATGACACCCTTCGGTAGGGACGTGGGAATCTGCTCCGGAAAATGCGCTAGCAGAATGCCTCGTTGCCCCGAGATTTCGCAAGCCTCGATGGACGCCTTGAAAAACCCGTGAGCGGCTGCCGTGGCGGTCCCCGCCGAGAAGGCGACAGGAGGTGGGCCAGCGTCGATAAACTCATCGAGGTTCTGCGATAACGGGATCTGTGCGCCGTGGTCATAAAGCGGGAAGCCCGCCAGGATTGCGTGCTTGGGCCAGTCGCTCTGGGGCTCGGCGAACCATTCGGGGAACATTCCGACCACGCAGTCGGCTTCATGAATCCAGGAGCGGAATATCCGCTCCACGCGAGGCAAGCCAAGCTCGGTGCGCAAGCTGTTCAGCGGTGCATTGAAATTGGAGTCGTAGAAGAACTTGTCGAGCGACCACCAGGCCATGCGCTTCAGCATCATTGGAGTGCGGGAGGCTATCCAATGGGGAACCAGCCGCGCCGGGCTGAGGTTCGAGCGAAAGACGGATGGAGCCAAGTGGACAGTTGCGCAAGGAATGCCGTCGGTTTCCCGCAGCAACCGGGATGCGAACAACAGCGAGCTGCTGATAGTGATGGTTTCGCCAACCAGGACATCGGCCTTCATGGCCTGGAAGTAGGTGGCGCAAATTTCGGCATAGTGCTTGGCGATACGCTTGAAAGCCTTGGTCGGATCGCCTTCGGCCGTTTCGCCAAACAGGGACGAGTATTCGTCGACTGTGCTTATGGGCACGAATGGGATTGCGGCATCCGTTGCATAACGGCGGAAGAACGGGTTCGCATAAAGGATGACTTCGTGTCCCCGTGAAGCGAACTCCCGGCCAAGCGCGACAAATGGCAGAACATCCCCGTGACTGCCTGCTGTGGAAATGAGTACTCTCATCGGAAGTGGTTCAAGTGATTGTGTGCTGGAAAGGAGACGCCCAACTTACGGATTGAGAGGCGCGCAGACAGCGAGCGAAGCGTGCTGGCAGAGCGTCCCTCTCGAAGCGCGGATTATGCCTCACTGGGCCGATACTCCCAGAAGAACAACACCGATGGCTACCGCGACTGCGGCGGCAATGCGTCTAACGGCAAAGCCCTCGCCAAGAAAGAAGGAACCGATGATTGCGGCAAACACGACGCTCGTTTCCCGAAGCGCGACAACCGGCGCTATGGCGACCATGGACATCGCCCAAAGCGCGATTGCGTATCCCGCCACCGAGAGCAAGCCTGCGACAAGTCCCATGCGCCACTGGGTGCGGACGAATTCGAGAACTATGTTCCTTCTCCGAAAATAGGCGACCGAGGCCATGCCAACGCCAGTCGCAATTTCCAGCCAGGCGATGTAGCCGAAAATGGATTCCGACTTTCGTACCCCCAGCCCGCTTAGAAAGCTATACCCGGCAATTGCGACGCCGGTGCCGACAGCGAAGACGATAGCCCTTCGGTTGATGGCATGTCCGGAGATCGCCAAGACGAATATACCGGTCGACAGAATACATATGGCAAGCGTCGATAGATAGCTCAGCACCTCACCGACCAGAACCGCACCAAGAATCACCACGAGCAATGGTGCGATGCCGCGCGCGATGGGGTAGACCTGACTCATATCGCCAACCCGGTACGAGTTGAGCATCAACGCATAGTAGGCATAGTGAATCGCTGCGGCGCTAAGCAGGAAGGGAATGCTATCGATGGACGGCAGCGGAACGATAGAGGCGACGAGGATTCCTGCGACCAGCCCGACGACCCGGATAGACGCCAACATCAATAGGCGGTCGTCGCTGCTCTTCACCATCGCGTTCCACGACGCATGGGCTACAGCCGAGACGAGCACGATGGCGTATAGGGTGCTATGAGGCATCACATTCAAGGTCGGGGGCGCTGCACGGCTTCATCGCGTAGCGTCCGGTTGGCGGCCGGGCCGCGTTCACAGGGCTGCGATGAATTCGTCTGGCGACACATCTGCCTGACGCAAGACGCCGGCCAGGGTGCCTACTCTAACTTCGCTGTGCAGGGGAACGACACGGCCTTTGGAATCACGGCGCAGGATCACGTGGCTTCCTGATTGGCGGAGCTTCTCGAAACCAAGACGCTCAAGCGCCCGTACTATCGCAACCCCGGAAATGCGGGGGAGTTTAGGCACGCGCAGGAACGCTGAACGTTGTTATCAGAGGATGTCCTGGCGCAGGGATGGGGAACTCCGACAGATAGAGCGTCGTAGCTTCTCGCAGGTTGGCTATAGCCTCTTCGACAGTATCACCTTGCGTAGTGGTACCTGTCTCCGGATTCAGGGCAATATAGCCGCCTTCTTCGGCGGGTGTGAGTACCGCGGTCAGTTCCATATCTTGACTCCGGTGCTGAAAACCCGATTGTCGCTCATTCCGGGCAATGGTGCCCTACCAAATTCGGCTCCTTTTAACTCCACTTGGAGAGCGTTCTTCCAACTCTCGCAGCGAAGCGCTCAACCTGTGTGCCCTCCAAACGTTCGCTCTTATAGATCGACAGCATTTCAAAATGACAGGCCGATGCGCAGGTGCCAAGAATTGCAGTTTTCAGCACGCGCTTCACGGGTTGGCGCATCACGATCCAATCCACCCACCACGGCGAACCCAACGACGTGATAACCAGTACCTTTCGCAGGCCGTGCAATCTGGGTTTGATTAGGCCGAGATCGTTCGCGTGATCGTAGGCGACGCCCGGTCCCCAGGTTCGATCAAACCAGCCCTTGAGAATAGCGGGAAAGCCGAACCACCAGGTTGGAAAGCAAAGGACGAGACCTTCTGCTGAAAGCAGGCGATCAATCTCGGGCTGGACTGCGGGAGACTCATAAGTCTGCCCGTAGTAGCTTGCCCTTTCCTCGACTGTAAGGGCGCCGGAAAACTCGTTGCGGTAAAGATCCTCGATCAGCACCTCGTGCCCTGCGCTAGTGAGCAATTCGATCGCTTTCGCCGCCAGCGAGTGGCAAAGGCTTACGCGCAATGGATGAGCGATGACAACGAGGCACTTCACGAAATATGTATCCTTTTCGGGTGGGGCGTCATTGTGATGGCCAGCGAAAGATGTAACCGGCGCGGCGCGCTTTATCGCTTGGGTCCGTGTTGTTGGGTTGGCCTCTCATTCGTAGTGTGTCCACATACGCAAGACGCGAACCGTTTTCTCTTTGGCGAAAACTTCGTACACGATGCGGTGCTGAATATTGATGCGACGAGAGTATGCGCCGGCAAGATCTCCGACCAACTTCTCGAAAGGCGGTGGAGTCTGGAATGGGTCGTTGGCAAGAACCACGAGCCGTTCTTGCGCATTTGGCTTAAGACCACCTGCGGCAAGCTTCTGTGCATCTTTCATTGCTTGCTTGGCATAAACAACGGCCCAACTCACCACTTAAGCCCCTTCGAGCTTTTTGCGAGGGGCTCAGCCATACCTGACTTGATGGACTCGCGCATGCCAGGCACGGCCAGTAGGTACAGGGTTTCTTGAATTGCGCTCCAATCTTCCGCGGAGAGCAGCACGGCACTGCCGCGTTTGCCGGAAATGACGATCGGCTCATGTGACTCTACTGCTTGATCAATGAGCCGGTATAGATTCGCACGTGCTTCGCTGGCGGTAAGAGCGTTCATTTCGTGCTCCTTCAAAGAGGCCAAAAGGTACGGTATTGCGTACGTGATGTCAACTGGCCATGCGAGCGAAACAAGTGGCCGGCGCGGCCTGGGCGAGGTACCGCTTGGCTGTGCGCCTCATAGCCACCTCCGAACACGCTGTGTGTAGGCGGCAAACTCTTCGCCAAATTTCGAGGAGAGTGCTTTTTCTTCGGGTGATATTTGGAATCGATTCATGTATGCGACAAAAGCCGGCAAGAACAAGAAAGCCAGCGTGTGCGAGAGAAACACTGACCAGCCACCGAGCGTGAGCAGCAGTCCAGCGTACATGGGGTTACGGCTAAGACGATATGCACCGGAGGTAACCAAGGCAGAAGCCGCTCCCGGCCGCATGGGATTGAATGTTGTCATGGCGTTACGAAACGCGATCATGCCGGAAATGGCGAAAATGCCGCCTAAACCGCTCAATGCGGCAGCGACGGCCACGCGTCCCGGCAGGGCAAAAGAGAGCTCGGGCAACTGCACCGACACAAGCCACATGGCACCGCCAAAGGCAAGAGCCAATGGCACCGGCGGAATTTTCAGTTCAAGAGCGTTCACAATCTCAGGTCCGAGGGATGACGTTCAAGCTTAGGGTCGCTGCGCAACCTCATCGCGCAGCGTCCCCCGCTCCGCCGGGTTGGGTCACTTTCCATCTTTGTATGCGTATGAAAAATTGATGGGAGGAGAAGTAACGGAGATGTATATGAACGGCTCGGAACCCGAGTTCCGGAAACCATGAATATCCCCGTCTGCGAAGCGCACTACCTCACCGGCGGCGATAGCATGGGTGTTTCCTTCAGCCAGTAGCAGGGTGCCGACGCCCGAGATGGCCAACCAGATTTGCTCCGACGTCGCATGTTTGTGAGGGGGCTGAATGGCCCCTGGTTCGACCGTGACTCGCGTGATGGTGACCCGGTTCGACGCTGAGTTGTGCGGCGACAAGAGCTGTAATGACTTAACGCCGGGGTTTGACAACGCCTTGAATTGCTCGGGGGTAAGGAACTCCATCGTCTACCTTTCTGACCCACGGTTCGAGGTCACCGGCCTGCGCTGCTTTTCGCGCCGGTCCGTGTTCAATGAAAAGCCGGGCACCAGATTCGACGCTGGTCCCCTATTTCCTCGCTCTAACTAGATTATCGATCTGTCTCTTTACCTTTGGGGGAGTCCATATACGTAGTGTTAGGAGTCCGCATCGGCTATGGCGAAAGCACGATTGGAACGGGAGGGGTGTCGCGCATACGCGCGCTCTCCGAACTTCTGAGTAAGCGGCCATAGAAATGCGTACCAAGGAACTGGCAATGCCCAACGACCATAGGCTTTGGGCGGGTGACTTACTTTTCGACTAGGGTCAAGAGCAACCGTTGCGAGAGCAATACCTTCTTCCGATCCAAGTTGAACCATGAGCGTTCCATCGGAGTTCGCCACCGCCGAAAGCCCGGGAAAACTGGTGTTCTGCGCGGGAAAACCACCTGGAAGCGGCGTGACAAGAGGTCCACTACGGTTTGCCATTACTACCGGAACGCCAAGCGCCTGCGCGTAGAAAGCCACGCTGCCCTTCAGCATGCAGTCGAAAGCGGCAGAGTCTTTCCTGCGCATAGGGAACGCCGGAGTGGGGGTACCCGCCGCCGTGGGCTGGATGACAATATCGACCGATGCCTGATGTAATGCGGCGATTCGCTCGTAGAGAAGGTTCTCGTAACAGATGCCGACCCCAATACGACCGATCTCCGTATCGATGTAGTGCGGGTCATTTCCGCCACGAAAAAAGTAAGCCTCTACGGATGCTGGCGGAGACTTTCTGACACGGCCGGCAATAGTGCCTTGCGGTGTGGCAAGGACGAAACTATTAAAGAAGTCGGAGCCGTCCGCCTCTGCGTAGCTCATGCCGAGAAAAATGCCGAAGCGAAGAGCCGTCTTCTTGAGCCACGCCACGCTCGGGCCTGTAATGCTTTCGGCGGTGTTCCAAATATCTTCCGTGAGTAGATACCCGCCAGGCATCAATTCCGGCAAGAGAACCAATCCCGCACCTTGAACGGCGGCCTGTTCAATAAATGTTTCGGCATGCGCCAAGTTTTCCTTCGTCCGGAGCGGATCGCAGCGGATTTGGATGGCGGCTACGGTAAGACTGCGCGACATGAGAATGGGACTCCCAAAGTGTGGCGCCTATTAGACGCAAGATATTGCGTCATCTGACGACAAAATTTTGAGTCGAATCAGAAATTCGTAGTATTCGATTCACTGATGGATTTTAGTCCATCCTAAGAAAAGAGAAGAAACAACCGGCGCCCGCGATTATCGACCAGACTCCAAGCAGATATCCCAGCATATCGTAGCCCCGTGATCTGGACAGCCCGCCGTCGATATTCACATGGAATATCCCGCTTGACGCCGACCTGCCTCTTTCAGCATAATGTCGCCATGTACACCACAACCAGGATTTCGCATCACCCAGATTTCCCCTCCGCGCGGATCAAGCTGCGTCGATGGGGAGTCGGCATTCATTTTGGCATGAGCCAATAACATCGGTCGGGACAACCCGCCGATGCAGAGGGCGGGATTCCAGTTCTAACCGATCTTTATCCCGTCGTATTTCAGCAGTAACCGGGCCTTGGCCATACCGGTCGATGTCCCGGCAACGCGTCCGCCACAAGCAGGACGCAGGAGTTGCATCATGAGTTTCGCCAATCTGCCCGATCTGACACGGCTGAAGCTGCTGCTTCCGGCCGACAGCCTGCTGCGCAACGGGAATTTCTTCCGCATGTGGATCGCCAGCACCGTCGCGGTGCTCGGCGGCAGCGTGTCGCAACTGGCCCTGCCGCTCACGGCGGTGCAGATCCTGCACGCCGGCGCCGGGCAGATGGGCTTGATGTTCGCCTGCGGGGCGTTGCCTTTCGTACTTTTCTCCCTGCCTGCGGGCGTCTGGCTGGACCGCAGGAGCAAGCGTTCGGTGATCGTCGGCTTCAACCTGCTGGGGTGCGCGGCGCTGGCGGTGGTGCCGCTGGCGGTGGTCTTCGATGCCTTGTCGATGCCGCTGTTGTATGCAGTCGACTTCGTCGTGGGTACCGGTTTCTGCATCGGCGGATCGGCGGCGCAGGTGTTCATTACCCAGCTCGTCGGCCGCGAGCGCCTGGTGGAAGCCAATAGCAACCAGGCCACGGCCACCAGCATCGCCGGGCTGATCGGTCCCGTCGTTGCAGGCATGCTGGTCGGCTGGCTCGGCGCGCCCACGGCGGTGGCGCTGGATGCCGTGGCCTTCCTGGTTTCGGCCATGCTGGTCGCATCGATACGCTTCCGCGAGGTGCCGATGAAGCTGTCCACCCAGCCGGTACTGGAAGACATGCTGGAGGGCTTGCGCTTCGTCTGGCGGCATCCGTTGCTGCGCGCCTTCGCCACCATGGCCTTCATGACCATCTTCCTGTTTGACGGCTTCATGGCCTTGTACGTGCTGCATGCCACGCGCAACCTGCATCTCACGCCGTCCGAGCTGGCGGCCGTGAATACCCTCGCCGCCTTCGGCGCGCTGGCCGGCGCGACCTCGGTGCATCGACTGAACCGGCGCATCGGCAAGCACGTGGTCATCACCTTTGGGCTGGGCGTGACGGCGCTGGGTTTCCTCGCCTACTCCCAGGTGCCGCCGGGCAGTTGGGCGGTGGCGCTGGCGGGCGGCTCGATGTTCCTGGTGAACGGCGGCCTGACGGCGTATACGGTGAATTATCTGGCGATGCGGCAGATGGTGACGCCCGATGTCATGCTCGGCCGCATGACGACGACCATGCGCTTCCTGTCGGTGTCGGCGGCGCCTGTCGGGAGTTCGATTTCCGGCTACTGCGCCGACAGGTATGGCATTGCCGTGGTGCTGGTGGGCCTGGGAATAGGCGGCATTGCGGCGTCCCTGCTGTCGCGTTGGCTGATCGCGCGCGCGGTGCTGGCGAAGCTGCCGGGCGAGGCCGAGGTCGCCGAAGCCACTGCTTAGCCGCGACGCACTTTCTTACTTGATCGGCCCCGATTCGGGCGTGAAGCCGAAGACCGCTTCGAGCCGCAACTCCCGGATCAGCGCATCGGCCGCCGCCTGGCCGTGTTCGCGCTGCACTTCGGCGAGGATCAGGCGGGCGCCGTGGCGGTTGTAACCGCCGCCGAAACCGGCTTGCGTCGCGAGCAGTTCGCGGGCCTTCTCCAGGGTCATATCACCAGCGGGCCGGTGTAATCGTCTTCGTCATCGGCGTCCAGTTTGGCTCGGTTGGCACCCGAAAGGACGCCCGATCGCGTCTGTTCGTGGTCGGCCTGCACTTGCAGCAGGGTGGTGACGCATTCGGCCAGGTTGTCATAGACATCGTGGCCGGTGCCGAACTGCTCCTGATCCGAGTAGAAGAACTGGCAGCGGTAGCGGCTTTCGCCGACTTTGCAAATCACGAAGTCGGCGCCGCGCTCGCTCCAGAACATCGTCGGGCAATCGGTCAGTTGCGTCGACAAGGGATCGAGCTGCAATTCGCTGTCGGCGAGTTGCATGGCCACCAGCTTGCCATAGCGTTCCAGCAAGGCCTGGCTGACGATGTGCTGCTCGTTGGCGGTGATATCCGGGATGGTGTTTTTCATGGCAGGTTCTCCTCGCGACGGAGTGCTGAGTTGGGGCAGGACTTTACAACGGTTATTTATATCTAAACGATCACCATTGTTTATCAGGAAATAAAAATTATCGCCTTGTGGCAATCCTGGCGTCTTGCAAGAATATCAAACTCTACTAATAAACATTCGATGCCCGACTCATGCCGACCGCAATAGCTCCTCAACCCGCCGTCGAGGAAATCAAGAAGACCACCTGCTACATGTGCGCCTGCCGTTGCGGCATCCGCGTGCATCTGCGCGATGGCCAGGTGCGCTACATCGACGGCAACCCCGATCATCCGCTGAACCAGGGCGTGATCTGCGCCAAGGGTTCGTCGGGCATCATGAAGCAGTATTCGCCGGCGCGGCTGTTGAAGCCCCTCAAGCGCAAGCCCGGTTCCGAGCGAGGTGCCAGCGAGTTCGAGGAGATTTCCTGGGAGGAAGTCTACGCCACCCTGGCCGACCGACTGGGGAAGATACGCGCCACCGACCCGAAGAAGTTCGCGCTGTTCACCGGCCGCGACCAGATGCAGGCGCTCACCGGCCTGTTCGCCCGCCAGTTCGGCACGCCCAATTATGCGGCGCACGGCGGCTTCTGTTCGGTGAACATGGCGGCCGGGATGATCTATACGATCGGCGGTTCCTTCTGGGAATTCGGCGGGCCCGACCTGGAGCGGGCGAAACTGTTCGTCATGATAGGCACGGCCGAGGACCATCATTCCAATCCGCTGAAGATTGCCATCTCCAAGTTCAAGCGCGAAGGCGGCCGCTTCGTCTCGATCAACCCGGTGCGCACCGGCTATTCGGCCATCGCCGACGAGTGGGTGCCGATCCGTCCCGGCACCGACGGCGCGCTGCTGCTGGCGATCATCCACGAGCTGATCGCCAAGGGTCTGTATGACCGCGAATTCCTTGTGCGCTACACCAATGCCGGCCAGTTGGTGAACCTCGATGCTGAGCACGACGAGTTCGGCATGTTCGTGCGCACCGAAGTGCCCGAGGAGGAAGCCTGCTACGACCCGCAGAACAAGCTGTGGTGGGACCGTAACAGCAACAAGCCGGTGATCACGCATAGCGATGGCACCGACCCCTTCCTGCGCGGCGAGTTCAAGTTGTCCGACGGCACGCCGGTCAAGCCGGCTTTCCAGTTGCTCAAGGAGCGCGTCGAGGACTACACACCGGAGTGGGCCGCGCAGATCACCGGTATCGATGCCGACGTCATTCGCCGTCTGGCCCACGAGATGGGCGTCACCGCGCGCGACCAGAAGATCGAGCTGCCGATCGCCTGGACCGATTCCTGGGGCAAGGAGCACGACACCGTCACCGGCAACCCCGTGGCTTTCCATGCCATGCGCGGCCTGGCGGCGCATTCCAACGGCTTCCACACCATCCGCGCGCTGGCCATCCTGATGTCCTTGCTGGGCACCATCGACCGGCCCGGCGGCTTCCGCCACAAGGCGCCATTCCCGCGCCCGATCCCGCCCTGCGCGCGCACGCCGACTTCACCGCTGGCGGTCAGGCCCAACACGCCGCTCGACGGTATGGCGCTGGGCTGGCCGTCCGATCCCGACGACCTGTTCATCCACGAGGATGGCACGCCGGTGCGCATCGACAAGGCGTTCTCCTGGGAATATCCGCTGTCGGTGCATGGGCTGATGCACAACGTCATCACCAATGCCTGGCGCGGCGATCCGTATCCGATCGACACGCTGATGATCTTCATGTCGAACATGGCCTGGAACTCGACCATGAATACCGTCGAGGTCAGGAAGATGCTCAACGACCGCGACGAAAAGGGCGAATACAAGATTCCCTTCCTGGTGGTGTGCGATGCCTTCCATTCCGAGACCACGGCTTTCGCCGACCTGGTCCTGCCCGACACCACCTACCTCGAACGCCACGACGTGATGTCGATGCTCGACCGGCCGATCTCGGAGTTCGACGGCCCGGTCGATTCGGTGCGCATCCCGGTGCTGCCGGTCAGCGGCGAGTGCAAGCCCTTCCAGGAAGTGCTGATCGAGCTCGGCACGCGCCTCAAGCTGCCGGTGTTCGTCGCCAAGGACGGCAGCCGCAAGTATCGCGACTACCCGGACTTCATCGTCAATTACGAAACCGAGCCCGGCTCCGGCATCGGCTTCCTCGCCGGCTGGCGCGGCAAGGGCGGCGAGAAGTTCATGCGTGGCGAACCCAATCCCAAGCAATGGGAAATGTATGCGCAGAACAATTGCGTGTATCACCACAAGCTGCCGCGGTCCTATCAGTACATGCGCAACTGGAACCAGGGCTACCTGGAATGGTCGCAGCGCAACCGCATCACGCGCTACGCCGAGCCCATCCTGATCCATCTCTACTCCGAGGTGCTGCAAAAATTCCGTCTCGCCGCCCAAGGCAAGGGCATCACCCGCAAGCCGCCCGAGCATCTGAAGAAGCGCGTCGAAGCCTATTTCGATCCGCTGCCCTTCTTCTACGAGCCGCTCGAAACGCAGCTCAGCGACAAGCACAAGTATCCGCTCGCCGCCATCACCCAGCGGCCGATGGCCATGTACCACTCCTGGGATTCGCAGAATGCCTGGCTGCGCCAGATCCACACGCACAACTACCTCTATGTGAACAGCCGCACCGCGCGCCTCGCCGGCATCGAAGACGGCGACTGGATCTGGGTCGAGTCGCAATGGGGCAAGGTCCGCTGCATGGCGAGCTTCAGCGAGGCGGTGGAGCCGGGCACGGTATGGACCTGGAACGCCATCGGCAAGGCGGCGGGTGCCTGGAACCTGACCCCCGACGCCAACGAGGCGCGCCAGGGCTTCCTGCTCAATCACCTGATTTCCGAAGAGTTGCCGAGCGCCGGCGATGTGCGCATCTCGAATTCAGATCCGGTCACGGGACAGGCCGCCTGGTATGACGTCCGCGTGCGGATCTACAAGGCCGAGGCGGGCGAGCCCCAGGAGACCTCGCCGCAGTTCGATGTGCTCAAGCCCGCGCCGGGCATGGTCAAACGCCCAGGCTGGCTGGCTTATTTTGCCGGCAACAAGGCGAAGTCGAAATGACCCAGCTCGCGTTGGTAATAGACCTGAACGTCTGCGTCGGCTGCCATGCCTGCGTGACCAGTTGCAAGGAATGGAACACTTCCGGCCCGGCCGGAACGATGGCCGACGAGCGGCCCTACGGCGCCGACCCGACGGGGACGTTCTTCAACCGCGTGCAGACTTTCGAGGTGGGCGAGTTCCCCAATACCGAGACGGTGCATTTCCCCAAGTCCTGCCTCCATTGCGAGGATCCGCCCTGCGTGCCGGTGTGCCCCACCGGCGCTTCCTACAAGCGCAAGGAAGACGGCATCGTGCTGGTCGATTACGACAAATGCATCGGTTGTAAATACTGTTCCTGGGCCTGTCCCTATGGCGCGCGCGAGCTCGACGAGAAGCAGCAGGTGATGAAGAAGTGCACCCTCTGCGTCGATCGCATCTACGACCAGGCGCTGCCCGAAACCGAGCGCAAGCCGGCCTGCGTGATGGCCTGCCCGACCAGCGCCCGTGATCCGGGGTCGGTGGTGTCGAAAGCCATCCGCGAGAACGGCGGCTACCTGCTGATGCCGGAGTGGGGCACCCAGCCGGCTAACCACTATTTGCCGCGCCGCAAGACGCGCCTGAAGATCCACGACGACGAACTCGAACGCGCCGACAATCCGCTCAAGATCGACAGCCAGTTGCCCAAGCCGGGCATGGCCGAGCCTTCGCTCGACGACGTTACCTCCTGGTAGGAATCACGACATGCATCCCGCTTTCTCGGTCATCTTCCTCACCACCCTGATCGGCGTCGGCCAGGGGCTGTTCCTGGCTTTGTTCACCGCGCAGTCCTATGCCTTGTTCGATCTCCTGCCAAAACAGGACGGGCAGAGCTTCTATGCTACGGGTACTCTGATCGCGCTGCTCTTCCTGGCGGCCGGCCTGTTCGCCTCCTTCTTCCATCTCGGCCATCCCGAGCGCGCCTGGCGTTCGGCGACGAAGTGGCGGACTTCCTGGCTGTCGCGCGAAGTGATCGTGCTGCCGGCCTTCATGGGCACGTTGCTGCTGTATGGTTTGGCCCATCTTTCGGGCTGGAAGCCGGTATTGGTGACGCTGCCCAGCGGCCTGGCGATCGATGTCACGGTCGGCCTCGGCGTCGTCGCCTGGCTGCTGGCATTTACTCTATTCGTGTGCACCGCCATGATCTATGCCTGCCTGCGTTTCCTGCGCGAGTGGCACACGCCGCTGACCGTCATCAACTACATCTTGCTTGGTGGCGCTTCCGGCTTCACCCTGGCGGCGTTCTTCGCGGCCTGCGCGGCGCCGGCCCTCACCGGCTTCTTCGGCGGCTGGGCGGTGATCATCACCTCGCTCGGCTTGATCGGGCGCGTCGCCTCGCTGTTGCGCAATGCGCGTTTGAAACCCAAGTCGACGCTGCAAACCGCCATCGGAATCAAGCATCCGCGCATCGTCCAGAAATCGCAGGGCTTCATGGGCGGCTCGTTCAACACGCGCGAATTCTTTCACGGCAAGACGCCGGCCTTGCTGCGCTCAGTCAAGTGGCTGTTTCTGATCGGCGCCTTCGCGCTGCCCGTCGTCTTGCTGGCGATCGGAATGGCGACCGCCTCGACGATGTTGCTGCTGCTGGCCTTTGCAGTCCAATATGTCGGTTTGATGGCCGAGCGCTGGTTCTTCTTCGCACAGGCCAACCATCCGCAGAACCTCTACTACCAATCCATTGCGTGAGTGAGAACCGTCTCAAGCAAGACCTGTGATTTCGCTTCCTTCTTGAATTGTCGCAAATAGCTGAAACATGCCT
Organism: Pseudomonadota bacterium; assembly: GCA_026399515.1. Taxonomy (GTDB): domain Bacteria; phylum Pseudomonadota; class Gammaproteobacteria; order Burkholderiales; family Rhodocyclaceae; genus JACRAR01. Next base: position 6,004 of record JAPLQT010000053.1, on the reverse strand, counting down.
TTGTGAACTCATCCCAGCGATGCCCTCGGAGTCAAGAATGAGCCTTCAGAATGAGCCTTCATTTTGCAGAAATTAAGCCAGAATATTGGGACGGACTGCTCCTCGGCCTGAGCGGCCACCCCGGTCGACACGCGAAAGCTGGGTTTGAAAGTCTGCTTCTAGTTCTCGCGAATGAGTACTTAGTGCCCATTGGAGTCGTTCAGCTTTCCCGATCCCAGCCACTCCGGCAAGTCTCACTCCTCGAACTGGAGGTCTACGAAGCGGCCGTTGGCGACCGCACCCTGTCGGCCACAAGCCGTCGTCTAGACCGGGTAATCGCGTCACGACTGGCCGGCCCAAGCCCGCCAGCGAAGAGCCCGTCGAGCCACCAGAAAATCGCGCTAACAATTGGCTCCCGGTCACTATGCCACCGACATCCACTAATTCATGGGCGGTTACTCTTGGGCGAATAAAGCATCAATCAGAAGAAACCACGGAGCGAAAGTGCATCACTTCTTTGCGCCCCGGATGACAGCTCACAGTTGCTATGATGTGAGATCTAATTAGATAGCGAGATTGAGACTCTTGATGCCCAATATCTGCTAACGCATATGAATTTCTGCCGCCTGTGCGGCGCACAAGCAGGGTTCGTGAAGTCGCACATTATTCCTGAAGCATTTTTCCGTCAACTACGCGATGAAGAGCAAAAGCTCCTATTGGTAGCTGACGCGGCAGGGTACTTTCCCAAGAATGCGCCCATAGGCGTCTACGACGGCGAGATTCTGTGTAAGCTATGTGAAGCGAAATTTCTTGCGATTGACACCTACGGAATTGACGCGCTTCTCACCCGCTTTGATTGGTATTTCCAGCCAATCGTCAACGACAACGGACCCGTGGCCTACGAGAGCGCTTCCGTGGACACACTGAAACTTCTTGAATTCTTGGTTGCAATTATTTGGCGTGGTTCGATTTCAAGGCAACCTTTCTTCAGGACGTTGGCTCTTGGGCCGCATGAGGAAAGTGCAAAGGCAGGACTGTTCGCCACGTCCCCTGTTATTCCGAAAGTCTTTGATGCGGTTCTGTCGCGCTGGGAAGACACCAAAGCTCCATCCCTTCCGAAAGCTGCGCTGCTAAACCCACACCGCGAGCGATGGGGCGATATCAATGCATACCGTCTATATTTGGGTAAAGTTGTTGCTTATGTAAAAGTAGACCAGCGCCCTTTTTTGGCGCCCTTCGCGACTTTTTCACTGAGAACTGGTTTACCTTGTCGAATCATCAGTCGAAGACTGGCCCCTTCCAACGACATCATTGCTATGCGAAAGACCATAGGCGCGGCAGAACGAAATCGACAACAACTCCTTGCAAAGCGCCGAACCACCTAGTACTTATGACCTCCAATATCAGGATGCGCGAAAGTTAGTGGGCATGAGATCATTGGCCTGTAAATCTCTTTTTTTGTAGAAAGCAAGAACAAGGGGGGTGGTTGCGATGTTCTGCACAAACTGTGGGAAATCGATAGGTCCGAGTGAAAGATTTTGCGGTAAGTGCGGTTCTGCCGTAACGATAGCCGATTCCTCTCAGCCAAATCGGGAGACAGAGTCAAAAGAAGACAGTACCTTGCCCATACCAAGCTTTGGATCCCTGCTGACAAGGTTATGGGGGGTGGCTCGTGGCAACAATACATTTACAAAACCTTATAGTTGGCTATTTGAAGAAAGCACGCTTCTTGTCTTTAACGATTACTTGGCGGTGACACGAGGGGCGTTAGGAAAAAGTGGTTTTGCATCTGCAATGAACTCAGGTGGATTCGGCCTTGTAGGAGGACTATTTAGCGCTGCGATAAGTATCAAGAACAGCGTTAGCAATAAGTCCGAACGGTTTGAACAAGGGTCAATGCGTGATTCATTCAACAATGCGGAATTGGCTTGGTGCAAGAAAGATGATGCGGAGTTTTGGGAAATTCGCTATATGACAAAGGGATTTATGAGCAGCGCTGCGTCTAATTCAATTCTATATTGCCCCGTCAATACACTGGGGGGCCGGCTGCATCTATTGTTTCCCTTGTCATTCAAGAATTCCCAGACAAGCACCGGACATTTCATGGACCATCTAAAGTGCAGGTCTGTTGTCAAGGCTGACGGGCTAACTGAGGACGAAGCAAGAACAGCTTACATCGAATCGCCTAAATGGTTACCGGTTAGTTAGATTCCCATGGCGATATGCGAATTCGCTTGAACAGAAATCTGTTGGTGACCGCACATCCTAGCTAGAGCAAAGCGAACTCTGAATCGCTATTGGGCACATTCGTCGCCGGAAAGCGATCAGTGGAGTTTCGGTTCCTCGAAGCGGCCGCTCGTCACTGAGTGCTCGGTGCCCTGATCTGACCTTGCCGCTTGATACGGCTACGGCAGAAACCGCCTCGAAGCCGTCCTACAGAGTTGGGGCTACGTAGGACGGCACCAGACGAGTGGTGAGTCGGCCAACACCGGACTTTCACTTGGATCTCTTTCAAAGACCTGCTTCAAGGTTTCCGTCGCGTGTCAGTTGTCGAAGTCTTCGCTACTAAAGTTCATGCCGCATGCGGGGCATTTGCGCCACAACATCCCGACCTCACTAGGTAAATATTGGCCTATGGGTGCGGTATTCCCGCACTTAAAACAGCGCTTTAGCCTAGCAGATCGATCCGGCTCCGACTTCACCAACTTCAATTCCTGAACGCCAACAGGTGGCCGCAATCTTCGACTCTTCTCCAACGCTCTCTTTGCGGCTGCATCCGCCCGACTGCGCCACTGCCGAATGCTACTTTCAATTTCCTCGCGCTTCTTTTTTCTCGCATCCTTCTCGCGTTTCTTCTCTCTCGCCATTTCTTTAGCTTTTCGCCTGCGAACTTCCGGTGGTAAGTTTGCCTCCCTTTCAGCCTCTGCCTTGCGGTATGCCTCGTCTATCGCGTACTGATCGACCAGATCAGGACTTCGTCCCTTTCTGTCTGGCGAACGCTTAGCACTTATCGCACGCCGATTTGCTCTTTCCCAATCCAGTTTTGTCATAGGTTGCTATTTCATTTTCAGCGAGTGTTTATCCGGGTCTTTCTGGCTATTTGGCCTATCAAATCCGCCTGAAAACGCTGCGTGGAAGGTACTCCACTTCGCATACTACCTACTCGACGCTTCAATGCTTTTAGGGAGTATTGCTCGATGGCAGCTTCTGGCCGACTGCCGAAATAATAGCCCCAACTTGCCAATGGCGGCAGTATGTTCGTTGCCGACGTAGCTCCGGCGCAGGCCATAGGCAGCTTCTGGCCGACTCGAAGTAGTGTTGATCTCAATTTGGTTGCCGAAAACCAGCCGCTCAGCTTGGTCAGGACGAGTCCCGTCTATTGAAATTGGATGGGCACCTCGACCGGCCGCTTCTGGCCGAAAGGATGAGTGCAGCAGATTGCCGCATTGCGGTCATTCGCCAATCTCGCACCGATCTCGGCGAGCATCCGCAAAGGCCGATCAGCGGAACCACCAAAAGGTATTGCTCGGGGGAAATGCTTGCCGAATCGAGCCGCCCAGAATCAGTGATAGTCGTCTTCCCGCTGATGCCGCACAGCCAGGATCGTGACTGTCTGTGGGTCGTCGATTTCAAACAGCGCGACATATCCGGCACCGCCGAAGGGAATGATAAGCTCGCGCAGAAAGGTACTGCCCGATCCACCAGCGGCCTTGCGGCAGGTAAATGGAAACAGCTCAAGCAGTTCAACCGCTTTGCTGATTGCTGCCTCGGCGCGTTCGGCCAACGACAGATCCTTCTCGATCAGGAAGTCGAACAAGCGCAGCAGGTCTGCCTCGGCTTCCGGCGTAAACCGAACACGGTAACGGTTCATGCGGTGACGGTTCTCCTTTTGCGGGCCTTTTCGAGTCGTCGGGTGAGTTTGCCGAGCACCGTCGCCGATGAAACGTACTTGCCGGATGTTTTCGTAGTTTCAGCCGAGGCCAATCCGCGTTCGATGAACGCCTTCTGTGCCTGACGGAACTCGACATTGCGCCGCACCGAGTCCTCGACAAAGCCGGACAGGGTTTCGCCTGTCTGGAGTAACTCTTCTGCGGCATGTCGCAATTCCGGCGGGACACGGACGGCGGGGATGGCGGCAGATTTCATGATCGATACTCCTGCATCACATTTGTAATGCAATCATGCGGGATTCGCCCTGGAATTGCAACCGTCGCTTTCTGGCTGGGCGTTGGCAAGATATTGCGCAAGCATTCCTAAAGCCCCAGCCGGGTCGCGGCAATGTGCGTCCCATCAGTCATTGAAGCGCAACTGACATGGCTATGCCGCCTCGACATTGTAGAGAGAGTGCTTGCCGCGCGACTGCTGTCATGATCGTGTCAACAAGCCCCACAGCGGTTGCGAATAGGGAAATAATTGCTCTACAATTGCACCATGGGCAAGCATTATTCCGGCGACGGCTGGATCATTGTCGTGCGGGGGGACGAACACCCGCCGGTTCATGCCCATGTGTTGCATCCGGATGGCAAGGCGGCGGTGTATCTGTCAGGCAAGCTGGTCAATGCCGATGTGTCGATGTGCCGGCGAAGGTGTTGCGCGTCGCGCAGACATGGATCGACGCCAATGCCAAGGATGTCCGCCGCGAGTGGGCAACAATGAACAATCCGCGCAGGAGAAACAAGCCATGAAAGAGAAGAACGCAAACCGGCTGCAATCCGTCAGCACCGAGGCGGGCATGGTGTTGTTGGCGACTTATACCGGTGGCAATACGATACGCGTCGATCTTGCCGACGTGGCGGGGCGCCTGGAGGTGTTCGCGCCGCTGGAGTCGCGCCGCGAGTTTCGTCGTGCCGCCGTGGTCGACTTCGGGTGGGCGGTGGAGTGGCCGTGTGGGGCGTCGCTGGATTCCGACCGCTTGCTGGAAATGGCCTTGGAACAACAAGGACAGGAGGCTAATGTCAATTTTCGCCGCTGGCAGGATAGACATCAGCTTTCACTGACGGATGCGGCGATGGCTATCGGCCTCACTCGCCGCACGGTGAGTCAGTACCGCACCGGCGCGCGCCCCGTTCCGCGTACCGTAACACTCGCCTGCAAGGGCTGGGAGATGGAACAGGATCGGCCGAAACGCAGTCGGACCAAGGCAAAGAACGACGCCACACACTCCGCGTAAGGATAGACTTCGCCGGCCCCTTACCAGCGAATTCGGTTGCGAAAGAAGTCTACTTCGCCACACACCCGGGGCCTCGCCGAGGATACTGGGCGATCAGCCGCTCCGTTGAGTTAGCGCTTGGACGTGAGACGTTCGCAGACGGCATGCGTAACCTCGACGGTAGTTGCTTTGCCGCCCAGATCACGGGTGTGCAGCCCCGGGTCGGCGGTGACGCTCTCGATTGCCCGCATCAAGCGTCTGGCTGCTTCCAACTCACCGAGATGCTCCAGCATCATCACTGCCGACCAGAATGTTCCGATCGGATTGGCAAGCCCCTTGCCCATAATGTCGAACGCAGAACCATGAATGGGCTCGAACATCGACGGATAGCGCCGCTCCGGATCGATGTTGGCGGTGGGCGCGATGCCGAGACTGCCGGCGAGCGCCGCGGCGAGATCACTCAAAATGTCGGCATGAAGATTCGTGGCGACGACGGTGTCCAGTGACGCCGGCCGGTTGACCATCCGAGCGGTGGCGGCGTCCACCAGTTCCTTGTCCCAGGTGACGTCCGGGAACTCCCTGGCGATCTGGTTGGCGATCTCGTCCCACATCACCATCGCATGACGCTGGGCGTTGCTCTTGGTGACGACGGTCAGCAGTTTGCGCGGGCGCGATAGGGCCAGCTTGAAGGCGAAGCGCATGATGCGTTCGACCCCCACCCGGGTCATCATCGACACGTCGGTTGCGGCCTCGATCGGGTGGCCCTGGTGCACACGTCCGCCGACGCCCGAGTATTCGCCTTCGGAGTTCTCGCGCACGATCACCCAGTTTAAATCCTCGGCGTTGCAGCGCTTGAGCGGGGCGTCGATGCCCGGC
>JAPLQT010000025.1 GCA_026399515.1 Pseudomonadota bacterium | reverse complement strand
GGAGCAGGTCGGCCTCGGCCGCGCCGGCGACGATGAAGGCGCGATCGTGCGCGGCGCGCTGGATATCGTCCCAGCGCTCACTGGGTAGGTTGAGCTTGGCCCGAAAGAAGTCGAGCTGCTCGGCGAAAGGGGTATTGAAGCCGAAGGCCGGCATGCGCTACTGGCCGGCTTCGGCCATCCCCTTGAGTTCCGCCAGGGCGAATGCCGCCGCCATGATGTTCACCAGTTCATCGTTGGCCAGGCCGCCGTAGATCTCGGTGAGCCGGGTTTGCAGGGTAGCCAGGTCGGGCGCCTTGTCGATCTCGGCCCGGATCGTAGCCAGGATAGTTTCCCAGGCCAGTGCAGCGGCGCCGGCGAGTTGGTCGGTTTCGCTGGCCACCGGGCCTGCTATTACACCAGGTGTAATAGCGTCAATCACGGCAGAGGCGGCGGAGATCGCCGCGCCCCGGATCGCATCGGCCTTGGGACTTGCGACCGGGCCGCCGATCAGGACCGGCTCCTTATCGTTCGCCATTGGGATGCGCAGCTTTTCGTGGGCCCACTCGACGGAGATCCGCATGCCGGCGCCGGCCAGCGCCGGCAGGGATTCGGCCAGCAGCGCCATGTCCTCAGTTTCCCCGGTGTCGAAGCGGAAGCGTGGACACCGCGCCAGGCCGTCGATGCCGCCACGATTGATGGCGATCAGCGGATAGACCAGGTCGCGGGTGATCGTCGCGGCGATCTGCCTGGCGTCATAGTTGCGGATGTCCTTGCGGACCTCATTGTGTACGGTGGCCAGGCCAGAGCCCATGCCGGTGGCCTTGGCTTCGGCGGATAGCACCTGGCCGAGGATCGCCTTGGATTGCGAGCGGTCGGCCCAGTCGACCATCGTCATGTGCGGCGTGCCGTCGCCGCCGCCGGTGATCTTCTGGATCTCCAGTGTCATGTCCTGGGGCATGATGGCGCGGGCATCGTGGCCAAGCGCCGTGACGGCACGCATCAGGCTTGCCTTCTCATCGGCGGTCGCTCCGGAGAAGTACTTGCCGACGATGATCGGCAGGCCGTAGGTCTCCAGGAATTCTGCAAAGTCGCCGATGGCATAGGCTTTGTAGAGGAATGGCCAGGACAGCACGCGGTGCAGGCCCAAGCGGCCGATGTAGCCGGTCTTCGCCTTGCCGTGCGTGTGCAGTACCCAGCCGAAGGTCCAGGGTACGGCGCCGTCCATGCTGCTGTCCCGGAGCCGCAGTTCGCGGCGCAGGGTATCAAGACGGAACCATTCCTGCGGGCGCGGATGGAAGGCCGGCAGTCGCTCGGCTCCCTCTTGTCGCCACTCCAGTTCGACGGCCGCGAAGCCGTGGCCGGGACCATCCATCAGCGCCAGGATCAGATCCTCGATCGGATCGACGGCGTCGGTGAGGATCTCCTTCACCCATTCGCCGGTGGCCTTTTCCGCAGCCGTGGCATTGGGCGGCGGGTAAATGTCCCAGTCGAGGTTCTGAACCACCAGCTTGCGCTTGGTGATCTCGGCCGCCAGGTGCCCGTCGCGCTCCTCCATGTCCGAGAAGATGCGGTGCTGCAAGATCAGGTCGCCCATGTCGGCAGCGCGCAGAGCTGCGGCCAGGCGGGCCGGCGTGAGGCCGTCTACCGAGGCGGTGAGGTAGGCATTCTGGAGCTGCGCGATACGCGAGGTTTGAGGCTCGGCAAGCGCGTCACTCTGGATCGGCTGGCCATACTGGTCAAGAATTTTCATTAGAACATCCTCCGGGATGTGTTGTCACCGGCGTCCCTGGCAAGTGATCGATCGCCGTTACTGCCGTCGGGTGCGCCATGCCGTGGCACCGACTCGAAGCCATCACACCGCCCGCCCAAGTCGTCGGTACAACTGGCGGCATATCCAAGCAGCAGCGCCACGCCGGCATCGCCGTGGCGCTGCTGTCCGTCCTGGCCTTTGGTGCGCGCATCCGGAATTAGCGGAATGCCCTTGACCACCTGGAAGGCGCGCAGATCGTCGAGCACATCCGCATTTCTCGGCAGCAGGATCGTGCCGTCTTCGAAGGCGCCCTTGAAGGGCGCTGTGTGTTCCCGGTACCAGGTCTGCGACAGCATCACCGCCTCGACCCGAGCGCCCCATTTCTGCACCGCCTTCTCGGCCAGGTACTGGCCATTGCCGCGAGCATCGAGCTTGCCGGCCATCAACTTCGGCAGGCGGTCGCCGACGTAGAACAGGATCTCGCGCTGCTGGTCGAAAGGGCAGTTGGCCAGCTCGATCAGGAACGGAAAGCGGCGCGTCAGGTTGCGCTCGACCTGGAAAGGCGCTAGCACCGATAAGTCTCCGGAGCGGCCGAAGTCCATGCCGAAGCCGGAACGCAGTTCCGGATTGAGTTGCCGCACCAGCGGATGCACGTTGTCGAGCAGCCAATCGGCTACCTCTGCCTTGCGCATTTCCTCCGACCACATGAAGAAGTCTTTGGCAGGCGGATGCCAGCGCAACACAGGCGCTTCGACCATGCGCGCCTCTATCATCGCCCGCGATAGCCAGGCGCCGGCGCTGTTACTCGGCACACAGTCGAGTTCTTCCTCGGCGTCGCTGCCGTACTGGGCATAGATATCCGCCACCCATGCGGTCTTGCCCTCCGGCGTTGGTTCAACGCCAGTACGTAGGCAGACGCGCTCATAGAGCCCATCGGCCACCGCGTCGGCGAAGGTCACCCGATGCAAACTATAAGGCCGCTTGCCGGCGCGGATCTCCAGAATGCAATTGTTGAAGACGTTGTCGACGCCGTTATGGGTGGTGAAGACATGGACCTGGCCACCCCAGATCAGCAGCGCCAGCGCCGCCTTGAGCAGTTCCTTTTGGTCGGAATGAAACGCGAACTCATCCAGGATCACACGGCCTTGCTTACCGCGCAAATTGCGGGGCGCCGACGACAGCGCCTCGATGCGGTACCCAGAGGAAAAGCGCAACGTATAGACGAAAATCGACTTGCGCTCCTCGCCTTCGAACCACACCTCCTCGGATTCGGAGATTTCCCCGGCTGCTAGCGCGTATGACTTGGCGAAATCAGCACAGTCGCGGATGAACTCCTGCGCCATTTCCTTCATGTAACCGATATAGAAGGAGTTCATGCCGGAGGCGCTTGCGGACAGCAACGCGGTATCAGCCGCCTCGGCCCAGGACATGCCGATCCGGCGTGACTTCTCGCCAAACTTGACCGGCGCCCGGTCGGCGGCCCAGCGTTGCTGATACGGCAGCAACGCCATCGGCGTGCGGACCTCGCGCGGTTCGACGATCATTGAACGATGCCGAGAATGCGGCGCCGAATATCCTCGGCGGCAGCATCGGAGAGACCGCCTTTCTTGACGGCCGCGCCAACGTCTGCCGCAACAACGGCAGCCTTGGCGCGGATCTCCGCTTGCCACTTCTTCTGGGTAACGGTGGCCCGCGACAACTCGGCCACGGCCTTGGCCGCGCTGGCGATGTTGAGCGGCTTGCTGGGGTCGACCTCGAAGTCGAGCATTACCTGGAACAGTTTTTCCTGCACCAGGCGCATCAACGCTTCCGAGACGGCGCCCTCGTCGTCCGGAGACGCGGCAACGATGGCTTTGGCCTGTTCGCTTGCTAAGGTAAGGGTGGCCAGCTTCTGCTCAAACTGAGAACCATAGCGGTGGATGCTGCTCTTGCCGATATCGAATCCGCGTTGCTTGAGTTCCACCTCCAGCAACTCGTAACCCGAGAAGTTTCCTTCGACCAGGGCCGTGTCGAGCCACGCCTTTACTTCCTTGGGTAGCCCCTGAATCTTCGAACGCTTGGCCACGTTATTCCCCCGGCCGTGGGCGGCGCACTCCAGGATGCCTGGCGCGGCCGGCGGCAATGTCCGCGCCACGCTGTGTCAGCAGCACCGCCTCATCCTTGAGTTCGACGAAACCTTGTTCAGTCAACCAGGCCAAGTCGCCTTGGAGCAGATCGTGGGAAGCCTTGTGTCCCTTCGAATCCAAGAACAAGCCGATCAGCGTGACGTTCGCGCCATAGCCCGTGGTGGCCTCCAAAGCACGCAAGATCATCAGGCGGCGATCGGCGGCGACTTCGTCGGCGTAACTCATCTTGCGGCCCGCAGCAGATGCTCATGGATGGTCCTGAGCAGGTTGTTGACGCCATCGAGCTTGCCGTCGATGCCGGATACGTCGGACTTAACGCCGTTGATCTTTTCGTGAAGCGTGCCAAGGTCGCTATGGGTAGGGGCGTGTTCGGCCGCCTCTTTGAGGTGCGCGATCGCGTTGTCGTTTCGGCCGATGCGCCCGCGCAGGCCCGAGACCTCTTCACTCAGTTCGCCTCGCAGGCCATCCACATCCTTGTCAACCTTATCCCCGAGATCTGTAATTTTCTTTGACAAGCCGGCCTCCATCGTGATGATCCGCTCGGTGTCAGCCTTCTTCTTGCTGTTCCGGTAGATGACGACATTGAGC
>JAPLQT010000080.1 GCA_026399515.1 Pseudomonadota bacterium | reverse complement strand
CCACTGTTGGTGCTCCACATAGAGATCTGCAGCCGGCAACAGCGGGTCATAGTTGAGGACGAACAGCAGGTTGCTATGTGCTTCGGCATACTCCGGCTTGATCTGTAGCGCCCGGCGAAAACCACACTCCGCTTCTTCAAGACGGCTGTTGTCCTTTAAGACGTTTCCGAGGTTGCTATATGCCTCGGCAAAATCGGGCTTGATCTGTAGCGCCTGAAGGCAACTACCTTCGGCTTCAGCCAGACGGCCAAGATCCTGCAAGGTGACTCCAAGATTGCTAAGCGCCTCGATGCTGGCAGCATTGATCTTCAGCGCTTGGCGATAGTTTGCCTCGGCCTCATCCAGTCGCCCCAGATCCTTGAGCGTGTTGCCGAGGTTTCCATAGGCTTCCGCAAGCTCTGGTTTGATATTCAGCGCATGTCGGCAACTGGCTTCGGCTCGATCCAATTGACCCAAATTACGGAGTAGGTTGCCCTGGTTGCTTAGTGCCTCGGCATAATTCGGCATGATCTTCAGCGCCCGACTAAAGCCGGCTTCCGCTTCCTTCAACTGACCCAGGTAGATAAGAACCGTACCCATGCTGTTGTAAGGCTCAGGATCATTCGGCGACAGTGCCACCGTTCTTAGCATGGGTGCGAGCGCTTCTTCACACCGGCCGGTCTGCTTGAGCACGGTTCCCAATGCCTTCCAGCCAAACGCGTTCAAAGGAAAACGCTCGGTGAGGACATGGGCAAGAGTCCCGGCTTCCGCGTATTGCCCCTCGGCGAATAAAGCCAGCAATGCATTCATCTCCTGCTCGAACCGCTCCGCCTGATGATGGGCAACTGCGTCCTGCAATACGACGTCGACAGGCAGTGTTTGGGTACCGGGTACGGTCATTGACGAGTGGAGTATCGGCTTCCAATAGTGAATTGTAGCTTGTAGTCCGGCGCGACAGGAAACGGAACGGTTATGGTCAGGGCGGGATTTTGCCGCGAAACCAACCATTAGTGTCCTCCGTCAATCCAGGCGGGTTCATTGCCGATCGAATTCCGCTGTAGCCGGAAATCTAGCGAGTTCGGCTGTAAAATGGCTTGAAAATTGACTATCCAAAATGGCGCGAGCTCGATTCCAATGCCGGTTCTCGATGCATATTCGATTTCATCGGTGAAGCTGGACGCTACCACTTCTGCCGGAGCATCAAACGTGAAAACCTTTCTCCATGTAGGCTGCGGATCCAAGCGCAAAGACCAGACCACCAGCGGTTTCAATACGTCGGAATGGAATGAGTTGCGCCTGGATATCGACGAAAATGTGCATCCCGACATTGTCGGCACGATGCTGGATATGTCTGCCGTCGCGGATGCGTCCGTCGACGCCATCTTTTCCAGCCACAACATCGAGCATCTTTATCCGCATGAAGTTCCGGTGGCATTGAAGGAGTTCTTGCGAGTATTGAGAAATGACGGCTTCCTGGTGGTGACCTGCCCGGATCTACAATCGGTCTGTGCCCTGATTGCTGAGGACAAGCTGACCGAGCCGGCCTATACCTCGCCCGCGGGTCCGATCACGCCGCTGGATATCCTCTATGGCCATCGACCGCCGATGGCGCGCGGAAATCTTTACATGGCGCACCGTTGTGGCTTCACCGAGAAAGTACTCAGCGCAACTCTGCAAAGTTCCGGGTTTGCCACGGTCGCCAGTAAACGACGTGGTCATCCATGTTTTGATCTTTATGCGGTCGCAACAAAAGCGCCGATGCTTGAGACCGATATGCGTGCCTTGGCCGGAACGCACATACCGGCATGATCTCGAAGAGATCCTGCCGATGACGCTCGCACAAACCGTCGATAACATGCTGCGCCAGGCGTTGGCGGGCAAACCGGAACTCTCCGACGACGATCTGAACAACCTCCTGCGCCTGCTCGCCAAGTGGCGCCATGCCCTCATTTCAAATACGCTGATCGCCAGGCAAGGCAACGTGGTTCAGTCCGGACCGTTTGCCGGACTGCGCTTTATTGGCCAGACATCCGAAGGTTGCTCGGCACCGCGTTTGTTGGGATGTTATGAACACGAACTGCATTTGCACCTTGAGCGCTTGATCGGGCAATCGTTCGACGCGGTGCTCAACATTGGCTGCGCCGATGGCTACTACGCCGTCGGTTTGGCGCAGCGGATGCCAAACGCGAAGATAATTGCCCATGATCTCAATCCAGCGGCGCAGACCAACTGCCGAGAAGTGGCAGAGCTGAACGGTGTCGTGGACCGTGTGCAGGTGGGAGGGCTTTTCGAAGGCGCCGATTTTGCCGTCTTTGCCGGCAAGAAAATCTGGCTGGTGATGGACATCGAAGGTGGTGAGCGCGAATTGCTCGACCCGGTGTCGTATCCGGCGCTGCGGAGTATGACGGTGTTGGTGGAATGCCATGACTGCTTCGTTCCCGGCATGAGCGTTGAAATTGCAAGACGTTTTGCCGATAGCCACGCGATCACTCGTGTCGACCACACTCTTACCGCAACACCGCTGCCCGAGTGGTTGCAAGGCTTGGGGCATCTCGACCATCTGCTCGCGGTATGGGAGTGGCGTATGGGGCCGACGCCTTGGTTGATTCTGGAACCCAAGGCATGACGGCACAAAACAATTTTGCCATCTACTATGCCGGTGACGCCTATTCCACAGCCCGGAAAATCATGGGGCGCCAGAGTGCCGGCAAGGCGTTTATGCGGGGAGTGGCGCGTACCTGGCCGAAATCTGCCTTGCATGGTTATGGGCAGGGCACAAACGCCGCAACGGCCATGCTCGCTCAGCTCAGGGAGGATGGATACGCGGGAGAAATGAAGTGGATTGAAGTACCGCAGTGGGATGCCTTGAGCGAGATCGGAGCGCTGTACTACCCATCGCCGGTGGCCAAGGATTTCGCCTACTCACGGAATACCTTCAATCCCGCCGCAATCAGTTTCATGGGGGTGACGTTTACCTTGTCATCCATGGTGGCGATGGATCAGGTGGCGGACTTGGTGGTGGCGCCCTTCAAGCCTTGGGACGCGATGATCTGTATTTCGCAGGCAGCGCTGGATTTTTCGACTCGATTGCAGGATGAAATGAAGGCGTGGTTGTCTGCGCAGACCGGCGCAACGCGCTTTAACAGACCCCAACTGCCGGTGATTCCCCTCGGTGTTGATTGCCCGGCGTTTGCGCCGCAACCCGGGCAGCGGGAGGAGGCACGTGACAAACTGGAGCTGACGGATAAGGAAGTCGTATTCCTGTTCTCGGGTCGCTTGTCTTTTCACGCCAAAGCCAATCCTGCGCCCATGTATCAGGCGCTACAGCAGGTGGCGAAGCAGACTCCGGTGGTTTGCATCGAGGCCGGCGTGTTTCCCAACGATTCGATTCGCGCCGGGTATCTCGCCGCGCAGAATGCCCTGGCACCTTCTGTGCGTTTCATCTGGGTGGATGGAAACAACGAATCACGCTACCGCCAGGCATGGCGGAGTGCCGACGTGTTTGTGTCGCTGTCGGACAATATTCAGGAAACCTTTGGCCTGACCCCGGTGGAGGCGATGGCGGCGGGCCTGCCGGTGGTGGTATCCGACTGGAACGGATATAAGGACACGGTGCGCGATGGTGTAGACGGTTTTCGCGTGCCGACAAGCTTGCCGCCGGCTGGCACGGGCGGAGACCTCGCCATGCGTCACGCACTTGGCATGGATACTTACGATTTCTTTATCGGCCGCACCAGTTTGGCGACGGTGGTCGATCCGACCTTACTGGTCGAGGCTTTCAAACGCCTGGCGTCTCAACCCGAGTTGCGCGCACGCATGGGTGCGGCGGGTTTGGCAAGGGCGGCCAGGGAATTCGACTGGCCGGTGATCTTGCGGCGTTATGCGCAGCTCGCCGATGAACTCGCCCGGATCAGAACCGCCGCCGGTCCACAAACGCCTGAACCGTGGCCACAGCGCGCCGATCCTTTCACGCGTTTTGCGCATTTCTCAAGCCAGACGTTGAGGGGCGACTGGATCGTGATGCCGCAATGCGATGCCGAGGCGCGCCTGCGCGACTTGCTGGGACTCGCAATGGCGAATTACGCTCTTGATTCGGCGATGTTGCCGCGAGAGACCATTGCGGGATTGCTGGAGACGTTGGGCTTGCACGGTGCTCAAACGGTCGATGCATTGCTTGCCGCCGCCGGGGCAAGCACCCCCGCCGGTATTCGCAGCCTGATGTGGCTGTGGAAGTTTGACTTGGTTAAGATTGGCGCATGATGCGGACGCTCCAACTGATTGTGGAGTCGGAGTGAATCAATAGATCTATCAAACTGTGGAGAGAATATGTCCGACTGGACTTCCGGCTATGTCGCCGATATAGGCTATACCTACGGCTATTACACCGAGCTCAATCCGCTGCGTGCCAGGCTGGCGTTCCTGAATGCGGGCTTGATATCGCCGGAGGTGGGCTCCCATTGCGAGTTGGGGTTCGGTCAGGGACTGAGCGTGAACATCCATGCAGCCGCTTCCGGCAATGCCTGGTATGCCACTGATTTCAATCCGGCCCAAGTCGGTTTTGCGCGGGACCTGGCCTCGGCCTCGGGCGCTTCGGCGCATCTTTACGACGAAGCCTTCACGGAATTCTGTCAACGCGGAGATCTGCCGGACTTTGACTCCATCGGACTGCATGGCATCTGGAGTTGGATCAGCGACGAGAACCGGACGGTGATCGTGGATTTCATCCGTCGCAAGCTCAAAGTGGGTGGGGTGCTGTATATCAGCTACAACACGCAACCAGGCTGGGCCGCAACAGTACCGTTGCGTGATCTGTTGACCGAACATGCTGAAGTGATGGGAGTGTCGGGGAAGGGTATCGTGTCACGCATCGACGAGGCCCTGGTATTTGCCGACAAGCTGATTGCCGTCAATCCAGCCTACGCCAGAGTAAACCCCCAGGTCATTGAACGCCTGGCCAAGCTAAAAGAGCATGACCGCCATTATCTTGCCCATGAATACTTCAATCGCGACTGGTTACCCATGCCCTTCTCGCGCATGGCCGAGTGGCTGGCTCCAGCCAGGCTGGATTATGCCTGCTCGGCGTATTACCCTGACCACCTTGACGGCTTGAACCTCAGCACCGACCAACAAGCGCTGATCAAAGAGATTCCCGACCGGATGTTTCGCGAGACAGTGCGCGACTTCTGCGTGAACCAGCAATTCCGCCGTGACTACTGGGTAAAAGGTGCCCGAAAATTGAGCGGGACCGAGCATCAGGAGGCGCTTCGGGCTACCCGGGTCATCCTGGCCACTGCGCCCGCCGATGTATCCTTGAAAGTGACGGGCAGCCTTGGTGAGGCCGACATGCAGGAAGCCGTCTATGGCCCGATCCTCGATGCCTTGAACGACCACCAAGCCCGCACTCTGGGCGAGATCGAGCAGGCCATTGCCGGCAAGGCGAATTTGGCGCAACTGCGGGAGGCCGCAATCGTGCTTGGCAACTCGGGCAGTTTGCTCGCGGTGCAGGATGAAGCCGCCGCTGTGCGCGCCAGACCCTACTGCGACAGGCTCAATGCGCGGCTGATCGACAATGCGCGTGGCAGCAAGGACGTCAGCTTTCTGGCGAGTCCGGTAACCGGGGGGGGTGTTCCGGTGAACCGCTTTCAGCAAATCTTTCTGATGGCGATTGGTCAAGGCAAGGAACGGCCGGCGGATTGGGCCGCCATGCTCTGGGGGATTCTTTCGGCGCAGGAGGAGCGACTGCTCAAGGACGGCAAGCTGCTCGATACCGCCGAAGCCAACCTGGCTGAACTGAACAGGCAAGCGGGGGAATTTGCTGAAAAGCGCCTGGCCGTTCTAAAAGCCCTGCATATCGCGTGAACCCAGCCATCTACTTTCATCCCGAGGCCTACACCACCAGTGGCCCAAGGCTGATGGGTCGCAATGCCGCCGGTGAGTCCTTCCTGCGTGCGTTTCTGGCATACAGTTCAAACACGGAATTTTGGGCGCAGGTGCACATGCCAGAGCACGCCCAGTTATTCGCCACGGCAGTTCAATCGGCAGGGCGCAGCGAGCCGGTCAAGGTGGTGGACATCAATCATCTGGGAGCATTGTCCCAGCCTGGCGTCGTCTATTTCCCCGGCCCCGTCATCGGTGATCATGCATGGCATCGCGCCGCTTTCGGCCATGGCGGGTGGAGCCTGTGTGGCATCACACATACCACTTCTTCAGCCATGGCGATGGATGCCCTGGCCGGACTCATCACCGCCCCGGTTCAGGCCTGGGATGCCGTCATCTGCACCAGCACGGCGGTTAAGGAAAACGTCACACGCTTACTACAGGCACAGGCCGACTACCTCGTCCAGCGCCTGGGCGTTCAGCGCCTGATCCTGCCGCAGTTGCCGGTAATTCCACTGGGCATACACACACGGGACTTTGTTTTTACCGACGAACACAAGAGGGCGGCCCGTTCGGCGTTGGGCGCGGACGCCAACACCCATGTCGTGCTTTTCATGGGTCGCTTGTCGTTCCACGCCAAAGCCCATCCCCTGGCGATGTACCAGGCGCTTGAACGCGCCGCCCAAGGCTTGCCTGCCGGGCACAATGTCGTCCTGGTGGAATGCGGCTGGCACGCCAACGAATCGATCACCGACGCCTATGGAAATGCCGCTCGATTGGCCTGTCCGAATGTGAGAGTGGTAACGCTGGACGGACGCAAGGCGGAAGACAGATTGATCGCTTGGGCGAGCGCGGATGTCTTCTGCTCGCTCTCCGACAGCGTTCAGGAGACATTCGGCATCGCGCCGATCGAGGCCATGGCGGCCGGGATTCCGGTCGTGGTGGCGGACTGGGATGGTTACAAGGACACGGTGCGCGATCGAATCGATGGCTTCCGAATTCCGACCCTGATGCCAGGTGCCGGGCTGGGCGGGGATCTGGCGTTGCATCATGCACTGGAGATCGACAATTACGATATGTATTGCGGCCATACCGGCTCGTTGGTGGCGGTGGAAATAGACGCAACGGCGCAGGCCTTCGCCAAGCTGTTTGCCTCGCCTGAACTGCGTAGTCAGATGGGTGAAGCGGGAAGGCAACGGGCGCGTGACGTGTACGACTGGGAGGTGATCATTCCCCAATACGAAGCCCTGTGGACCCGGCTCGGAGAGATTCGCAAGGAACAGGCGCCGGCGCTCAAACCCCTGCCTCAACCGTGGCCGGCGCGTATGGACCCGTTTCATGCATTCGCCAGTTACCCGACGCAGGCGCTGACGCTAAAAACGGTGCTTGATCTCGTCGATGCCAACGCACGGATCGCCACTCAACGTGTTGCCGACTATAGAAGCCTGGCGATGGTGAGTTTCGCCAAGGTGGTGCTGCCCACCGATGCCGAGGTGCAAACCGTGCTTGACGCGGCCGCCGCCGGTCCCATGGCTGCAGCCGAATTGATTCATTCCATCCCCGGGGAACGACAGGCATTTGTCTTCCGAGCATTGGTGTGGCTGGTGAAGTTGGGAGTGTTGAAGGTGGTTCGCAGTGAAGGGCAATGAAGCGGTGCTCGATTTCGGCGAAAAGGTTCGCTGTCTGATATTGGGCCGTTCCCAGGGGCGAGTTGTTCCCGATCCGATCAGGCAGGCTACACTTCGATCGATGAGCAATGACTTTTCCGCAGGGTGGCGCCAGAACTGGCTGAACATCGTCTGCTGCCTGGTGATCTGGATCGGTACGCCGCCGGCACACGCCGATCAGGTCGGCGCGGCGCCTGCCGTGGCCGCTGCCGCCGACCTCAAATTTGCCCTGCCGGAAATCGCGCAAGTTTTCGAGCGTGACAGCGGCCGCAAGCTGCGCCTGTCGTTCGGCTCGTCCGGCATGTTCGCGCAGCAGATCATTCAGGGCGCACCTTTCGAACTGTTCTTCAGCGCCGATGAGCACTACGTCGAGATGCTACGGAAAGCCGGTCGCGGCGAGGACGGAGGCAAGCTCTATGCGCTCGGCCGCCTTGCGCTGTTTATCGCGAATGGCTCGCCCGTGCAGGCCGACCGCAATCTGCACGACCTGGCCGCCGCGGCGCGCGACGGCCGCCTCAAGCGCCTGGCGATCGCCAACCCGGAGCACGCGCCATACGGACGCGCCGCCCGCGAAGCGCTGCAACACGCCGGAATCTGGGAGGCGTTGGGCGACAAGCTGGTGCTGGGGGAAAACGCCGCGCAGGCCGCGCAGTTCGCGGCGAGCGGCTCGGCGCAGGCCGGCATCATTCCCCTGTCGTTGGCCCGCGGCGCGGATCTGGCGGCACGCGGTGCGTTTGTCACCCTGCCGGATTCATGGCATGCGCCGTTGCGGCAACGCATGGTGCTGATGCCCGGCGCCGGCGATACGGCGCGGCAGTTCTATGCCTTCATGCAATCGCCGACGGCGCGTTCCATCCTTGACCGCCATGGCTTCACCACGACTTCGGAGTAGCGATGGATTGGCCCGCGCTCGCCCTCTCGCTGAAACTCGCTTTTGCCACGACGCTCCTACTGCTGCCCTTGGCGGTGCTGCTGGCGCGGCCGCTGGCCTGGTCGCGATTCGCCGGCAAAGGGCTGGTGGAGGCGCTGGTGGCGTTGCCGCTGGTGCTTCCGCCGACGGTATTGGGCTTCTATCTGTTGCTGGCCATGGGCGGCAATTCGCCGCTTGGACAGGTTTGGCATAGCCTGACCGGACGGACGCTGGTGTTCAGCTTCGATGGCCTGCTGCTGGCTTCACTGATTTTCAACCTGCCCTTCGCGGTGCAACCGATCCAGCGGGCATTCGATGCCATCCCTCGTTCGGCGCGCGAGGCGGCATGGTGCTGCGGACTGTCGCGCTGGCGCACGCTGTGGCGGGTGGAACTGCCGCTGGCCTGGCCGGGCCTGCTGTCCGCCATTGTGCTGACATTCGCACATACGCTCGGCGAGTTCGGCGTGGTCCTGATGGTCGGCGGCAACATCGAGGGTGAAACCCGTACCGTGGCGATCAGTATTTACGACCGGGTCCAGGCATTCGACGAGTCCGGTGCCGCGGCGATGTCGGCGTTGCTGGTGGCGATTTCATTCGCTGCCATCGCCGCCCTGAACATACTCACACGGCGTATCGGACGAGGCGATCATGGGGCCGGATTTTGAGTGAGTCGAACTGTGAACTCTCCGTCACGCTGCGGCAACGAGCGCCGATCCCGCTCGATTGCACGCTGAACTGTACGCCCGGCGAATTGCTGGCATTGGTGGGCCCTTCCGGCAGCGGCAAGACGACGGTGTTGCGCTGTATCGCCGGCTTGCATCGGCCTCATCAAGGCCGCATCGACTGCGGCGGCACGACCTGGTTCGACAGCGGGCAAAAGCTCGCGCTGGCGCCGCAGCGCCGCCGAGTCGGCATGGTGTTCCAGAGTTACTCCTTGCTGCCCCACCTTTCGGCGCTGGACAATGTCGCGCTGGCCTTGTGGCACTTGCCACACGGTGAGCGTGCGCGACAGGCTGGGGAATGGCTGGCGCGGGTGCATTTGCAAGGGCTGGAATCACGTCATCCGGCGCAGCTCTCGGGCGGCCAGCAGCAGCGTGTTGCGCTGGCACGCGCCTTGGCGCGGGCGATCGCCGGCACCCAAAACTCAACGGCGGGCACTAGTGAGCCGGCTGTGCTGCTGTTGGACGCTCGACCAGGCGACGCGGCGCAAGCTGCAGCAGGAATTGGCGCGGCTGCGGCGCGAACTGCCCCTGCCCATCGTGCTGGTGACGCACGACCTGGACGAGGCGCGCATGCTGGCCGATCGGATGGTCTTGCTGCATCACGGGGCCAGCTTGCAAAGCGGACCGCCGGAACAAGTCATGACGCGTCCGGCAAGCGCCGCGATCGCGCGCCAGGTGGGCCTGTCCAACCTGTTCGAGGGCCGCATCGGCAGGCCGGGCGCGAACGGCGTAACGACGTTGGTATGGCTGGGCCGGCATCTGGACGTCGCGACCAGCTCTATTCTTGGAATTGGTGAAAGAGTCCATTGGGTGATCCCGCCCGAGGGCATCTTGCTGCATCGGCGGGATCGTCCCGCGCGCGGCGAGGCCGAAAACCCGGTGTCGGGTGTCGTCGCGGACCGCATTCCCCTGGGTCCGCATACCCAGATCACACTGCTTCCTGAAGGCAGCGAATTGCCGCTGATTTTTTCGGTGCCGACGCATGTCGCGCAACGCAACGACATCGTGGTCGGCGCGGCGGCGCGTGTCACCCTGCTGGCGCAGGCTATCCATCTGATGCCGTGGGAGCCTGAGTGACGTGCGATTCAGCCAGGCCTTGAGCTTTCAGTTCACGTCGTAGTAGTAAGGCTTCTGGGGCACTTTCGACGCCTCGTCGATTTTCAGTTGCTCCAGTTTTTGCGGCTTGTCCCACCACAGGGCACGGCCGCGTTCCTGTTCCTTCAACTCTTCCGGATGTTGTTTCATCCACTCGCGCATGAACTTGGTGTGCTCGGATTCATAGATTGCCATGGTGCTCTCCTGTAGTAATTATTCCTTGGCGCGCGTGATGCGCACGACTTCGGGTATGCGCCGCAAGCCGCGGATGATGCGGGCCAGATGGACGCGATTCATGACCTGCAAAGTGAAGTTGAGGGTAGTGTAAACCCCCCGCTCGCTGTCGAAGCTGACGTTCTGGATGTCTGATCCGCCATCGGCGATCTCGGCGGTGATCTTGGCCAGCACTCCGCGCCGATTCTCCGTGACGATGCGTATGCCGACGTCGAACAGGCGCTCGTTGCCTGGCGCCCATTCGACATCCACCCAGTTGTCCCGTTCATGGCCGGACTTGCCGATGCTGCGGCAGTCGTGCGTATGCACCACCAGGCCTTGTCCTTTGCGGATGATGCCGACGATGGGGTCGCCGGGAATCGGCCGGCAGCACTTGGCCAGTTGCATGGCGACGCCTTCCTCGCCGTTGATGACGATGGCGCCGCGCGGCTTCTGTTCGACCGGGGCGCCACCTTCGGCCATGCGATCGGCGGCCAGCCTGCGCGCGATGATGACGGCGTGGCGCTTGCCCAGGCCGATGTCGGTGAGCACATCATTCTTCGATTTTACGCCGCGTCCGCGCACGAAACGATCCCACACCGAGGTGGCGA
Organism: Pseudomonadota bacterium; assembly: GCA_026399515.1. Classification (GTDB taxonomy): domain Bacteria; phylum Pseudomonadota; class Gammaproteobacteria; order Burkholderiales; family Rhodocyclaceae; genus JACRAR01. The sequence goes on along the minus strand of JAPLQT010000080.1, from coordinate 25,047 downwards.
GGTCGGCGAGGCTCAAGCCGAAGCCATGCAGTGCCTGGCCCAGCAGGCGTTCCCCGAGCGCGACCGATTCATCCTTCTGCTGGGTCTTGAGATAATGGCGAATCTGCGCCCGTGCCTTGCTGCTCTTGACGTAGGTGAGCCAGGTCGGATTCGGATTGGGCAGCGCGGCGGTAATGATCTCGACGCGGTCGCCGTTCCTCAGCTCGCTGCGCAAGGGCATCATTTCGAAGTTGATGCGGCAGGCGACGCAACGGTTGCCGATGTCGGTATGCACCGCATAGGCGAAGTCCACGGCCGTTGCGCCGCGTGGCAGGACGAGGATTTTCCCCTTCGGAGTGAATACGTAAACCTCGTCGGGAAAGAGGTCCACCTTGACGTTTTCCAGGAACTCGGTCGAATCCCCGGACGCTGACTGCAACTCGATCAGGGACTTCAGCCACTTGTGGGTTTTCTTCTGCAACTCGTCGAGCGCACTTTCGTCCTTGTAGAGCCAGTGCGACGCCACCCCGGATTCGGCGATGTGATGCATCTCGCGGGAGCGGATCTGCACCTCGACCGGGGTGCCGTAGGGGCCGATCAGGGTCGTGTGCAGGGACTGGTAACCGTTCGCCTTGGGGATGGCGATGTAGTCCTTGAACTTGCCCGGCACCGGTTTGAGCAGGCCGTGCAGGGCGCCCAGTGCCAGATAACAGTTGGGGACGTCGTTGACGATGACGCGGAAGCCATAGATGTCCAGCACCTGGGAAAACGAAAGATGCTTTTCGCGCATTTTCCGGTAGATGCTGTAGAGCTGCTTTTCCCGTCCCATCACTTCGGCTTCGATGCCGGCTTCGGGCAGGCGCTGGCGCAGCGCCTCCATGATTTTGTCCACCACCTGGCGGCGGTTGCCGCGCGCGCTTTTCACCGCTTTTTCGAGGACGCGATAGCGCATCGGCCGGAGGTGGCGGAATGCGAGTTCCTGGAGTTCGCGATACAGTGCGTTGAGGCCGAGCCGATTCGCGATCGGCGCATAGATATCCAGCGTCTCCCGGGCGATGCGGCGGCGTTTCTGGGGGGCAGCATCTTGCGGAAATTCTCCGCCTGCGCTTCCTCGAACGACTGGTTTTCGATACGGTCGATTTTCGACACGCCGTCGACCAGGTCCGCGACGGCCTTGCCGAACTTGTCCGCGAGCTCCTGTTTGGGGATCGCGGTATCTTCCATCACATCGTGGAGTAGCGCGGCGGTCAGCGCCTGCGGGTCGAGATGCCAGTCCGCCAGCGTGTCGGCAACGGCGAGCGGATGCGAGATGTAGGGATCGCCGCTGGAACGGAATTGGCCGAAGTGTGCGGTGTTGCCGAATACATAGGCCGACTCGATCCGGGCAATTTCATCCGGTTTGAGATAGTTTGAAAGCTTGTTGCGGAAACGTTCGAGATCGTCCGCCAGGTCAACCGGCGAGTGCATCTCCAACGGTATGAGTGTTCCCTCGTCGTCGGCAAGTCCTGGATCGGCAACCGGCATCGGATTCATGGTGGCGGAGCAGCACGGCGAGCGCGCGCCGGTAGCGCGTCAGGTCTGGCTGCGGTTGAGGATTTCCAGGCCGACCTTGCCGGCGGCGATTTCGCGCAACGCGATAACGGTCGGTTTGTCCTTGTCGAATTGAACCTGGGGAGTGCTGCCCAAGGTGATCTGGCGGGCACGGTAGGTCGCGACCAGGGTCAACTGGAAGCGGTTCGGAATATGTTTTAGACAGTCGTCGACTGAGATGCGGGCCATGGTTATTCTTTCTGGACAAGTAAGGTGAATAGTTCGGGGTGGCGCGCCTGCTGTGGCGCAAGCCGGAGTCGAGAGGCATGAACCGCTGTAGTCAGGTCGCCGATCGCCTCCACCAACTCATTGTTGATTATAACGTATTCGAACTCCCAGACGTGGCGCATTTCGGTCAGCGCCGCGAGGTGGCGGCGGGCGATGGTTTCGTCGTCGTCGGTGCCGCGGCCGCGCAGCCGCCGCTCCAGTTCGGCCAGCGAGGGAGGCATGATGAAAATGCCGACTGCATCACGGAAGAAACGCCGTACCTGTTGCGCGCCCTGCCAATCGATCTCCAGCAGCACATCCCGGCCCGCGGCAATTTCCTTCTCCAGCCAGACGCGCGAGGTGCCGTAGAAGTTGCCATGCACTTCCGCCGATTCCAGGAAGTCGCCGCGGCTACGCATGGCGAGGAACTCCGCCATGGCGATGAAATGATAGTCGCGGCCGTCTTGCTCCCCCGTCCGAGGCGCGCGCGTGGTGTAGGAGATCGATAGATGCACCTGATCATCCCGGGACAGCAGCTCCCGCACCAAGGTGGTCTTGCCCGCGCCCGAGGGGGCTGAAACGATGAAGAGGATGCCGCTCATTTCGGGTCTCCAACGACTCTATGCCGATTTTCCTACAGGGGTGCCCGGCAGGATAGTTTGAAAGTGGTGAACTTAACTGACGCCTGCCCGCTGGAGAAAATTGCCGAGATGCAGGTCGCTCTTGCTGATGTGGTTGATTTGCCAATCCACCAGCAGCAGTTGTATGCGGAACAGCAGATAGAACCTTCCCCGCTCGTTGCGCTCGATTTCGGACCTCAACTCCGCAAAGAAGCGGCCAAATGTCGCGTGCTGTTTCACATGTTCCTTGGCGAAAGGGTAGCCGTAACGCCGCATCAGGTTTTCCTCGGAACTGAACAACGAGTTGACCTGGCTGGCGATATTGTCGAGCGCAGTACCGGTGCGCACCCCCCAGCCCCCGACCTGTTTCGCCAGTTCATCCATGCGGAGCAGCAGTTCCTGATGCTGGGTATCGATTTCGCGTATGCCCACTGAATACTCGTCGCGCCAGCCGATCTCCATGCCGGATTCGGGCTTTTCCACAGGTTGTCCGAGTCGCGCAGACTCCCGGCAACGGTCCAGATAGACCCGCACCGCCCTATCGTCGGGCGCGGTCTTCAGGCACTCGTCGAACAGCGGCAGCGCCAAGTCGGGCCGGCCGAGGTGAAAGAATGCCAAGGCGTCTTCGAACATCACCAGCGTTTCGAGCTTGGCCAGGCGCAAGGGTTCGGGATCGATATCGAAAACCTCGTAGACCGACTGCGCCTGGAAACGGCCCTTGATGCGCAACCGGTCGATGAAGCGGACGCAGTAGGCGCTGCTGTCTTCGATGGCGTGCAAGGTGTGGGCACTGATCAGGAGCGGCGTGCCGTAATCCTTGGTAAGGCTTTCGAGACGCGAGGCAAGGTTGACCGCATCGCCGATCACCGTGCTGTCCATGCGGTTGTGGCCGCCCACGGTGCCCATGATGACCAGTCCGGTATTGATGCCGATGCCGATGCGTATCGGCATGTAACCGGCACGGGTTCGGCCCTGGTTGTATTCCGCCAGTTGACGCAGCATGTCGATCCCGGCGCGCACCGCGTCGTCCGCGGAGCCGGGAAACAGCGCCATGATGCCGTCGCCGATATATTTGTCGATGATGCCGAAGTTGCTGGCCACCACCGGTTCCATGGTGCTGAGGTAGGAGTTGATGAAGCGGAAGTTCTCGGCCGGCAGGATGGACTCGGACAGGGCGGTGAAATCCCGGATGTCGGAGAACAGCAGGGTCATCTCCTGCTCGACGAAATCCCCCAGCTTGACGTCGACGATGCTGTCGCGTTTCAGCAGGCGGAGGAACTGTAGCGGCACGAAGCGGCCGTAGGCGACCTCGGACGGAGTGGGCTCCGGAGTCGGGCTTGGCGTCTCAGTGGAATCGGGCATCGGAGCAAAAGCTCATAATAAACAAAGCCAAGTATAAGCGCCTTGAGGCAACTACGGGTAATTCGAGAGTGTCTCGCCAACACTCCGGCTTGACAGCGATAGAGACGTTTCGTATGTTGCACGTCCGATGCAAAACTTTCTCCACGCTCTGAACTTAGACATACCTCCACTCATGAGGCGCGACCATGAATGACGGCATGGTCGTCCGCGGCCTGAAGCGGATGCGCAAGCTGGCTGGCATCGAGCCCGGCCCGTCGCGCCTGCCGCCCAGGCAACTACAGCAATTGCGGCAGCAGTTGCGGGAATGCGCCGAGGGAATCGGCGGCGAGGTGTCGGTGCGTATGCGGGCGGCGCGTTTGGGCGAAACCTACCTGAAGCTCGATGCCGACGGCCGCCATCAATTGCTGCGTCTGATCGCGCTCGAGTTCGGGCCGGACCCGAAGGCCGTGGATCAGGCGCATGCCGCGTACCAGGCGGCGATCGGCACCGCCGAACAATGGGATGCCGAAGCCGGCCTGCGCGCGGCCATGCGCTCGGCGCGAATCCGCATCCTGACGCAGTTCAATGCCTTGCCGCAAGGCGTGAAGTTCCTGGTCGACCTACGCGAAGACCTGTTGCGCTTTCTCGAACAGGATCCCGAACTGGCGGCGCTCGACCGGGAGCTCGAAGCGCGGCTGACCGCCTGGTTCGATGTGGGTTTTCTCGAGCTTACGCGGATCACCTGGAATTCGCCGGCGATGCTGCTGGAGAAACTGATCCGCTACGAAGCGGTGCATGAGATCCGTTCCTGGGCCGACCTCAAGAATCGTCTCGACTCGGACCGCCGCTGCTACGCTTTTTTTCATCCGCGCATGCCGATGGAACCTTTGATCTTCGTCGAAGTGGCGCTGACCAATCGCCTGGCCGACAGCGTGCAGTCGCTGCTCGATGAGAACGCGCCGGTCTTCGACGCACAGCGCGCCGACACGGCGATCTTCTATTCGATCTCGAATACCCAGGCCGGTTTGCGTGGTATTTCCTTCGGCAACTTTCTGTTGAAGCGGGTGATCGACGATCTCAAGCGGGATTTCCCCAAGTTGAAATCCTTCGCCACGCTCTCGCCCTTGCCGCAACTGGCGTCATGGGTGAAAAATAATCCGGAGACGCTGGCAGGCGCCGGCATCGATCTGGGAGGTTTGCAAAGCGGCGAATGGACCAAGGACAAGCTGCTGGCCAGACGCCTGCGGGAAACCTTGCAACGTCTGGCGGCGCGCTATCTGCTTGAAGCCAAGCAGCGATTGCCGGCGCTTGGACCCTACGATCCGGTGGCGCGTTTCCATCTGGGCAACGGCGCCCACATCGAACGCATCAATTGGCTCGCCGACACCAGCCTGAAAGGCTTTCGGCAATCCCTCGGGTTGATGGTAAATTATGTTTACGATCCGGAAGAGATCGAGAACAACGTCGAGGCATTCAGCAATGACGGAAAAATCACCGCATCGGCCTCGGTGCGGCGCTTGGCTAGAACTTAAAAAACCACTGGAGGAAACACCATGACTACTCGCCGCCAAATTCTGGCCGGCTCCTTGGCAGCCCTGCCGCTGGCGCTGTTCGGCCGCAGCGCAATGGCCCAGGCGCCGGTATCGCTGAAGATTTCGCACCAGTTTCCCGGCGGCACCATCGATGCCGGCGATTTTCGCGACCGCCTGTGCCGCAAGTTCGCCCAGGAAGTCGAGGCGCGTACCAAGGGTGCGCTGAAGTTCCAAATATACCCGAACTCGTCGCTGATGAAGACCGTCGCGCAATTCTCCGCCCTGCGCAAGTCGGCCCTGGACATGAGCCTGTACCCGATTCCCTATGCCGGCGGCGAGGTGCCCGAGCTCAACATCGGCCTGATGCCGGGGCTGGTGACTTCCTACGAACAGGCCGCCACCTGGAAGACCGCCGAGGTCGGCAAGGCGATCAATGAGCTGTTGCTGGAAAAAGGCATCGTCATGGTCAGTTGGGTCTGGCAGGCCGGCGGAGTCGCCAGCCGCGCCGCGCCGCTGATCAATCCAGAAGATGCCAAAGGCATGAAAGTGCGCGGCGGCAGCAAGGAGATGGACATGATACTCAAGGCCGCCGGCGCGGCGGTGCTGTCGCTGCCATCGAACGAACTGTATGCGGCGATGCAGACGGGTGCCGCCGATGCCGGCATGACCTCGTCCACCAGCTTGATCTCATTCCGCCTGGAAGAAGTCTCCAAGCATCTGACCACCGGTCGCGGCAAGGCGTATTGGTTCATGCTCGAACCCCTGCTGATGGCCAAGAGCACCTATGACAAGCTGACTAAGGAGCAGCAGCAGATCGTCATGCAGGTCGGCGCCGAGTTGGAAAAGTTCGGCATGGAACAGGCCAGAATAGACGACAAGCAGGTCGCAGATATCTATATCAAGGCCGGTGCCAAGGTGTATGACCTGGATGACAAGGCAGTCAAGAAGTGGCAAGCGCTGGCACGGGATACTGCCTGGAAGGACTACGCCGCCAAGTCGCCCGGCTGCGCCAAATTGCTGGCGCTGGCAGAAAAAACCCTATGAGCGGTGGCGCTCACGGCAGTTTCGATCCACGACCACCGATTGCAGCGGTACCGGCGATAGCCGCGCTCGACCGTGCCATGCAGTGGGTGAATCGCGGCTTGATGGCGGTCTGTATGCTGGCCTTGATCGCCGCCGCCGGCATCCTGACCTATAGCGTGATGGCGCGGTATTTCCTGAAGATTCCCACCGACTGGCAGGACGAAGCGGCGGTGTTCCTGTTGGTCGGCGCGACCTTCGTTTCGGGCGCTTATGTCCAGTCGCAGCGCGGCCACATCGGCATCGAGGCGCTGTCGGGACTGTTGCCGCCGGCCGTCAATCGTCTGCGCCTGATTTTGGTCGATGCCGCGTCGAGCTTGTTCTGCCTGTTCTTCTCCTGGAAATCCTGGGCCTTGCTGCATGAGTCCTGGATCGAAGGGCAGACGACGACCTCATCGTGGGGTCCGCCGCTATGGATACCTTATTCGTTGATGACGATAGGCATGAGCCTGGTCGGCATCCAGTTGCTGCTGCATCTGGCTGCGCGCCTGCTGGCGCCGGGAAAAGGCGGCAATGCAGCATGAGTGAATTGACGTTGGGCCTGTTCTACGCGCTGGCCACGCTGGGTGATGATGTCGGGCATGTCCATCGCCTTTGCGCTGGGCGCCGTGGCGCTGACCTTCATGTACTTCTTCATGCCGGCTTCCAGCCTCGACACCGTGACGCAGAACGTCTACGAGGAACTGGCCAGCATCACCCTGCTGTCGATTCCGCTGTTCATCATGAAAGGTGCGGCCATTGGCAAGTCGGCGGCGGGCCTCGACCTGTACATGGCGCTGCATGCCTGGATGCACCGCATCCCGGGCGGCCTGGGGATCGCCAACGTATTCGCCTGCGGCCTGTTTGCGGCCATGGCCGGCTCCAGTCCGGCCACCTGTTCGGCGATCGGCAGCGCGGGCATACCGGAAATGCGCAAGCGCGGTTATTCGGGCGGCTTCGCCGCCGGCATCATCGCCGCCGGCGGCACGCTGGGCATCCTGTTGCCGCCATCGATCACCATGATCCTCTACGCGGTGGCGTCGGAACAATCGCTGGGCCGCCTGTTCCTCGCCGGCATCGGGCCGGGCATGCTGCTGGTGACGCTGTTCTCCCTGTACGCCACCTGGCACTACCGCGTCGAGTACCGCGCCGCCGAAGTGACGCATGCCGCCGGCGGCGAGAAATCGGCCTATCTCGACCAGCACATCTATACGCTGCGCGAAAAGGTCGAGATGCTGCCGCGGGTGTTGCCCTTCGTGATATTGCTGACCGGCGTGATGATCGCGCTCTACGGCGGCTATGCCACGCCGTCGGAAACCGCCGGGCTCGGCGCGGTGCTGGCGCTGGTGCTGATCGCCACCATCTACGGCCTGTGGCGGCCGGCTCAGCTTGCCCCGATACTCTCCTCGACCCTGCGCGAATCGACCATGCTGATGTTCATCATCGGGATGTCGCTGCTCTACTCCTACGTGATGAGCTATCTGCACATCAGCCAGTCGGCGGCGGAATGGATCGTCTCGCTGAGCCTGTCGAAGTGGGTGTTGCTGGCGGTGATCCTGCTGATGGTGGTGGTCCTCGGCTTCTTCCTGCCGCCAGTGTCCATCATCCTGATGACCGCGCCCATCATCCTGCCGCCGCTCAAGGCCGCCGGCTTCGACCTGATCTGGTTCGGCATCGTCATGACCATCGTCATGGAGATGGGGCTCATCCACCCGCCGGTCGGGCTGAATATCTTCGTCATCAAGAACATCGCTCCCGACATTCCCCTGAAGGACGTGATCTGGGGCGTCATGCCGTTCGTCGGCCTGATGTTCGTGGCGATCTTCCTTTGCTGCCTGTTTCCCGGCATCGCCACGGCCTTGCCGGACGCGGTGATGGGTCTTTCCAACAAGTAATCATCCTGGCCATGAACGAAAACCTGTATTCCCTGTTGTCCTCGCACTTTCCCACGACAGCCGATGCGCCCTGCATGATTCTGCCCGACGGCCGGGTGTGGACCTATGACGATGTCGAACGCGCCAGCGGACGCATCGCCAACTTGATCGTCGCACTCGGCCTCAAGCCTGGCGACCGCGTCGCGGCGCAGGTCGAGAAAACGCCGGAAGCGTTGGTGCTGTACCTGGCCACGTTGCGCGCCGGCATGGTTTTCCTGCCACTGAACCCTGCCTACCAGCGCCACGAGATCGAGTATTTCCTGAAGGATGCCGAGCCCGGCCTGTTCGTCTACAGGCCGCAAAATCGGGTCCTGGCCGAAGCGTTGGCGCTAAAGACCGGCGTGCGCCACGTGCGGGAACTCGGTGATGACGGACGCGGTTCCTTGATCGACGCCGCGACGCCGTTTGCCAATGACTTTGCCTGTGTGCCAAGAAAGGGCGACGATCTCGCCGCCATCCTGTATACCTCCGGAACGACGGGCCGCTCCAAGGGCGCCATGCTGTCGCACCGGAATCTCGCCGCGAACGCGACCGTGCTGCATGCCTACTGGCACTTTCAGCCGGGCGATGTGTTGTTGCACATGCTGCCGATATTTCATGTGCATGGCCTGTTCGTCGCCTGCCACTGCGCCTTGCTGAACGGCTCGGCGATGCTGTTCGAACCGAAGTTCGACACGGCGCGAGCCATGCGGCTGCTGCCGCAAGCCTCCGTGTTCATGGGCGTGCCGACCTATTATGTGCGACTGCTGGCGGAGCCTGGCTTCACCCGCGCCAGTTGCGAACACCTCCGCCTGTTCGTCTCCGGGTCGGCCCCCCTGCTCAAGGAAACTTTCGACGAATTTCGCGCGCGCACCGGGCACACCATCCTGGAGCGCTATGGCATGACCGAAGGCGGCATGTTTGCTTCCAATCCGTATGACGGCGAGCGGCGCGGCGGCACCGTCGGATTTCCCTTGCCGGGCATGCGAATCCGTATTGCCGATGCAGCGGGCCGGGCAGTCCCGCCGGGAGAAATCGGCCAGATCCTGGTGAAGGGCGAAAACGTCTTCACCGGTTACTGGCGGATGCCGGAAAAGACCAGGGAGGAATTCACCGCCGACGGCTATTTCAAGACCGGCGACATGGGCCAACTCGATGCCGACGGTTATGTCACCATCAGCGGACGCTCGAAGGATCTGGTCATCAGCGGCGGGCTCAACATCTATCCCAAGGAGATCGAGGAGATCATCGATGCCCTGCCCGGCGTCGCGGAATCGGCGGTGATCGGATTGCCGCATCCTGACTTCGGCGAGGCTGTGGCGGTGGTGGTGGTGCGGCGCAAGAATGCTGCGGGCGCAACGTTGACCGAGGCGGGCATCGCCGCCGCGCTAAGAGGCGAACTTGCCAGCTTCAAGATTCCCAAGAAAGTTTTCTTCGTCGACGACCTGCCGCGCAACAGCATGGGCAAGGTGCAAAAGAACCTGTTGCGCGAACGCCATACGATTTGATGCGGGTTAATTCAGGCATTAAATTGTTTTGTCGCCTCGCCGCGGGTGTTGGGGTACTTTGTATTCGGCTTTGTAGCAAGCTCGATCATAATAAACTTGGGGAGACCATTTCATGCGCAAGCGCTTCATGCAATTTTTCGGCATAGTCACTGCGACGCTAGGCTTGATCGGCACGGCGACTGCCGCCGACCCGGTGAAGGTCGTCTATCATCTCAACGAAGGCCTGGAGCAGGCCAGCAACGGCTTGAGGAACATCCGCAACCACCTCAGCGCCGACCCGACGGTAAAGATCGTCGTCGTCACCCATGCCGCCGGCATCAACTTCCTGCTGGAAGGCGCCCAGGACAAGAACGGCAATCCCTATGAGATCATCGTCGACGACCTCGCCGCCAAGGGAGTCGACTTCCGCGTCTGCAACTTTACCCTACAGAGCCGCAATATCGACAAGAAATTGGTGCATCCGGCGGCGACGATCGTACCCTCGGGAGTAGCCGAGGTGGCCCGTTTGCAGGCACGCGAGGGATACGTCTATCTCAAGCCCTGAGTTGAACTGGCGTGGGATCGACACCGTCCTGCTCGACATGGACGGCACCTTACTCGACCTGAATTTCGACAATCACTTCTGGCAACAGCATGTGCCCCTGCGTTACGCCGAGGCGCTCGGTCTGACACAGCAGGCGGCACGCGATGAATTGATGGCGCGCTACCACGTTCGCGCCGGTACGCTCGAATGGTACTCGGTGGATTTCTGGGAAACCGAGCTGGAACTCGACATCATGCGTTTGAAGGAGGAAGTGGCGCACCTTATCGCCGTGCATCCGCATGTAGTCGCCTTCCTCACCGCGCTGCGCGCATCAGGCAAGCGCGTGGCGCTGGTGACCAACGCCCACCACAAGAGCCTGACGCTGAAAATGAGCCGCACCGGCTTGCCAGGATATTTCGACGACCTCATCACTTCCCATGAAATCGGCCTGCCCAAGGAGGATTCGGCGTTCTGGGAACGGCTGCGTGCCCGCATTCCCTTCGATCCCGCGACTACCCTGCTGGTCGAGGACAGTCTGCCGGTGCTGGATTCGGCGCGCACTTACGGCATCGCCCAACTGATCGCGGTGAGGCGGCCGGATAGCTGCCGCCCGGCCAAGGATACCGGCGCCTATTCCGCGATCGACGATTTCAGCGAGTTGCTGCCGATCGCGTGATGGCGTGATCGGCCTCAGGTGACCTTGTAGTACTCGCAGTACCACGCGACGAAACGTTCGATTCCCGCCGCCAACGGAGTGCTCGGCGCGTAGCCGATGAGGGCATGCAGGATTTCAGTCGCGGCGTAGGTGGCGGTAACATCGCCATCCTGGAGCGGCAGAAAATTCTTCCTGGCGGTCCTGCCCAGCGCCTTCTCGAGGATTTCGATATAAGTCATCAGTTCGACCGGCTGCTGGTTGCCGATGTTGCAGATGCGGTAGGGCGCCCAACTGGTCGCGGGGTCCGGGTGGTCCTTGTCGAAATCCGGGTTCGCCGCCGGCGGCTGGTCGAGCACCCGTACCACGCCTTCGGCGATGTCGTCGATGTAGGTGAAATCGCGCTGCATCCTGCCGTGATTGAAGACGTCGATCGGTTGATTCTCAATAATGGCTTTGGCGAAAAGCATCGGCGACATGTCCGGTCTTCCCCATGGACCATACACCGTGAAGAAGCGCAGGCCGGTGGTCGGCAAGGCAAACAGATGGCTATAGGTGTGCGCCATCAATTCGTTGGCCTTCTTGGTGGCGGCATAGAGACTGACCGGGTGATCGACGTTGTCATGCTCGGAGAAGGGCATCCGGGTATTGCCGCCATAGACGCTGGAACTGCTGGCAAATACCAGATGCCCGACCCCGGCATCGCGGCAGCCTTCCAGGAGGTTCACGAAACCGACAAGATTGCTGTCGACGTAGGCGTGAGGGTTGCGCAACGAATAACGGACGCCGGGTTGGCCCGCGAGGTTGATGACGGAGTTAGGTTTGGTCTGCTCGAATAAGGCCGCGATAGCGGGCCGATCGGCGATGTCGAGCCTGGCGAAGCGGAAATTCGCATGCATCTGCAGGCGAGCCAGGCGCGCCTGCTTCAGGGCAACGTCGTAGTAATCGTTGAGGTTGTCCACCCCGATGATCTCATCGCCACGCGCCAGCAGTCGTTCGCAGACATGCATGCCGATAAACCCGGCGCAACCGGTGACGAGGATTTTCATCGCGGCCCCTCACGGGTCTGCAAGTCGAGCATTTTTGCGTATTTGGAAAAGCTGTTGCCGCAGCCGATGAGGATATGCACCAGGCCGGGGACGCCGTCGAGGAAACCCAGGCGCAGGACATAGAACTTGATGAAGCGCAGCAACGGCGACAACAGCAGATGGCCGGCATGGGCGCGCAGTCCGGCGGCATGGGCCTGCTGCGCGGCCAGGGTGGTATAGCGGTCCTGCTTGGCGAGGTAGGCGTTGAGGGTTTCGGCCGAATCGTGCAGGAGGTCGCCGCTCAGGCTGCCGACCACAGCCTGAGTCAGCACCTTCTCATGCACGGCATCGTTTGACCAGCGCGCATGACGCCGATCGAAGAGACGCAGGCTCCAGTCGGGATAACCTTCGCCATGGCGCAGATAGCGGCCGAGAAAACGGTTGCAGCGGGGGAAGCGATAAGCAAGCTGGTTCGGCGCGGCGACGGCTTGCAGAATCGACTCGCGCAAATCCTGGCTGATGCGTTCGTCGGCGTCGACGCAGAGCACCCAGTCGTGCTTCGCCTGCGCCACGGCAAATTGCTTCTGCGCGCCGAAGCCGCGCCAGTCGGCGTGAATTACCCGGGCACCGCTTCGTTGCGCGATTTCCACGCCGCCGTCCTGGCTGCCGGAATCGACGATAACGATTTCGTCGCAGAAGCCGAGGCTGTCGATACAGGCGGGCAATTGTGTGGCGGCGTTATGGGTGATCAGGACAGCCGAGAGCGGGGGCCGGGCAGCAGGCATGAGTCGTCTATAATCCGCGATGTGCAAGCTTCTCATTCTATTCGGAAAGCTCCTGGCCCGGCGATTGTGTCGTCGATGGTGCCGGCGAAATCCGTCGCTCCCCGCGCTATCCTGCTGGTGAAGACCTCTTCTCTCGGGGACGTGGTGCATAACCTGCCGGTGGTCAGCGACCTGCGCGCAGTGTTTCCCGGAGTGGCCATCGACTGGGTGGTGGAGGAGGCCTTGGTCGGGATTCCGCGCCTGCATCCCGCCGTGCGCACGGTCATTCCGGTGGGGCTGCGGCGCTGGCGCAAGTCGCTACTGAGCGCGCAGAGCTGGCGTGAAATGGCGGCGTTCCGTCGGGAATTGCAGGCTGAAGCTTACGACGTGGTGCTCGACACCCAGGGACTGATCAAGAGCGGATTGATCGCGCACCAGACCCGGCTCGCGGCCCATGGCCGACGTTGCGGCTATGTCGCCGACGCAGCGCGCGAAGCGCTGGCGGCCAGGTTTTACGACGCCGGGTTTGCCATTCCGAAGAATCTCCATGCGGTCGAGCGTAATCGCTGGCTGGCGGCGGCGGTTTTCGGTTATGCCGTCGACATGCCATTGGACTATGGTATCGCCGGACAGACTGACCTGCGACCGGCCCCGGCCTGGTTGCCGGAGGCCGCATATGCCGTGCTGCTGACGGCGACCAGCCGCGACGACAAGCTTTGGCCGGAGTGCGATTGGCTGAAGTTGGCGGCAAGCCTGGCGGAACGCGGACTTACCTGCATCCTGCCGGCTGGCACCGATGCGGAGCGCCAGCGGGCAACCCGTTTGGTGCAGGGAATGTCGCAAGCCATGGTGGCCCCATCGCTGGAGATCGCCGGGATCGCCGGTCTCTGCGCCGGTGCGCGGCTGGTGGTCGGCGTCGACACCGGACTGACCCACCTGGCAGTGGCGCTGGAGCGTCCCACCGTGGCGCTGTTCAGCGGTTCCGATCCGCGGCTGACGGGTGTTTATGCCGGTGAAGCAGGGCTGGCCCGGGTGAGCAATCTCGGCGCGCCTGGAATCCCGCCTGCCGCGCAGGAGGCAATCGCCGCCGCCCTGGAGTTGCTCGGTTGATGCTGCTCGGGCTGTATACCCTGCTCCTGTTGCTATTGCTGCCCTGGGCTTTGCTGCACTTGCTGTGGCGCGCGCGACGACAGCCGGAATATTTGCGGCACTGGGGCGAGCGTTTCGGCCGGTATGCAACTAAGTTTCCCGCCCCGGTCATCTGGCTGCACGCGGTTTCCGTCGGCGAAACCCGCGCCGCACAGCCGCTGGTTGCGTTGATTAGGCAGCGCTATCCCGGATACCGGATCTTGTTCACGCATATGACACCTACCGGGCGGCATACCGGGGAGGAAATCTTCGGCGACAGCGTCGCGCGGGTCTATCTGCCCTACGATTATCCTTGGGCGGTGCGACGTTTCATTCGGCATTTCCGTCCGGCGCTGGGCGTCATCATGGAAACGGAGTTGTGGCCGAACCTGATTGCCGCCTGCCGTCACCTGGATTGTCCTTTGCTGCTGGTGAATGCCCGCCTGTCGGAGAAATCGGCGCAACGCTACGCGCGCTTTCCGGCATTGACGCGCCAGGCACTGCTTGGTCTTACCTTGGTCGCGGCGCAAACCGAGGCTGATGCGGGGCGTCTGGGGAAGCTCGGCGCCGGGAATGTGCAAGTGACCGGCAACCTGAAATTCGATATCGATCCGCCACCGGACCAATTGGCGCTGGGGGCCGAACTGCGCTTGCTGTGGGGTAGCCGGGCGACGCTGCTGGCCGCATCGACCCGCGACGGGGAGGAAGCGCTGCTGCTGGACGCCATGTGTGCGAGCCCGGTTCCAGGCCTGCTGCTGGTGATTGTGCCGCGCCATCCGCAGCGCTTCGGAGAAGTCGAGAAGCTGGTTGCGGCGCGCGGCCTGCGCTGGCAACGCCGCAGCGAGGGCATCCCGGTTGCGCCCGAAACTCAGGTGTTGTTGGGCGACAGCATGGGTGAGATGTTCGCCTATTACACGGCCGGCGATGTCGTCTTCATCGGCGGCAGCCTGCTCGATTACGGCAGCCAGAACCTGATAGAGGCATGCGCCGTCGGCGTGCCCGTGTTGCTCGGGCCATCGGTCTTCAACTTTGCCGAAGCGGCGCGTGCGGCGTTGGCTTGCGGCGCCGCACGCCAGGTAGAAAATGCGCAAGCGTTGATGGTCGCGGCGGCGGAACTGCTGGGCGATGCCGAAGCGCGGCGACGCATGGGCAAGGCGGGGCGGGCCTTCGTCGCCCAGCATCGCGGCGCCAGCGTGCGGACCCTGGCGTTGCTGGCACAGGTACTGGAAAGCAAGCGGGAATAACGACTTATTCTAGCAAGCTGTTTACCGCGGCGACGTCCTCGTCACCCAGCAGGCCGGCGGCGGCTTTCAGTTTCAGTTGGGCCGCCAATGTGTCGAGTCGCCCCTTGACGAGATCGCGGCGGGTCGAATAGAGCTGTTGCTGAGCATTCAGCACGTCGATATTGATACGCACGCCGACCTCGTAACCAAGCTTGTTGGAATCGAGCGCCGATTGCGAGGAAACCACCGCCTGCTCCAGGGCCTTGACCTGGGCCAGTCCCGAGGTCACACCGAGATAAGCCTGGCGTGCCGAGAGCGCCGCACTACGGCGGGCGTTTTCCAGGTCGGCCTGGGCTTTCTCGCGCAGTGCGACGGCCTCGCGGTCCCGCGACGAGGTTGCGCCGCCGGAGAAAATCGGGATGGCGAGTTGCAAGCCGACGGTGGTGGTATGGGTATCGCTTCCAGGGATGATGCTCGATCCGAAGGTCCCGCTGGTCTGCGAACTGAGGCCCTTTCCCGCCACCAGGTCGAGGGTGGGGTAATGGCCGGCGCGCTGCTTCTCGATTTCGCGATTGGCAATTTCCAGGCCGGCCTGGCTGAGTTGCACGGTGAGGTTGCTTTGTTCGGCGGATTCGACCCACTTGGCGATGTCGTCGGGCTGCGGACGGCTGATCTGCAGTCCGCCCTTGAGATTCTTCAAGACTTCGGGTTCCTTGCCGATGATGGTGCGCAACACCTGTTGCTTGACCAGCAGGTCGTTGTCGGCGGCGATTTCCTGTGCCGTAGTCAGGTCGTAGCGCGCCTGCGCCTCATGGGTGTCGGTGATGGTGGCGGTGCCGACCTCGAAATTGCGCTTGGCCGAAGCCAGCTGTTCGGCAATCGCCGTCTTCTGTGACTGTGCCGTCGCCAGACTTTCCTTTGCCAGCAGCACGTCGAAATAAGCCTGGGCGACGCGCACGATCAGGTCCTGGCGCGCCAGTCCATATTGCGCTTCGGCTTGCACCACGGCCAGTTCCGACTGCTTGTAGCTCGCCCAGTTCTGCCAGCGGAAGAGCGGTTGAGACAAATTCAGCGACCAGCCGCTGGTGTTGAACTTGCGGGCAACTTCGCTCGGTGGCGTGGCCCGGGTGAAAGTGTCGTAGTCGTTCCATAGCGTGTTGGCCGACATGCTTACCGCCGGCAACAAGCCGGCGCGGCCTTGCGGCATTTTTTCCCGGCCGGCATTCAGCGCGGCGCGCGCGGCGGCGATTTGGGCGTCGTATCCAAGGGCATCGCGATAGACTCCAAGCAGATCGGCGGCGTGTGACAACCCGGCCGAGCCGGCGGCGAACGCGGAAAGCAGCAACAACGGCAATACTCTTTTCATGACCGACTCCTATTTCTCAATACGTTGGCATAGCGGTGTCCACCTGCTGCGACCAGGCGGCGACACCACCGTATAAATTCAATATATTCGAAAACCCCTGCTGCTCAAGAAACAACGCGACCTGATAACTGCGCGCGCCGTGGTGGCAGATCACCACAGTGTCGGCGTCCCGGTCGAGTTCCGCGAACCGTGCCGGAACGCTGCGCATCGGCATCAATTTGGCATCCGGAATGCGGCACACCTCGAACTCCCACGGCTCGCGTATATCGAGCAGGTGCGGCGCGACCCGGGTTCCGGCGGCACATTCGTCGAGCCATGATTTGAGTTGAGGCGCACTGATCTGCTGCATGGTCCTCAGAAGGCGAACCGGGCCGGCTGAGGCGCGTTGGCCAGGGCAGGTACTACCGTCTCGAACAGGCTGGCGCTGGTGTATGCGTCGTCTCCGGTTCGAACGATCAGTTGCGCTTGCATCGCCGGCGTTTCTCCGACGATGGCGAACAGCCGGCCTCCGACCCTGAGTTGGGCCAGCAGCTCCGGCGGCACGAACGGCACGCTTCCCGAAACCATGATGACATCATAGGGACCATGGGCCGGCCAGCCGAGGACCGCATCGCCGGTTTCCAGCGTGACATTGCCGATATCCTGGCGCTTGAGATTGGCCCGCGCCATCTCCGTCAACTCCGGGACGATGTCCACGCTCCAGACGTGCGACGCATGCGCGGCCAGCAATGCCGCCATGTAGCCCGAGCCGCTGCCGATCTCCAGTACCTTGTCGGTCTTGCCGACGTGCAATGCCTGCAGGGCATGCGCTTCGATCCGCGGCGGAAGCATGCAGGCATCATGGCCCAGCGGGATCTCGATGTCGGCGAACGCCAGCAGGCGATAGGCCTGGGGAACAAACTCCTCGCGCTTGACGACGAAGAGCAGGTCGAGCACCCCCTGGTCGCTGACTTCCCAGGGACGTATCTGTTGTTCGATCATGTTGAAGCGGGCTTGTTCGAGATTCATGCAATTTCTCCAGATTGAATATTAGTATACATTAATATAGCTAAGGCCAGGAAAGCATGCATTCTAGTCTACCTGCACTCCGCCCATTCCTTCGCGGGCTTGCGACGAATTGCATGGGGATCTGCGCGAATTGCCTTTAGGCGCGATGAGCCGGTCGATGTTCACGTCAGTGGCGGGCATCCAGTGCTTCGGGTCTTTCCTCCTTGACGCCAAACCAGGCGGCATAAAGCGCCGGCAGGAACAGCAAAGTCAGGATGGTGGCGACGACCAGGCCGCCCATGATGGCCACCGCCATCGGCCCGAAGAAGGTGCTACGCGTCAGCGGAATCATGGCCAGGATCGCGGCCAGTGCGGTCAGCACGATGGGTCGGAAACGCCGCACGGTCGAATCGATGATCGCCTCCCAGCTGCTCTTCCCGGCCTCCTCGTCCTGTTCGATCTGATCCACCAGGATCACCGAGTTGCGCATGATCATGCCGGCAAGCGCGATGGTGCCGAGCATCGCGACGAAGCCGAAGGGAACATTGAATACCAGCAGGAACAGCGTCACCCCGATCAGGCCGAGCGGCGCCGTCAGCATCACCAGGAAAGTGCGGCTGAAGCTGTGCAGTTGCAGCATCAATGCCGTCAGCACGGCCAGGATGAACAGCGGCACGCCGGCGGCGACCGAGGCGCCGCCCTTGGCACTTTCCTCCACCGCGCCGCCGGTTTCCAGCAGGTAGCCGGGCGGCAGTTTGGCGCGGATCGGCTCCAGGGTTGGCAGCACCTGGCCGGTCACCACCGGTGCCTGGATGTTGCCATACACGTTGGCGCGCACCGTGATGGTCGGCAGGCGGTTGCGGCGCCAGATCACGCCTTCCTCGAAGCCGTAGGAAACGCGGGCGATCTGAGATAGCGGCACGCTCCTGCCAGTGCGCGTCGGGATCGCCAGGTCGGCGAACAGCGACAGATGGGCTCGTTCCTCGGGTGCGCCGCGCAGCAGCACCTCGACCAATTGGTCGCGTTCGCGGTAATAGGTGACGCTGTAGCCGTTGAGCGAGTTGTTGAGAAACGCCGAAATATCCGCCGAGCTGAGGCCCAGCAGGCGCGCCTTGTCCTGGTCGATGTCGAGGCGGATGACCTTGGAGGGCTCGTTCCAGTCGAACTGCACGCTGTCGAGATTCGGGTTCTCCCGCAGTTTCTGCGCCACCTCGGCGGCGATGCCGCGGATCGTCGGGATATCCGGGCCGGAGACGCGGAACTGCACCGGGAAGCCCACCGGCGGACCGTTTTCCAGCCGGTTGATGACGCCGCGCAACTCGGTGAAGTCGTTGTCGAACAGCGCGATCAGCCGTGTACGCAGCGCCTCGCGCTCTTCCAGCCCTTTGGTCAGGATGACAAACTGTGCGAAGTTGCTCTGCGCCAGTTGCTGGTCGAGCGAGAGGTAGAATCGCGGGCTGCCGGCGCCGACATAGGCGACGTAGTTCTCGATGCCGGATTCCTTGGCGAGAATCGCCTCCAGCTTGCGGACCTGGGCTTCCGTTGCGGCCATCGAGGATCCCTCGGCCAGGCGCAGATCGACCAGCAGCTCCGGCCGGGTCGAAGCGGGGAAGAACTGCTGCTGGACGAAACCGAAGCCGAACACCGACAGTCCGAAAATGATCACCGTCGCGGCGATGGTGAGTTTGCGGTGGCGCACGCACCATTCGACCAGGCGGCGGAAACGCAGGTAGAAGGGCTTGCGGTATACCGCGTGTTCGTCGATGCCTTCGTGCGAGTGGCCGTTCTTCTTCTTGAAATCCGGCAGCAGTATGTTTCCCAGATAAGGGACGAAAACCACCGCCGCCACCCAGGAGATCAACAGCGCGATCACCGTCACCTGGAAAATCGAGCGGGTATATTCGCCGGTGCTCGACTCGGCGGTGGCGATTGGCAGGAAGCCGGCGGCCGTCACCAGGGTGCCGGTCAGCATCGGGAAGGCCGTGCTGGTGTAGGCGAAACTGGCCGCCTTGACGCGGTCCCAGCCCTGTTCCATCTTGATCGCCATCATCTCCACGGCGATGATAGCGTCATCGACCAGCAGTCCCAGCGACAGTACCAGGGCGCCGAGCGAAATCTTGTGCAGGCCGATGCCCAACAGGCGCATGCTGAGAAAAGTCGCCGCCAGCACCAGCGGTATCGTCAAGGCCACCACCAAGCCGGTGCGCAGGCCGAGGCTGAAGAAGCTGACCAGTAGCACGATCACCACTGCCTCCGCCAGCGTGCGCACGAATTCATTTACCGAGCGCGATACCGCCTTGGGCTGGCTCGATACCTGATGCAGTTCGAGGCCCACCGGCAGTTCGCCCTGGATGCGTGCCACTTCGAGTTCGAGGTTGCGGCCCAGTTCGATGATGTCGCCACCCTTGGCCATCGAGGCGCCGATGCCGACCGCCTCGCGGGTCATGTAGCGCATCTTGCTGGTCGGCGGATCGACATAACCGCGATACACGCGGGCGATATCGCCGAGGCGGAACTGGCGTCCGCCGGCGCGGATGGTGGCATTGCGCAGGCTGTCGACGGAATCGAAATCGCCATTCGGCCGCAGGTAGATCTTGTCGCTGGTGGTCTCGAAGGCCCCGGCCGGCAGCTTGGCGTTCTGCTGCTGCAAGGCCGTGAGGATGAGCTGCATGTCGATGCCGAGCGTCGCGAGCTTGGGGTTGGAAAGCTCGATGAAGATCTTCTCGTCCTGGTCGCCGATCAGTTCGACCTTGGCCACGTCCTTGACGCGCAACAAGTCGAGCCGTATCTTCTCGGCATACTCCCTGAGTTGGGCATAACTGAAACCCTCGCCGGTCAGGGCATACAGATTCCCGAGCGTCTCGCCGAACTCGTCGTTGAAATAAGGGCCGCTGATGCCCGCCGGCAGGGTCTGGCGGATGTCGCCGACCTTCTTACGCACTTGGTACCAGATGCCCTGCACGTCGGCGGGCGGGGTCGAGTCTTTCAACTGGACGAACACCATAGACTCGCCGGGCTTCGAATAACTGCGCAGCAAATCGATGTTGGGTGTCTCCTGCAATTTCTTTTCGATGCGCTCGGTGACCTGCTGCTCCATCTCCTGCGCCGTAGCCCCCGACCACTGGGTGCGTACCACCATCACCTTGAAGGTGAACGGTGGGTCTTCGGACTGACCGAGGTGCGAATAAGACATGGTTCCGATGATCGCCAGCGCCAGCATGACGAACAGCACGAAAGGCCGATGGGTCAGCGCCCACTCGGAAAGATTGATGCGATTCATGGCTGAACGGTCGTGACGGCTTGCAGCAGAGGACGCACAGCCTGCCCCGGCAGCAGCTTGTGTACGCCCGCGGTCACGACGCGTTCGCCGGCATTCAGCCCGCTCAATATTGCCACGCCGTTTTCGCCATATCTGCCGATTTTCACCAGTCGCGGGGCGACCTTGTTGTCGGCGCCTTCGACCACCCATACCGATGCCTGGCCGTCCTTCTGCGTGACCGCCGCCAGCGGCAATAGCACCGAGGGCGCGGCGGCGCCGTTGAACAGCACGTTGGCGGTCATCCCCAAACGGACTTCGGGGCCGGCTTCGAGTACGCTGAGCTTGACGAGGAAGGTTCGCGTGGCGGCGTCGGCGCTGGGGGCTATTTCTCGTACCTTGCCGCGATAGATCTTGGCGGGATCGGCCCATAGGCGGATCGCCGCCTCGGGCGAGGCGCGCAGTTCGGCCAGCCGGTTTTCCGGCACGGCGACGACGACTTCTTTTTCTTCCGGTTGCGCCAGCTTGAACACCGCCTGTCCGGCGGCGACGACTTGTCCGGGGTCGGCGTTGACCGCGGTGATCACGCCTGCCCGGTCGGCGCGCAGGGTGGCGTAGCCGGCCTGGTTGCCGGCCACCGTCGCCTGCGAGTCGGCCTGCTCAAAGCGAGCCTTGGCGGCATTGTAGGCATTCAGCTTGGCGTCATACACCGCCTGGCTGATGAACTTTTTTTCCAGCAACGACGCGTAGCGATCAAGTTCCGCCTTGGCGTAACGGTAGTCGGTTTCGCCGGCGGCGGCCTGCGCCCGGGCCGCATCGGCGTTCAGCGCCGAATCGGCCGGATCGAGGCGCGCCAGCACGTCGCCGGCCTTTACCACGCTGCCGATCTCGACCTGGCGTGCGATCAGCTTGCCGGCGATGCGGAACGCCAGGTCGGCCTCGTGGCGCGCTCGTATCTCGCCGGAATACACGCTGCGATCCGCATCGGCTTTCGGCTGCACCTGGATCACCAGCGCCGGGCGCAATGTCTCAACATGCTCCTGGCCGCCGCCGCAAGCGGCGAGCGTGGTTGCGATCAGGGCGGAGAGTATGGTCAAGGTCGGTTTATTCATCGGTGTTCTCCTTTTGACCGGGCTGGCGCAGGCCGTTCAAGATCAGGTCTAGGGTGGCGTCGAGATAGCGTTGCGGCGCGACTTCGCCGCCCGCGCAACAGGCAAACGAGTGTTTCCAGATCGCCAGCATCAATAGCGGCGCGAGGATCACCTGGATCTGCGCCTCGATATCCACCGGACGAAACACGCCTTTTGCCACGCCGAGTTCCAGCGCTGCGTAGAACAGGCGGTGGGCGCGGGTAATCACCTCGTCGAAATAGAACTGATTGACCTCAGGGAAATTTCCGCCTTCGGCGATCATCAGCTTGGGTATCCCGCCGAGAGGCGTCGAGCTCAGCAGTTGCCACCAGCCGAAGAGCATTTCTCGTAACAGGCGCTCGGGATCGTCGCGGAAGGCGTTGAGCAGCGCTTCGCCGGCCTCGATCGCCGGCACGATGCCTTCCTGGATCACCGCCTTGAACAGCGCTTCCTTGCTGTCGAAATAAAGATACAGGGTGCCTTTGGAAACCCCGGCGCGTTCGGCGATGTCGTCCAGCCGGGTTGCCGCGAAGCCGCGCTCGACGAACAAGGCCAACGCGGCGGCGGTCAATTCGCCGGGGCGGGCTTCCTTGCGGCGACGGGCCGTGGTCTTGGCATGGCCCGTGGCGCCTGAATGATGAGAATCTTCCATGATCAACCTCATTAATGACTGACTGGTCAGTAATATATGGATGAGGTCGACATTTGTCAACAAAAAAACCGGCACACGCCGGTTTTTTTTGGATTACAGAGGGAAATCAGGCTTAGCGCGATTCCTTGATCATCCGGTTGTTGGGGGCTTGAATCGGCCGGGCGTTGTTGCGATACAGGCGGGAGAAGATGGCCACCTGCTCCTCCGAGACGGGAACCGGCTGCTTGAAGACGATCCACATGACGTCCTCCGTGCAGGGTGGCGTCGTCAGCGATCCCATATAAGTCCAGTAGGTGCGAGTTTCCGGAAGTAGGCGATTCAAATCGATCGCCACCGTCGGTGAGACTTCCTGATTCACTTCAAGCGGCAGATTATTCCATATCGACTGGATCAAGGGCTGTTCCTTGCCTTGTTCAAGGAGTATGGCGATCACCGCCAACTGGTTGTCCAGATCCTTATGAACCAGATGCACCACCATGTCGAAGGCCATGCCATCGACGCGTTCTTCGGAAGGCCGATGAAAATGCAGTTGCACCAGTTCGAATTTCCTTCCCATTACGGTCATGGTGCTGCCGGCGCCGACATTGACCTGTACCGTATGCCCGTTATTGATGATGCGGAACAGGGTGGTCTTGTAATTGAACTTGATCGGTTCCAGGTCGACGCGGATGCCGTCGCGGATGTCGATCGGCGATTGACGCTTGCCGGTGGCGCATGTCGCATAGTCCTTCTGCAACTTGGCCCAGTTGGCTGGTGCGCCCAGGCCTTCATAACCCCAATGGACATGGGCGTAGGGGTCTTCTTCCACGGGGGTGGCCTTCTTGCGTGTGGCCCGGCTGGAGTTGCGCACATAGGTGTAGGTATCCGCCTGAGAGGGCGCGCTCGACGTGCGGGTGCGTGGCGGAACGAGGGATGGCGGAGTCTGGGTTGCCTTGGCAGGTGTCTTTTCGGCGACGGCGGCATGAGGCTTTTCAGTCGCCGCGACGGCAGCTTCGAGTTCCGCCTTGGAGGGCAGGCTGATCTTGGCGGGGGGAGGGGTTGCCTCCACCTGATACACCGAGGCGCGTTTGCCGTCACCGGCCGTTCGCATATCGGCATACATTGCCTGGGGAGATGTGTCAGACTCCGATTTTGCCTCGGCGTTGGCCGTATCCGCGGTCGATTTTCCGGTGGACTCAGCGAGTTTCCTGGCCTCGCTCAGGTTACGCGGTTTGCACGCTTCGCTGAGTAACTTGTGGTCTGCGCTGTCGGGAGTCGCCTCCAATTCCCTGGGGGAGTCGACGGTTTCCTCCTTGACCGGCCTGCCACCCCGCAAATAGATGCGCTTGAGCGTGGCGAAGCGATGGTTTGCACAATCGTAACGATTGAGTGCTTCGACCGCGGAATAGCGGCTCGCGCCGATCTGCATTTCGCGGCCGAGCACCAGACGGCTCCAGGCGAGGGTCTTGCCATCCGCGATGCGGGCGATGCGATCCTTGTCGATTTCGACGTATTCGCTGGCGTCGCCGACGACGGAACGCCAGTTGGCCGCGTGGCCGATAGTAGGCAAAAGCGCAGCCAGCGCCGTTAAAATGGCAATTTTATCAAGCCGCATGCCGCACCCTCTATTAGACGTAACTACAATATCGAACGGATATACGGAAACTTTAGCTCACCGGGCGGATAGTTGCATTACCCTGTGCTTTCCAGTAGCTTCAAGTATTCTGCCGTACCAACGTGCAAATCGCCAATCGGAGTCCCGAACATGAATGCCAATGACAAGTTCCTTGCTACAAACGCCCACGTCGACGAGGCCAGCGTCCAGCCTCTGCCGCAGTCCCGCAAGACCTATGTGGCGGGAAGCCGCCCCGACATTCGCGTGCCGATGCGCGAGATTTCCCAGGCCGACACTCCCATCCACTCGAGCGCGGCCCTGCCGGAAGGCGCCTCGGCTGGTTCGGAAGCCAATCCGCCGATCTGCGTTTACGACTGTTCCGGGCCGTATACCGATCCCGCCGCCAGCATCGACATCCGCAATGGCCTGGTTCCGCTGCGCGCGGCATGGATAGTCGAGCGCGACGACAGTGAGGAGTTGCCCCGCCTGACTTCCGCCTACGGCCGCGAACGCGAAGTCGATCCTCAATTGGCGGAAATGCGCTTCAACCTCAAACGCCAGCCGCGCCGGGCCAAGCCGGGGTGCAACGTCACCCAGATGCATTATGCGCGGCGCGGCATCGTCACTCCGGAGATGGAATTTGTCGCGATCCGCGAAAACCAGAAGCGCGAAGGGCTTTCCGAACAATTGTTGCGCCAGCATCCGGGCGAAACCTTCGGCGCATCGATTCCCAAATTGATCACTCCCGAATTCGTCCGCGACGAGATCGCCCGCGGCCGCGCCATCATTCCGAACAACATCAACCACCCGGAATCCGAGCCGATGATCATCGGCCGCAATTTCCTGGTGAAGATCAACGCCAATAGCGGCAATTCCGCCCTCGGTTCCAGCATTCAGGAGGAAGTCGAGAAGATGACCTGGTCCATCCGCTGGGGTGGGGACACGGTGATGGATCTGTCCACCGGCAAGAACATTCACGAGACCCGCGAATGGAT
>JAPLQT010000066.1:92438-110926 GCA_026399515.1 Pseudomonadota bacterium | reverse complement strand
CGTCGGGTTCCGTCAGATGAAGGTTGGCGATACGCAGGCTCAGCGCAAACGGGTTGAACTCCGGCCGGTCGAGGGTCAGGCGGTGACCGGTCTTCACGGCGATAAAACTCTCCGCCTGCGATTGGAGGATGCGCGGCAGGGCCAGCCACGAAAAAAGCAGACAGGCGGCGGCGACGCCGGCAAGCGTGATCGCCAGGGTCTTGGGGGAAAGCGGGCGGACGGACATGCTCGACCTCGTAAGGCTACTCCCGGAGATTGTAATGCGATTGGCCCACGGCCGTCCTTTCTTGGGTCGTGACCCTTTCGGTATAGAATTCATTGCGTCACCCGTCCCGGGCGTAACTTGCAGGCAGGCGCGGGTAAAGCGTATAACGGCGACAAGCACATATTCGATACGACATGGATTCGGCCCACCATCCCGACCGGCGCACTTCCGATCACCCGACACCATTGCATCCGGCCTCTACGGGAGCGCTGCTTGTCGATCTCCGCCATGTGATCTACGCCCTGTCAGACGCGCTCGACCTGGTCGGCATCGACGATGTCGGCCACGGCAAACGGGTCGGGATCATGGCTGCGGCATGCGGGCGGACCCTGGGCTTGAGCGAAGCCGAGACCACCTTCCTGTTCGATCTCGGCATGTTGCACGACATAGGCGTTTCGTCGACCAAGACCCATGGCCATCTGGTCGCCGAGTTCGACTGGAAAAGTTCGCAGGTGCATTGCGAGGTGGGCTATGCGCTGTTGCGCGATTTCGTCCCGTTGGCGGCGATGGCGCTGCCGATACGCTATCACCACAGCCACTGGGACAAGCTCCGCGATCGCTCCGACCTCGACCCCGCAATCGCCGGACAGGCCAATCTGGTGTTCCTGGTCGACCGGGTCGATGCGCTGTCCGCGGCGCATTACGCCGACGGCTCGCTGATGACGCAGAGAGGATCGATCCGCGACCAGATCAAGGCCAATGCCGGGAGTTTCTTCGCGCCCGAGCTGGTCGAGGCTTTTCTCGCCGCTTCCGCCTCGGAGGCGTTCTGGCTGCAACTGGAGCCACGGGGAATTCAGGCCATCATGCAGGACATGCTGGCCCGTCACGAGCCTTGCGCGGCCTCGACGCCGGAACTCAAGCAACTGGCCGAAATATTCTCGCTCATCGTCGACGCCAAGAGTTCATTCACCGCCGAGCACTCGCTGGGCGTTGCCCGTTTGTCGCGGCATATTGCCGAACGCATGGGCATCAGCCCGGAAAACTGCGACAAGATCGAGATTGCCGGACTGCTGCACGACCTGGGCAAGTTGCGCATTCCCGACGGCATCCTCGACAAGCCGGGCAAGCTGGACGAACACGAGCGAAATATCATCAACGCCCACAGCTTCGAGACTTTCCAGATCCTGCGCAACATCAAGGGTTTCGAGGAAATCACGCCGTGGGCGGCTTACCACCACGAACAACCCGATGGCGGCGGATATCCTTTCCATATCCGCAATATCGATCTTCCGCTCGAAGCGCGTATCCTGCGCGTGGCGGATATTTTTCAGGCGATGGCACAGAACCGACCTTACCGCAAAGGCCTGTCCGCCGATGCCATACTCGTTTTTTTTGAGGATCTGGTGGCGCAGGGGCGCATCGAGGCCGGCATCGTCACCACCTTGACCCAGGACATGCCGGCGGCCATGGCCGCCGCCCTGCCAGGCAACACCCTGCCGCCTATCCAGACAAATTGAAAGCTCGCAATCGGCTATTGTTTCGCGTTGATAGCAGCGAAGTTCCGCTAAAGCAGTTAAGGATTGCTTAAGTTTGTGGCATCACACTGGTCTCACATTGATACCAGAGGTACCACAACATGAACCACCCAAGAAATTTTGTAGCCAGTTTCGTCGGGGTTGTTGCAAGCATTTTCCTCCTGACGATGACTGCCGCCTTTCTGATCATCCCCTACTCGATGTCGGCACACCCTGGTGAGGCTTCGACACGGCCAATCGCGGAGGCCTACCACCCGACTTGAGCGCTGTTTCGAGGAACCGGCGAACAATCAGTCAACTAATACCCTGAGATGCAGAAGCGGGCATCAATGGCTGGTCCCGGCCGAGCGCGTAATCTTGTTGTGCAGGTTGTACTTGCCGACCGGCTTGTCCATCGGAATGCGCTTCACTTCCTTGAAGGTGGCGGCATCGAAGACCACGATGGCGCCGCCGTCCGCCCGGCGCTCCCACAGGCTGGCCAGCGCATACCTGCCGTCGCGGGTGAATTCGATGTGGGCCAGCGTCTTGCCGGGCGCGACCTTCAACTCCGCGATGATCGAAAGCGTCGTCTTGTCGATAACCTGTAGCGTATCCTTGCTCGGCGACATCATCGAATCGACCCAGGCATAGCGCGTTTCCTCGTGGCTGCGCATGAAGAAACCCGGTCCCAGGGTGGGAATGCTTTTCACGGTCTTCCAATTCTTCATGTCGATCACGCTGACCACGCCATCCTTCAGGTTGGGCGTGGCCATCACCGGCCGGCCCTGCCATTCCCAGGTGATGCCGGAGCCCAGATGCGGCATGCCGGGCAGATCGAGATCGGCGATCTTGCGCCGCACGTCGAGATTCACCACCTGACCCTTGCCCTCGCGGGAGGCGCCCATCACATTGGCATAAGACGGATCGAAGAAGAAGTCGTCGAGCACCGAGCCGAGCACTGTCCGGCGAGGATTGAGGAAGCCCGCCAGGGCGACGCCCTCGCCCATCTTGTAGTCGTGCACGTAACCGTTGTAAATCGGCGCGGCCTTCGAGTCATACGAAATCTCCCAGATTTCCGGAATGTCCTTCATGGCGGCGACGAAGCTGCGCCGCGGCGCGGCGTCGTATACGGCGGATACGCGCGAGCTTTGCTTGCCGTCCAGCGACTCTGCCGGCATCAGCTTGACCAGGTTCAGGTCGGCGTCGAGCAGCACCAGAGTGTGCGGCAGGTAGTTGGCGACCATCACCCACTGGCCATCGGCCGACACGGCGAGGTTGCGGGTATTGATGCCGGCGCGGATCTCGGCGACGGTCTTGAGATTCCAGAGATCGAACTTGCTGACCCAGCCGTCGCGCGAGGCGAAGAAGACGTAGTGCCCGTCCGGCGTGAACTTCGGCCCGCCATGCAAGGCATAGCGCGTCTGGAAACGATGAATGGGTTCGAGCTTGTCGCCGTCGAGGATGCTGGCGTGGTGGTCGCCGGCTTCGACGACGATGAACAGGTTGAGCGGATCGGCCTCGTATTGCGGCTTGCCCGGCAATGAACCGGGGGCGTGCTGGACGATGCGCGATGCCGTGATCTGCTGCTCGCCCCAGACCGGGCGCGGCGTCACCGGCGTATAGATCCAGTTCGCCAGGGCGGTTATTTCGTCGTCCGGGATTTTGCCGGCGAAACCGGCCATCTGCGTGGCCGCACGTCCTTCGCGGATCGTCTTGAGTGCCTCGGGTTTCCTCAGGCGCTCCAGGCTCTCCGGCAGCAGAGCCGGCCCCATCAGGCCCAGGCGGTCGACGCCGTGACAAACCGCGCAGTGCTGCTGGAAGTTCTGCGGCGCATCCGCCGCGTAACCAGGCAGGCTCGACAGCAGCAACAGGCCAAAAAATATTGCGCGCGTTCTCATGCAATGCCTATTTCTTCGTCGGTCAGATAGCAGCCCGGATCTTCCGCCCACGGATCGCCGCTGGTCTGTTGCGCCCGCACGCGGGTGTTGCCGCCGCAGATGTCGAAGTGGACACAGGTGCCACAGCGGCCCTTGACCTTGCGCGGGCTGGCCTTGAGCCCTGCCATGATGGGGTCGGAAGTATCCCGCCAGATGGCCGAGAACGGCCGCTGGCGCACGTTGCCGAGCTTGTAGTGCCACCACATGGTGTCGGGATGGACATTGCCGAGGTTGTCGATATTGGCGACATTCACGCCCGACGAGTTGCCGCCCCACTGCGCCAGCTTGGCGCGGATGTGTTGTTCGCGTTCCGGGAAATGCTTCCTCACCCAGTAGAGAAGATACACTCCATCGGCATCGTTGTTGCCCGTCGTGAATTCCTTGTGCAGCCCGCGTTGCTGATATTCCCAACAGGTGTCGAACAACAGGTTCATCGCCTCGCGCGTCATCCGGTAGTGGGCGTCATCCCGCCGATTCCGGTTGCCGCGGCCGGCATAGTTGAGGTGAGAGAAATAGAAGCGGTCCACGCCTTCGTCCTCGACCAGCTTGAGCAGGGCCGGCAGGTCGTGGGCATTGTCCTGGGTCAACGTGAACCGCACGCCGATCTTCAGATCGAGATCGCGGCACAGGCGGATGCCGGCGAGCGATCTGTCGTAGGCGCCCTGCAGGCGGCGAAACTTGTCATGGGTCGCGGCGATGCCGTCCAGGCTGATCCCGACGTAGTCGAAATCGGCGGCGGCGATGCGCTCGATATTCGACTCGTCGATCAAGGTGCCGTTGGTCGACAGGCCGACATAAAATCCCATCGCCTTGGCGTGCGCGGCGATCTCGAAGATGTCCGGACGCAACAGCGGCTCCCCGCCGGAAAGTATCAGCACCGGTACACGGAACGACTTGAGATCTTCCATCACCGCGAAAACTTCCTCGCGGTCCAGTTCGCCGGCGAAATCCTTGTCTGCGGAAATCGAGTAGCAATGCTTGCAGGTGAGGTTGCAGCGGCGGATCAGGTTCCAGATCACCACCGGTCCGGGCGGGTGCACCTTGCGGCCCAAGGGGGTCGGTTGGGCGATTTCCTGCATATATTGCGAGATGCGGAACACGCTATGTTTCCTTGCTCGGGTTGAATCGGGGTCAGGCCCCTAGGCGCAGGCCGGTCTTTTTCAGGATGCGGGTGCTGTATAGCACTTCATGCGCCCGACAATCATTGCCAAGGATAGACGCGATGCGTGCCACTTTCTCCTCGACTTCGACGCGGTTGGAGCCATGCACCATGGCAAACAGATTGTACGGCCAGTCCGGCAGGCCGCGCGGACGGCGGTAACAGTGGGTGACGAAGGCTAGCGCCCCAATTCGGGCGCCTAGGGCGTCGACCTGTTCATCGGCGACATCCCACACCGACATGCCGTTGGCCGTATAGCCGATCGCGTAATGATTCGGCACCGCGCCGATGCGGCGTATCAAGCCACTCTCCAGCATGCGTTGCAGGCGCGCCTGAACTTCCACCGCCTCGATTCCCAGGGCGCTTGCCAATTGATGGTAGGGACGCGACACCAACGGCAGTCCTGCCTGGGTGGCGAGCACCAGGCGCCGGTCGATCTCGTCCAGGCCATCCTCGGTCATCACGCCTGTAGTTTCATCTCAACGAAGTATTCGCGTTCCTTGGGGAAGGCGTGCACCGGATAACCGGTCAGCCGTTCCAGTTCCGCGATGGCTGCGGCGATGCCGGCCTGGGTCTCGGTCGCGAGGACGAACCACATGTTGAAGGTGTGCTCGCGCCGGTAATTGTGCGCCACCTCGGGCAGGCCGTTGACCACGCCGGCGACGCGCTCAAAATCTCCTTCCGGAATTTTCATCGCCGCGAGGACGAAAGCCCCGCCCATGCGCTCGACCTGGAACATCGGCCCGAAACGGGTCAGCACCCCTGTATCGAGCATTGATTGGAGGCGGGCCAGCAGTTCGGCTTCGCTCATGGCCAGCCGGTCGGCAACTTCGCGATAGGGTTCGTCGCTGAGTGGGAAGCCGCCCTGCAAGGCATTGACGATGCGCTTGTCGGCAGGGTCGATCTGCTCAGGCATGAGCGGCGTCATGGATATAGCGCGCGCCGCGCTGCTTGAAGCGGCGCAGGCTGAACAACACCGCATGCGGATAGGCGGAGAGGCCATGACGCCCGCTCAAGGCGGCGATCACCGACTCGACCTCGGCGCGATCATGGCCGTGGATCATGCAGAACAGGTTGTAGGGCCATTCCGCCGCGAGCTGCGCCCGCGCACGCCGGTAGCACAGCGTCACGTCCGGCTCGGCGGCCAAGCGAGCACCGATTTCGGCCACTTGTGCGTCGGGCACATCCCATACGCACATGGCATTGGCGGTATAACCCAGTTCATGATGGCGCACCACCACGCCGAAGCGCTTGACGAAACCGCGCCTGAGCCAATCTTCTATCAGATCCAGCACTTCGTTTTCGCCCAAACCGGCGCGTCGCGCCAATCGGCTATAGGGCCGCGGCAACAGTTCGAGGCCATTTTGCAGGGCGCTCAGGAGGCGTCGTTCGGCTTCGCTCAAGCTTGACGACTCCGGCGATTCAACCGTCACGCTGGTGGCGCCATGGGATTTTGCCATCCTGGTCATATCGAAACCCAGGTCGATATGAAAGCCTTCCAGCAAGGGCAGGCTCATCACGCCATAACCGGTTTCCATTTCGATGCCATGCAGAACCGCCGCCAGCGCTTTTTCATCCTCAACCGTGGCGACGAACCACAGGTTGTAGCGATGTTCGCGTTGGTAGTTGTGGTTGACTTCGGGATGCCGGCTGACCAGGTCTGCGATATGTTCCAGCCGATCCGCCGGTACCGCCAGCGCACCCAGGGTGCTGGCACCGACGCGACGCGGCGCAATCACGGCGCCGATGCGGCTCACCATGCCTTGTTCACGGAGCCGGGCGAGCGCCGCAATCACCTCGGCTTCGGTGCTGCCGAGCCGTTCGGCCAGGGCCGCATAGGGGCGCGACAGCAGCGGAAAGTCGCGCTGAAATTCGTTGAGCAGGCGGAAGTCGAGGGTATCGTGCATCAGAAACCGATCCGCCCCGCGCGCGAGGTGAAGAAGATACCGGAGGGGCTCTGCGCGGGCAACTCGCCGACCGGCTTGCGCGTCAACGTGTCGTAAATCATGACGCGGTTGTCGTCGCGCGCGGAGATCCACACCTGCTCGCCCTTGGGCGTGAATTCGAGATGCAGCACCGCCTTGCCGGGCGCCAGTGTGTCGATGAGGCGATTGTCCAGGGTATCGATCACCTGCACCCAGCCGTTGTCGGGGAAAGCGAAATTTACCCATACCTGGCGCGCGTCGGGACGCGCCATGACGAACACCGGCTGACCCTTGACCGAAATCCGGCCGACTTCCTGCCAAGTAGAGGTATCCACCACCAGCACTTCGTGGCGGCCCACTGCCGGCAAATAGGCGCGTCCCCCGGCCACAGCCCAGCCGCGCAGATGCGGCATCTTGAACACCGGCAGTTTTTCCTCGCCGCGGCCGTAATGGGCCAGGATCTTCCGCGCGCCCTGTTCCGGCTTCCACAGGTCGACTAGGGCGATGCCGTCCTCGCCGAACAGGCCGGCCAGATAGTAGCGGCCGTCCGGCGTCACCAGCCCGTCATAGGGCTGCCTGCCGATATCGCAGTACTTGGTCAGCTGGGGATGTTTCGGATCGGACAGATCGGCCACCCAGATTTCGCCGGCCTCGAACAAGGCGTAGGCGAAGCGGTTGCCGGGCAGATCGGCGAGGCCAACCACCTTGGAACGTTGTCCGTTATTGCCGAATGTCGACGGAATGTCGGCCAGCAATTCCAGCGTCTCGGCGTCGAAAACCTTGATGCCGCCCGGCTCATAGTTCTGCGCCACGACCAGGCGGCCGTCCTGGGAAATCGCGCCGCCGATGCTGTTGCCGGCCTGCACCACGCGACGGGCTATGTTCTGGGTCAACAAGTCGACCTTGGTGATGCCGCCGTCCCGGCCGAAGACGTAAGCGTAGCGCCCATCGCGCGAGAACACCACCGACGCATGGGACAAGTCGCCGAGTCCCTCTACAGTGCCGAGCGTGGCGTGCGCGCTGCTATCGACGACCACGATCCGCCCGGCGGCGCGTTCGATCACAACGCCGAGATCCCCCGTGCCGCGAAGCTGTTGTTGGGCACAGCCGGTGAGCAAGACCAACATCAGGACAAGAAGATTCTTCATTCCTTGGGAAACCCGGTCAATAAGCGAGACACGATCCATTCCGCCTCTCCCTCGGCGAGAATGGTTTTCCAGGGCGGCATCGCCGTGCCGGGTCGTCCATGCACCACCGTCGCGGCCAGGCTGGATGCCGGCTTGTCGCGCAGGCTGTCGGGCAACAGCGGCAGGCCCAGGCCGCCTTTCAGCGTCATGCCGTGGCAGGATCCGCAGTCCTGGCGCACCAGCCGGATCAACTCATGCTGACGCGCGGGTGTAGGCTCAGCCGTGGACTGGGCGCTGGCCTGCATCGCCAGGGAAAAACACATCAGCAAGCAAAGCGATTTCATGACGTAAGAGGATGCGGCAATGGAGCCATTATTGCATTGACACGCATCAATCAAAACGGGAGCCGCAGCTCCCGTGGTTTGACTGCTATATCACCGGTTGAGTATCCACTGGATGACGGTCTTGAGATCGGCATCGCTGATCTTGTCCACCGGATTCGGCGGCATCGGGATCGGTGGTGGACCCCAGTTGCCCACGCCACCTTTTCTGACTTTTTCAGCCAACTTGGCCGCCGCATCCGCCTGACCCTTGTACTTGGCGGCGACGTCCTTGTAGGAAGGACCGACGACTTTCTTATCGACGGTATGGCATGCCAGGCAACCCGCCTTGGAGGCTATCGCCTCGCTTGCGATAGCCGGTGAAGACAGTGCCAGCGCGGCGACTCCTCCCATCCACAACAACGACTTCATTTTCATTTGATCTCTCCTGACTAGTAGATATCGTGCTGGGTGTTATTCACGTTGAACTTGCCGGTCGGAGTGATCAGCCGCTTGTCCTTGATCACCGCTTTCAGCTTGCGCGTCTTGTCATCCACGATCACGATCGCCGACTCCTTGTCCTTGGCGCTCCACACCGAGAACCAGACTTCATCCCCCGCCTGGTTGTACTCCGGCTGGACGATGCGCTTGGCGCCCTCGCCGATACCGGCCCAATCCGCGATCGGCAGGACTTCGAAGCCTTTCTGCAGGTTGTTGATATCGAATACGGCGATCGACTGGCTGATCTTGGCGTCTGGATTAAGCGGCGTGTCTACCCACAGGTTCTTGGACTTGGGGTTGGTCTTGATGAACAACGATCCGCCGCCTTGGCCCTTGACGGTCTCGACGACCTTCCAGGCCTGGGCCTTGTGTTTCACCGGATCGGTGCCTATCAGGGAAATGGTCTCGTCGCCGAGGTGGCTGGTCGCCCACACCGGACCGAACTTGGGATGCACGAAATTGGCGCCGCGTCCTGGATGAGGGATCTTGCCCACATCGATCAGCGCCGCCATCTTGTCTTCCTTGGTGTCGACCACCGCGATCTTGTTCGAGGCATTGGCGGCAACCAGGAAGTAGCGTCCGGTCGAATCCATGCCGCCATCATGCAAGAACTGCGCGGCATCCAGGGTGGTGATTTTCAGGTTGTTGAGGTCCGAGTAATTCACCATCATGATCTTGCCGGTCTCCTTGGCGTTGACCACGAATTCCGGATGGTAGTGCGAAGCCACGATGGAGGCGACGCGCGGTTCCGGGTGATATTCGTTGTTCACCGTCATGCCGCGGGTGGACACGATCTTGCGCGGCTTGAGGGTATCGCCGTCCATGATCACGAATTGCGGCGGCCAGTAGGTGCCGGCAATCGCGAGCTTGTCTTCATAGCCCTTGAACTTGGAGGTTTCCACCGAGCGTGCTTCGAGACCGACCTTGATCTCGGCGACGTTGTCGGGCTTTTCCATCCACAGGTCGATCAGGTTGATGCGGGCATCGCGGCCGATCACGAACAGGTAGCGGCCGGAGGCGGACGTGCGCGAAATGTGCACCGCATAGCCGGTCTTGACGATGTTGAGTATCTTCTTCGAGTCGCCGTCGATCAGGGCCACTTCGCCTGAGTCGCGCAAGGTTACGGAGAAAATGTTGGCGATATTGAAGTTGTTCATCTTCTTGGTCGGCCGCTTGGCGACCGGGATGATCTCCTTCCAGGTCGCTTCCATGTCCTTCAGGCTGAACTCCGGCGGTTGCGGTGGGGTCTGCTGGACATAGCGCGCCATCAGGTCGACTTGGGCGTCGGTCAGTTCCCCCGAGGTACCCCAGTTCGGCATGCCTGCTGGAGAGCCATATTTGATGAACACCTTGAGGTATTCGGTACCGTTGGGGATGGTCTTGTCCGGTGTCAGCGGCTTGCCGGTCGCGCCTTTGCGCAGCACGCCGTGGCAACCGGCGCAGCGTTGGAAGTAGATCTCGCGCGCCGCATCGAACTCCGGCTTGCTCATCGGCGGCGCCTTGGGATTGATGTCCTGGTACATGTCGACGCCGGCGAGCGGGGAACTGCCGGCCTGGTATTGCATTTCAGCGCCGGTCGTCGGATGTTTTCCCGGTTCTTGGGCGAGTGCAGTGCTCACGGCCAACGGCATTGCCGCCGCGAAGATGACTCCCGTGATCCATTTCGATTTGGTCATTTGCTGGTCTCCTTGCTGTACTTAGAATCTTATGCGGCATGGCTGCTCCGCCGAATGAAACCAGTATTTCATTTCTGCCCCGGCCCTAACCTTGACGGAAATCAATTTTTTACAAAGACTATGCTAGGAATGCGGGAATCTGCCGTATCCAAATTCGGCAACAATGCGACAATACGGGCATGAAAGCACCCAACCGAGGCACCGTCTATCTGGTCGGAGGAGGACCGGGCAATCCGGAACTGCTGACGCTGCGCGCCGCGCAACTGATCGCCAGCGCGGACACCGTTGTTTACGACAACTTGGTCGGCAAGGGCATCCTGGAACTGGTCCCGGGTGCAACAGAACGCATCTATGTCGGCAAGCAGTCCGGCAACCATACGCTTCCCCAAGAGGAAATCAATGCCCTGCTGACACGGCTCGCACTCGCCGGGAAGAGCGTGGTGCGGCTGAAAGGCGGCGATCCGTTCATTTTCGGCCGTGGCGGCGAGGAAATCGAAGAGTTGCTGAGACATGGGATTCCATTCGAAGTCGTCCCGGGAGTCACCGCCGCCAGCGGCATGGCCGCCTACGCCGGCATCCCCCTGACCCACCGCGACCACGCCCAGTCGTGCATATTCGTTACCGGCCATCTCAAGGACGGCAGCGTCGATCTTGATTGGCCAGCCTTGGCCCGGCCGCGCCAGACCATCGTCATCTACATGGGGATAGGTGCCCTGTCGGAGATCTGCCGCCAACTCACCGCTCACGGCCTGGCGGCCAAGACACCGGCCGCCGTGGTGCAGAATGCAACGCTGGCACAGCAGCGCGTCGTCAGTGGAACCCTGGCAACGCTGTCCGAACTGGTCGTGGCCAGCGCCATCGTTCCGCCAGCCCTGATCGTCGTCGGCGATGTCGTCCTGCTGCGTGAAAGACTGGGCTGGTTCGACGCTGACCGACCAGCCTGAACCGGCCGCAACAAACGCTTACAAAGCGCTTGTCGTCCAGGACGAGGGGTTCCGCGTTATATTAGACTGCATCAACCCCTACAAGGATGAAATCATGAAACGTATTGCGCTTGCCGCCGCACTGTTGCTGCCGTTGACCACCTTGGCCCAATCCGGGACCATTCAGGACAACGTCGAATTTGCCAAGGTGCTGAATTACTCGCCCATCCCCGGACCGCAAATCGCCCGCCAGGTGTGCACGCCCGTCACCGTGAGCCAGGGTTCCGAGCATAACGCCGGCGCGGCAGTGGCCGGAGGACTGATCGGCGCCCTGGTGGGTTCGCGCTTCGGTGGTGGTCATGGCAAGGATGCCACGACGGTTGCAGGCGCCATCGGCGGCGCCATGGTCGGCGATCAGATGGGATCGGGTCCGACCACGCAGCAGCAATGCAATACCGTTTATGAACAAGGAGCACCATCGGGTTATCAGGTCACCTATGACTACAAGGGCAAACTCCTGACCACCACCACGCGCAACCCGCCGGGCGAATACCTGAAGGTCCATACCCGGGTTACGCTGGAATAGTCTTTCGAACTCTTTCAGGGCGGCCGTGCCGGCGAGGTCGAAGTCTGGCACGGGCCGGGGAGCTGGGGTAGGATGAACGGGTCCAGCCAACCCCGGGAGTAAGCCACATGTCCTGCTGCCACAACTACTACGTCTCGACCGAGGGCAGCGAAAGCATCTTCTCGGTCGACATTTCCAGCATCAACTTCGGCCACGGCGTGCTCAAGGAAGCCGGCGAACACGCCAAGGCACTCGGCATGAATCGGGTCGCGCTGTTTACCGACAGGGTACTGCGCAGCCTGCCCTATGTGTCCGAGCTCGGCGACTCGCTCAGGGCGGCGGGCCTGGACGTGGCGATCTACGATGAGGTCAAGGTCGAACCGACCGACCAGTCCTTCCTCGCCGCGGCCAGATTCGCCGTCGAAGGAAAGTTCGACGGCTATGTGTCGCTGGGCGGTGGATCGGTCATCGACACCTGCAAGGCAGCCAACCTCTACGCCACCTACCCGGCGGACTTCCTCGATTACGTCAACGCGCCCATAGGCGCCGGCAAGCCGGTACCTGGTCCGCTCAAACCGCATATCGCCTGCCCCACGACCTGCGGCACGGGTTCGGAATGCACCGGCATCACGATTTTCGATTTGCTATCCATGCGGGTGAAAACCGGCATCGCCTCCAGACGCCTCAGGCCGTCGATGGCGCTGATCGACCCCGCCACCACTTATACGCTGCCCAAGAATGTGGTCGCGGCCAGCGGTTTCGATGTACTCTCGCATGCGCTCGAATCCTATACCGCCAAGCCCTACACTCACCGCGCGGCTCCCGGCAAACCCTCACTGCGGCCGATGAGCCAGGGCGCCAACCCGTGGAGCGATATCGGCTGCGAGGCGGCATTGAAGCTGCTCGGACTGTATCTGGAGCGCGCCGTGAATGACGCCGACGACGCCGAAGCGCGCGACCGGATGATGTACGCCGCCACCCTCGCCGGCATCGCCTTCGGCAACTCCGGCGTGCATGTACCCCACGGCATGTCCTACTCGGTGGCGGGCCTGGTGCGCGACTACCAGCCCGAGGGCTACCCTCAGGATGAGCCGATGGTGCCGCACGGCATGAGCGTGATCGTCAATGCACCCTCGGTGTTCCGATTCACCGCCAGTGCTTGTCCGGAGCGCCACATTCACGGCGCGGCCTGTCTCGGCGCCGAGACCCGGGACGCATCCAATGCAGACGCGGCCGAGATCCTCGCCGGACAATTGATCAAGATGATGAAGGCCACTGGCATCCCCAACGGCGTCGGTGGAGTCGGTTACGGCGAGGCCGATGTCGCTGCCCTGGCCAAAGGCGCCTGGGCGCAGCAGCGCCTGCTGACCAATGCGCCGCGCGAGGTCAGCGAAAGCGACCTGGGGAATCTATATCGCGAGGCGATGCGCTACTGGTAAGACACGCGCCGCCTCGGCATCAATGAATATCGTTCCTGAGAACCCTGGGCAAGGGAAACACGGCGATATCGTCTTCCAATAGCGATAGAACCTCAGCGGCGGAAGCGGTGCCATGAATGCCGCGCGGCGGTATTTCCGAATAATGGATCTTCCTGGCTTCCTCCGGAAAGCGCGCCCCTACATTTTCACTATTGCGCAGCAATTCTTCCATGATATTCCGGAGCTTGATTTCATCCGCATGCTTATCCACCACCGCGTCAGCGGCTTTTTCCGGCAGAGATCGCCTGATGTGCGGACCCGCCGGGAGCTTTTCGATGATGGCGCTGTTGCAATGCGGACAGGTAACTTGACCACCCGCGGCCTGGGCCTGGAATACCTCGAGTGAGGCAAACCAGCCTTCGAATGTATGGCTATTATTGCAACTCAAATTGAAAACGATCATTGCCGTCCTTTTGGCGATTTCATGGGGCAACGACCATTTTACTCGCTCCAGGCAAGACAATGGCAAGGTCCGTATTTTAGCGAGCGGGCGATCCGCCGGAGTCAATGCAGATCGCCGGACCTGGAGCCGCCCGCGGTTTCCCACAAATCCTTGGTGACGTGTCCGCCGAGGAAAGTCCGGACATAGTGTTCGACTTCCGGGTCTTTGATGAAATCTGCGGCTGAGGTGGCCTGTAGTATCGCGGTCGGCATTTGAGGCTCGGCGATGACGAAACCCTGTATGTAGTCGAGTCCGGCGTCAACCATGGCCTTGACGGTATCCAGATTTTCGGTCCACTCGGCAATGCTGGTCATCCCCAGGTTGCGGGTAAGCCCCGCTATCGACTCTATGATGGATAGGTTGGTGGGATGCGACAAGGCGCGGACAATCAGCGATCCGTCAAGTTTCAGGACGTCGACCGGCAGCCGGCTGAGATAGGTAAACGATGTATAGCCGACCCCAAAGTCGTCAAGCGCGATGCGGCAACCCAGACCCCGTGCTTGATCGGCGAATTTGGTCGTGTTCTCGATGTCGCTGACCGCGACGCTTTCGGTGATCTCGAGGCAAACTTTCTTGGCGGCGCGGCTGTGCTGCCTGAGCATGGCGAAGGCATCGGCGATAAATCGCTCGTCGTTGAGAGAGCCTCCGCTCATATTGACGTCGATGAAGCGTGTCGTCCCCAGGCGGTCATAATGTTCGTCGATCCATTCCAGGATATTCCTGAGCACCCATCGATCGATGATCGCTATCAATCCGTTCTTTTCCGCCGCGGTGATGACTCGCCATGCCGGTTCTATCGCGTTGTCCGCACGACGCATGCGCAGCAACACCTCGAAATTTAGGGCCGCGTAGGGATTCTTCAAGGACATCAGGGGCTGCATTACCAGGAACAATCCTTCGGGCGGGCTGTTTTCGCTGAAGCGCTTGAGCAGGTTCAACTCGATCTCCTGCTCGAGTAAATCGGGGGCATTGGAATCGAACACCACCACATGGCTGACATGCTTGGCTTCGCTGCAGGCGCGGTCGGCGCTGGTGATCGCGTCGTCGCTGGACATTTTCGGACCAAGCTCGACCAGGCCTATCGAGATGCCGACACGAAAGGCTTTCTGTTCGACCGTGAAGGGATCCAGCTCGATGGCGTCGATAACGAGCTGGCACAAGCTCGCGCCCTGATCCGTGTTCAATTGCTCGAAAATGATCAGGAATTCATCCCCACCGATTCTTCCCAACACGTTTCCCTCAGGGACGACGCGTTTGATTCTGGCGCACACCTGTTGCAGTACGTGGTCTCCGGTGACATGGCCGTAGAGGTCGTTGATCAATTTGAATCTATCGAGGTCAAGGTAGGCGATGCACACCGCTTCCCCTCTGGCGACCGCCTCGATCGCCGAATCGAGCGCATCTTCGATTCCCCGCCGGTTGATCACCCCGGTCAGGGGATCGTGATTGGCCAGGTAGCTCAGGCGATCATTTGCGCTCACTCGCGCGGTGATGTCCTGAAGCGATCCTTCGATGCTGTCATCCACGTGCTTGGCTTTAACCAGGAACCAGCGATCCTGGTCCTTCAATTTTTCCAGGACTTCCATTTCGACCGTATCTTGCGATTGGATCGCCTGTAGCATCTGGTCCCACTGGTCTTTGCCGAAATATCCAGGCCAGCTCTTCAAATCGACATCGTCCCGCTCTTGGTATACCCCCAGCATCTCGTGCAGGGCGGGGTTGCCGCGCAATATGGTGCCGTCCATATCCAGCGTAAACAGGCCGCTCGGAATTTCCTGGTAGGTTTTCCTGAGTTCGGCCTCCGCCTGGACGCGCGCGAGCCGTTCCGTGCGCATCTGCTGCGCAATCGACAAGGCGGCGATCAGGCTGGATGCCAGAGCTGCCGTGACGCTGTTGACAACGCCGATCAACTGCTTGAGCCCGAGCGCCGCGGCGATCACCTCGTTGAATCCTGAAAACATCGCGATGACCAAGGCGATGGCAAACCAGATTGCGGTATCCGAGCGTGCTATAAACAGGATGCGCATCATCAGGAACACGATGCCGGAACCCGCGAACAAGGTCATGACCCACATCACCGGAAGATAGATGCGGAACGGGAACGCGATCAGCAACAGCATCGGGATGCAGGACCACTGCAACCATTGTTTAAGGCGGGCGAATCCGATCCGCTTCAGTTCCTCCTGGAAGAGAACCTGGAAAAGCACGACGGTTAATAGATAGTAGGCGGTAATGACGGCCTCTCGATAGAAGCTCAACCAATCCGCGGGAATTTGCCTGCCCAGCCACATGGTATCCATGCCGACCGAGATCGCGGCGAGGCGCAGGTTGACGATGAGCCACCCGGCGAAGATGATGTAAATGACTTCGCGGTTGATCAGTGCGGCCAGGAAGACGAAGATGGCGAGAATGACGAGACCGCCCTCGAGCAAACCCGAGTCCCGATGGAACGCGTTTTCGGCCACGTCATACTTTGTCCTGTCCCATCGCTGAACCGAAATCCGGGCCGGTCCCACGAACTCGGCTCGACACAAGACGGCATCCGCCGAGGCTTCGGTGATGATGAAACCGGTGCGGGAAGCCATGATGCCGCCCGTTGCGGTTTCTCTATCGGCCCGTCCTATCGGCGTCAGGGAGCCGGCGTCCCAGCATGCCACGCCGACGGCATGCCGCGACGGGATTTCCATCAACATCCGGCGGCTGTTATCCGTCTCTCCCTGCCCAGGAAACAACAACCAATGCGGCTGCTCCGAGAGCAGTGTGCTGTGGTATTCAACGGCGCTCTGGCGTCGCAGTTCCGTGATGGCGTGCTGTGGATCGAGGTTTGCGGAAGCATCCTTCAGGACTTCAAAGGGGACGATCTCTCCCTCGGTGACAGGGTAGTTTAGCGGGAATAGGAACAACGCCAGAAGCGTTGCGACTGCGATCGCAGCGGGAACGAGATAAATCGAAAAGCTCAACAAGAGGGGATGGACGGCCCTTTGATCGATAGTTTTCCCCAGTTCCATTTCCGTATGTATTCAGATGATTCGAAAAAGGCAAGTCGGGCATCGCCGGCCTCGAATATCGGCACGTGATGCCAGGACTGGCCATGCCGGATTATCCGGCTGAGGCTATGCAAGCCCTCAGCCGCCAGCGTATTTGGATACCTATTATCCGGTACATATCATACGATACTTGAGTTCAAATCAAGACAGACGGAGAACATCGGTACTTTGCCGCTTGTTATCGAAATTAAGGTGGCGCGAGAATGCCGGAAAATCAGACACGCCGATGTCGATATCCGGATGCTGGGTATTGAAGAACAGATCGTACAAGGGATGCGCAGCCTCGGCCCAGCGTTTCTGCCCGGACGCCATTTCGTGCGAAAAGACGCGGTGGGGAATATTGCCGGCATGGCTCATGGGTTGAAAACCCACGCCGGGGAACACATCCTCGAACATCAAGGCTTCGTATTGGCGGTCGAGCGGCGAACGCGCGGCAATCACCATCCAGTCCACCCCGTGTTCGAAGCACCACATGAACATCGCCTTGAACATGATAATTTTGACCAGGCGCCCCATTCGATCCTGCGTAACACCCAGCCGTGTCGCTTCGGCCAGGCTCTTGCCGACATACTGTAGCGGCAGTTCGACGCTCCCCTCAAGCAACAATGGCCGAAACTGGTTGGTCTGAATCCGCATCGACCCGAGCGCGGTGCCATCGAGCTTGGACTCCGCGAGCAACACGACCATGCCCTCCTCGAAATCGAACTCCTCCGGCTGAGTCAACTTGCTGGCCAGCGCGGGTACATGCCGGGCATATGCGGCATGGCGGATTTTGACCGCCTTGCCGATATCGGTCTCATCTTGCGCAATCCTGACAGTGAACGGCAGCGTCTGTACCTCGGCTCTGTTCGCTTCAGGCATCGCGGAAGTAGCGAAACGGGAGGCCATGGAAGGCATTTCGATATGATTGGATTGCAGCATGATTGTTGCTCCTTTTGAAAGTAGTCGGGTAGGGGGAAACTCCAAATGCATATTGCGCGCTAAGAATGCCAGTTTTTACTGAAAATGCATACTAGGAAAGTGTTTTCATATCATTGATACAGAGAAAGACGCTCCGGAATGGATAGGTAGGACATTGCCTTCCGGAAGGGCGGGAAGGAAGGCAAAGTCAACGGCATTACCTGGGGCTTCCTTGAGCGCGACGGAATCTGTCAAATGGGGAATTCGTGCGGAAGAACCCCGCAAAAACGCCTGAATGACGCCGTCCTCGCTGTCCGCAACGGCGAGTTGGGTCTTTTCTGGTATTCTCGCGGGCAGCGATCACCGCCAAGCAGGCTTTTCGACAGCTATTGACGCAAGCTTGACGGATTGTTTGTGGGTTGTTGAAGAATAGAAAATAACAACGCCCATTGAGCAATGGGCGTGGTTGTTGGCGGAGAGGGTGGGATTCGAACCCACGGTAGGTTTGAACCTACGCCTGATTTCGAGTCAGGTACATTAGACCACTCTGCCACCTCTCCGACGGCGCGCATTGTAGCACTTTAACACCGCCAGCACTGAAGACCGCAGCGACACCCGTTGCTGCCACTACGAGCACAGAGGGAGGTCGCGGCATGCCCTGGCTGTCGGGTTTTGGCCTGTTTCTCTTGATGGCACTGGCCGCTTGCTCACGTGTCAATCCGCCGGAGCAAAGCGGTGAACTGGTGGTCGCGGTGCGGAACGCGCCCGC